>CAZPHV010000032.1:0-58690 GCA_964586455.1 uncultured Aquimonas sp.
TGACACCGACACGACCAAGAAGTTCAAGCTTCTTCGTACCGAATCAATAGCCTTCGTGCGCAGCGCCACCCGGGATCCGAGCGCGTGATTCAGTTCGGCGTTGAGTCGCTCGTCAGGATTCAACTCAGCGCTGTAGCGGAGCAGGTCACACACCGCGATCTTCTCCTGATGCTCAGCCAGCCAGGCCCCTACGGGCTTGCTGTGATGGCCGCCAACGTTATCCAGAATCAGGAACACCTTGCGTGACTATGTTTGACCAAGGCCTCGAAGAATCTCAACCAGCCGATGGCTATTGAACGCCCCATCGATGATCATCCAGGGCGCCTTGGCCTGATTGGTCACCGTCGAAATCATCGACAGAAGGACTGTCGCCGCCCTCTTAGGCCTCGCCGCCCAACTCCCTGAGCGCGCGCAACGTCTCGGCCCCATAGATCATCGACGGGCCGGCGCCCATATAGATTGCTAGACCGATCGTTTCGACTATCTCCGCCTTGCTGGCGCCGGCAGCCAGCGCGGCCTTGACGTGGAAGCCGATACAGCCATCGCAGCGCACCGCGATGGCGATGGCGATTGCCAGCAGCTCCTTGGTGCAGGTGTCGAGCGCGCCGGGCTCGAGCGCCGCGCGAGCCAGACCCGAGAAGGCCTGCATGGTCTTGGGTGCCTCGGCTCGCAGCGCGCTGATCTGGCGGTTGAGATCGGCCAGCAGTTCTGGGAAGGACTCGCTCATGGCGTTCGACGCCTCAGGTGGTGGGAACGGCAACAGACTGACGTCGGCGGCGCGCCCGGGCGCTGATCGCAGTCAAGCCCGAGCCTGCTCATTGGAGCGCAGCCGCGACCTGACACGGGTTGGCCTGACCCAGATCAGGGCGCCGCCCGATCGCCGCTCCGAGCATGCGGGCTCCTTCAGCGGGAACCCGCCCATGCTGCTCGTCTGTCCTGCCGGCAACCTGTCCGGCCTCACTGCCGCGGTCGATGCCGGCGCCGACGCCGTCTACCTGGGTTTTCGCGACCAGACCAATGCGCGCGCGTTCCCGGGCCTGAACTTCAGCGAGGACGACCTGCGCACCGGCGTCGCCTATGCGCATGCCCGCGGCCGCAAGGTCTACATCGCGCTGAACACCTATCCCAGCGCCGCGCGCATGGGCCACTGGCAGGCCGCGGTCGACCGCGCCGCCGAGCTCGGCGCCGACGCCATCATCGCCGCCGACGCCGGCCTGCTCGACTACGCGACACGGGCGCATCCCACGCTGGACCGGCATCTGTCGGTGCAGGGCTCGGCCACCACCCAGGCTGCGCTGCGCTGGTACCACGAGCGCTTCGGCATCCGCCGCGCGGTGCTGCCGCGGGTGCTGTCGGTGCAGCAGGTGGAGCGCGTCTGCGAGCGCTCGCCGGTGCCGCTGGAGGTGTTCGCCTTCGGCAGCCTCTGCATCATGGTCGAGGGCCGCTGCCAGCTCTCCAGTTACGTCACCGGACAATCGCCGAACCGCCACGGCGTGTGCTCGCCTGCCAGCTTCGTGCGCTGGCAGGACCACGCCGACGGCCGCCGCAGCGTCCGCCTGAACCAGGTGCTGCTGGACGAATACGCGCCCGGCGAGGCGGCCGGCTATCCGACCGTCTGCAAGGGCCGCTTCGAGGTCGGCGGCGAGGTCTTCCACGCTCTGGAGGAGCCGACCAGCCTCAACACCCTGTCCCTGCTGCCGCGGCTGGCGCAGGCCGGTGTCGTGGCGCTGAAGATCGAGGGGCGTCAGCGCGGCCGCGCCTACGTCGACGCGGTGACGCGGGTCTGGCGCGCCGCCATCGACAGCCTGCAGCGCGCGCCAGAGGGCTGGCGGCAAAGGCCCGAATGGGACGCCGCGCTGGCCGCTCACGCCGAGGGTCACCAGACCACACTCGGCCCCTACCACCGCAGCTGGCACTGATGGACATGCGACTCAGCCTGGGCCCCGCGCAGTACTTCTGGCCGCGCCGGCAAATGCTGGACTTCTACGCCGCCAGCCTCGACTGGCCTCTGGATGTGGTCTATCTCGGCGAAACCGTGTGCAGCAAGCGTCGCGAGCTGCGCCCACGCGACTGGATCGCGCTGGCCGAGCAGCAGCAGGCGGCCGGCCGCGAGGTGCTGCTGTCCTCGCTGGCCCTGATCGAGGCCGAGTCCGAGCTCGGCGCGCTGGAGCACCTGGCCGCCGACGGCCGCTTCCGCATCGAAGCCAACGACATGTCGGCGGTGCAGGTCTGCGCCTCACGCGGCCTGCCCTTCGTTGGCGGGCCCAGCCTCAATGTCTACAACCTCGACAGCCTGCGCCTGCTGCAGAACGACGGATTGTTCAGGCTCGTGCTCAATGTCGAATTCAACCGCGAACTGCTGGCCGAGCTGCGGGTCGCCGCCGCAGAGCAGGCGCATGCCCTGCCCGAACTCGAGCTGCTGGCCTGGGGTCGCCTGCCGCTGTCGTGGTCGGCGCGCTGCTTCACCGCGCGCGCGCTCGACTTGGCCAAGGACCAGTGCGGCTTCCGCTGCATCGACTATCCCGATGGCCTGCCGCTGGACACCCGCGAGGGCCAGCCCTTCCTCACCTTGAACGGCGTGCAGGTGCAGGGCGCGGAGATCTGCGATCTCCTACCGGAGCGGGCCGAACTCGAAGCCAGCGGGATCGGGCTGTTGCGCTTGTCGCCGCAGGCCCAGGACATGGGCGCGGTCGTGCACCGCTTCCGGCTGCATCTTTCCGACCGCGGCAGCGTTGCGAGCCGATCGGCCGGCTGCACCGCCGGCTACTGGCACGGCGAGCCCGGCATGCGGGCACTGGGCTGAACGCCATGGGGCCAGCCAGTGTTGGACCGCGACTGGCGTCCACGCGCATGACGGCCAGTCGAGGGTCCTGCCCTCGTGCCCGGCCCTGCGCGAGCTGTCGACTGGATTGCTTGAGGTCCCTGCGATCGAGGGGGTTTCATGGACGGCATCCTCAGCCGTCCCTTGGCCCGGTTCCTTGTGGGGCCGGGCCGATTTTTTTGTCGAGCTGGAGCCGAGGGAGAGCAGCCGTGGACATCAACAAGCGGAGCCATGAACACATGAACGACGCGCTGGAGCTTATTGACACCGCACACAGCGCACTCTTGCGGCTGCAGATGCTTGAGCCCTCGTCAGCCTGCGCGAGCGCACTGTGTGTCCTGTCCGACGAGCGTGATCGCCTGCAGCGCGCCGTGGCGGCCGCTCCGCCCGTCATGTCCGCCTGCGTCGTGCGAGGTGCGCCGCTGTTCGACGTGTGATACCCGGCGGCGTACGGATCGCCCCCTGAAGATCGCGCGTCAGGCGCCAGCCTCGACGCATTGTTCAGGTACGAACTGCAGGCACGGGTGACACCTGTGCCTGCCGCCACGCGCGCCTCGCACTTTCCGCGAGCTTCGCCGCGCGGTTCAGCGCAATCCGCAGCGGCAGGGGGATCTGGCTCCAGTCGAGCTGATCGAGCAGATTGCGCGCCAGCAGGCCCAACTCGGTGTCGCCGCTCACGCTCAGTCGGCGCTGGAAGAACAGGGTGTCGGCGTCCTCCAGTCGACTCGCCAGCAGCAGCAGGTCGGTCAGGCTGCCGCGCACCCGCGCTTCGATCGCGTCGTTCGCGCAAAGGGGGTCTATGCGGAGACTGGCGGCCCGGACGCGCACCACGAAACCCAGTTCGAGATCGCTGAGTTCGATCGCCAATACCCGTCCGTCCAATGCGGCGAGATCACCGCGCGCCAGAACAGGAGCCAGGACCTGCGTTGCAGCGCGCTGAAAGGCCTGCGCCAGCGTCGAGGGGGGCAGCCAGCGCAGCAGGGGCGCCCAGGTCCGTGGGGGAGGAAGAAGGCGCAGCAGGGACTGCGGGGCGGGCGCGGACATGCGTGGCGTGCTCGACGGCTGGCGCAGGGTCGCCAGAGTGCGCCCGGGGTCAAGTCCGATGCCCTGATCCAGATCAGCCGCGGGGATATTTTGGCGACGACAGGCGTCTTCGATCAGCAGCTGGATCATCCGCTCGACCGTCGTCGGTGCCAGGCCGAGATGACGCCCGAGCCGATGCGCGCGCTGCTGTACCGCGCGCTCACGCGCGGGATCTCGCAAAGGCAGCTCGCGCAGTTGCTTGACCCGCCCGACCTGCGTCGCGAGGCTGCCGCGAACCGCGGTGAGCACCACCAAAGCATCGTCGACTGCATCCAGGCCAAGACGCAGCGCGGACAACGACAGCACCCTCGGCTCAGTCATCTTCTGATGCTCGTGCCTCGTCTAGGGGGCTTACGACGCACTGCTGCAGTCGGGCCACGGCAGGCTGAACCGCTTCGTCGAAAACGCGCTCGGCTTCCGCTGGATCAAAGTCGGCATGCTTGCGCTTCTTCACGCCATAGTCGGACAGCGTGAGGTGCAAGTCGGGCCGGACTCCGGCCTGCGCCAGGCACGCCGACACGCAGTGCAGCACGCAGCCGTCGAGAGCGAGGATCCGGCGACCGCTGCGCGCGGTCTTGACCAGCCCCTCTACCCCACCACCCACCCCGGCGATGCAGGACATCTCCGCCGCACCGCAGCGATCGAGACGCAGCGCCAGATGATTTGCCATCTGCGCCGCGCTGGAACAGCCGGAGCAGCTGTATACGAGTGGAGGTTTGGGCGTGTGCATGGGTCAGCTCCGGTGGTCGACTCTTTCAGGCGCATCAGCGCACCGCCAGTTCAGCCGGAGCGCGCAAAGGCCCTGGCTCGCAGGAAGCCTGCCATCGCCATGGCGATGCCAAGCAGGTGCACCGCTCCGAACAGGGCGGCTCCAAACGTGCGCAGCGACTCCACGGGCCCAAAGCCCAGCCCGAGCAGCAGAAGGGCCAAGCTCGCGAGCCCGAATGCCAGCCATTTGCAGCGATCGCTCTGCAGCTGGTGCACGCCCGGCAGACGGCGTCCGCGGCCGATGTGTCGCTGCAGAGCAGACCAGGCCAGGAAAGCGAGAATCTCGATGGCCATCGCGAAGACCAGTAGCGCTAGCCCGGCAAGCCCCCAGATGAGAAGTCCCAGCGGCGGCTCCGTTTGGATCAGGCTGACCGCTGCCGGAATCAGCACGATGGTTGCCAGACAGAAGAAGGCCCGCAGCGGCAGATTGCGACGCCAAGGCGAATGAAGGAGATGCCAGAGATACAGCGCAGCCGTCAGCACCACCGGCAGTGCCAGCGCAGCCGAAGCCAGCGGCAGGTTCGAAGTGCGCAGCGCAATTGCCAGCAGCAGGCAGCAGAGGTTCACCGCCAGCAGGCGCGGCAGGGCGTGCGGTGACCAGCGCGCCAAGCCCTGCAGCATCGGCACGGCAAGGCTGCAGACGCATAGCAGCACGCCAAACACCCAAACCCACAGGCCGAGCATTGCGTGTAGATCGACCAGCAGCAGGCGCGCCCCCCCGATGAAGCCGGCGCGTGCAGCGAGCAGCCAGAGGCCCAGGCCGAGGGTCAGCACAAGCCCAAGCAGGCTCACTCGCAGCCCGGAGCGTAACGGGGGCGGCTGCACGGTGGCGACCGCGCTCCACAGGCCCAGGACAGCTGTCGACAGGCCGGTACCCAGCAAGGCCGCGGCGGGCCAGACCGGCGACACGCCGTGAAAATGCAGCAGCAACAGGCCGGTCCCGAGGTTGAGCGCGACTCCGACGGCAAGGCCCCAAGCCCTGCTCAGGCGCCCGCCCCCCGCTGCCGCTGGCAGGAACTGCAGCAGACCACCGACCAGGGCATTGCCGAGCAGGCCCAGCGTGAAGGCGTGGGTCAGCGCCAGCAGGGTGGGCGACCAGCGCGTGGAGAGTGCGCCGGGGTCTGTTGCTGCCAGGGCAAAGCCGGCCCCTGCGCCCCAAGCCAGGGCCGCGAACAGGAAGGCTGCGGGCAGGGCTGGCTGCGGCGCCTGGGCCGGCGCGAGTCGACTCACGCGGCCGCAGGCACATGGATCGCGATCCAGGCGGAGCCATCCGGCTCGATGCGCCCTTCGACCGCGTAGCCCTCCGACCGCAAGCGATCGATCAGGGGAGCCGGCCAAAATGGAGTTTGCGCCGTGAACGCCCCACCCTGAAGCGGCTCGTCCAAGGCCTCGAGGATCCGCTGCATGGGCAACGGAGGTGGCAGATCGCGGAGGTCGAGGTGGAGGGTAGGCATGCTCGGATTGGGCCAGCACGCTTCACCTGGCGTCGCTGATCTGGGTCAAGCTGGGCGAAGCCGAGCCGCTTGGGTAAGCTTGTTCACGCTGTCTTTCGAGGCACTGAAAGCCATGGTCCAGACCCCACATACCGACTGCAATGCGCTACTGCTGCGCCAGCTGTCTCCACTGGTCGGCAGCGATCCACTCTGGAACTCGCCCGCCACTGAAGCCCTGCGTGAAGTGCACGGTCGACACCGCGTCCTGGAGGCAGGGCAGGCCCTGTTCCACGTCGCCACGCCATTGGTGAATCTGTTCCTCGTGGCCAGCGGCTCACTGAAGTCGGTGGCCGTGGATGAGGACGGCAACGAGCAGGTCATGAGCTTCCATTTCCCGGGCGAGCTCCTGGGCGTGGATGCACTGGGCCATGACGTCCACCGCGTGAGTGCCATCGCGTTGGAAGACTCCGAGGTATGCGAGATCAACTCGCAGCGACTGCGAAGTGGAGCTCGCAGCACGCTTCCAGCAAGTCAGGGATTCTTCCGGATGCTCGGCAGAAGCATGGGCCAGGACCAGGATCACCTGCAGCTGCTGGGGCGCAGACAGGCGCTCGAACGCTTGAGCGTGTTCCTTCACCTGCTCGCCGAACGACGACTTCGTCTCGGCCTACCGCACACGCACTTCCGGCTGTCCATGACCCGCCAGGACATCGCCAGCTACCTGGGCCTGGTCATCGAAACCGTTAGCCGATGCTTCACCGTGCTCGAAGACGAAGGGGTCATCCAGGTGAACGGCCGTGACCTGAGGATCCTGCAGCCCGAGCGACTCGGCCTCGCGCCTGCAAAATGCGGCTTGCCTGACCTGGACCGAAAGCGCCGCTGAGCGCCATCGGTTCCTCAGCAACGGCACGCCCGGGACCGTCCCGGGTACGAATCGAAGATCTCCGTCGGCGCGGATCTCGGCGCACCGAGGTCGCGTCGATATCTGGCTTCGCATGGATGGCCGCTGCCGTTCCTGCCATCCCCGAAAGATCGACGATCACCAAGGCTGCCGCTTGGGGCAAGGCCCCCCCTCACAGTGCCAGGGGTCTCGCTGCTCCCCCTGAGCATTGGCAACCGTGAGGCTGGCGGGCGTGTGACGGCCCCCGCGCTCGGGGCTGACTCTGTCGCCCATCAGCCCTTACTCATGCGCGCTGTGACTCATGTGACGCGGGAAAGGGAACGTCTTGTTCGCTCTCGAATGATCTTGCGCGGTGATCGCCCCTTTCTACCGAACGACCAATCACAATTTAAGCCATTGTTTTGTAACGCCTTTTTGAACTGATCACACCAACTGACGACTTTTAAAGGTTAGCGCGACCATGTTCGGAGCATGGCTTCCGAAGCCATTGGTCGGGGGTTCGAATCCCTCCAGGCGCGCCATCGCTTCGCGATGACTTCCTTACGTGATTCCCGGCCCGCGCGCTTCACAGCGCACGGGCGTTCGCTCGCCGCCGCGCCGACTGAATAACGCCCGATCTTGAGCTCGCTGGGTGTGGCTGCTGGATGCCCGTGAATCTCTTCCCGGCAGCAGCGCACCCAAGTCGCCTAGCCTCAGGTCGGAATCGCCAACTAAAGTTCAGCTTAGATTCTTGGGCATCACTGCACTGAACTCGCCCAATCTAAGCCGGAATTTAGATTTACTCCCCCTCGCACATGGCTTAGTTTCTTCTGCAGACCGCCCTCGGCGTGTCGAAAACTAAACCCACTCGGGGATCCCGCCATGGAACGCGCCATCCGCACCGCCGAAGATCTGGGCCGCCTGATCCGCGATCAGCGCAAGCGGCAGGGTCTGCGTCAGACCGATCTGGCCGCCATCATCGGCGCCAGCCATGTGTTCGTGGGCGACGTCGAGAAGGGCAAACCCAGCGTCCAGTTGGGTCGCGTGCTGCGCCTGCTCGACGAACTGGGTCTTGAGTTGCGCTTGTCTGTGCCAGATGCCGAGGGTTCCGACTGATGGACGGGGCGCAGCGATCGCTGCAGGTCTGGTTCCGGGATCGGCCTATAGCGGTGCTGGATGACGCAGGGTCGCACTGGTCGCTGAGCTATGACCAAGACTGGCGCCGCGCCGCCGATGGCTTCGACCTGGCGCCCGCACTGCCACGCGCGCAAGGCCGCATCGAGGACGGCGGCTCACAGCGCCCGGTGCAGTGGTTCTTCGACAACCTGCTGCCCGAGGAAGGCGCGCGTGAACTGCTGGCGCAGGAGGCCAAGCTGCCGCAGGCCGACGCCTTCGGGCTTCTGAGCTACTACGGCGCGGAGTCCGCCGGCGCACTGACCTTGCTGCCACCCGACACCACGCCCGCTGCGGGTGGGCTGCAGCCGCTGCCAGACGCCGAGCTCTCGCGCCGCATCCGCGCCCTGCCGCGGGAGTCGCTCAGCGGCAAGGCGCCGAAGCGCATGTCGATGGCGGGGGCCCAGCACAAATTGCCGGCGATCCTGCTGGGCGAGGAACTCTATGAGCCCGTCGGTGCAGCGCCGTCGACCGTCATCCTCAAGCCCGACCACGTGCAGGTGGAGCAGTACCCGCACACGGCGGCGAACGAGTGGTTCTGCATGCGTCTCGCCAAGGCCGTCGGCCTGCCGGTGCCGGACGTCTTTCTGCGCTACGTGCCCGAGCCCGTCTACGCCGTCGCGCGCTTCGACCGCGAAGGGGAATGGCCAAACGTGCGGCGCCGCCACGTGCTGGATGCCTGCCAGCTGCTGTCGCTGGATCGGGTGTTCAAGTACCAGCAGTCCACGCCGGAAACCCTGGGGCGACTGATCTCACTGTGTCGCGAGAAGGCGCGCACCCGCCTCGCCCTGCTGCGCTGGAGCCTGTTCAACGCACTCATCGGCAACGGCGACGCGCATCTGAAGAACCTGTCCTTCCACGTCGATGCCAAGGGCATCGTGCTGGCGCCCCACTACGACCTGCTCTCGACCACAAGCTACGCCGAACCCGGCGCCTGGGGCGCGGCCGAACTGTCGGTGAGGATGGGCGCCGCGCGTTGCTTCGGCGAACTGCGTCGAACCGATGTGCTCGGATTCGGCGAAGCCTTGGGCCTGCCGCCGAAGCTCACCGGCGAACTCTTGGACAACCTGCTGCAAGTGCTACGCAACGCAGCGGTTGAGATGCTCGCCCGCCTCGAGCTTGGCGAGGAGCCGGTTCGCCATCCCGGAGAACATCGTCAGTTGCGGCTGATCGTGGGTGGGGTGTTCAAGGACATGGCGCGGCAGCTCGCGTAACCCGAGCTGCGTACCGCGTGAGGCCGCGAATCCTCCGCAAGTTGCGGGCATTCGATCTGCGGCAAAGATGTGGAAGCCGTCGGTATCGTTCTAGGCACTGGAGACGGCAACGAAGGCCCCCAACACGTCCATGAGGGAGGGGAACATGGCCGGGCATCAAGTGGCTTCAACGACAGCACTCATCGACGGCTTCCGCGATCTGATCCGCGCGCCGCTCGACGACCTCCTCGCTCGGCAGATTATGGCGGCAGCCGGTCCTGGACACATAAAGGACGCCGTGGTTGCTGGCGACAGACGTCGCCTGCTCATGGCTCTGCAGTGCTACTTCACGAAGCGAACGGCCCTCGCGATCGGGCGCAGGGAACCGGCGGCAGAAGTGGTCCGAGGAGCAGAGTCTCAGGGTTCCGAAACTAACTGGACGCTCTTGTGTCAGCTGAGCGCGGCAACGCAGTTGCACTAATGAAGTAACTCTCACAGTCAGAGAGCGATCTGCCGCCATAAGCTCCGCGTAACGGCGCGCCTTGATCCCTTTGATGGTCGAGCGTGGCATCAGCCTGCGACACGCCTGCGCGCTGGTGGGGTTGGCGCGCAGGCGCGGCGGCTCACCTCCAGCCGCGCCGCATCCAAATCGCTGTGGCTTCCTCCCAGAATTCCCGGCCCGAGCGCTCACGCGCGCGGGCGTTCGCTCGGCGCGCGCGCCAGTGGCGCGCAAGCGCGGCGGGCGGTTGATCTGTCCAGCAAAGAAGTTCGATAGGGATCCGGGAGCGCTATCCTGGATGGACTTCTTGGAGGTGCCATGGCCCCAGAGCAGACTATTCCGGGCGGTTACCGCCGCTACGGTTACGGGCAACAGCTCTCGGGTTTTATGGCGGCCAAAGCCAGCGCCGTGATCGGCGAGCTGACGCAGCGCTCGGCATTCAGTGTCGACCAGGCGCAAGTTGCCGCATGGCAGGGAAGCATCGAGTGCCTGCACAGTGCCCTCACACCTTGGGGGCATGAAGGACATCTGTTCCTCGAGTTCGATGTGCCGCGGCTTGGACGGCGCATCGACGCCGTGCTGGTGCTTCGGCATGCAGTGTTCGTGATCGAGTTCAAGGTTGGCGCCGGGACGTTCCTCGCCCAGGACCTTGACCAGGTGGTCGACTACGCCCTCGATCTGAAGCACTTCCACGAGACAAGTCACGACATTCCGGTGGTACCGGTGCTGGTGGCGACGAACGCCCAGACCGTCACCGTACAGGCCGCGATGGATGGCGCGGTGTCAAACCTGTTTGTGCCGATGCGATGCACGCCTGAGAGCTTGGGGCTGGGTGTTGCGTTGGCCTTGGAGTTGGCCGACGGGACATGCATCGATGCCGGACTCTGGGTGCGCGGCCGCTATAGGCCCACGCCCACCATCGTCGAGGCAGCGATGGCTCTCTACGCTCGCCATGACGTGACCGACATTTCGCGCAGTGATGCGGCCAACCTCGGGCAAACTTCCGGTTTCGTCAGTCAAGTCATCGCGCAGGCACGCGAGCAAGGCCAAAAGGCAATTTGCTTCGTCACCGGCGTGCCCGGGGCGGGCAAGACGCTGGTGGGTCTAGACGTTGCCACGCAGAGCACCAATGCCGAAGCCGAACTCCATGCCGTCTATCTCTCCGGAAACGGACCGCTTGTTCAGGTCCTGCATGAAGCACTGGCGCGAGATCGTGTCCGCCGAGAGAAGGAGCAAGGTCGAAAGCTCGGTGTCGGTGAGGCGCGTCGACAGGTGAAGAGCTTCATTCAAGCCATCCACCATTTTCGAGACGACGGCTTGGCCGATCCCGCGCCGCCGATCGACCACGTCGCCATCTTCGACGAGGCTCAGCGTGCGTGGAACCGCGAACAGACGGCTGCCTTCATGCAGCGCAAGCGCGGGCAGGCGGGCTTCGACCTTTCCGAGCCGGAGTTCCTGATTTCCTGCCTCGATCGCCACCCGGATTGGGCGGTGGTGGTGTGTCTGGTCGGCCACGGGCAGGAGATCAACACCGGCGAGGCCGGCATTGCCGAGTGGCTGGGTTCGGTCGAGCGTCGGTTCCCCGAGTGGGAGGTGTATGTATCGCCCGAGCTGGGGCAGGGCGACACCACCGTGGCCGCGCTCAAGGCGCAGGTGCAGGCCCGCGAAAAGCTGCACGAGGCGCAGTCGCTGCATCTGGGCACCTCGGTGCGCTCGTTCCGCTCGGAGCGCTACTCCGAATTTGTGAACCGCCTGCTCGATCTCGACGTGGATGGGGCAAAGGCTCTGCTGCCCGAAGCAACCGCCCGCTTCCCCCTTCGTGTGACACGTGATCTCGCCGCGGCGAAGGCCTGGCTGCGCGCACGCGCCCGGGGCAGCGAGCGCTACGGCATCGTAGTGTCCTCCGAAGCGCAGCGGCTTCGCCCCCATGCCATCGACGTTCGCGTAAAGGTCGACCCCGTTCACTGGTTCTTGGCCGGAAAGGAGGACACCCGCTCGTCCTATTTCCTCGAAGACGTCGCCACCGAGTTCCAGGTGCAGGGTTTGGAGCTCGACTGGACCTGCGTGGTGTGGGACGGCGACCTGCGCTACGCCGGCGAGGCCTGGTCGCATCACAGTTTCGTGGGCGACCGCTGGACCCACATCCGCAAGGACGACCGCCGTGCCTACCTGGTCAACGCTTACCGCGTACTACTCACCCGAGCCCGGCAAGGCACAGTGATCGTGGTGCCGCCGGGCGACGAGGCCGACCACACCCGCGCGCCGGCGTTCTACGATCCGATCTATCGCTACTTGCGGACCGTGGGCGTGGCAACGATCGAGGAAGCCGCTCACTGACTGAGCTCGATGTATCGAAAGACGTCCGCGCTTCGGCCATCTCCCCATCGTCTTCTTTCGAGCTCCACCCTTCTGGTGACACAGTGGCCTCAAGAATCAAGCGCCCCAGGTTTTTTCCCTTCCTGGGGTCGCTCGGAGGTCCCAAGCGGTCCACGAAGGGGCCGCCCGGCCGACACGCCGCGTCAACCTCAGACGACGCAGCTACCGCGGGAGATCGTTCAGTTCATGGGGGGTGCTGCGTCCACCCGCATCCGATTTCGGTAGAACCCCGCGCGCAAGCATTTCGTCAATGTCACGCAGCGCTTTGTCGGACGAACACTTGGCGATGGCCGACCACTTGCTGGTGGTGAGCTTGCCTTCGAATCCGTCGAGCAACTGGTTGAGAAGTTTCACCTGGCGCGAGCTCAAGGGGGCTGCCACCCAGCGCTGCCTCGCTGAGGCCAGCGTCCATGGAGTGTTGCGCGTCATCGACGGCGCTGTGCAGCATGTGGAGGAACCAGACTAGTCACTCGGTGACGTCCGAGACAACATCGCTCAACGTGGGCTCTTGGGGGCTGTTCCGAAATTTTCGATGAACGTCCGTGCGGTACGAACCGCATGCGAAGAGTCGGAAGGGTTGAGACTCCAACCACTGAGTGGCATCAGGTGCCCGCCAACTGTCGCGCCGCTCGCGCCAGGCCCTGCAACACCGGACCCGCGACAGCAGCGGGGAAGCCATTTGGAAGTCCTGCCTCAACCTCAGCCACTACGCTGGGCGTCCGGGCGATGAGGTTGTCGATGATCGCCTCGAAGTCGCGCCCGTTGTCTTCCAGCACGCCGTAGCGCTTGCCAAGCGCCAGCCAGTGGCGGCGCTGGATTTCCTTCATCTTCCAGTGCGCGGTGCGCGAGCGGATTGCCATCGCCAGGCGGACCTTGTGCTCCGACAGCAGTCCGCTGCTTTCGCCGATGACCGGCCAGGCCGACATCACGTCGTAGAGCGGCGTGAGTGCGTAAGCCCCGCGGGGGCGGATGAACAGGCTGAAGTTCTTCGCGTGGCCGTCGGGGGCACGCAGCATCCAGAACACCAACTGCGCGAGGAGGAATGTGCGTCGGTCGGCCTGCGGGGTTTCCGACATGGCCAGAACGCCCATGGCGCGCTCGATGCCCGGGCCGCCGTCCGACTCGTACTTCACGGCTGGGGGCGTACCGGTGGCCTGGCAGATGTCCTCCTGCGGCAGCCTCGCCAGCCACGGCCCTGTGGGTCCGTCGAGCCAGGTACGATCAAAGCGATTCACCGACAACACTTTTATATCTTCGAACTGCAGCGGCTCGCACTCGGCCACGGGCAGCCCGTAGGCCCTGAGGATGCGGGAGCAGAGCCACTCATTTTCGACGGAATGGCTCAGGTCGAGCTTCATGTTGCCGACCAGACCCATCGGTAGCTTGAGAATGTGGGTTGTCGGGGTCGATCCGTGGGGCAGGCACCAGCGGCCGTCGATCCAGGCGAGCGCGGTCTTCTCCTGTGCGCCGGCGATGGAAATGCGGAAGTCTTCGTCGTCCGCCGGCATTGCGCCGGCCATCGCCGGCGGGGCTACGCTGCCGCGAAGAATGGCGGCGACTTCGTGCTCGCCCAGCGGCGTGGCATCGAGCGTGCGTACGTCGCCCGGTGTCATGCCGTCGGGCAGGATCTGCAGTGCGCCCACGCAGTCGCGCCCGATCTGCGCCAGCAGGTCGAACGCCTGCGTGGATCTGGCGCGGAAGCGACGCGCGGCCCGCGCCCGGATCTCTTGGCTGTCCGGCAGCAGGTTCTCGAAGTACGCGCGCACGACGTCGCCGCGATGCGGCATGCCGCCCGGTGTGAATGGGAGCGAGAGCGATAAGGGGCGGCCATGCGCTGCGGCTTGCCAGCCAGCGTCGTAGTCGAGGATGTCGCCGGCACTGGCCTCCAGGCGCCAGGTGCCGACGAAGTCGCCGTTCATCCACAGGCCCAGTGTCTGGCGGCGCGACGTGCGCCCGGTACGGGTTGTCACCATCCGGCGCCTCCGGCGGCGGGCGTCTTCGCCTCGGGTTCGCGGCCGCGCGACTGCAGCAGCAGGTCCACGCCGAGGATGCCCAGCAGCTGCAGCAGCCGATCGGCGCTGACCTTGTCGGCGTTGCGCTCCAGGGCAGAGACCGTCTGCTGCGTGATGCCCAGGCGCATGGCGAGCTGGCCTTGGGTCAGTCCGGCCTGCTTGCGGAAAGCCTTGAGCAGGGTGGGCAGCTGCTCTGGGGTTCGGACGGTGTATTGGCTCACGGCACGCATCCTGGGCTGTATTCTCCGCACACAGCTTTTAAGCTGTTTTTCAAGAAAACGCAATGGAAGCTGTATCTGCCAGGCACAGCGGCCGGGGGTCAGGCCCGCGCCGCCAGATACGCCGGCAGCCGTGTCAGCTGCAGCGCCCGGCTGGCGAACTTCACCTGTTGCTAGGCGAAGGCCTCTGCGCCGCACTTGCTGCGCTTGCTCTTCTGGCAACGGGACAAAGCCTGGGAAGACGAAGCGGCAACGAATGTTTCAAGTTTCGACTCTACGTGTGCCGGTGAGCCTGACGCGGGTCGTGGGGTTTTGACCCCGCTTGCGCGAATGCTCAGCCGGGTCGTACCCCGTGATCGGATCGAGCTCGGTTGTTGCGAAGCAGCGGGAGATCGCGGGTGACGTCGGGAAACACTCGCGTTAGGGCGCCAGCTTCTTCTACTGCATCCGCGCCAACGGCCGCATCTGCGGAAGAACCGTACTGCGAGGGTCGCAATCAAGCGGGCACATCAACCTGGCTATTGCTCTGGAGTGGAAGCCGTACCCACGATCAAGGCAACTGCCTCTCGGATCTCTTCGACCACCTCGACCAGTTCCGGCGCCTGGAGCCGCGCCTTCTGCAGGAATGCCCGCCATTGCTTCTGCTTGTCGCTGTCCGAGGAAAACGCTCGCGTCAGCCCACTGGCGTAGAGGCGGGTAGCGGCGTGCTTCGGCGCTCAAAGGTGGCGATGACAGCGCGAGCTAGAACGGCAGGGTCAAGCCGCCCCTCCCGGACAAGGCTGAGCAGGTCGAAGTAGTCCTTCATCCGGCTATTCGCGATACCCAGAACCACAATCGTCTCAAACTTTTCGGCGAAGACGGTCTCACGAGGGTAGGTGTAGGGTCCCGGACGATTCACCGCGCTACGGGCGCGCTGATTTCGTGGTCGATGCGCCTTCTTTGGCCTCCTCGGCTCAGGTCGTGCCCGGGCATGGCGTGGAGCGCTCCATGCCGGACTACGCCCCGCCAAAGCGGGGTTGGCTGAGCGTGGAATCGAGGTTGAGAGAAACTGAGAATCAATCCTCGCTGTCTTCGTATTGCGCCCTGTTTGGGGATGACAGTTGCACGGGTCGGACGGATCTCGATGCGGCCAATCGGGGTTCCGCTTTCCAGTGCGTGTAGGGCAGCGCCTCGCGGGCAGAGAGGTTTTCGGCTCTCACTCCCTTCGCATAGCAGGTGGAGACCCGCAGCGCCTCGCTCGGGTGCTGCAGGTCATCGAAGAAACCGACCAAGGGCATCCACAAGAGAGCTTCACCGACGCCCTCTGGCCAGAAACGAAGCTCAGGCCTGGCGAGGACAGAAGCAACATCGCTGCGAGTCTTGGCCGACGGCGCGAATTCCGCGGGTGACATCAGCAGCAGGATCGAGGTCAACCAGCCGTCTTCATCGCCATGTGAGGCTCGGAGGGTCTTGAGCCGCGCAGCCTTGCTGCGTAGCTGCTTGGTGCCGAAGTAGGACGCACCCTTGGCTTCGATCAACACCATCAGCAGGCTGCCGTCGGTCCGCTGCAGCACCAGCAGCAGGTCGACGTCCTCGATGCGTGCTGCTTTCTTCTTGGTCTGTGCAACGCCTTCAACGCACACCTCGGCTTCTCTCTCGATCTGGGCGCTTGTGTTCAGCTCCATTCCATTAGAGATACACAAGGCCGCATGGATCCATTCCAGGTGATAGTCCATGCCGAAGTACACCGGTCGAATGCCGTCGAGCCCAGCGATCCCGATCTTGCGAAGGTGAGCGAGCAGATCGGCGATGAACCGGCTCGACAATGCGGGCGGGCCTGCCGGACACAGTGCGTAGCGCATCAGGAAGTTGCGCTCCTTCGCATTGAAGCGCTTGAGCATCTCGACGAATCGCGCGGCTTTCGGAGGTGCCGACTGCAGCGATCTGTGCATCGTCAGCCGCAGTTGGACTTCGCCAAGGTCCAGTTCACTCGCACCCTTGCGCGCTCGGGCCTGAGTCGCCGTCGCCGTGACGGCCAAGCAAAGCTCATAGTCCGCGGGCGCGGAGGCCTCAAGCTGCTCCGCCTCTGGCCGCTGGGCAAGCCATGTCATCAGGGCCGCTTCCTGCGCGGGCGTCAGTTCGATCTGCATCGTGGTTCCTGTCTGCTCTGAGCGTGATCCGAATCAATGCGCGGCGACGCTTGGTTGCGGACCTGCGGGCAGGTGAGACGTCGCGCTCGCACTGAGCCGACTGGACTGGACGGCGCAGGGATCCAAGGCCTCATGACAAACCGAGACGGAGTTGGTCAGTCGGGCGACACGCCAAGCGACTGCGCAGGCTCACACTCACAGGACCTCCAAGCCCCGCCGCCCCTGCCCCGCAAGCACATGCATCCGCTCGACCACGTGCTCAAACGTTGCACACATGGGTGCGTTGCGTCGGCGCAACAGCTCGGCGATCGAAGCATAGTAGGCAAGGCTGCCCTCAAGGCCCGCTGTGAAGCGTTGGAAAACCTTGAGGCCGGCCTCGCCCTCGATATCGTTGAGGATCGCGCGGGCGTTGTGCAGCTTGTCGCAGCCGCTGACCAGCAGTGAGTACGCGTCCACTTCGGCGAGATGCGCCAGATAGGCACGCTTTCGCTGCAGCCAGTCCGCACGCTTGGACTCGGGCGTCATTGCCGACTGTTTGGATTCAGCGCTGCCATCGGTGCAGTCGGCCACGATCTGCGCTACTGCGTCGCCGAACTGCTGGCGGACGAGTTCTGCGTGCTGCGCTCCGCAGTCTTCGACCACGTCGTGCAGCAGGCCGGCAATCGCCTGATCCTCGTCGCCGCCGTGCTCCAGCACCAGGCTGGCCACACCGAGCAGGTGGTAAAGGTAGGGGATGGCCGTGCCCTTGCGGGTTTGGCCTGCGTGTGCGCGGCGCGCGTATTCGACGGCTGCGCTGAAGCGTTGGGTGATTGCGGTCATCGGAGACTCCCTTGGGGTGCTGCTGGGCGGGACGAAGGCACCCGCCGTACATTCGATTGCCAGCGCGGGGCCCGACTGCACGACGGGCATTCTTCAAGGCGTCGACGCTTACAACCCGCGCGCCGCCCGCGCCCGGACTTCATCCAGCGTCCACTCTCGCACCAGCTCGCCGTTCTCCCACACCGTCTCCATCGCATGCGCCCAGCCGGCGGGCAGTGTCATGTCTTCAATGCGCTCGATGTCGTTCGGTACAGGAACTGTCTTCCAGCTGCCGAACTCGGTGTGACGGATCAGGGTGAGGCGGCCACGCTTCGACTGCTTGCCGGGGTCGGTGATGGGATCTTTGTAGACGTCGATCCACTCGCCGTCGACGCGCGCGGCCGAGCATTTGAGCGCGAACTTCTGGGTGTCGCGGTTGAGCTTCTGCAGCAGGCCGCCGCCCATGCCGAAGGCAACATTGTCGGCGCTGTAGCCGGCTGCAGTGAAGTGCTCAAGAATCTGCTTCAGGCTGATCGGGTCGATGCCGTCGCCCTGGATCACCCGCACCGTGTTCAGCACTTTGTAGCCCTTGCTGTTGACTGTGTGGCCGAAGGCTTCGTCCAGCGCCTCCAGGCAGCTCAGCACCATCTCGACGGGGTCGCCCGAGTCGGGGCGGATCACCACCGTCGCGCCGCTGTCGATGACTTCCTGGCGCAGCGTCTGGCCCCAGTGCTCGCGGATGGCGCGGTGGATGTCGTAGCTGTCCGACACCACGGCGACGATACCGCCGGGTTTGGCGAACTGCGTGAGCATGTTGCGGTAGGCGTCGACCTCGCGCTCACGGCCCCAGCTGGTGATGGTGCTGTGCTCGGCGGCGGGAATGCTGAAGCCGGCCATGTCGGCGCCATACCAGGCGCGTGCGGCCATCAGTGCCGACACCGTGTCGGTGCCGAGGAAGTTCACCAGGTGAGCGAGTCCGCCGAGGCCGGCGCTTTCGGTGCTCGACACGCCACGGGCGCCGAAGTCGTGCAGCTTGAAGGGCAGCTGGCCTTCGGGGTCGTCGCTGGTCCGCTGCAGGTAGTCGCGGATCGTCTGCTTGGCCTGCCAGCTGATCGTGGCGACGGTGACCGGATACCACAGGCGCAGCAGCAGGGTTTCCATGTAGCTGGGCAGCCAGTAGGCCTCGGCATCGGTCGATTCGATCGTGACCAGGGCCTGGTGCGTCGGCACCACATGGCCTTCGGGCACGGCGCGGATACGCAGCGGCAGGTGGCCGCCGTGCACATCAACGATGCGCCTCCAGCCGGCCTCGTTGAAGGGCTCGCCGTGGGCGGCGAAAACGTCGCGCGCCTCATCCACATCGGCGTGGGTGATCGGGGTGCTGAAGTAGGCTTTCAGGATCGCCTGCAGGCCGAAGAACAGCACATGGTCGTGCACGCCGCCGCGGCTCTCGACATAGAAGAAGCTGGCGTCGGTGCCCGGCGGGTACTGCAGCCAGTGGCTGGCCTTGTAGCTGTCGGTGTTGAGGATCAGGTTGTCGAACGGGTGACGGATGTTCATGACGTGAAACTCCTTCGCGTCGAAAGCCGGTGGTCTGTCCGCCGGCGGTGGGGATGTGCGTGTTGGCTTGCGCTTTTCGGAGCGGGTACGTGCGTTGGCTTCTACGGGTGGGTCGTGCGGGTGGAGTGGAAGGCGGTGCGCGCTGCGTCGAAGCGGATCCCCATAGGGTGGGCCCTGGCCCACCATGAACTCGATGCTTGCCTGTTCTCATCGATGTCGAACGCTTCGGGCGCCGGTGACCGGGGCGGTGTGGAGGGCATGGTGGGCCAGGGCCCACCCTATGGGTTCGCGTGTGGCCGAAGCGTCGGTGGCCCGGGCGGTGTGGTGGGCGTGGTTGGACGGTGCCCACACGATGGGGCTCAACCGCGGCCGATGAAGTATTCGAGGATGTGCAGGTGGTCTTCGAACAGGCGCGGGCCCATTTCGAGCGCCTCGGCCACCGGGAACCAGCGCGCCTTGTCGGCGTCGTCGCTGCCGCGCACGCCGGGCAGTTCGCCCTGCGGGAACTCGAAGTGGAAGGCGTGGGTGATCGTTCTTCCGCGCAGCGAGCGCTCGGGGTGGTCGAACACCTGACGGCCCTTGAGCGAGCCGCGCAGCACCGGCGCCGGCAGCTTGAGCCGGGTCTCTTCGCGCAGCTCGCGGATGCAGCCGTCGAGCAGGGCCTCATCGGGCCGGATGAACCCGCCCGGCAGCGCCCACAGGCCCTTGCCGGGCGCGCTGCGGCGGCGAATCAAAAGTACATGGCCCGAATGCACCACCACCGCATCGGTGGTGACGAAGGTCGGCGCATAAGGCGCTGCGTCCCAGGCCGCGCGGTAGTCGCGCAGGAAGCGGTATTCCTCGACCAGATCCGCGTAGGCCGGATCATGCTTGCGGAAGGCATCGAGCATTGCGAAGGTCGGCTCGGGCACATTGGCGCGCACCAGCATCAGGCTGCCGTAGTCGCCGGGGCCGGTCTCGAACAGATGACGGCGAAGATCCGTTGCCGACAGCGTTTCGGTGTGGCCGACATCGATCAGCCGCCACTGCGGAAACTCTTCCAGGTAGTAGCTGCTGGCGTCCTTGCGCTGGCCGATCAGGCCGATGCGCGCGTCTGCCGGGCCGCCATCGGCGCGGATGGCTTCGGCCACGGTGCGCTGCACCGCGGCAATCCACTGCGCCTCGTTGTAGAGGTGGTCGCGCAGCGGCCGCACGATCAACTGCTCGGCGGCATCCTCAAGGGTGGCCTGCACCATCACGCGGCGCTCAGCGGCCGTCCAGGGGTTGCGCGGCGTGCGCGGTGCGTCGGCCGAGCCGATCAGCAGGATGAGCTTGCCGGGCTTGGCAGTTCTGGTAGTGCTTGGGGGAGCGTTACCGTCAGCAGTGCCCCGGAGCAGACGCAGGGCGTGGCGGGCGACGGCGAGATGGCCGTTGTGGAACGGCTCGAAGCGGCCAATGAAGACCACGTAGTCGAAGTCCATGAGTATCCCTCAGGCATTGGTACCGCTGGTCAGTCCGGCGGCGTGGGTGTAACGCTACTCCTCTGAACAAGCTTGTCAAGAGCCTGCCTCAGTCAGTACACAAGGCTGTTGCCAAGTCTCAGCTGCGGTCGCGCCAACGTAGGGGCCGCCCCGCGACGACGTTGAAGGGGGCGGAGCCAAAACGCCTCTTTCCCTCGGGGCAGCCGCCCTTGAGTTCGAGAGGCGTACGCAGGCACGACGGTCCAGCGTCCCGCGCGCTCAACCCGCCAGCTGTCGATTCAGAAACGCCCGCGCAAAGCGCAGGTCGCGGTCGATCGTGGCCGGGCTGACGTCGAGCACCTCGGCGATCTCTTCGCGCTGCATGCCGGCGAAGTAGCTCATCTCGATGACCTTGGCCGCGCGCGCGTCGGTGCTCGTCAGCTGCTGCAGGGCCTGATCCAGCGCCAGCAGATCGACCTCTACGCCACCAGTCGACGGCTCCAAGTCGGCAGCGCGCAGGGTCACCATGGCGGCCCCGCCGCCGCGCTTTGCCGCCACCCGCGCGCGCGCATGATCGACCAGCACGGCGCGCATCTGCAGAGCGGCCACCGCCAGGAAGTGGCTGCGGTTCTGCCAGTCGGGGCTACCGCCCAACAGGCGCAGCACGGCCTCGTGCACGAGGGCCGTGGGTTCCAGCGTGGGCGTGCGGTCGCCGCTGCCGATGCGACCCGCAGCCATGCGCTTCAGCAGGCCATAGACCTCGGGCAAGAGGCGATCAAGCGCGGCACGATCGCCGCCGCGCCAAGCCTGCAGCAGGCCGGTGAGGTCGGAGTCCTGCACGCGCTCAGACCTCCGCGCGCGCGTCCGCCTGCGTTGCCGGGCCCGCAGGACGATGCCCATCCGCGTGCTGGTGCGGATGCGCGTGGCCATGCTCTGGGTGCGGCGGCAGCAGGCCGCCACGTGCCACCACCACCGAACCGACCAGATCGCCACCGACGTTGACCGTGGTCCGGCACATGTCGAGGAAGCGGTCGACGCCGAGGATCAGGCCGATGCCCTCGGGCGGGATGCCGAACATCGCGAGGATCATCGCGATCACTGGCAGCGAGCCACCGGGCACGCCGGCCGCGCCGATCGCGCCGAAGATGCACAGCACCAGGATGCTCACCTGCTGCACGAAATTCAGCTCGACGCCGAAGAACTGCGCCAGGAACAGCACCGTGATGCCCTCGAACAGGGCGGTGCCGTTCATGTTGGCGGTGGCGCCCAGGGTGCAGACGAAGCGCGCGACCGGCCGCGGTACGCCGAGGCGATGCTCGGCGCATTCCAGCGTGGTGGGCAGGGTTGCGCTGGACGAACTGGTCGAAAACGCCGTCAGCAGCGCCGGCTGCGCGCCCTTGAAGAACTTCAGCGGCGACATACCGCCAAACACGCGCACCAGGATCGGGAACACCACGAAGAAATGAATGGCGAGCGCGAGCACGACCGTGCCCACATAGGCCGCCAGCTGCGCCAGCACCGCAAAGCCAAGCTTGGCGGTGATGCTGAACAGCAAGCAGGCCACCGCGTAGGGCGCCAGCTGGATGATCCAGCCGATCAGCTTCAGGCAGATGTCGTAGACGCCCTGCACCGCACCGACAAAGTTGCGCGTGCCGGTGCTGGCGACCACGGTGGCGGCGATGCCGAACATCAGGGCGAAGAACATCACGCCGATCAAATCGCCATTGACGGCCGAGGCCAGCGGGTTGCGCGGCACGATGTTGATCAGCAGATCAATGCCGGACACCGCGGAGCCCTTGGCAGCGATATCGGCCACGCGTTCGCTGGAACCGGCAATCAGCTCATCCGCCAGCTCCGGCGGCAGGCCTTGACCCGGCTGCACCAGGTTGACGATGACCAGGCCAATGGTGACCGCGATCGAGGTCACTGCAAGGATGAAGATCAGGGTGCGCCCACCGATGCGGCCCAGCGAACGCGGATCGCCAATCTCGACCACGCCCAGCACCAGCGCGGAGAACACCAGCGGCACCACCAGCATGAACAGCAGGCGCAGGAACACCTGGCCCACCGGATCGGTAACGTAGTGGATCAGCGCCGCCAACCATTCGGCATCCGCGAAATACACGTTGGCCAGGATGCCCGCGGTGATGCCCACCGCGAAACCTATGGCCATCTTGGTGTGCAGCGACATCCCGCGGGCAGCGTCCATGGCTCAGGCCTCCGGCTGGTCGCGGTAGTTGCGCAGCTGGCCCGCCTTCATGCGCGCCCAGTACGCGTTCAACTCGCGCTTGACCACCGGCATCAACAGGTAGACGCCGATCAGGTTCGGAATCGCCATGATGAACAGCAGCGCGTCAGCGATATCCACCAGGCTGGACAGCTGCAGGGTGCAGCCCAGCACCGCGGTGCCCAGGTAGAAGAACTTGAAGCCGTACAGCACGCCCTTGTTCTCGCGCGCCATGAAAGCCGCGGCCTTGGCGCCGTAGTAGGCCCAGGTGATGGTGGTGGAGAACGCGAACAGCAGCACCGCGAAGGTGAGTACGTAGGGGAACCAGCTGACCACGCTGCCGAACGCATTCGAGGTGAGCTGCACGCCGTCACCACCGCCGCCCTCGACCAGGTACTGGCCGGTGATGATGATCACCAGCGCGGTCATGGTGCAGATCACCACGGTATCGATGAAGGGCTCCCAGAGGGCGACGAAGCCCTCGGTGACCGGATCGCGGGTCTTGACCGCGGCATGCGCGATCGCCGCCGAGCCGAGGCCGGCTTCGTTCGAGAACGCCGCACGGCGGAAGCCGACGATCAGCGCGCCGATGATGCCGCCGACCGCACCTTCACCGGTAAACGCACCGCTGAAGATCGCGCCGATCGCCGCGGGCAGTTGACCCACATGGCTCAGGATCACGAACAGACAGCCCAGCACGTACAGCGCGGCCATCGCCGGCACCAGCTTCGAGGTGACATTGCCGATGCGGGTGATACCGCCGATCACGACGGCGCCAGCCAGCGCGGCATAGGCCAGACCGAACCACAGGGCGTTGCCGGCGAGCGGGCCATCGGCACCGCCGGTAACGTTGAACAGCTGCGAGTAGGCCTGGTTGGCCTGGAACATCGCGCCGGCGCCGATCGCGCCCAGCATCGCGCAGATCGCGAAGATGATCGCCAGCTTCCAGCCGAACCACTTCATGTTCGGATAGTTTTCGGCGATACCGCGCGAGAGGTAATACATCGGGCCGCCGGAGACCGTACCGTCGGCTTTCTCAAGGCGGTACTTCACACCGAGCGTGCACTCGACGAACTTGGTCGACATGCCCAACAGGCCAGCCAGCACCATCCAGAAGGTGGCGCCAGGGCCACCAATGGTGATTGCCACCGCCACGCCCGCGATGTTGCCCAAGCCCACGGTACCGGACACCGCCGAGGTCAGCGCCTGGAAGTGACTGACCTCACCGGGGCCGGCATCGCGCTTGCTGCTGAAGTCGCCGCGCAGCAGGCGAAACCCGTGGGTGAAGCCGCGGAAATTGATGAAGCCCAGATACAGGGTGAACACCAGGCCGGCGAGGATCAGCCAGCCGACGATCAGCGGGAACATGACCGGCGCTTCATCCGTGCCGCCGACGCGGACCGAGAAGAAAATGCCGCCGGAGACGGCATCTGCGATCGGTCGAATGATCGCCTCGATGCGTTGATCGAGGCCAAGCTCGGCTTCCGGAACAGGATCGGCCACTGCTGAAAAACCGGGCGCCGGTGCCGCCGCGGCTTCGGCGGGTGCAGGCTCGGCCTGCGCGGCCTGGACCGTCTCGAAACCCTGAGTGCCCTCGGGCGCGGAATCCTGAGCAAAGGCAGGAAAGCTTAGAGCCAGCAGCAAGGCCAGCGCGACACGTTGGATCATGAGCGTCCCCCCAGAGGACTGTGCATGGATGGAGCGTGCGATCGCGAGTTGACTGAACAACCCTCGCCCGCCGCGCGCGGTGTCGGCACCGCCCGCCGCACCGCCGCCGCCTGCGACCAACCCTGGCCTGCCTGCAGCGACCCCGGATGGTACATCAGGGGGCCACGCGGGTCGGGGGTCGATCGACAGGGTGCGAGACCGGACCGCCTGCGTCACCGCTGCAGCGCTTCAAGACAGGCACGCCCTGCACGCTGGCTTTGCTCAACTGGCTCTTCGCGGATACAGCGGCGGCAGCTCGGCCTGCGGCGGGCCGGCCGAGGCTGCGCTGCGAAAGACCGGTGCCCGGGCGAAGGCCGCGCGCAGGGCCTGCAAGGCAGGCGCGCCGTCGGCACCGGCATACAGGCTGCGCTGCAGGGCTTCAACGGCAGCGCGCTGGGGGGCATCGTCAAGCGCCTGCGCAAGCGCGCTGAGATCCGCCGTGAGGCCACGCGCGCGGGCCAGACCACGCAGCGCTTCAGCGATCGCCTCCAGTTCTCCGCGACGCAGCGCGGCCGCCAGCGAGGGGCCCGCTTGCGGCGGTGCCGTTGAAGTTGTCGGGTTGGCGCGCGGCGTTCGCCCGCGTCCACGCCACCACAGCACCAGCAGCAGCGCCCACAGCGGAATCTGGAGAAGGGCAGCGAGACGCCACAGCGGATGCACGCCGTCGATCACCGCGTGGGGCACGCCGCCCACGGGGGCCGCATCGCGCGCTGCTGATGAGGGCGCATTCGCACCGGCCGCTGCGCCTGCGCCGGCTTCCACCTCGAAGCGCTGCGCCTCGATCACCGCTTCGCGCGCCTGGTCGCTGGCGGTGTCCCACCAGCGAATCGTGAGCTGCGGCAGTTCCAGCGTGCCGGGCCGGTTGGGCACCACCGCGAAGCCACGACTGCGCTCGCCCTCGATGCCGCGCGGGCCCTCGCGCGTCTGGCTGGCCTCCTGGTCGGGATAGACCTCGGCGCCTTCGATAGGCGGAAGCACCAGTTCAGGCAGCTGCTCGGCCGACAGCCCTCGCGCCGACAGGCGCAGCGACAGCGTGACCGGCTCGCCAACGCGCAACTGACCGGCCGCACTGGTCTGCGCGCGATACTCCAGCGACTGCGCAGGCAGCCAGGGCTCGCCGGCACTGGCAGGACGCGGGCGCACTTCGAGTTCGATCGCATCGCCGGCCGCCGACACCGGCGTGCCGGGATCGAACATCCGGTTGGCGCGACCGCCGGCCAGCGCGCGCCCACGGAAACGCGGCGCTTCGATGTTCAACGGGCCGGAGGCCAGCGGCGTCAGCGCATACCGGCGCTCAACCACGCTGTAGCGACGCCCGCCCATGTCGCGACTGTAGGTGGCGTCGCCACCGAGTCGGCGGATGTCGGCGCCGCTGACGCGCGGCTCGTCGAGCTGGCCATCGAGCAGGGTTACCGCGTACAGCAGGCGCACGGTGTAGATCACTTGCTGCTGCACGTAGGGCTGCTCGGGTGCCGCTTCGACTTCGAGCAGCAGGTCGGCATTGCTGTCGCGCGGTTGTGCTGCAGCCGGCAGCACGGAAAGGCGCAGGGGCTCGGTGCGCTGGCCGCGCACTTCCAGCGCCGGGATGCCGATCACGCCGGCGGACAGCGGCTCCAACACAACACCCCACAGCGTGCGCATGCTCTGGCGGCCATTGATCACGCTGATCTGGGTGCTGCTGGAGCTGCCGAGCACGCGCACATCGTTACCCAGCGCGGACAGGTCCGGCTCACCGCTGCCGGGCTGGTCGCTTTCGATGTTGAGCGTGACCGATTCACCCAGCACGATCTGCTCGCGGTCGAGAAACGCGCGCGTACCCTGGGCCGAGGCCAGCGCAGGCAGATACAGCAGGAGCAGCAGGCTCAGAACGTTCCGCATGTGCACACTCATCTGGGTTCGCCCTCGCGCTGGCGGCGCTGGTATTCAAGCAGGAACTTGCGGCGCAGCAGGCCGCCGGGGTCGTCAGGTACGCGTCGCATCAGCTGTTCGAGCGCCTGACGCTTCTCGGCTTCGGCCATGGCCTCCGCGGTCAGGGCTTCGGGCTCAGGCTCGGCTTCGGGCTTCTCGTCGGCCTGCTCCAGCGCTTGCTGCATGGCCTCGTTGAACGCCTGCTGCGCCTCGGCATCGTTGCTGTCGGAGGCGGGATCCTGCGGCGTCTCCTGCTCGGTCTCATTGCCGGTCTCGTCGCCCTGTCCCGTCGATTCGTTTTCCTGTTCAGCCGGGTCCTGCGCGGGTTCGCCCTGCTGCGCGTCCTCAGAGGCGTCCTCACCGTCTTCGCCGGGCTCGGACTGCGGTTCGCCCTGCTCGCCTTGCTGCGCGTCTTCACCCGGCTCGCCGCTCTGGCTGTCCTGCTGCTGTTCCTGCTGCTGCAGCCAGTCTTCGACCGCTTGGCGGTTGGCTGCGGCATCGGCATGCTCGGGTTCGCGCGCCAGCGCAGCGTCGTAGGCGGCCAGTGCCTCCTCGAAGCGCTGCAGCTGCGCCAAGGTATTACCGCGGTTGTAGTGGTCGCGGGCGTCATCGCCCTGCGCGAACTGCTCCAGCGCGGTGTCAAAGTCTCCGGCTCGATATGCAGCGCTGCCGCGGAGCGCAGGGTCCTTCGCCAGCCGCGCGGCGTGCTCGGGTGCGCCGTCCTGTAGAGCCTGCCAGGCCTGACGGTCGCGACGGCTCCACAGATCGTTCCAGAACTGTGCGATCGCACCTGGACTGGGCTCGCCGGGGGCTTCGGCTTGGGTGGCCGCCGAGTGGGCCACAGGCGGGGCTTGCGCCTGAACGCGGGTGGGTGAGGCCAGCGGCAACAGCACCAAGGGCAATATCAGCAGCCAGCCCCGGCGCGCCGCCAGCGCCGCCAGCGGCAGCAGCAGCAAGGCCAGCAGCGGGCCTTCGTCCTGATAACGCAGGGTTTCCCTGTCAGCACCCGGGCCGGGGCCCGAATCCATGCGCTGAACCTCGGTGCCGGTCGGCATGCTGTCGAAACCCAACGTGTGCAGATCGCTGGCGTCGGCAGTGAAACGGGCGTAGCTGCCCTGCCCGGCCTCGGCGAGCGCGCGCAGGCTGGGCTCATCCAGCCGCGGCAGGCGGATGTTGCCGGCTTCGTCGCGCATGAAGCCTCCGCCACCGACCGCCACCGGCGCGCCTTCGGGGGTTCCAAGGCCCAGCACGGACACCCGCAGACCAGCCGCTGCCGACTCGCGTGCGGCTTCGATGGCGGCGCTGCCGACGCGATCGGTGAGCAGCAGCAAGTCCCCGCGGCGGGCACCGCTGTCTTCCAGGAGGCGCCGGGCCATGCGGATCGCCCGCTCGGGACGCTGCCCCGGCACCGGCAGGATCGAGGGATCCAGCGCTGCCAGTAGCCCATCCAACGTGGTCGCGTCGTCGGTCAGCGGCGCCACGGTAAAAGCCTCGCCGGCGAACGCGATCAGGGCGGTCTGGCCATCGGCGCGCTTTCGCACCAGTTCGGCCAGCTTGAGTCGCGCGCGACTCAAGCGATCCGGCTTGAGATCGGCGGCGCGGACATTGGCAGAAAGATCCAGTGCCACGATCAGCGGCGCCTGCAGTTTCATCAGCGGCTGCGGCAGCTGCCGCCAGGCCGGGCCCGCCAGGGCCAGCACGCTGATGGCGACCCCGACGAACAACAGCAGCTCGGGCAAGCGGGGCGCACGCGAGCGGCCGGCCGACTGCACGCTGAGCAAGGGCGCGTCCACGACCGCGCGCCACGGGTCGCTGCTGACCTGCGCACGCCAACGCAGCCAGCCCAACAGGGGCAGGGCCAGCAGCGCCAGCAACCAGAGCGGCCGCAGGAAGTGGATGTGGTCGAGGCCGAGTGCGCTCATGCCCCCACCTCGCGCGAACGCGGGCTGCCAACGCCAAGCACGATGAAGCCCAGCAGCAGAGCCAGGCCGAGCGGCCAATGGAACAGCTCATGGCGCGGGCGCAGCGGTTCGGCGTCCTGCTCGACTGGTTCAAGGCGGTCGAGCTCGGCATAGATGCCCGCCAACTCGCGCGTATCGCGAGCACGGAAATAGCGACCGCCGGTGCTGTCGGCGATGCGACGCAGGCTGGCTTCGTCGATCTCGGCGCCCGCTGTGGCCACCTGCAGTCCGAACACGCTGGCACTGCCGCCGTCGCCGCCCATGCCGATGGTATGCACACGAACCTTTTCGGCGATGGCCAGCTGGGTGGCGCGATCGGGGTCGAGCGCACCGGCGTTGTGCACGCCGTCGGTGAGCAGGATCAGCACGCGCTCGCCTTCTTCGCGTTCGCGCAGGCGCTTGACGCCCAGCCCGATCGCGTCTCCGATCGCGGTTTCCCGCCCGGCCATGCCGATCACGCTGGTCTCCAGCTGGTAGCGCACGTGCGCACGGTCGAAAGTCAGCGGCGTCAGCAGATAGGCGCTTTGTCCGAACAGGATCAGGCCGACGCGGTCGCCGGCCCGCCGATCCAGAAAGTCTCCGAGCACGCGCTTGACGGCGGTCAGCCGGTCGACCCGGCGCCCGCCGATCTGCATGTCTTCGGCGGCCATTGAACCCGAGACGTCCACCGCCAGCAGCAGGTCGCGCCCGCTGCTCGGGGGTGCTTCGATTTCGCCCAGTCGCTGCGGTTGGGCCGCGGCGAAACACAGCAGCAGCCAGATCGGCAGGGCCGCGAACAGTCGCGGTGACGCGATCCGCGAGCGCGCCGCGGTCACGGCAGCTGCGGGCAGCTCGAAGGGCAGACGCAGGGCACTGCCTGCGAGCCGACGTGCAGGCGGAAGCAGCAGGGCCAGCAAGGGCAAGGGCAGCAGCCACAGCGCCCAGGGCCGGGCCAGTTCGAAGGCCTCGACCATTGGCATCCACGCGCTCACGGCCACTGCTCCAGCAGACGCTGTAGGCGCTCATCCGCACGTGACACGGCAAGCTCGGCATCGGCGTCGGCGAGGTGTGCGCGCCACGGCCCGTGCACCAGTAGATCGAGTCCAGAATCAGGCTCGGCCAGCGGGCCCAGTGCCGCCAGATGCGCGCGCCACGCGGCACCTTCGAGCGCAGCGGCCTCAGGATGGCGCTGGCGCACCGCCCGGCGCAGCAATTCCGACGCCGCGGCGACGCGTTCGATCGGCGCAGCGCGGCGGTTGCCGGCGACGGTGCGCAGGGCTTGTCGCCATTGATGTATGCGTCGACGGCGCGCTGCAGCTCGGCGCATGCGCAGAACCAGCCACGCGAGTACCACAGCAGCGATCGCTAGCAGCAGCCAGATGCCCGGCGGCCACGGCCACAGGCCGGGTTCGGGCGGGAGTTGGATATCACGCAGCTGCAGGCCCGAATTCATACACCCTCCCGAGGCGGCGCACCGCGCAGCAGGTCGCGCAGGGCCGGGACGGGGTCCTCGCGGGTGCTGACCAGACGCGCGCCGACTCCCGCGCGCTGCAGTCGCTCCAGCGCGGCATCCTGGCGCGCGCGCAGGGCGTGCTGCCACTCCGGCCGACCGCTGCGCGGCACGTCGAGCAGGGTTTCGCCCGCTGCGGTCTGGACGCGGTAGCGACCGGGCGGAAGCGCTTCGCGTTCGAGCGGATCGACCAGCAGCGCAGCAATCACGTCGTGATGCCGGCGCAGTCGCAGCAGGCCGCGCATGGCGTCTTCGTCGAGGCTGGCGGCATCCAGCAGCAGGAGCACGTGAGCGCCCGCACGTAAGGTGCGGTCGAGCGCATCCACGGCCTTGGCAAGGGTTTGAGGTGGCGTAGGCGCCTGTTCATGCGCAGACCATTCGCAGAGCGCCTTCAGCACACGCAGCACGCCGCGCTGAGTGCCGGCAGCCGGCAGCTGGCCAGCGCGTCGTCCAAATGCTGCTGCGCAGACGCGGTCGCCTTCCGACTGCGCGAACCACGCGAACAGCGCACCCAAGCGCGCAGCCTGCACCGACTTGAAGCAGTTTCGGGTGCCGAACTGCAGGGATACCGACGTGTCCAGCAGCACGGCCGAGGTGCGCTCGCGCTCGGCGGCGAACAATTTGGTGTGCAGCTCGCCGGCGCGCGCGGTCAGTCGCCAGTCGATGTGGCGCACGTCATCACCAGCGGCATAGGCGCGTGATTCGGCGTAGTCCATGCCGCGGCCGCGGAAGGGGCTGTGCCGCGTTCCGGCCGCGCGATCGGCTGAGCGTCTGCGCGCGCCCGCCGCAAGCTGGGCGGCGCGCGTGCGCAGCGCAACCAGCTCGGACAGCTCGGGAACGATCGCGGACTGCGCAGCACTGTTCATGGCGTTGGACGCAGCACTCAAGGCAGGGGCACGCGGTCCAGCAGGGTGCGCACCAGCGCATCGCTGTCGAGTCCCTCGGCCTCGGCTTCGAAACTCAGCAGCACGCGGTGCCGCAGCACATCGAGCGCAACCGCGCGGATGTCCTCGGGCGCAACGAAATCGCGCCCGGCCAACCAGGCGTGAGCGCGCGCACAGCGCTCGAGTGCAATGGAGCCACGCGGGCTGGCGCCGAACGCGATCTGTCGTTTGAGCTCGGCGCCATAGGGCGTGGCGTCGCGGGTGGCCAGCACCAGCTCGATCAGATAGCGCTCAAGACGGGGTGCGAAATGCAGGCCCAGAATGCGTCGGCGCGCTTCGCGGATTTCGTCGGCGCTGATCTTGGCGGTCTTGCCGGGCTGCAGCGCAGCAGTGCTCGGGTCCAGCTCCTGCAGGGCGCGCACGCGCGCCAGCCGCAGAATTTCGGCTTCGGTCTCAGCCCGCGGATAGCCGATGCGCACATGCATCAGGAAGCGATCCAGCTGGGCTTCGGGCAGTGGATAGGTGCCTTCCTGCTCGATCGGATTCTGCGTCGCCATCACCAGAAACAGATCAGGCAGCGTGTAAGTGACGCGGCCGACGGTGATCTGGCGCTCGCCCATGGCTTCCAGCAGGGCGGATTGCACCTTGGCCGGCGCTCGATTGATCTCATCGGCCAGCAGCAGGTTGTGAAACAGGGGACCCGGCTGGAACTCGAAGCGCGCTTCCTGGGGGCGGTAGATCTCGGTGCCGGTCAGGTCCGCAGGCAGCAGGTCGGGGGTGAACTGGACGCGGTGGAAGTCGGCCTCGATGCGCGCCGCCAGTGCCTTGATGGCCGTGGTCTTGGCCAGCCCGGGCGCGCCTTCCACCAGCAGATGCCCATCGGCCAGAAGCGCGATCAGCAAGCGTTCGACCAGCTCGGGCTGCCCGACCACCTCGGCGGCGAGGGAATCCCGTAGTGCGGTGAAGCGGGCGGCGAGAGGATCGGTCGTGGGTTCCGAGGTTGGGCTTTCAGTCGCAAGCATCAGGGGGTCACCGATTTTGGGCGGAGTTGGACCGCGCGTACCGCGGGTTGGTTCAGGCCTGTGGCTGATTCTTTTCAGGCAACAACGGGCTGTGGCTTGACTTGACGGAGACCTCGTGTCGGGTTGGACACTTCAGCCGGCGGTTCTCTGCCGCACCCAGTTGGCTGGGGCATGGAGACGCTTGCGCTGCGCTTGGCCGCCTGCGAAGCGAGCACCCTTGGGCTCGCTTCGCAGGCGGCAATGCAGAGCAGCGCGAAGTGCTCGAAGTCTCAAGAAGCCGAATCCTCCAACCGCCCTCGTCGTCGTCGCCGAGAAGGCGGTGGCGCAGTCAAGCCGCCTTGCCGCCCAGGTACGCGAGCGCCACGTCGTTCGGCTTCCGCGTGAATCACGGTTCGAGTTCGCTCCAGAAGCCTGACCCGTTTCGCAGGTTTGGGAAGTACTCAAGCGCCTATTCAGGAGGCAGTTTCCGCCTGTGTGAGTGCTCGTTAGCCGGAGTATGCAGGGGCGGTTCGCTTTCAGCCTGTGCAGTTGGTGGGTGCGGCGACGTCTGTGCAAGACGATTCGAGCAAGCAGGCCGGACGCTGCGTCCCGGCGACTGCCGGCATCAAGGCTGCGGCGGCGCTTTGATTTCGAAACGGGCCCAAGCTGGTTCGCGCAGGTCGGGCCGAAGGGCCTAAGGGGCAAACGTATCCGCCCGCCTTGACTGCTGGTTGCCGACCGCTCGGATTTAAGCGCCGGCACGCCCTTGTCGCGCAAGCAGCTCTTCAAGGCCCATCGGGCGCCCGACCAGCCAGCCCTGCGCATAGCGGCACCCCAACTCGCGCAGGACAACGAGTTGCGCTTCGTGCTCGATGCCCTCCACGACCACGTCAGCGCCAAGGCCATGGGCCATGGACACAATCGCTTCAACGATGCGGCGCGCACGCGGATCTTCCAGCATGCTGCGAGCGAAAGCCTGATCCACCTTCAGGGTGTCGAAACTCAGCAGGTGCATATGCTGCAGGTTCGAGTAGCCGGTACCGAAGTCGTCCAGAGCGACGCGCACACCCGCCTCGCGCGCGCTGCGCATCATCGCCGCGACCCGCACATAGTCCAGTTGGCGGCTTTCGGTAATCTCGATCTTGATCTGAGCGGGCTGGATGGCGTGCGCCCGCAGCCGCTGCAACAGCTGCGGCAGCAGTGCGTCTTCCACGAGCTGACGCGCCGAGACATTGATCGCAATGAAAGGCAACCGGCCCCGCGGAGCGCCGATCTGCACCAGCGCCTGCAGGCTGGCTTCCAGAACAAACTCCCCGACCGGCACGATCAGCGAGGTTTCCTCCGCAAGTGCAATGAACTCCGCCGGCGAAATCTGGCCGCGCTGGTCGTGGTTCCACCGCACGAGTGCTTCGTAGCCCGCGATCTCGCCGCGCTCGATATCAAGCAGCGGCTGGAAACGAACCTCGAGTCCACCATTGCTCAGTGCCTCACGAAGCTCCGATTCCAGCCGGATCTTGCCGATACCGTCAATCGGCTCGCTCACGGCCTCGACAACGATCGGGGCATGACCCTGCAGATTGGCTAGGGTGGCGCGGTAGCGCCTTAGCTGGCCTTCCAGCAGGGCGCGTACCACCGGATCGGTGTTGAGCAGACGTTCGGCGATCTGCTCCGGAGTGATCGGAACGAGTACGCAGAGGTCGATGGCCGTAGCTGTCGCGGTGCGCGGCGAACGGTCGATCACCGCCATCTCACCCAGCAGCTCTCCCGCGTGGACCTCGGCCAGCAGGCGCGGCTCCGGCCCGGTGGTGATCGCGAGGCTTCCGGACTGCACGAGGAACGCACAGTCGGGCGGATCGCCCTCCCGAAACAGCACCTCTCCAGGTTTCAGTTCGATTCGGTGCTGGGCCACGGGCGCGGTCTCTCAGACAATCGTGGGCTCAAGAGACTCACTCTCTTGACGTTCGGACGATGCCAGCGCACAGGGGGGAGTTCAAGCACGCCCGAGGCGTGGGGTACTGATGGGCGATCGCTGCAGGGGCAGAGGCTGGACATCGGCCCGTGATTGAAGGCCGTCAAGTGGCCGCCGCGCGGGGTCAATTGTCCTCATAGAGTTAACCGTCCAGCATGTGAACGACTCCTGGAGACGCTCTGAGCCGCTCACTGCTTGCTTGTAGGGATCCATGAGGGTGAGGACAACCCCACATCGCCCAGATGCATTCAACCTGCGGCTTCCGAGCTTGCAGCGCCAGACGAAGCCCACGCCGACTTGGGCAGGATCAGCGGCCTGATCTCGCGAATCACATGGATGGAAGATGCAAAGTGCGCTGAAACTGATGCGATACCGCCGCCGCGCGGAATCGACAGAGACGGGCCACGCTATTGCGATCGGGAATGGGCCCTACCCGCTGGAACCCTGCTCACGATCCTTGACGGGGGGCGCTGACCTTGGACTACCAATGACTTCGCAGCAGTCGAAACTGTCGACCCGTGGTGCGATCTCACCTGCCCCGCCTCCGCGCGCACTTCGCCGTACCGGACTTCAGCCAGAGCAATAGCACCACGACGAGCGCTCCTGATGGTTCGACTCGAACGCGCGCTCCGCCGCGAATGCCCACAGCGCTCGTCAGAGAACTTGAGCCATACAGCAGAAGGGCCGCTTGCGCGGCCCTTCTGCTGATGCTCACTGCTGTTGATTTACCGACTTCAGTTGCCGGTGATGGTGCAGGTTGCCGGTGTATTGAAACCCGGAATCTGAATCGTATTGCCGCCACCGCTGGCGCACGCTCCACTGACAGTGAAAGTCGTGTACGGAACACCGCCACTGGTCAGCACCAGGGTCACATCGTTGTTCGCAGGGAAGTTACTGGCGCAGGGTGTGGAGCCGACACCAGGATGAGTACAGGCCAAGCCCGCCGGGATTGAAAGGATGCTGTAGTTCCCGGTGCCACCGGCCACGACGTTGAGAAGCACGCTCTGCTGTTCCTCGTCGTCACAATCACCCGGCAGCGCAGGCGGACTGAAGCCGTCACCGCCCGCGCAGCTGTCGCGACCCTTGAAGATCACCGTTGCCGCCGGCTCTCCACCCGCCAGGCTGAATTCGCATTCCCACTCCGCCCCGCCGTCTGGCTGATCCATCGAGGAAGCGGTAATCAGAGCGCGGCTATTTCCGCTTGCATCGGTGATCGTCGGCGGCTGGGTGACGCTGACGATGGCGGTGTCTCCGGAACCTGAGCACTCGACCGCAATCGCTCGGCCGGCCACGCCGTTGCCAGCGCCGTCGATCAGGCGCAGGTTCACTTCGAAGCTGCCGTTTCCGATGAACGCGGAGGGGAAGGCCTGCAGAATCAAGTCATCAGCCACCTTGATCTCGACCTCCGCCTCCGCTTCACCGACAGAGAAGGTCAAGATGTTGTCGCCGTCCTCGCTCATCCCGCTGGTCACCACAGATGCAAGCACACATCCGTTACTGCCAGTCGGGTTGGGCAAGAGGCCGCTGTTGCGTCCGCCAATGGTGCCGGTGCCGGTGGAGAGCGCAAAGCCAAAGCCGATATAGGCGCCCTGGATTGGCGAGTTCAGCAAATCTCGCAGACAGACGGTGACCGAAGCAGTCGTATTGCCTGGGATGGTTCCTGGGCTCGCGATGATGCTGAGGTCGGCGATACCCGGGTAGACGTAGGTTTCGATGTCGGTCACCAACTTCGTGCCCGAGGACGTGGTCGAAGAACCGCGCGCCCACACCGCAACGCTCTGGCCCAAACGTGACACCGGGTAGTTCATCCGTACCGTGGCAACGCCGTTCTCATCGGTGAAGCCCGTCGCAATGATATTGCCGTGCTGGGCGCGACCAATGATGTAGGGAAGCACATTGCCGCTATCGACACTGCTGCCCGTGTCATCGTTGCGATTGAAGCGCTGCAGCGTGGTCAGGCTGGTCTGGCTGTTGATCTGAGCAATTCTGCGTGCACTTTCCAGATCGCGGTTGCCTGGAACCGACTGTCCGAGCACCAACAGAGTGTCGCCAGGGCCTGCGCCACCACCTGCCGTCTGGAAGGCTCCAGTCGGGGCAGTGAACAGGAAGCCATTCTCCTGCGGGTTGCCGTCGACGCCAGCGATGGCAAATGCACCCGAGCCCTGGTTCGGAAAGCCGACCAAGGGCGCGTCCACCAGGCCAAATTCGACCGGGGTACCGGCCAGCACCGGGTTGCCCTGACGGTCGGTCGCCAAAGCGCTGATGGTCAGGCTATATGTGCCGTCGAGCTGGCGCACCGCACCCTCTGAAGTCGGAACCACCAGATTGGCTCTAATAGCGTCGCTGAATGGACTGGTGATCTGGAGCGCGAACAGGCTGCCGTCGGAGATTACGACAGTGCGCTCTGTGACCACTGGATCGCTGATGCCGTTGTCGACGTTGTTGTCCGCGCGATCTGCTGTAACTCGAATCGTGGTTTGACCCACGCGGTTGCCGGTAGTGAAAGTGAAGGTTGCAACACCATTCGTAGTGCGCAGATTGATGCTTTGCCCGCTAACAGTCTGGCCAGCAGCGTTGACGCCACTGACACGCTCGTTGGCAGCGGCAGGTGCGTCGCCGATCACTTCGACGCGAACATTGTTGAAGGAGGTGCTTCCCGCTACAGGGTTCGGCACCGCTTGCCCGATACCGTCACTGACCTCGACTTCAAGAGCGCCCGAGGTTGGACCACCTGATCCCTGAACATACAAGCCGGCGAAGGTCGGGAACAATTGGATGGTCGCGGGCAATGGTGGCGTGCTGGAAACGATGTCAATCGCCTGAGTGGCCGTCAAAGTGCGGCCAGTGTCAGGATCCTGCACGGACGCGGTAACAATCGCGCGGCCGGTGTTCAGCCGAGAGTTGACAAAGATCGTCGCACGGCCAGCCACCAAATTTACCGGACCCTGCCCAAGCGGAGCCTCGACGCGCTCATTCACATCCTCGGTTTCAGGGTCGTCCAGCGTGTAGAAAACAGCCAAGCCGACCGGATTGATACTTACGCCCAAACCGCCTGCATCGCCTTGCGGAATGCTGATGGGCTGGCCGCTTGCGGAACGTGCCGTGATGGTCAATTCGGCCTCGTAGGGCGAACCGAGGAAGGGAGGCACGAGGAACAGATTGACGGGCAGTTGGGTGCGCGTCGCCTCAATCGTTATGTTTCCCTCGGCTGTCGGCGCTGTCACGGTCAGCTGCACGGTCGTCGTCACCGCGCTGGCTTGGCCAGCAGGCTGGGTGCTGAAAGTAGCGGTGGCTACTCCCTGTGAGGTTCCGGCGACGAAAACGAACTCTGCGCGTCCACCGACAGTGTTCGCGGTGGTGCCTGCTGGCTGACCGTTCACTACACCGAACAGTCCACCGAGATCACCTGGGCTGACATTCGAGCTGACCACAGTTCCATCCGCCGCGGCGGAGCCGTTGGGCAGGGTAACTGTGACGGTAATCGCCGTGGTCGACGACGCGGGAACACTGGCGGACTGCGCAGTCGCGCTGATACGCGCGCTGCTCGGTGGCGTAAAGGTGTTGTCACTACCCCCGCCGCCACCGCCACATGCCGTGAGCAAAGCGACGGCGCTGAGCGTCAGAAACTTCAGCCAAGCGGATGATTTCATTGGGTCTCTCCAGATTTGCCGTCGGGCGTCCTGCCCGAGCAGCTATTGCTATACATGGTCGAGGAACGCTTCAGCGGTTGGAGCGGCCCGAAACTGCCAGAACTTTTGGGGTCACGAAGATGAGCAGCTCGGCCTTGGTGGTGCCTCGACCGGTCCTCTTGAAAAGGTTTCCGAGGACGGGAACGTCACCAAGGAAGGGTACCTTGCTGATGGATTCGACCGAGTCGAACTCATACACACCGCCGATGACGACGGTCTGACCGTCATCAACAAGCACAGCGGTGTTGATCTGACGAGTAGCGATCGTCGGTACGTTGTTGATGCGCGGCGGGACCTCTTCGTCCTTCTTCACATTGAGGACGAGATACACGCGGCCATCCTGCGTGATGGTCGGCGTAACCAACAGCTCGAGGACGGCTTCCTTGAATTGCACCTGCTCGGTGGCGGCGCCTCCCGATGTCGTGATGGTCACATAGGGAATCTCTCGACCCTGTTTGATGCTCGCTTCGCGCTGGTTGGCGGTGATCACACGCGGACTGCTGATCAACTCGCCCCGCCCCTCGGATTGCAGCGCAGAGATCTCAAGATCTAGGAGATAGTCAGCACCCAAGATAGCGAACCCGATTGCGCCTGCCTCGTTGGCAAGAGCGGGTAGGTTTACCCCCAACCGCGTAGTGGGCAGATCCGCAAGTGCGCTCCCAATTCCCGCTGACCCGAGTCGGCCGGCAGCACGGTTTTCAAGCGCCCGCCCGATCATCGCATTGTTCGCGAGCTGACTGCCCGACGTGGTCATCACGTTACCGTTGCTGTCCTCGCGCGCGCCGGAGACTCCGAACTTTGCGCCCAACTCGCGAGCGAAGTTTTCACTGGCGATGACGATGCGGGCTTCGATCAACACTTGATCAACTGGACGATCAAGAAGGTCAATCAGTCGTTTGACCTCGGCAAGTTTTTCGGGAATGTCATTCAGCAGAAGCGTATTCGTGCGCTTGTCGAAGGTCACCGAGCCCCGCGGGGACAGGAAACCGCGCGAATCGCTCGATTGCTGCTGCTGCTGACCGGACTGCTGATTCCCTTTGCTCTCCTCAGTGAGGAGCTTGGCGATTTCCTCAGCGCTGCCGTAGTTGATCGAGATGTACTCGCTAACGAGCTCCGCTCGAAGCTCTTGCTCAATTCGAGCGTCAGCAACAGCCTTTTCGTAGGTGGCAATTTCTGCCTGCGGGGCAACCCAGATGACATTCCGATCCTGGCGCTTGTCGAGTGACTTCGCGCGCAGGATCAGGTCGAGGGCTTGGTCCCAAGGCACGTTGATCAGGCGTAGGGTCATGTTGCCGGTGACGCTATCGGCGGCCACGATGTTGAGTCCGGACTCCTCTGCAATCAGCTGCAGCAGCGTTCGGACCGGAATGTCCTGGAAGGTGAAAGTGACCGGTCGGCCGGTGTAGCCGGGCGCTGCGCCTTCTGCGACTATTCCGTCGGCGGTGACGACCTGCTGCACGGGATCGATCTCGACCACGAACTCGTTGCCGGTCTGGTAGGCCAGCGGCTCGAAGCGGCCATTGATCGAGATGTCAAGCCGAGTACCCGAGGCGCTGCGGCTCAGCTGCACTGACTGCACCGGCGTGGCGAAATCCGATACGTCCAGACGTTCGGCCATCTTCTCGGGCAGGAACACGCCGGCCAGGTCGATCTGCACGCGCTGTCCGTCCACCCGCATATCCGAGGCGGCGCCCTCTCCTGCCAAGGTGAGGATGATGCGGCCGGTGCCCTGCGGCGTCCGGCGGAAATCGATGTTCGCGACTTCGGTGGCGTTGGCGGTGCGCTTGGCCGGATCGGCTGCGTACGCTGTCACCTGGGTGGCCGCTGTACTGGCGCCACCCACGCTGAGGATGACGTTGTTGCCCTCGGTGCGGGTCTGGTATGCGCTGGAACGAAACAGGTCGATCGAGACTCGGGTGCGACCCGCCGCTTCAGCCGTGGAGATCGCGCTGGTGGCACCAATGCCTACAGGAATGCGTCGCTGCGCGACCGCGTTTCGAGTGTCCGGCAGGTCGACGATGATTCGGGGAGGGTCGTCGGTGGTGAACACCGGCAATTCGGCCGCGGGCTCGCTCAAACTGAGCGTGATGTCGACCTGTCCGCCCGGGCCTGCCGAGAAGCTGATGTTGTCGAGGCTGCCGGCGGCGAGCGCAAAATTGCCCGTGCCGAGTAGGGCGGCGAGAGCCGTGAGCCGCAGGGTGCTGACCCGCAGGACGCTGCTGTAGTACTTGGATGTGCGCTTCATGCGATTCCCCACTGCTTATTCATTGTCGAGCGCGAGACGCGCCGGGCGTTCAAGCCAGCCACCCGAACCATCGGGAATGAGTTCGACGAGTTCCAGGGCATCCTCGCGGATCGCGACGATGCGACCATCGCTCTGTCCGAGGTATTGACCGACGCGGACTCGGTGGACCACCCGCTGCGGATCCATGACCAGCGCGACCTGGCTTTCGCCTGCGCCAATCAGGCCGACCATGTCGAGGCCGTCCAGAGGGAAAGCTTCGAGAATCTCTTTGCGGCGATTCGGGTCAGGCCGCGGGCCGTCGTTGCGAGATTGTTCGTCACGCCGCTGTGGCAGCGAGAAGGGATCTCGCAGGTCCTGGGCGGCATACACGAAGGACTCGAACTGCTTCATGACCGGAAGCGGCTCCAGCGGCGGAGCCGGGCGCTGCTTCACATCAGCCACGTAGTTTTCCAGATCGCGCATGCCCGGATCGCAGCCGGCAAGCAAGAGGCTGGCAAGCATCAACGCGGCGAGGCGCGGGATAGTCGGCACACTCCTCATTGTGCGGCCCCCTGTTGTGCCTGCGCCACCTCAGCCTGCTCTTCCTCATCGAGGTAGCGGTAGGTCTTGACGGTGCCTTCCAGAACAAGCCCGCTACTCGGGCCCACTTTTTCGTCGCGCGGCTTCAGCGAAATGTCATGCATCGTCATGATGACCACGCGCGGGAGCGAGGCCACGCCGCTGACGAAGTTGCCGAACTGGTGGTAGCTGCCCACCATCCGCAGCGAGATCGGCTTCTCGGCGTAGAACTCCCTGCGGATTTCCGGTTGTGGCTGAAAGAGCTCGTTGGTGATGCCTGAGGCGAGTGCGGTCTGGGAGATATCGACGATCAGGTCGGGCATCTCGGTACGTGAAGGCAGCTGGCGCAACATCTGCTGCAGCATGGCTTCCATCTCCGCAAGCTGCTCCTTCAGCGGCTCGAGATTCACCGCCTTGGCCTGCTCCTTCTCGAAATCCTGTCGCAGCCCCAATTCGCTACGACGCAAGGTTTCCAGCTGATCCTGCTGGTTGCTGACAAACAGGTACCAGCCAAAAAACAGAATCAGCACCACAAGGATGGCGCAGAAGAAGGCCTTGACCGGCGCAGGCCACGCACCGGCGTTGTTGAAGTCTAGGTTGTTGAGGTCGAAGTTCTTCACGGCTGGCCCTCCACCGCGGCGTCCAGGGCCTGCTCGTCGCCTTCGCCCACCGGTTTGGTGGCGGTCGCATTCATCCGGAAGAAGTAGGGCATGGACTTGTCGTCACCCTTGATCTCGATGACGCCGAGGTCGGCGCGCGTCAGCCACTCGGCCGCCTCGATGTTGCGCATGTACGACGACACCCGTGCGTTGGACTGGGTCATGCCCTCCAGGGTGAGCTGAACGCCCGCCTGCTTCACCGACGACAGGCGTACGCCCTCGGGAATCGTACGCACGAGGTCGTCGAACAGATGCACCATCTGCGAACGGTTGGCTTGCAGCTGCTCGATGACCGACTTGCGTGCCAGCAGGTCGGACTTCTTCTTCTCAAGTATTTCGATCTCCGCAGTCTTGGCCTTCAGCGCGGTGATCTCTTGGGTCAGATAATTGTTGCGCTGCTGCTGGTTGCTGATCAGTCCATCGAAGTACTGAATAGCGCCGAAGCTGACAGCAACCGCAAGACCGGCGCACAGACCCAACAGGGCGAAGAATTCGTTCTGCCGCTGTTTGCGACGCTCGGCGCGCCACGGCAATAGATTGATCTTGGCCATCAGTCAAAGCTCCTCATCGCGAGCCCGGCGGCGATCATCAGCGAAGGCGCATCCTGCGCGAGCGCTTGGGCCTGGACCCGCGAAGCCAGAGACATGTTGGCCAGCGGATTCGCGACCACTGTGCTGACGCCGAGTTGATCCTCGACCATCTCGGCTACGCCCGCGATCGAGGCGCAGCCGCCCGCGAGCACGATCTGATCAACGCGGTTGAACTCGCTGCCCGCGTAGAAGAACTGCAGGAGTCGACTGACCTGCTGAACCATGGCTTCCTTGAACGGCTCCAGGACTTCGATCTCGTAGCTTTCCGGCAGTCCGCCCTGGCGCTTGGCAAGGCCGGCTTCTTCGTAGGACAGGCCGTAGCGCCGCATGACCTCGTCGGTCAACTGCTTGCCTCCGAAGACCTGCTCGCGGGTGTAGATGCTGCGCTGGTTGCGCAACACGTTGAGCGTCGTCATGGTCGCGCCCACGTCAACCAGGGCCACCAGACCATCGCGCGTGACCGAGAGCTGGTCAGCGATCAGGCGGAAGGCGTTCTCCATCACGAAGGCCTCGACATCGACTACCTTGGTGTTGAGGCCACCGAGGTCGAGGGCCGCAGTTCGCACCTCGACGTTTTCAGTGCGCGAAGCTGCCAGCAGCACCTGCACCATCTCGGGGTTGTCCTTGACCGGGCCCAGCACCTCGAAGTCGAGGCTGACCTCCTCGATCGGGTACGGGATGTACTGCCCGGCCTCGACCTGGATCTGGTCTTCGAGCTCGTCTTCGGACAGGTCAGCCTGCATCGGGATGATCTTGGTGATCACCGCCGAGCCAGCGACGGCTGCGGCCGCGAACCGGGTCTTGGACCCGGAGCGGTTCAGCGCGCGCTTGATCGCCTCGCCCACCGCCTCGACCTCGACGATGTTCTTCTCGACCACGGCATTGGGAGGAAGCGGCTCCACCGCGTAGTGCTCGACGCGATAGCGACCGCCGCTTTGGCTCAGCTGGAGCAGCTTGACGGCCGTGGAACTGATGTCCACGCCGATCAAGGGCACCTTCTTGTTTGCGAACAGCCCCACGGTTTCTCCCCTTCCCACAAGCCCTTACAGGCAATAACTCCACGACTACATTAAATAACGATTATTTGCAGTCTGGCAACAGATAGCCGCGGTTCAGGCTGCAACAAGCGCGATGGACGTCAAGGTTTGGCGCATCCGCGACCCTCTTCGAGGGGGGTTTCACGCGGTTCTGGAGGAGATGCGCCCGCTGCCGGGGGTGTCCGCGGCGCCTATACTCGGCGCCCCCTTCCCTGATCCCGGACTCCGCGGATGCGCCTGTTTCGTCGCCTTTTGCGCTGGACCCTCGTGCTCGGAGTCCTGTTTTGTGCCCTTGGCCTGGGTGCGCTCGGCGTTGCTTGGTGGATGATTGCGCCGACCCTGCCGGACGTGCAGTTGCTGCGCGATGTGCGCCTGCAGGTGCCGCTGTCCGTGTACTCATCGGACGGCAAGCTGATGGCGGTTTTCGGCGAAGCACGGCGCAAGCCGGCGGCGATCGGAGAAATTCCAGCGCAAGTCAAGCAGGCGGTGATCGCGATTGAGGACGCTCGCTTCTACGAACATCCGGGCATTGACTGGCGAGGAATCACGCGCGCGGTCTGGCTTCTGGCAACCAGCGATCGCGAGCGTGTGCCGGGCGGCAGCACCATCACCCAGCAGGTTGCACGCAATTTCTTTCTGAGCGCGGAGTACAGCTACACCCGCAAGCTCACCGAGATCTTTCTCGCGCTCAAGATGGAGCGCGAGCTTAGCAAGGACGAGATCCTTGAGCTCTACCTCAACAAGAGTTTCTTCGGAAATCGCGCCTACGGCATCGCCGCGGCAGCCGAGTTCTACTACGGCAAGAAGCTTGACCAGCTGGAGCTGCACGAGGCCGCCATGCTGGCCGGCATCCCGAAGTTCCCCTCCAGCGGCAACCCGTTGACCAACCCCGAGCGCGCGCGCATTCGCCGCGACTACATCCTGCAGCGCATGCACGAGGTCGGCTTCATCGATGAGGCCAGCCTGCGCGCCGCACAGGCCATCCCGGACAGCGCCCACCCCAATGAGCCGACGGTCGAGCTGGATGCGTCCTACGTGGCTGAGATCGCGCGTGCCGACGCCATGGAGCGGTTCGGCGCAGATGCGATGTCGGATGGACACCGCGTGTTCACAACGCTGCACAGCGTCGGACAGGCAGCGGCCAATCGCGGCACGCGTCAGGCCCTGCTCGACTACGACCGCCGCCACGGCTGGCGCGGAGCGGAATCCCAAATCGAGCTGCCGCCCGATGCGACGCCCGCGCAACTGCAGCGCCTGCTGCGCGACTTTCCGACGATTTCAGGCTTGGCCGCAGGACTTGTGCTGGAGAGCTCAGCAGAGCGCGCACAGCTGATCCTGCGAGACGGCCAAGTGGTGGAACTGGAGCTCGCGCAGGTTGCCTGGGCGCGGCCCTTCATCGACGAGGACCGTCGCGGCCCGGCGCCGCGCACGGTCGATGCCGTACTGAGCGCAGGCGACATCGTTCGCGTTGAACTCGACGACGAAGGCGCCTATCAGCTGTCGCAGATCCCGAAGGGCCAGGGTGCGCTGGCCGCGATCGAGGCCGAAACCGGAGCGGTTCGCGCCTTGGTCGGCGGATTCAGTTTCGCCCTGAACAAATTCAACCGCGCCACCCAGGCGCAGCGCCAGCCGGGCTCCAGCTTCAAGCCCTTCGTCTACGCGGCATCGTTCGAACGCGGCTACGGGCCTGGCTCGATCGTGCTGGATGCGCCGGTCGTGTTTCGCCAGCACGACGGGACCACCTGGCGACCGCAGAACGACAACGCCACGTTCGCCGGCCCGATGCGTCTGCGCGAGGCAATGGTCACCTCGCGCAATCTGGTCTCGGTGCGTCTGCTCGACGCGATCGGCGCGAGCTTCGCCCGACGCTACATCCAGGGCTTCGGTTTCTCACCGGAGAGCCTGCCCGAGAACCTGTCGTTGGCGCTCGGCACCAGCTCCTCGCCGCCGCTGGCGATGGCGCGCGGCTACACCCTGTTCGAGAACGGCGGCTACCTGGTCGAGCCCTATTTCATCGAGCGCATCGAAGACCGCGACGGCAACGTCATCTTTGAAGCCAACCCGCTGCGCGCCTGCCGCGATTGCCCACAGCGGTTGCGCGAAGAAGTGGCTCGCCCGACCGACACCGGGTTCGACCTCGGCCCTGCTCAGCCCGTTGTAGCGACGCCGGAACCCACCACCACGGGCGATCCCGCAGTACCGGCCGACGGCCCGCAGCTCGCGCCGCGACGGATCGATGCGCGTACCTCCTACCTGATGAATTCGCTGCTGCGCGACGTTGTACGCCGAGGCACCGGCCGCAATGCGCTGGTATTGAATCGCGCCGACATCGGTGGCAAGACCGGCAGCACCAACGATCACCGCGACGCCTGGTTCGTCGGCGTCGGCGGCGGCCTGGCGGTCGCGGCCTGGGTCGGCATGGACGATTTCGCTTCGCTGGGCCGCGGCGAGTTCGGCGCGCGTGCAGCTTTGCCGATCTGGATCGAATACATGCGCGGCGCGCTGGAGGGCGTGCCCGAGACGCAGCTCGCTCAGCCATCAGGCATCGCGACCGTCACGATAGACCCTGCGACCGGCGCGCTGCTGCCACCCGGCACGCCGGGTGCTTTGTCCGAGCTGATACGGGTCGAAGACATCGCCCGCCTGCAACGCACGGCCACGGCCGACGAGCGCGCGCTGAACGCGCAGGAGAGCTTCGACATTTTCTGAGGAGGAGTTGGAGCGATTCACTCGCAGCGCTTCGGAAGTTCTCAGCGCGCCTACAAATGCGGCACCCGGCCGCACACGATGCGCAGCCCGTCATTGGCCTCCGGTATGCTCGGGCTTCCGCGACCGTACCGGGGGAGACGCCATGCGACACGCCGCCCAGCACGCCCGCACCCGCACACGTGAAGCGCGTCAACGGCTTGCCTTCGAGGCAGCGCGGTTGATGGCTGAGGGCGGGATCCGCGACTATCACGTCGCCAAACTGCGCGCGGCCGCGAAACTCGGTATTGCCGACGAGACCGCATTGCCGCGCAACGCCGAGATCGACCTGGCCCTGCGCGAGTACCAGCGGCTGTTCCAGTCGGAGCAGCAGCCACAGGCCCTACAGCAACGCCGCGAGGCCGCACTGGAAGCGATGCGCTTCTTCGAGCGCTTCGATCCTCGCCTGGTGGGCGCCGTGCTGGACGGTTCGGCCGACCAGCGCTCGTCGGTCTGCCTGCACCTGTACTGCGATGAAGTGGAAGCCGTCGGCCATTTCCTGCAGGAAAACGGCATTCCGGTGCAGCAGCAGAGCCGCCGCCTGCGCCTGGATCGCGAGCGCAGCGCGGTGTTCCCGGTCTATGTTTTCAACGCGGACGACCTGCCTTTCGACCTCACGGTACTGCCTCGCGACGCGCTGCGGCAGCCCCCCCTGGACCGCATCGACGACCGACCGTTGCGACGGGCTTCGCTGGCCGCCTTGCGTGAGTTGATGAGCACCGGCGGCTGACTCGCCTGCGCGATCGCTGCATCATCGATTCCGACCGCTCGAACGCAAACGCCCACCGCGAGGTGGGCGTTTGCATTGTGCTGGGGCCGCCGTAGATCAGCGGGCGCTGATCGGCGCGTAGTCGCGCACGTTCGCGCCGGTGTAGATCTGACGCGGACGACCGATCTTGGCCTCAGGGTCGTTCTGCTGTTCCAACCAGTGGCTGACCCAGCCGGCGGTGCGGGCGATCGCGAACATCACCGTGAACATCTCAGTCGGAATGTTCAGCGCCTTGTAGATCAGGCCAGAGTAGAAGTCGACGTTCGGATACAGCTTGCGCGCGACGAAGTAGTCGTCCTTCAGCGCTGCCTCTTCCAACTTCATCGCGACCTCAAGCAGCGGGTCGTTGACGCCGAGGTCGGCCAGCACCTTGTGGGTCATCTCGCGAATGATCGAAGCGCGCGGATCGTAGTTCTTGTAGACGCGGTGACCGAAGCCCATCAGACGGAAGCCGGAGTTCTTGTCCTTGGCCTTGTCGACGGCCTTGGCCACGTCTTCCGGGCGACCAATCTCTTCCAGCATCTTCAGCACGGCCTCGTTGGCGCCACCGTGCGCGGGGCCCCACAGCGCGGCGATGCCGGCGGCCACGCAGGCGTAGGGGTTGGCCCCGGTCGAACCGACCAGACGTACAGTCGAGGTCGACGCATTCTGCTCATGGTCGGCGTGCAGGATGAACAACAGGTCGAGCGCCTTGGCCGCCACCGGGGGCAGCTCCAGCGGGCCCGAAGGCACTTCGAACATCATGTGCAGGAAGCGGTTGACGTACTCGAGGTTGTTGCGCGGGTAGCGGTTCGGCCAGCCGATCGAGTAGCGGTAGCAGGCAGCCGCAATGGTCGGAACCTTGGCGATCAGGCGAATCGCAGCCATACGGCGCTGCGCCGGATCTTCCATGTCGAGGCTGTCGTGGTAGAACGCCGCCAACGAGCCGATCATGCCGCACAGCATCGCCATCGGGTGGGCGTCGTGACGGAAGCCGCCGAGGAAGTTCTTAAGCGCCTCATGCATCATCGTGTGATGCGTCACTTCGTGCTCGAAGCTCTTGAACTCGGCCGCTGACGGCAGTTCGCCCTGCATCAGCAGGTAGGCGACTTCCAGAAAACTGGAGTGCTTGGCCAGCTGCTCGATCGGGTAGCCGCGGTACAGCAGCACGCCCTGATCGCCGTCGATGTAGGTGATGGCGCTGCGGCAGCTGGCCGTGGCAACGAAACCCGGGTCATAAGTGAAGTAGCCGGTTTCCTTCGGCAGCTTGCCGATATCGACGCAGGGCGCGCCGAGCGTGCCGCGCAGCAGTGGAAACTCGGCGCTCTTGCCGGCAGCAGAATCGGTGAGCGTGAGGCTCTGGCTCTCGGACACGGCGAACTCCTTGGTGCATGTTTTCGGGGGAGGGGGTGGAACGCACTCCGCAAGCGCGGGCGGTCGCACCGCAGCGGGATTGCCACAGGCAGGCCCCGTGTGTTCCCGACGGCCAGCAAGCAAGAGCCGGGCCGCCGCGCGCCCTCGGGGCATCCACCGGTCCGAACTCCACTCAGCGCAGCGGCTGTCAGAAAGCTGCCGAAGTATGCCACGCAGCCTTTCCGAGGTCAGTCCAACTTTGGTGAAGCGGAATGGCCGCGGCAGCTTTCCGGAACACCAACGGCAACAGGCCCGGCAGCCGCGAGGCTGCCAGGCCTGAAGACAAAACCCTGTGGGGGATTACTTCGGCGCGTAGCGTCGACGGAACTTGTCGATGCGCCCGCCGGTGTCGACGATCTTCTGCTTGCCCGTATAGAACGGGTGCGACTCAGAGGAGATTTCCACCTTGATCAGCGGATACTCCTGGCCGTCTTCCCACTTGACGGTCTCTTTGCTCGTGAGCGTGGAGCGCGTCAGGAAGGAGAAGTCACAGGACACGTCCTGGAACACGACCGGATGGTACTTGGGGTGGATGTCGGCTTTCATGGATCGGCCCGGAATTCGGCGAGACAAGAGCGGCATGGTAACGTGCGGCGCCGCCCCTCGCAAGCATTTGCCACCGATGTCGCTTTCCCGCTCCCGCCGGGCCGCCTTTGCCGCCCGCTTCGCCGTGCTCCTGCTGGCGCTTTGCCTGATCGCATCGCCCGCGCTGGCAGAGGATGCCGCCACCCTACGCACCCAGGTCCAGGAAGCGACCAATCTCGACGACGCCCAGCGCAGCAGCCTGCTGGCTGCGCTCGACGCAGCCCAGGCGGATCAGGCCGCGGCCACACAACGGCGCGCCGAATCCGAATCACTGCGTAGCGAGGCTGCGGGATCCGCCGCTGAACTGCGGCGGCTGGAACGCGAGATGGCGCGAGACGACAGCGCCGAGATCGAGCGCGCACGACGGCGGATCGAGAGCCTGGACGAAGTCGAAGCTCTGGAACAGGAGCTGCAAGCCCTCAAGAGCCGGCTGGACCCACTGCGGCGCGAGCTGCAGGTCGTCACCGCCGGCTTGGCCAATAGCGAGCTGAGCGGCGGCGTGTCGCTGGTTCGCTTGCAGGAGAACATCGACTCGCTCACGCAGCAGCTGAGCGCGCCGAACGGCGAGAGCAGCCTGAGCACGCGAACTCAACGACTGCGGCTTACGTCCGAGCTCAATCTACGCACAGCCGAGCTGGAGCTCGCGCAGGTGCGCGCGGACACGTCAACCGCACGACGTGCGCCGCTGGAGCTTCAGCAGCGCGTGCTGCGCCAGCAGCTGAACTCGCTGGAGATGCTCGAAGTCCTGCTGCAGTCCAAGCTCGGAGAACGCGGCGAGGCCGAACTCACGGGGCTGAGCGAGGCGCTGGCGCTGCAGCAGCTCGCGCTGGCGCAGGCGCCGAGAGCATTGGCGGAGGCGGCAGCGGCGAACGTCGAGCTCGGCCGCACCTATGCCGATGCCAATCGACGGCTGTCCGCACTTCGCGTCGAGTCGACCGCTTTGGTCGAAGAACGGGAGCGACTGCAGCGGGCACTGCGCGACACCGAGACCCGGCTGGCGTTGGGCTCGGGCAGCGAAGCGGTTGGCGCGGTGCTGCTACGCGAACGCCAGCGCCTGCCGCAGCCCGAGTCGCTGCGCCGACGTATTGAACAGCTCCGAGAAGAAGCCTTGCAGCTGCGTCTAAACCTGCTCGACGTCGCCGATGCCCAACCTCAGCTTGAAACGCTGCGCGCGCGCTTGCGCAGCGCGTCCGGCGATGACGAACCGCAGGCCGGCGAAACAGACCCGATCGCGTTGGAGGCCGATATCGAGGCGCTGGTGCGCGCGCGCGCCGATCTGCTGCGCCGGCTCGATATCACTCTGCGTCGTCTGATCGAGCGCATCGAACAGGCCGAGGTCACGCTGGAGGGCCAGCTGGAGGTCAGTCTGCAGCTGAAGACCCTGCTGGACCGTCAGCTGTTCTGGATTCCCAGCCATCGCGCCGTCGACTTCAACTGGCTGCGTCAGCAGCCCGAAGGCTGGTTCGACCTGCTCAACCCGCCCCGACTGGCGAACAGCGCGCGACTGGTTGGCATCGCCGCCTGGGAACGCCCGTGGGCCAGTCTGCTCGGCCTGGCGGTGGTGATCGCCCTGTTCGAGCTGCAGCGGCGCGCGCGGCGCCGGATACCGGAGTTGGCGCCGCCACTGCGGCGAATCCGCGAGGATCGCTACCTGCTGACCTGGCAGACCCTGGGTTGGACCGTGCTGGCTGCGCTGCCTTGGGCGGCGCTGGCTTGGCTGGGAGGTCATCTGCTGCTGATGTCCGGCGAGCCGGGGCGCTACACGCATTCGATCGGACTGGCGCTGATCACGCTGGCTGGCAGCATTGCGCTGTTCACCTTTCTGCGCTGGATCGTGCTCGAACGCGGCCTGGCGCACGCGCACTTCCGCTGGACCCGCGCGCGCCGCGAGGCCTTGGCGACCGCGGTGCCGCGCGCCGCCTGGGTACTGTTGCCCGTGCAGTTTCTCAGTGTGCTGGCGCTGGTACGCGGCCAGGACCTCGCAGTCGACACGGCCGGCCGCAGCCTGCTGATGCTGTTCGCCCTGACCGGCGGAGGCCTGTTCTGGTGGCTGATGGCGCCGGGCCGGCTGTGGAGCCCGCGCGGCGGCGTGACCGAACCGGTGCGCCTGCGCCAGGCCCTGCGCATCGCGCTGGTCGCGCTGTTGCTGCTCACGCTCGCACTCACCCTGAGGGGCTATGTGTTCACCGCAGGCGTGCTGGTGCGCTGTCTGTGGGAATCCGGCGGCGTCCTGCTTGCTGTCTCGCTGTTGCACGGATTGATCAGCCGCTGGTTTCTGCTCGGCGAACGGCGCCTCGCACTGCAGCGCGCTGAAGCACGTCGCGAGGCCGCCATGGCGGATGGCAGCGACAGCAGCGACAGCGAGCTGCCGGTGGAGAGCGAAGCCGAGCAGCTCGACATCCAGAGCATCGGTGCGCAAACCCAGCGTCTGGTGCGCGCGGTGAGCGCGACCGCCCTGGTGCTGCTGCTGTTCTGGGTGTGGGCGGACATCCTGCCGGCACTGCAGCGGCTCGACGAGATCGCGCTGTGGAACTTCTCCGACAAGGCCGCTGACGGCACCACCGTCATCGGCTTCGTGTCCCTGCGTGCGGCGCTGCTGGGTGTCGCCGCCCTGCTGCTGACCGTGGTTGCTGCGCGCAATCTGCCCGGTCTGCTGGAGATCGGCCTGCTCAATCGAGTCAGCCTGGATGCACCCACCCGCTACGCCATCACCACACTCGCACGCTACGCGATCGTCATCGTCGGGGTGTTGCTTGGTCTGTCCTTCCTCGGCATGCGCTGGTCGCAGTTGCAGTGGATGGCCGCTGCGCTCACCGTGGGCCTGGGTTTCGGCCTACAGGAGATCTTCGCCAACTTCGTGTCCGGGTTGATCCTTCTGTTCGAGCGCCCGTTCCGGGTGGGCGACATCATCACCATCGGTGAGTTCACCGGGCGGGTCACGCGGATCCGCACCCGCGCCACCACCATTCTCGACTTTGACAACAAAGAGGTGGTGATCCCGAACAAGGCCTTCATTACCGACCGCCTGACCAACTGGACGCTGTCGGATTCAATGACGCGCATCATCGTCAAAGTTGGCGTCGCCTACGGCAGCGATGTGCAGAAGGTGCATGCGCTGCTGCTGCAGGCGGCCGCTGAATGCCCGCATGTCACCCGCGAACCGCCGCCGCGCACCTGGTTCATGGCCTTCGGCGCCAGCTCGCTGGACTTTGAACTGCGCGTGTTCGTGCCTTCAATCGAGCTGCGCCTGCTGGCGCAGAGCGACCTGCACGGCAGGGTCGCCACCCTGTTCCACGAGCACGAAATCGAGATCGCCTTTCCGCAAATGGATCTGCACGTGCGCGACCTGCCGCCGGCGCCGGCCGACGGCAGGTCCTCCCAGATCTTGAATCAGCCCGAGCCGCCCTCGCCCTGAACAGAAGCGCTGAGGCCGATCGCACTGCGTAGCAGCGCGTGCAGGCGCTGCTGATCGATGCGTCCGACGATCGCAGCATTCGGCCCACGCGGGTCGCGGCTGTCCCAGTCGACGCGGGTGGCGCCGCGGTACAGACCGTGCGCCACTTCGACCTCGATCCGGTGCCGGCGGATATCGCTGCCGATTTCGGGTTCCAGCACCACCGCCATCGCCAGCGCATCGGCGCTGTGAAAGGTGTCGGCGTGGTGGGCGCGGATGAAGGCGCGCGTCTGCGCCGAAATCGCATCGTAGAACTCGGCCAGCGCACCGCCTTCGGCCAGCCAGCGACCGAACTCGGCGTCCGGCAACGCATGCGCCAGCGTGGCTTCCCAGTCGATCAGCTCGAAGGACGGCCACGCGTCGAACACGACCTTGGCGGCTTCCGGGTCGAAGTAGATGTTGAACTCGGCGCTGGGGGTGATGTTGCCCAGCCCGGTCACGGCCGCGCCCATCACCACGAGCCGCGGAATCCGTTCGGGTAGTGACGGATCCAGCCGCAGCGCCAGCGCGAGATTGGTCAGCGGGCCCAGCGTCACCAGGGTGAGCTCGCCCGCATGCTCGCGCGACAGTCGCAGGATCGCGTTCACTGCGTGTTCGGCCTCGGGGGTTCGCGAAGGCAACGGCAGGCCGGCATCGCCGAAGCCATCGCTGCCGTGCACGTAGGCCGCATCCACCGCCGGCCACACCAAGGGCCGATCAGCGCCGACAAATACCGGCACGTTCAACCCACAGCGCTCGACCAGGCGCAGCGCATTGCGGGTGGTGTGGTCGATGCCGACATTGCCGGCGGTGACGGTGATGCCGACCACGTCGGCGCGCGGATGGCGCAGCGCCATCAGCAGGGCGAGGGCGTCGTCGACACCGGGGTCGGTGTCGATCAGGAGTTTCTGTGGGCTGTTCACTGGGTGCGCTGTCCTGGGAAATTTTGTGCTGCGGGGATGTGGGATAAGGCCGAGTCGGGGCGGCACGGTGAGGTTCGGTTTCCACGCTTCGCCCGGCCCTCTCCCCAACCCCACTCCCGCTGAGAGAGGGGCTTGCTCCCCCGAACGTTGCGGGCCGGAACGAGGTCCAAGCTCCGTTGATGGGGGCCTGACCGGGGCGCGAGTGCTGCGCTCGCGAGCCGGAGCCGGAGCCGGCTTGAGTGGGCAAGAGTGCGGTTCCGGCGGGCCAGGGGCGAGCTGACTGGTCCAATGTGCAGCTCAGGCGGGTCAAGACCCAACTACGCACCGGCGTAGCGCACGGCGGCGCCGATCCAGCGTGCGATGACCCGATCGGCGCGCTGGGGGCTTTCGGCCAGCAGCGCGTCCGCCAGCCGCTGCGCGGCGGGCAGCAGGTCCGAGTCACGGCCGAGGTCGGCGATGCGGAAACCGACCAGACCGGTCTGACGGGTACCGAGCAACTCGCCGGGCCCGCGCAGTTCGAGATCTTTCTCGGCAATGACGAAGCCGTCGTTGGTCTGGCGCAGGGTGTCCAGGCGCTCGCGCGCCAGCCGCGACAGCGGCGCCTGGTACAGCAGGGCGCAGCTCGATTTCGCAGCGCCACGCCCAACCCGGCCACGCAGTTGGTGCAGCTGCGCGAGGCCGAGACGCTCGGCGTTCTCGATGATCATCAGGCTGGCATTGGGTACGTCCACACCGACCTCGATCACCGTGGTCGCCACCAGCAGCTGCAGGGTACCGGCCTTGAAGGCCTGCATCACCGCCTGCTTCTCAGCAGGCTTCATGCGCCCGTGCACCAACGCCACCCGCACGTCGGGCAGTTGCTCAAGCAGTTGCTCGTAGGTGGTCTGTGCGGCCTGCGCCTGCACCTCGTCGCTGTCTTCGATCAGGGTGCAAACCCAATAGACCTGGCGGCCTTCCGCGCACGCCGCGCGAATGCGCTCGACCACCTCGGGCCGGCGCTCGCCGCTGATCGCGACCGTCTGCACCGGCGTGCGGCCCGGCGGTAGTTCGTCGATCACCGAGACATCGAGATCGGCGTAGGCCGTCATCGCCAGGGTGCGTGGAATCGGCGTAGCCGTCATCACCAGCTGGTGGGGGATGCGGCTGCCGGCCTGACCCTTGTCGCGCAGGGCAAGTCGCTGATGTACGCCGAAGCGGTGCTGCTCGTCGATGATGGCAAGGCCCAGACGCGCAAAGCCGACGCCTTCCTGCATCAGCGCGTGGGTTCCCACGACGACGCTGGCGCCGGCGGCGATGCGCTCCAGCGCGGCGGCGCGCGCACGACCCTTGACCTTGCCGGCCAGCCAGACGACCTCGACCCCGAGCGGCTCCAACCAAGCGCGGAAGTTGTTGAAGTGCTGCTCGGCCAGCAGTTCGGTCGGCGCCATCAGCGCCACCTGCGCGCCGGCCTCGACGGCATGCAGCGCCGCCATCGCGGCGACCACGGTCTTGCCGGAGCCGACATCGCCCTGCACGAGGCGCAGCATCGGCTCGCTGGCACGCAGATCCGTCAGCACTTCGGTCAGCACGCGCTCCTGCGCGTCGGTGAGTGCGAACGGCAGATGCTGACGCAGGCCCTGCGCGAGCACGCCCGCCGCGCGCAGCGGCGGCGCGCCCTGCATGCGCAGATCGACGCGCTGCCGGCGCAAGCTCAAGTGATGGGCCAGCAGTTCCTCAAGCGCCAGTCGGCGTCGCGCCGGATGCCGACCCTCGCTGAGCGCCGCCAGATCGGTGCCGACGCTGGGCGCATGCACGAAGCGCAGAGCCTTGCCCAGATCCGGCAGCTTGAGCTCGGCGCGCAGCTGAGCCGGCAGAAGCTCGAACTCTTCCGAGGGCGGAAGCTGCGCCAGTGCGGCCTGCACCAACTGCGCGACTCGGGCCGGGCCGACCCCTTCGATCGCCGGGTAGACCGGGTCCAGACGCTCGGCCACTTCGCCGCGTTCGCTTTCGCTGATCCGCCGATAGCTGGGGTGCACCATCTCCATCGACATCCCGGCCTGGCGCGCCTCGCCGTAACAGCGCACCCAGGCGCCATTCGTGAACTGCGCGACCTGGCCGGCATGGAAGTGGAAGAAGCGCAGCACCAGCGTGTCGCCGCTGTCGTCGCTGATCGCAACCTTCAGCTGCGGACGGAAGCGGAAACCTTTCTCGACCGCCTCGACGCGACCCTCGACCATCGCCCGCTCGCCCTGCGCGAGGCTGGCAATTGGCGCCACCCGGGTGCGGTCTTCGTAGCTGCGCGGCAGCCAGAACCAGAAGTCCTGCAGCCGCTCGATGCCTGCGGCCGCGAGCCGCTGCGCCACCTGCGGGCCAACGCCCGGCAGACTGCGCACGCTGGTCTCGCCGGCGTGCGCAGCACCCGGCCGCGGGGCGGCGATGTTCATGCGATGAACAGCGCGCCCGGGCGGTTCAGTCGAGCACCATCACGGCATCGACCTCGACCGCCGCGCCGCGCGGCAGTGCCGACACACCGATCGTCGAGCGCGCCGGATAGGGCGCTTCGAAGTACTCGGTCATCACTGCGTTGACCGTCGCGAAGTGGCCGAGGTCGGTCAGGTAGATGCCGATCCGCGCCACGTTCGCGAGCGAACCGCCCGCGGCCTCGCAGACTGCCTTCAGGTTCTCGAAAACGCGACGCGTCTGGAAGGCGATGTCGCCAAGCACCAGTTCGCCGGTGTTGGCCGACAGGGGAATCTGGCCTGACAGAAACACCAGATTGCCGCAGCGCACGGCCTGCGAGTACGGGCCGATGGCAGCGGGCGCCTTGTCGGTATGGATGGCTTGGCGGGGCATTGTTGCTCCTTCGTCGCGGGGTTCGAGAGGGGAGTTCGGATTGGAGTTTCGGGTTTCGATTGCTGTGCGCTACAGGCGCTGGATGCCGAGCACCACGTCGAGCTTGCGTACGCGGCGCATCACGTCGGCCAGGTGCTTGCGATGTTTCACCTCGATGCCGAAGTGCATCACCGCCATGCGCAGGTCGCGCTCCTGGTACTCGACATTGTCGATGTTGGACTCGGCCTCGGCGATGGCGGCAGCCACCCGCGCCAACACACCGGGCTTGTTCAACACTTCGACCCGAAGGCCGGCGCGGAAGTCGCCTTCGACCTCGCGATCCCAGTCGACCGGCACCCAGCGCTCGGGGTTCTTCTGCAGCTCGGGCAAGTTCGGACATTCCATCCGGTGCACCACCACGCCCTTGCCCGACGACAGATAGCCCATGATCTCGTCGCCGGGCAGCGGTCGGCAGCAGGCGGCGAAGCTGAGCAGGCCGTGGCCGGCGCCGCTGATGTGGATCTTTTCCAGCCGCGGCGTAGAGCGACGCTCGCCGGGCAGGCGACCTTCGGTCAGCGCCAGCGCGACCTGCTGCGGCATGCGGTTGCCCAGCGCGATGTCGGCGAGCAAGTCTTCCAGCCGACGCAGGCGGCTGTCGGCGAGGTACTGGTCGAGCACGGCCGGCGGCACCCGCTCCAGCGAGGCCTCGATCGCATCCAGCGCGGTTTCCAGCATCCGATGACCCAGCTCGACCGCGTCTTCATGCTGCAGGCGCTTCAGGTGATGTCGGATCGCAGTGCGCGCGCGCGAGGACACCACGAACTCCAGCCACTGCGGGTTTGGCGTCGCCGAGGGCGCGGTGATCACTTCAACGGTCTGACCGCTGGTCAGACGCGTGCGCAGCGGCGCCAGCTTCTTGTCGATACGCGAGGCGACCGCGCGGTTGCCGACATCGGTGTGCACGGCATACGCGAAGTCCAGCACCGTGGCGCCCCGCGGCAGCGCGAAGATGCGGCCCTTGGGCGAGAAGATGTAGACCTCGTCCGGAAACAGATCGACCTTGACGTTCTCGAGAAACTCCAGCGAGCTGCCGGCATCCTGCTGCGACTCCAACAGCTCGGACAGCCAGGCCCGCGCGCGGTTCTGGGCATTGTTGTTACTGTTCTGCGAGGCGTCGGTCTTGTACAGCCAGTGCGCAGCAATGCCGCGCTCGGCCAGCAGATCCATGTCCTCGGTGCGGATCTGTACCTCCACGTGCGAGCCGTAGGGGCTGAACAGCACCGTGTGCAGGCTCTGGTAGCCGTTGGCTTTCGGGATTGCGATGAAGTCGCGGAAGCGCGCCTCGACCGGCTTGTACAGCGCATGCACCGCGCCCAGCGCGTGGTAGCACTGCATGGTCTGCTCGACCACCACGCGGAAACCGAACACATCCATCACCCGCTCGAAGCGCTTGCCGCGCGCCTCGCCGGAACGCGGTTTGTACTCGCTGCGCATCTTGTTGTAGACGCTGTGCGGCGTCTTGACCCGGCTGACGAGGCGATGCTTCAGCCCTTCCTGCTTCAGCTTCTGCGAGAGCGCAGCCTCGATGGTGACCATCGCTTCGCGACGCATCACCGGCTGCTGCTGGATGCGGCGTGCGATCACCGCATGTCGCCACGGATACATGGCGCGGAAACCGAGATCCTGCAGCTCGGACTTGATCCGGTTCATGCCGAGCCGCTGCGCGATCGGCGCGTAGATGTCGAGCGTCTCAAGCGCGATGCGACGGCGCGAATCCGGCGCCATCGAGCCGATCGTGCGCATGTTGTGCAAGCGGTCGGCGAGCTTGATCAGGATCACCCGCAGGTCGCGCGCCATCGCCAGCAGCATCTTGCGGAAGCTCTCCGCCATCGCCTCGTTGCGATCGCGAAAGCTCAGCTTGTCGAGTTTTGTAACGCCATCAACCAGTTCGGCCACCGCCTCTCCGAACTCGCCGGAGATCGCCTCCCGCCCGAGCTGGGTGTCTTCGAGCGCGTCGTGCAGGATCGCCGCGCACAAGGTTTCGACGTCCATGCCGAGCTCGGCGAGGATGCCGGCCACCGCCAAGGGGTGGGTGATGTAGGGTTCGCCGCTCTTGCGGGTCTGGCCGTCATGCGCCAGCGCACCGACGTGATACGCCCGCTGCACCGTCGGAATCTGCTCGGCGGGCAGGTAGGGACGCAGCTTGCCCAGCAGGGCCTCGATGGCTTCCGGGCACGGATCAAAGGGCGCGACAGCGCTGGCGGTGGCGGTAGGGGACATGGCGCGAGCCTAAACAGGGCCTTGCGCCGCGGCAAGCGGCGCGCACGCGACAGTTTGGCTGGCGTTCGTACGGAAGCTCACGCCGGTGACGCGAATGATGACCGCGCCGAGCCGGGCCGAGTGAGCAGGGTTCACCGCGCGCAGCGGGATTCGCAGGCCCGGACGCTGTCTGACTACGCGGGTCAAGGCCTGACCGGCGCAGATCAACCGGGCCCAGCCGAAAACGCCAACGGCCCCTTGCGGGGCCGTCGTTGCAGCGTGCGAGCCTAGGGACAGCCTTAGAGGTCGTCGCCGCCCTTCGAGAGGTCGTCATCGACTTCGGCCGCAGCCCAGGCCAGCGCCTCGCGCTCGGCGCGCTCGCGCTCGGACTTCTCTACCGCCTCGATCGTGGCGATGTCGATGCGGCGGGCAGCGATCTCACGCAGCGCCAACACGGTCGGCTTGTCGTCCGGGTCCTGCAGACCGAGCTGGTTGTCCGCGCCATTGGCGAGCTGGCGAGCGCGGCGCGAGGCCATCACCACCAGTTCGAAGCGGTTGTTCACAACGGCGAGGCAATCTTCAACAGTGATACGGGCCATGGCGGACCGGCTCCGGGAGCTCAAACAAGAGCGGGAGGATAGCCCTGCCCGGCGGCCTCTGGCAAGCTCCCGCCCCATTCAGCAGGGAGCTGCAGGTGTTTCCAATCACTGTTTACGGCCAAACGCTCGACCTCGGGCGCGTGCGCGTGCACGACTGTGCGAAGTGCGGGCCGAGCAACCATCGCCTGCGCATGCGCTATCTGTCGCTGGTGCTTTTCTATGTGACCGGCCTGCCGCTGCGCCGACGTTGGCTGCTGCGCTGCGAGTCCTGCCACGGCGACCAGCCCACCACGAAAGCGCTGGCGTCGCGCTACGTGCCCGGCAATCCCATACCCTGGCTGCATCGCAATCTGCTGTTCCCCTTGAAACTGCTGGGTGCGCTGGCTCTGGCCCTTACGCTGGGCCTGGGCCTGCTGCTGGCACTGATCCCGAGCTTCGAGCAGCGCGTGCAGGACTTGCAGCCGGGTCAGCGCGTGCTGGTGGAACTGTCCACCCTCAGCGGAACGGGCGAACCGCGCTACGCCTGGCTCGAGGTTCGCGCCGTTGAGGGCGAACAGATCGTGTTCGCGCCCGCAGCGCACAGCTACGAAAGCGAGCGCCTTGCGCGTCGCTCACTCAGGCTTGCGGATGTGCCGAGTCAACCCGAGCCGCAGAGCGCTCCGCAATCGCTGTCGCGCGATGCCTTGGTGCAAGCCTGGAAGCAGGGCTGGGTGAGCAGCCTCGCCGACTGAGCGTCCGCCGCGCGAATGTCATGCGCGGAAAGCCCTCGTCCGAGGGTTTCAGCGGACGCCCCCACCGTCAGGGGGGAAATCGACTATTGATCCGGCCAGCTGAAGTTTGAACTTTGGTGCGCTCATGCGGCGTACTT
>CAZPHV010000033.1:0-57878 GCA_964586455.1 uncultured Aquimonas sp.
TGGATATGCGTCGGGAACATAAGTTCAATCAAGAATGCAACGCTACACTAGAACATCACCCCAGGCCGCAGGCCGCGGTCGTCGAGGACGGCTTCGATGTCTTCGGCCAGCAGCTTCAGGTACAGGGCCTCGGCAGCTTCGGCGACCTTGGGGTCGTTCTCGGGTTGATGATGCAGACGGCGACCTGGAAGGGGGCCATCGGCTCGGCCCCGACGATGCCGCTCTCATCAAAGTTTTATTCGATCGCGGCAGCGACGATGCGGCTGACGACGATGCCTATGCACACCACCCATGTCTTGCCCTACTCGATTCTTCGCCTCCTGACAACAGCCTCGAGTGAGAGCACGTTCGTGGATGGGCGTCAGAGTCTGACGGTGCTCTCGGGGCTGAGGCTGCTGCAAGTGTGTGCACACAGCTCGACCAGATGGAGAGCTGGGTGCTGGCATGAATCCGCTAGGCGGCGGAAGCCTCTGGACGAGCGCGAGACTGAACCGCCCGCTAAGTATCCGGCGCCCGAAACTCGAAGGTCCGGGTGATGTGCAAGACATCCCGCTGCCGAGGTGGGCTGCCGGAGTGCGGGAGCGCCGCAAATGGTGCCGCCCGCTTGACGATGTCCACCGCCGCCGCGTCAACTCTTGAATCACCGCTGGACTGGAGCACATTAACGTCATCCAGACTGCCGTCACTGCGGATGGCGGTATCCACAATGACCTTTCCTTCCAGAGGGGCATCGTCCTGGTCTGTGGCTTGTGAGAATTCTGCTCGGCTCCGTGGCGTTCGGCCCTGATCCCCCAGTGCGCCCCGCTCCTCCGCCACTGACAGCACCTGATGCATCCACGCCTTCATATAGGCGTCCCAAGGCGCATCGGCCCTGCCGGACGAGACGAAGACACGGCGAACTCGCGGCTCATAGGGATTGCCCGCGCCCTCGCTGTTCTGGGGAACCGATGCGGCTGCCTCTTGGGCAGACAGCGGCATCGTCGCCAGCGTAGACAGCAACATGCAGGCAAGTACCCAAGACGCCTTCGCGGACGAGCTCGCGCACAACCAGGGCGCAAATCTCAGATTGAATGGCTCAGCCAAGCTCGATGCCCCTCAAATCCAGTCGCCATTGCTGCTGCGACGATCAACATCCCCTGGTATCAGGCCTGTACGTCGTGGTTCAGTCCGCCTGTGGGCCAAGCAACCGTTCCATCAACCCCACCTCATCCAGATTCTCACTCTCACTCGCCCGCCGCGCGCGGTACTCGTAGGTGCCGGCAGCCAGCCCGCGCTCCGACACAACCACCCGGTGCGGGATACCGATCAGTTCGATATCGGAGAACATCACCCCAGGCCGCAGGCCGCGGTCGTCGAGGACGGCTTCGATGTCTTCGGCCAGCAGCTTCAGGTACAGCGCTTCGGCGGCTTCGGCGACCTTGGGGTCGTTCTTGGGGTTGATGATGCAGACAGCGACCTGGAACGGGGCCATCGGCTCGGGCCAGACGATTCCGTTGGCATCGAAGTTCTGTTCGATGGCGGCGGCGACGATGCGGCTGACGCCGATGCCGTAGCAGCCCATGTACATGACGCGGGTCTTGCCCTGCTCGTCCAGCACCGTGGCGTGCATGGCTTCGGCGTACTTCTGGCCCAGCTGGAACACGTGGCCCACTTCGATGCCGCGGGCCAGCTTGAGCGGGCCGCTGCCGTCGGGGGCGATGTCGCCTTCGAGCACGGTGCGCACATCGGCGACTGTCTCGGGCTCGGGCAGGTCGCGGCCGAAGTTGACGCCGCGGAAGTGGTAGCCGTTGTCGTTGGCGCCGCAGACGAAGTCGGCCATCGCCGCGACCTCGCGGTCGACCACCAGCTGGAAGGGCTTGGGCGCGCCGATCGGGCCGAGGAAGCCGGGATCTGCGCCCAGCGTGTCCTTGATCTCGGCTTCGGTGGCGAGACGATAGTCGGCCAGTCCCGGCACCTTGCTGAGCTTGATCTCGTTGACGCTGTGGTCGCCGCGCACCAGCACCAGCACCAAGCCCTGTTCGCCGATTACGGCGACGGACTTTACGGTGCGGTTCAGAGGCAGGCCGAGCAGGGCGGCGACGTCTTCGCAGGTTTTCTGGGTCGGCGTGCTGACCTTCTCGAAGGCCTCGCTGGCCGCGGGGCGCGGGCCGGCCGGGGCTTGGGATTCGGCCTTCTCGACGTTGGCGGCGTAGTCGCTGTTCTCGGAGTAGGCGATCAGGTCTTCACCGGAGTCGGCCAGCACGTGGAACTCCTGCGAGGCATTGCCGCCGATCGCGCCGGAGTCGGCCATCACCGCGCGGAACTTGAGGCCCAGGCGGCTGAAGATGCGCTCGTAGGCGGCGAACATGTTCCAGTACTCGCGCTCCAGGCACTCGGGCGTCAGATGGAAGGAGTAGGCGTCCTTCATCAGGAACTCGCGGGCACGCATCACGCCGAAGCGCGGGCGGATCTCGTCGCGGAATTTGGTCTGGATCTGGTAGTAGTTGCGCGGCAGCTGCTTGTAGCTCGACAGCTCGCTCCGCGCGTAGTCGGTGATGACTTCTTCGTGGGTGGGCCCGTAGCAGTACTCGGCCTCCTTGCGGTCCTTGATCTTCAGCAGCTGGCCGCCGAACTTCTGCCAGCGGCCGGTTTCTTCCCACAGCTCGCGCGGCTGGATCGAGGGCATCAGCACTTCGACGGCCCCGGCCCGGTTCATCTCCTGACGCACCACGCCCTCGACCTTGCGCAGCACGCGCAGGCCGATCGGGGTCCAGGTGTAGAGGCCCACGCCCAGCTTGCGCACCATGCCGGCGCGCAGCATCAGCTGATGGCTGACGATCTCGGCGTCGGCGGGGGTTTCCTTGGTGGTGGTGATCGGGAACTGCGACAGACGCATGGAGGGGATCCGGCTGGGGTGCGAGGGCCGCCGATTGTAGCGGGCGTGAGCCGGGGCGCCAGCGTGTTGCCTTGAGCGGCCCCTCGTTCGAGCGCCGGGCGCGTTGCTGCGGCGGTGAGGGGATGCCATTTGAGAGAGGCCGGATCGTCATGCCCACGGCGGCTGGGAGGGCGTGTGCAGATTCCCTGGCTTCGTTTTTCGTTTGGCTTCCATCGGGCCCGCGGCGCGCTACTTCAGGTTGCGAATCAGCACGAGCGCACCTTGCAGGCTACGTCGCTTCGTTTGTTGCTTGGCTTCCACCGGACACGCTGGTAGATGCGCTGCGCTTATCTACCCTACAACCGCGAATGGCGCCTTGCCTGCAGCGAAGCAGGGATCTGCTGCGCGTTGCTCGGGGTTGAATCTGCGCGCCGCTCTGAGCCGCGAACCAGCACGAGCGCACCTTGCAGGCGACGTTGCTTCGTTTGTTGTTTGGCTTCTACCGCACGTGCTGGTAGATGCGCTGCGCTTATCTACCCTACATCCGCGAATCACGCCTTGCCTGCAGCGAAGCAGGGACCTGCTGCGCGTTGCTCGGGGTTGAAACTGCGCGCCGCTCTGGGCCACGAATCGACACGGGCGACGCCTGCAGGCAACGTCGCTTCGTTTGTTGGTTGGCTTCCACCGGACCTGGTGGTGGATGCGCTGCGCTTATCCACCCTACAAGTGAGAGTGACGCCTTGCATTGATGGAAGCGGACAACGCGTGTCGTCTTCGATTAAATCAATCCGTCCTTCGTAGTCGTAGGGTAGATAAGCGAAGCGCATCTACCAGCTCTTTCGCCTCGCCCAGCGCTTCGCTGCAGGCAGATCTGCGGGGAATACTCTGCGGCTTCGTCAGGCGCTCTGCTTCATCGGGACTGGCTGGTGGATGCGCTGCGGCTTCGCCAGGCGCCCCGCTAGCCGCTGATGTCAGCTTCCGGCGTGCAGTGTTCGGTTTCAGAGCGCTCGTTCTCGGCGATCTGTTCCTGACGCTCGACCGTGGTCAAGGTGCGGGTTTCTTCGCCATCGCGCAGGCTGACGAATTCGTTGGCGCGCAGCACCTGCAGGTTCTGCTGGGCGCGGGCGCAGGCGGCGGCGCGGGTTTGGCGGCGGGCTTCGGCGGCGGCCTCCAGCGCGCGCTGACGCGCTGCTTCGGCGCGCTCATCGGCTGTGAGGTTGGGATCGTCGATGGGTGCTGCCGTGACCGGCGTGCTTTCTGCGGGCGGTGCCGGGGCAACGCTGGGCTCGGCACGCAGGGCGACCCGCTGGGCGCCGACGCCTTCGGGCGGGCGCTCACCGTACTGGGTGTTGCCATTGGCATCCTTCCAGCGGTAGACCTCGGTGGCGGAGGCGACGCTGGCGAACCCGCACAGCGAGAGCAGGAGCAGCGAAGGAGCAAAGCGAACGAGCAGGCGCATGGCGCGGATTCCGTGACAATCGGTGCGCACTTGTTAGCACTGCACCCGCGCGCTGGCAAGGCGGCGTGGCATCGACGGCAGCACGCGGGCGCCTGATGGGGCAGCCGTATGCAAGTACACTCTGGCCTGTTCGCACCCGCACCCGGGTGCCCTGCCGCGACCCACATGACCGCCACCGAATCTGGCCCGAGCAGCGAGCCCCCGCGCCCGCCCCCGCGCCGCAGCATCTATCTGCTGCCCAACCTGTTCACCACGGGCGGCCTGTTCGCGGGTTTCTACGCGATCATCGCCGCTGCCAACGGCGACTTCGCCAGCGCGGCGATTGCAGTGTTCGTCGCCGGTCTGCTGGACGGCCTGGATGGTCGCGTCGCGCGCATGACCAACACCCAGAGTGAGTTCGGCGTGCAGTACGACTCGCTGGCCGATCTGGTGAGCTTCGGCGTCGCGCCGGCGCTGGTGATGTACCACTGGTCGCTGTCGAACCTGATCTACCATGGCCCGGTCTGGGGCAAGGTCGGCTGGGCTGTGGCCTTCCTGTACGTGGCCTGCGCGGCACTGCGGTTGGCGCGCTTCAACACCCAGGTCGGGGTCGTCGACAAGCGCTACTTCATCGGTCTTGCAAGCCCGGCGGCGGCCGGCGCGCTGATGGCCTTCGTCTGGGCCGCCACCAAGTTCGGCTATGGCGGCGCCGACCTCGAATACGCCGCACTCGCGATGACTGTGATCGCTGCACTGCTGATGGTCAGCCGCATCCGCTACCACAGCGGCAAGGCCCTGCCCTTCGGGGAGCGCGTGCCCTTCGTGGTGATGCTCGGCGCGCTGGGCCTGTTCGTGGCCCTGGCGGTCGCGCCAGACCGCGTGCTGCTGGCGGTGTTCTGGCTGTATGCGCTGTCCGGCCCGGTGGGCTGGGCGTTCGGGCGCCTGCGTCGGCGCAGCGGATGAGTGCTACCGCCGCCCCTGCCGAGCTCTCCGGGCAGCGTCTTCTGCTGGCGCGTCTGGCGGATCTCTCGCAGCGGCTGGCGGTGTCGATCGATCTGGAGGAAACCCTGGCCCAGGTCGCGCGCATCATCGCCGAGTCGATGGATGCAGAAGCCTCGGCCGTATTCCTGATCGACGACGCGCAGCAGCGCATCGTCTGCCGCGCCTGCGCGGGCCCGGTGGACATCCGCGGGCTCAGCCTCAGGCTCGAACAGGGCCTGGTCGGGCGTGCTATTGCGCGCCGCGAATGCGAGATCGTGCGAGATGCCTCCACCGACCCGGACTTTGCCGGGCGTCCGCTGACCAGCAGCACCGGCTTCGTCACCCGCAGCGTGCTGACCGCGCCGATCATGACCGCCGAGGGCGTGATCGGCGCCCTGCAGGTCTTGAACAAGCGGGGCGGCGCGCCTTTCGATGATGGCGACGCCGATGCGCTGCGCCTGCTGGCGGCCCCTACTGCGCTGGCGCTGAACCATGCGCGCCTGGCTGCGGTGGTGGTGAACCAGAACCGTATCCAACGCGAGCTGACGATGGCGCGGCGGCTGCAGCGCTCGCTGCTGCCCAAGCGCCGCCGCGGCGGCTTTCCGCTGCGTGCGCTGAACTTTCCGGCGCGCGAGATCTCGGGCGATTTCTACGACTTCTTCGAGCTGCCCGACGGCCGCATCGCGTTCACGGTCGGCGATGTTGCCGGCAAGGGCCTCGACGCCTCGTTTCTGATGGTCCGCTGCGCCAGCCTGCTGCGCTGGGCCGGCAAGGAAGGCCTGCCGCCCGGTGAGTGGCTGGCGCGCGCCAACAACGAGCTGATGGAAGCGATTGCCGCCGGCATGTTCGTGTGCGCGGTCGCCGGCTATTTCGACCCCTGGCGGCAGCAGGCGGTCTGGGCCAGCGCCGGCTTCCCGCCGCTGCTGCGGGTGGACCGCGCCGGCTGCTTCGCGCGCTTCGATGCCGAAGGCCCGCCGCTGGGCATCCTGCGCGGCATGAGCTATCCCGAGCAGCAGACCACGCTCGACGGCGCCGCGCTGTACCTGTTCTCCGACGGAATGACCGACGTGCGCGGCGACGACGGCGAAGTGCTAGGCGTGGAGGGCGTGCAGACGGCGGTTGGCGAGATGCGCCTGCTGCCGCCCGAGGCACGCCTGCGTGCCCTGGTGCGCCGCCTGCGCCGCATGACCGTCACTGACGACACCACACTGATGGTCGTCGAAGGCGAAGCCCCTGCCCTGCTGCGCCTGGAGTTTCCCGCTGAAGCCAGCCACCTGATGCCGATGCGGCACGCCGCCGATGCAGTGTTGGAGCAGCAGGGCATCGATGCCGAGCTGCGCGCCGCACTGGTGCTGGCGCTGGACGAAGCCTGCGCCAACGTGATTCGCCACGCGTTTGGAGGTGGCTGCGGCAGCGGTCGGATCGAGCTGCTGATCCGCCGCGAAGGCGAAGAACTGCACTTCGTGCTGAGCGATACCGCCGCCTGCGTCGACCCCAGCCGCATCAAGCCGCGCGACCTCGACGAGTGCCGTCCGGGCGGCCTGGGCCTGTGCTTCATCGATACCCTGATGGACCGCTGGAAGCTCACGCCGCTGGCCGGGGGTGGCAATCGCCTGTGGATGGTCCGGCGTCTGGATTCACCGCGCGAGGCCGTAGCCGAACACTGCCCCACTACAAATACAGCCGGAGCCACACCCGCATGAATGACTGCCAGACCCTGGACGAAGCCGGCCACACCGTGGTGCGCCTCTCCGGCGAAGTCGACCTGAGCTGGTCCGCCCAGGTGCGCCAGGCGGTGCTGGCGGCACTCGCCGGTGGCGGCCCGGTGGCGGTCGACTTGGCCGCCGTACGCTACATCGACAGCTCGGGCATTGCCGCGCTGGTCGAAGGCTTCCAGAACGCGCGCGGTCGCGGCCAGCGCTTCGTGCTGGTTGCAGTGAGTGCGCCGGTGCATTCGGTGCTGAAGCTGGCCCGACTCGACCGCGTGTTCGAGATCCACGCTTCGCTGGAGGGCGGCGCGACTGCATGAAGTCGGCGAACGCCCTGCTCGATCGCGTCGGCCGCCGCAGCGTGCAGGTGCTGGGCGAGCTCGGCTATGCCGCCATGCTGTTCGTCGAGAGCCTGTACTTCATCGGTGCCGGCTGGCGCCACGGCCAGGCGGTGCGGCCGCGCATGGTGGCCGAGCAGATGCGCCAGATCGGCGTCGATGCGCTGCCGATCGTCAGCCTGCTGTCGCTGACCATCGGGGTGATGCTGGGCATCCAGTTCATCGCCGCCTTGAGCGAGTTCGGCGCCGAGAGCCAGGTCATCATCGCCACCGCCAAGTCGATCACCCGCGAGTTCGGCGCGCTGATCACCGCCATCGTGGTCGCCGGCCGCACCGGCTCGGCGCTGGCCGCGCGGCTGGGCTCGATGGTGGTCTCGCAGGAAGTCGACGCACTCGCCGTGACCGGCATCGACCCGGTGCGCTACCTGGTCGCCCCTGCCCTGCTGGCGATGCTCGTGATGATGCCGGTGCTGACCGTGTTCGCGAATCTGGTGGCACTCACCGGTGCAGGTCTGTACGCCTCGGGCCCGCTCGACATGGACGTCAGCGACTACTTGAATCGCACCCTGCACCTGCTCGAACCCCGCGACCTCTGGGAGGGCCTGTCGAAATCGGTGGTGTTCGCCGTGCTGATCACCCTGATCGGCACCAGCACCGGCTTCTCGGTCAGCGGCGGCGCCGAAGGCGTAGGCCGCGCCACCACCCGCGCCGTGGTGATGTCGATCAGCGCGATCGTGGTGGCGGATATGTTGTTTTCCTTCTTCTTGAATCGATGACGATGTCTGGGATTCGGGATTCGGGATTCGGGATTCGTCGAGCAGCGCTCGGCGAGCCTCGCAGTCGCGGCTCCGCACAGTGCCTGCACGCTAGCAGCCTGTCGGGCTTTGGGGGTCGAGGCGAAAATTCGACTGCGCGAGGACAGTTTTTCGACGATTTGCAGGCCAATAGTGGGCTCTATTGGCCAAGAATCGGCGGAAAAATGGACCGCGCAGGCGGATTTGCAGCCCGGCCAGCCAAAGTCCGACAGGCTGCTAGAGGTCGCCGCGCCCCCGCTTCCGCTCCTGCGAATCCCGAATCCCCAATCCCGAATCCCGGCGACTCCACACGGAGTCGCCCATGACAACTCCCGAATCCCGAATCCCGAATCCCGGCGGCTCGGCGAACGCCGAGCCGCTGATCGACGTCCACGGCCTGCAGGCCTACTACGGGCGTCGGCGGATCCTGCACGGCATCGACTTCCGGGTTTATCCGGGCGAGATTCGCGTGATCATGGGGGGCTCGGGCTCGGGCAAGAGCACTCTGCTGCGGCATCTGCTGGGTCTGCAGAAGCCGGCGGCCGGCACGGTGCGCCTGTTCGGCACCGACATCGCGCACGCCAGCACGGCCCAACTGCTCGCCATTCGCCGCCAACTCGGAGTGAGCTTCCAGGGCGGCGCATTGTTCACCTCGATGACGGTTGGCGAGAACGTTGCGCTGCCGCTGCGCGAGCACACGCGACTGGACGAAAACACGATCCGCATCATGAGCCGGCTCAAGCTCGAAGTGGTCAACCTGGGCGGCTTCCAGGACCTGATGCCGGGCCAGCTGTCGGGCGGCATGGTCAAGCGCGCGGCGCTGGCACGGGCGATCGTGATGGACCCGAAGCTGCTGTTCTTCGATGAACCCTCCGCAGGGCTCGACCCCGTCGTCTCGGCCGAGCTCGACGAGCTGATCCTGCAGCTGCGCGACGCCATGCGCATGAGCATCGTGGTGGTGACCCACGAGCTGGAGTCGGCTTTCAAAATCGCCGATACCATCACCGTGCTCGACCACGGCAAGGTGCTGATGACCGGCACTGTCGCCGACGTGCGCGCCTCCGACCACCCACGCATCCAGGACCTGCTGAACCGCCGACCGCGCGAGATCGAGGTCAATGTGGACGAGTACCTGAAACGGCTGACCGAGGAGGAAGGGTGAAGAGCTGGGATTGGGGATTCGGGATTGGGGATTCGCTGAGCGCTCGCGAGGGCCGGCGCGCGCGCCTACACTGCCCGCCGACCAACGGGGTAGCCGGATGAAGCGCGACGGGATCAACTACAGCCTGGTGGGTGCGGTGGTGCTGGCTGCCTTTGGCCTGCTGCTGTTCGCGCTGTTCGCGATCACCGGGCGCAGCGGCAGCGTGCTGCGCTACCACACGCACTACGCCAACGTGACCGGCCTCGGCGCCGGCGCACCGGTGTTCTACGAGGGTTTCCGCATCGGCCAGGTTGAAGACATCACGCCTGATCGCAGCAGCGGCCGCACCCGCTACCGGGTCGAGCTGGCGCTGCGAGCGGACTGGCCGATCCCAGACGACAGCATCGCCGCGCTGCAGTCGACCGGCCTGCTGGCGGACGTCGCCATCGCAATCCGCGAAGGCACCAGCGTCGCTTCCCTGGCCGAAGGTGGCGAGCTGGTCAGCCGCGAAGGCGCCGATCTGTTCGTGGCCATGGCCGATCTGGCCGGCGAAGTGAATGCGCTGTCCAAGGATCGGCTGCGGCCGATGCTGGAAAACCTCGCCCTGCGCCTGGATTCGATCGGTGCGGCGGTAGATGCCAGCGCGCCGGCCCTGCTCAGCGAAGCGCAGGCTCTGATGGGCCGCTTGAACCAGGCTGCCGACGGCGTCAATGCCATCCTCGATGCGCCCAATCGCGAAGCCGTGCGCAGCAGCCTGGCCAATGTGCAGCAGCTCTCGGCCGAGCTCGCCGCGACCCAGGCGCGCGCCGATCGCTTGCTGGATTCCCTCAATGCGACGGTTGACGAGAATCGCCCGGACCTGCGCGAGGCTGTGGTCGATCTTGAACGCACACTCGGCACCATCGCCCGCCGCATCGATTCGATCACGCACCATCTGGAAAGCTCCAGCCGCAACATGGACGAGTTCACCCGCGAGATCCGCCGCAACCCGAGCCGGCTGATCTACACCCCGCCCAAGGATCCGGTGGAATGAGCCTCAGACTGTCCTCATCGATGTTCAGACCCAGAACCGGCCTGCGCGGCCTGACCGTCACGCTGATCGCGCTGCTGCTCAGCGCCTGCGCCGCTGCGCCCGGCATTCCCGAAACCACGTGGCACCGCCTGCCGCCTGCCTCAAAGCCATCCACCCTGAGCGCGCCCAGCGCCCTGCCCATCGTGGTGCAACGGCTCGAAGCGGACGGCCTGCACGCGGATGCCGCGCTGCTGTATGCGCTTGACCCCAGCGGCCAGCGCCTGCGCGCCTATCACTATCACTTCTGGGTCGATCCCCCTGGCTATCTGCTGCAGCGACGACTGGTCAGCCAGCTGCGCGCCGCCGGCGCCTCCGAACGCGTCACCGACCAGTTGCCCGGCCGACATCCCGCGCTGTGGATCAGCGGCCGCATCGAGCGCTTCGAACGCGTGCCTAGGGTAGACGGCGGTTTCGAGGCGCAGGTTGGGCTACGCCTGCGGGTCACCGCGCGCGGCGGCCAGCTGCCCTTGGTTGACGGCGAGTACAGCGCCCGCCGCACGGCCACTGACGAGACCTTGGCCACGTCGGTGGCCGCGCTCGGCGCCGCGACCGATGCGGCGCTCGACACCTTCCTGCGCGACCTCGACCGCGCCCTGCAGGAGGCCCAACAGTGAGCCGGTTGGCGCCTGCAGCGCACCCTGTCGAACAGCTGCAGCTTGCGCGGGCATTGGGCCTGAAGCCGCTGCGTCTGCGCAGCCGTCCGCTTCCGGCCGTGCCGGCGCGGCTGCGCATCGCCAGCGCGGAACCGCTTGAAGTGCTGCAGCAGGATCGCCTGCTGCAGGCGCTGCTGAGCTGCGTGGGCGTTGCGATGGACGAAGTCGGCCCGCCGAATGCTGGCAGCGGACCGCTGCTGACGATCGGCCGCGAGCACGCTGAGAGCCCGGCTGAGGCTGAGGCCGCTGTTCCCGGCCTTGCACAACTGCGCGCCGACCCTGCCGCCAAGCGCGCGCTGTGGCCGGCACTGCGACACCTGCGCAGGCGCTTGCTGAACCCATGAACGCGCGCCCGATGCCCGAGTCACCCCAGCTGCGGCCGATGACCGAAGCGGACGTCGATACGGTGATGCGGATCGAACTGCAGGCTTACCCGTTTCCGTGGACGCATACGATCTTCCGCGACTGCCTGCGCGCCGGCTATGCCTGCTGGGTGTTGGACGCCGGCGGCGAGCTGGTCGGCTATGGCGTGCTCAGCGCGGCTGCCGGCGAGGCCCATGTGCTGAACGTCTGCGTGGCCCCCAATCACCAGGGCGAGGGCCACGGCCGTCGCCTGATGCGGCGTCTGATCGACCTCGCGCGCTGGCACCGCGCCGAGCGCATCTTCCTGGAGGTTCGCCCATCCAACCCGCATGCGATCACGCTGTACGACTCGCTGGGTTTCAACGAGATCGCGCGCCGCTCGAACTACTACCCGGCCGCCGGCGGCCGCGAAGACGCAATCGTGATGGCCCTGGAACTGCTGCCGGAAGACAGTTGAGCACGGTCTGAACAACTCCATCCTGGAGCTCTTCAGACCTCGTGAGCCCGGCGCGGGCCCGGGCATACTCGCGCCGAATCAAGCACTTGCATGCTTGATTCGCGAGTGCGCCCTGAATGGCATGCAAGAAGGTCCGATGCATCCGAGCTTCCCTGAGGCCATCGGCCGGGCTTCGGGGCTTTGCCGACGCACCGCCGACACCAGCTGCGGCGAGGAACTTGCATCCATCTTCCGCGGACACACCCCGCACGCCGTCGCCAAGGACCCCGGATGGACCGACTCGAAGCCCTCAGGAGCATCGCCCGTGACGTCGCGAGCGGTGAGCTGAGCTTCCCAACCCACGCCCAGCTGGCGCTCAAGATCAAGGCCGCGCTGGACGACCCGAACTGCTCGGTCGATCAGGCTGCACGTCTGATCCAGGCCGATCCGCTGCTGTCGGCGCGGGCGGTGGGCATGGCCAACTCGGTGGTCTACAACCGCAGCGGACGCGAGGTGTCGGACGTGAAAACGGCCGTCAACCGGCTCGGCTTCTCGACCCTGCGCACACTCGCGATGGCGCTCGTCACCCGTCAGATGGCCGGCGGCGAAGGCAGCCCCGCCCAGCAAGCGGCAGCCCGTCAGCTGTGGGAACGCACGGCCCACGTCGCCGCGCTGGCCCGCACCCTGGCTCAGAAGGTTACCGGCCAGAATCCCGAAACGGCCCTGTTCGCGGGCCTGGTGCAGGAAATCGGCGGCTTCTACCTGATCTCGCGCGCGGCCCAGCACCCGGCCCTGCTGCGCATCGAAGCACCACTAGCGGTCGAGCTGGCCGAAGGCAGCGAAGCCGACGGCGAAGATGAAGACACGGACGTCCAGGTCGAACGCAGCATCGCCCGCGCGGTGTTGAAGATCCTGGCGGTGCCCGCGCCTGTGGTCGACGCCATCGAGGAATTCTGGCGCGGCATGCTGTCGATCCCGCCCGAGACCCTGGGCGACACCCTGCTGCTGGCCAATGTTCTGGCACCGGTGCAGTCACCCCTGCGCTGGCACGATCCGGAAGAAGCCCGCATATCGCGCACGGCCTCGCTCGACATGCTGGTCGGCGAGGAAACCCTGCAGGCGGTGCTGCATGAATCGGCAGCCGAGGTCGGCGGACTGATCGCTTCGCTCAAATTCTGAGCCTGGGTGAAACCAATGCGAGAGGGCAGGCAAGGCGCTCCACTCCCAGAGAACGAACACCTGCGTCTGCAATCCTTGCGGGCAGCGGCGCTGCTGGACACTGAAACGGAGCAGAGTTTCGACGACCTGACCGCACTCGCTGCAGGCATCTGCGGCACGCCTATCGCGCTGCTGTCCCTGGTCGATGTTGAGCGTCAATGGTTCAAGAGTCGCTTCGGACTTTCGGCCATCGAGACCCCCCGTGGGCAGTCCTTCTGCGCGCACGCCCTACTCGAAGACGGGATTCTTGAAGTGTTCGACGCTTCGGTAGATCCGCGCTTCGCGGACAACCCGCTTGTCACGGGCGAACCGGGCATCCGCCACTACTCGGGGGCCACCGTCACCGGCCCTGGCGGCTATCGCATCGGCACACTGTGCGTCATCGACACCCAGCCGCGCAGCCTGGATTCGAGCCAGCTCGATCAACTGCAACGACTGGCGCGGGTGTGTTCCAACCTGATCGAGAGCCGGCAGGCCCGCCTGCGCGCCGAACAGAGTCAACGCTCTTCGGCGCATCTGCTGGAAATTCTCGGCGACGGCGTGGTGGCCTGCGATCAGGCCGGAACGCTGAGCTTGTTCAATCGCAGCGCACGCGAATGGCACGGCTGCGACGCAATGGCGGTGCCGCAGGATGAATGGGGCAGTCGATTCGACCTCTTCGAGTTGGATGGCCAAACGCCGCTGGCTACCGACCGCATTCCTCTGGTGCGTGCCTTGCGCGGTGAGCAGCTGAAGGATGTCGAGATCTGCATTCACGCCAAACACCAGCCGCTTCGCTTCGTCGCCGCCAGCGGCGGGCCACTCCTGGATGACGACGGCCGAATCGAAGGCGCGCAAGTGGTGATGCACGACATCACCCAAAGCCGCCGCGTGCTCGCGGCCCTGGAGGAGGAACGCGAGCGGCTGGACATGGTGCTGCGCGGCACTCGGGCCGGCACCTGGGAATGGAACGTCCAGACCGGCGAAACCCGCTTCAACGCGCGCTGGGCCGAGATCGTCGGCTACACGCTGGAGGAACTGCAACCGATCAGCATCCAGACCTGGCTGGACTTGGCTCACCCTGATGACCTCCCGGAGTCTGCGGCACGTCTTCAGGCGCACTTCCGTGGCGACACCGAGAAGTACGACTACATCTGCCGGATGCGCCACAAACAGGGCCACTGGGTCTGGGTACACGACCGTGGCCGGGTGATGTCCTGGACTGACGACGGCAAGCCGCTGTGGGTCGCCGGCACCCACCTGGAAGTGACGGAACTGCACGAATCCCAGCGCGCGACCGAACAGGCGCTGGCCGAGCTGCAATCGATCGTTCAGGGCGCGCGCGACGTCGCGATCATCGGCACCGATGTGGAAGGCATCATCCGGCTGTTCAGCCCCGGCGCCGAGCAGCTGCTCGGTTACCGCGCCGATGAGCTGGTCGGCCAGCACAGTCCCGCGATGTTTCATGAACTACAGGAGGTCATTGACCGCGGCACTGAACTGTCCCGGCAAATGGGTTACAGCATCGAGGGCTTCGAGGTCTTCGTCGATGCCGCGCGCCGTGGCGAGGCCGAAACCCGACGCTGGACCTATGTGCGAAAGGACGGAGCACGGCGCACCGTCAGCCTGTCGGTCAGCGCCATTCGCGACCGCAGCGGGGTTATCAACGGCTTTGTGGGCATCGCGATCGACCTGAGCGAGCTGCTGCGGCAGAAGCTTGCACTGACCGAGTCCGACAGCCGCTTCCGCGGCGCGTTCGAGGCGTCTTCTCTTGGGCTGGCCCTGGTCGCGCCGGACGGGCGCTTCCTGCAGGTCAATCCCGCGCTGTGTCAGATGCTGGGCTACAGCGAGGCGGAGCTTCTCAAGGGCGACTTCCAGCAGCTGACCCACCCTGACGACCTGGCCGCGGACATCGAGCTGGTCAAGCAAACCCTGGCCGGCAAGATTCCCGGCTATCAGCTGCGCAAACGCTACATCACCCGCGAGGGCGCCACCGTATGGGCCATGCTGGCCGTGTCGCTGCTGCGCGATGCCGAGGGCAGGCCACGCTACTTCGTCTCCCAGATCCTCGACATCACACGGCGCGTGCGCGCCGAGGACGCACTGCGCGCCAGTGAGACCAAGCTGTCCGAGCTGTTCCGACTTTCGCCGGTAGGCATCGCGCTCAACCGCTTGTCAGACGGCCAGTTCATCGAAGCCAACCCCGAGTTCTATCGATTGACAGGCCACTCGGAAGCGCAGCTGAAGCGCATCGGCTACTGGGAGCTCACGCCCATCGAGTACGAAGCCCAGGAGCGGATCCAGCTCACCAAGCTGGAAACCGAAGGCCGCTATGGCCCGTACGAAAAGGAATACATCCATGCGGACGGGCATCGCATTCCAGTCCTCTTGAGGGGCGTGCGGTTCCAGCCTGAGGGCCAGGGCGAGCCTAGGATCCTGAGCGTGGTGCAGGACATCAGCGAACGCAAACGGCTGGAGCGGATGAAGTCGGAGTTCGTGTCCACCGTCAGCCACGAACTGCGCCCCCCGCTGACCTCGATCTCCGGCGCTCTGGACCTTGCTGTTGGCGGGGCGCTCGGCGAGCTTCCGGAGCCCGCCATGGAAATGCTGCAGCTGGCGCATCGCAATGCGCGCAGGCTGGGAGCCTTGGTGGGCGACCTGCTCGATCTGGAAAAGCTGCTGGCCGGCAAGCTCAGCCTGAGCCGATCCATGCAGAGCCTGCAGGCCCTGCTGGTGGACATCGTCGGCAGTCTGGCCCCGTACGCCGAACGCTTCGGTGTCCGCATCTCGCTGCACGAGCTGCCCGGGGTCAATCTCAACACCGACCCGGAACGGCTGACCCAGGTCATGAACAACCTGCTGTCGAACGCAATCAAGTTTTCCGAGGCCGGCGGCGAGGTGGAGGTCGAGGCTTCACTGCAGGACGCCGACGTCGAACTGCGTGTGCTCGATCGCGGCGTCGGTGTGCCCGAAGCCTTCCGTTCGCGACTGTTCCAGAGCTTCGCGCAGGCGGACAACAGCAATGAGCGCAATGCAGAGGGCACGGGCCTCGGCCTCTCCATCAGCCGCGAGCTGATGGCTCGTCTCGGCGGCGACATCGGCTATGCCCCGCGCGAGGGCGGCGGCAGCTGCTTCTGGGTACGTCTGCCGATCTCGGAGGAAGCTCCGATCGTGGCTTCCGAGCCCACCGTCGCACGCGTGCTGATCGTCGAGGACGACCCCGATGTGGCGGTGGTGCTGGGCATGCTGATTTCGCGCGAAGGTTTCGAGCCGGTGTACGCATCGAACCTGGCCGGGGCACGCGAACAGCTTCGCAGCACCTCGGTTCAGGCGATCACGCTGGATCTGGGCCTCGGCCTTGAACGCGGCGAGGATCTCCTCGTTGAGCTGCGCGCAGATCCCGCAACAGCCGAACTGCCGGTACTGATCGTCAGCGGTAGACCCTCGGCCGGGGATTCGTCCGATGCGCGAACAGCCCGAATGTCAAAGCCACTGAATCCGTCGACCCTGATCGCAGCCTTGAAGGCGATTACGGCCGATCGCGGCGACTCCCCCGCGGCAACGATCCTGCACGTCGAAGATGACCACGATCATGCGTGTTTCGTTCAGGACACCCTGCGCGGCACCGCTGTAATCCTGACCGCCCGCAGCCTTTCCGAGGCCGCTGGCATGCTGGCCGCGCGTTGCTTCGATCTGGTGATCCTGGACTTGGCGCTGCCTGATGGCGACGGCCGCAGTCGGCTGGATGCGCTACCGCGCCCAAGCCCGCCGGTGCTCGTGCTCAGCCAGCGCGAGCTGGCCCCTGATGCGACCCGGCCGTTTGCCGCTGTACTGACAAAGTCCGGTACGAATGCCGAAAAACTGGAACGCTTCGTACACATGATGCTACCGACAGCCGCCGCACGAGGCTCGCAGCCCACCGCCCGAGGTGCCGAGTGAACGCGCGCCCAGGAAACGGACTGCGCCTGCTGCACGTGGAAGACGACCCGGCCATTCGGGCCGTGGCGCGGATCGCATTGGCGCAGGTGGGGGGGTTCCAGCTGTCGAGCTGCGCCAGCGGCGCCGAAGCGCTTTCGACAGCGCCCGCCTTCGACCCGCATATCCTGCTGCTGGACGTGATGATGCCGGGCATGGACGGGCCGACGACCCTGAGCAGGCTTGCGGAGGCGATGCCAATGACGGGGCGCCTGGTGTTGTTCATGACGGCCAAAGTCCAGCCCAGCGATCTGGAGCGCTACCTGGAACTGGGCGCTGGCGGCGTGATCATCAAGCCGTTCGACGCCATGCGTTTGCATCGAACGGTGCTGGACCACTGGGAGGCGCGGCGTGAATGACGTGGCCTCGGTTGATGTCCGCGCTGAGCTGGAGCTGCTGGCGCGCCTGTACCGGTCGAAGCTGGGCTCTGAACTCGAGCAACTCAAGGCGCAGGCCGCGGCTTTGAACCCCGTTGAGCCCCCCAGCATGGAGCTTCTACAGACTGTGCATCGTCTAGCTGGCTCAAGCCTGACCTTCGGCTATGACGTGCTCGGCGGTCAACTTCAGCAGATCGAAGCCCGCATCGTCGCGGCGCGAGCGCAGGCGCATCCTGCGCGCGAGGTGCTGGCAGCGGTCGAGTCGCTGCAATTGATTGCAGACGGGTCCGAAACCGTCGTCGGTCAAGTCCAGCCTGAGCTCGAGAGCTCACCCGCGCTGCCGGAGCAGGGCGCGGGTACAACCCCGATGCTTCAGCCGCGCACGAGCCCGCCCCGCGCGCTGTTGCTTGACCGCTACGGCTGGATCTCGCCCGAGATCGAGTCAGTGATCCAGGCCTACGGCTTCGACACCGAACGCGTCGAACCTGATCACATGGCCGCGGGCGCTGACCTGTTGATCGAGTGCACGATCGCCCCATCGGCAGAACCCTCAGCCATCGCCCATTCGGACCTGTTTCTGGTCTGCCCGAGCGACGGATTCCACGAGCGACTGGCTGCAGTGCGACGCGGCGCTCGAGCCTTGCTACCTCACCCCATCGACAGCACCCATCTGGAGCGGAGGCTGCATGCGCTGATCCAGGAGCGTGAACAGCAACCCTTTCGAGTCGTACTTCTGGATGACGACGCCATGATGCTGCAGCGCCACCAGCTCGCGCTTGCGGCTGGTGGCATCGAGGTGCACGCCCTCAGCCAGCCTGAAGAGCTCTTCGACCTGCTTGAGCAAGTGCGCCCGGACGTCTTGATTCTGGACATCAATCTTCCCGCCTGCTCAGGCCTGGAGCTGGCGCGCGCCGTACGTTTGAGCGACCAATGGCTGCAGATGCCGATCCTGTATCTCTCCTCCCAGCACTCGCTTGAGCTGGAGGCGCTGAAAGCCGCGGGCGACGAATTCCTGAGCAAACCGATCAAACATGACCTGCTTCTGGAACACGTCAGAAACAGAGCGCAGCGGGCGCGTGCGCTGGCGAGCGGCCTGAGCCTCGACGGCTTGACCGGGCTGCTGCGGTCTGCTGACGCCCGCCAGCGACTGGCAGCCGCAGCAGCGCGCGCTCGGACTTCGCGCCTGCCGCTGAGCATCGGTCTGATCGACATCGACCATTTCAAGCGAGTGAACGACACCTATGGGCACGCGGCAGGCGACAGCGTCCTGCGCGCGCTTGCCAGCACCTTGCGCCGCCGCCTGCGTGGCTCCGATTTCGCGGGCCGCATGGGCGGCGAGGAGTTCCTTGTCGCGTTCGAGGACTGCACGCCAGCAGACGCACTCCAGCTGCTGGAGCGGCTAGCACGGGAATTCTCGAGCCAGTGCTTTGAAGTCGATCAAAAGCAGTGGTCATGCTCGTTCAGCGCTGGGATCGCTGATTTGGCGCCGGGCGAAACGCCGCAGGCCCTGCTCGCCCGCGCGGACCGAGCCCTCTACCGGGCGAAGGCTGAGGGCCGCAATCGCTGCCTGATCGATGCCGAACAGCAGCTGCCGCGGCAGGACTGAAGGGGGTTGCTCGAACCTCGGCGCGGCTCTGTTGGAGGCAGCTCGAACCTCGACGCGGCTTTGCTGGAGTTCACGCGTCTTCAGGATCGGCTGGTAGATGCGCTGCGCCAAACGACCCTAGGCGGACGGCGCTTGCGGCTTCGGTATGGGCAAGGCGTCACTCGTGTTCGTAGGGTAGATAAGCGCAGCGCATCTACCAGAACCTCGCCCAGACTCTGACCGACCGCACTCACTGCTCGACGTGCAGAAACTCTGGCCGACCGCACTCGAGTCTCAGCCTTGCCCGGCCCCTGATCGGGCGCTCCATCGTCTGGCTACGCTCAGAGTCCCGCCCAAAGCCTGATCGCTCGAGTTCTCAACTCGAAGCGTATGGCGACCGCGTCCTTTAGAGTCTCAGCGCGTCCAATGCAGGCACATCGAACCCTGCGATCGACCATAGCTCGCCGAGGTTCTTGCGCAGCACCGGGTCGACGAATTCAGGTGCGACATCCGCAAGCGGTTTGAGCACAAAGGCGTGCTTGAGTTCGGGCCGCGGCAGCTTCAGGTTGCCCGGCCCTTCGATCACCAGGTCGTCGAAATAGACGATGTCCACATCCAGCGTGCGTGAAGAAAAACGCGGCACGTCGCGACGGCGGCCGTGCGCGTCTTCCAGGGAATGCAGCCACTCGTTCAAGGCGTACACATCCAGATCGCTGTCGATCGCCGCGGCCGCGTTCAGAAAGTCCGGGCCATCGAACCCCACCGCGGGGGTGCGGTACACCGGCGAAAAGCGCGCGCCCGCAAAGCGCTGGCGCAATGCCTCGGCTGCAGCACGCAAATAGCGCTCGGGTTCCTGATTGCTGCCCAGGCTGAGCAGGGCCAGACTCATGCGTCGACCGGCCGGCTGCGCTCGATCAGCACCCCGACCGCGCGCGCGCCGCGCACGGCACCCGGCTTCGACAGTTTGAGCCGCACCTGGCTGACCTTGAATTCATCGAGGATGATCGCCGCACAGCGCTCGGCCAGCGTCTCCACCAGACCGAAGCCGGACTCGCCAACGAACTGCATCAGGCGCTTGCTGACGGCCTTGTAGTCCAGCGTGTCGCGGATATCGTCGGAAGCCGCCGGCACGCGGTTGTCGAAACCCATCTCGATATCCAGCACGATCGGCTGGCGGATGCGCCGCTCCCAATCGTAGATGCCGATCTGACACTCGATTTCGAGCGCTTCGATGAAAACCTTGTCCATACGGGGTCCTGTAGAGGGCGGGCGAGGCCGCGGCGCAGTGCGCGCCAGGCTCAAACGGCCGGCAAGGCTGCCATATCCCAGCGTGGCCGCACGGTGAGCGCGTCGGCCTCATGCTGGCCCGCGGCCAGGCGCAAGGCGCCGGCAAACGCGATCATCGCGCCATTGTCGGTGCAGAACTCGGGCCGCGGAAAACTCACCTTGACCCCGCGGCGACGGCTCAGCGCATCGAGCCGCGCGCGCAATCGGCGGTTGGCACCGACGCCGCCGGCCACCACCAGCGTCTTCGCGCCGGTGGCCTTGAGCGCGCGCTCGCACTTGATCGCGAGCGTCTCAACCACGGCCTCCTCGAAGCCGCGCGCGATATCGGCGCGGGTCTGCGGGCTCTGGTCCGACTGCTGCCAAGCCAGCAGCACCTGGGTCTTCAGCCCGGAGAAACTGAACTCCAGTCCCGGGCGATCGGTCATCGGCCGCGAAAAGGTGAAGCGACCCGGGTCGCCCGATTCGGCCAGCTTTGCCAGCTCCGGCCCGCCCGGATACGGCAGGCCCAGCAGTTTGGCGGTTTTATCGAAGGCCTCGCCGGCGGCATCGTCCAGAGTCTCGCCCAGCAGGCGGTAGGACCCGATCCGCTCAACCTCGACCAGCTGGCTGTGGCCGCCGGACACCAGCAGGGCCACGAACGGCGGCGCGGGCGGGTTCGCCTCAAGCAGCGGCGCCAGCAGATGCCCCTCCATGTGGTGCACCCCGATCGCGGGCAAACCCAGCGACCACGCCAGGGCTCGACCGGTGGCGGCACCGACCAGCAGGGCGCCCACCAGGCCTGGCCCCGCGGTGTAAGCCACGCCATCAAGGTCGCGGATCTGCAGGCCGGACTGGTCCAGACAGGCGCGGATCAACGGCAGCAGCTTGCGCACGTGGTCGCGGCTGGCAAGCTCAGGCACCACGCCGCCGTAGTCCGCATGCAGGCTGATCTGGCTGTACAAGGCATGGCCCAGCAGGCCGCGCTCGTGGCTATAGATGGCCACGCCGGTCTCGTCGCAAGAGGTTTCAATGCCAAGCACATTCATGGGCTGGAAGATGCAGATGCGGCCCCCGATTGCAAGGGCGTTGAAAGGCCGCGTATCATACGCGGCTCCCCGCCCCCGCATCGCGCGCATCGACAGCGCGTAGCCATGTCGCGGGGGCCCACCGAATCAGCACCGGAGATCCCATGCCCAGCGTCAAAGTCCGCGAAAACGAGCCGTTCGAGTTTGCCCTGCGTCGCTTCAAGCGCACCTGTGAGAAGGCCGGCGTCCTCGCCGAGACCCGCAAGCGCGAGTTCTACGAGAAGCCGACCCAGGAGCGCAAGCGCAAGGCGGCCGCCGCGGTCAAGCGCCACCTGCGTCGCATCAGCCGCGACGTCACCAAGCGCCGTCGCCTCTACTGAGGCTTCGCCCGGCTCATCAGCCGGGGCTTGAATCCTTGAAGGGAATCCGGAGCCGGTGTTGCGCAAGCGACACCGGCTTTTCCTGTTTCCGCACGCTTGAGCTCTGAGCCTGCGCGTGCCTGTCCTTGCGCCGCTGCGCCAAGCGGCTCGCCCTACCCCACACGAGGTGATCCATGAGCCTGAAACTGCGCCTGACCGATGACATGAAGGCCGCCATGAAGAGTGGCGAAAAGGATCGACTGGGCGTCATCCGCCTGGTCAATGCCGCGATCAAACAACGCGAGGTCGACGAGCGAATCCAGCTCGACGACACCCAGGTGCTGGCCGTTCTGGAGAAAATGATCAAGCAGCGCCGCGACTCGGTCAGCCAGTACGAGGCGGCCGCCCGCGAAGACCTCGCCGCGGTGGAGCGCTACGAGATCGGCGTGATCCAGGACTACATGCCGCAGCCGCTGTCGGATGCGGAAATCGAAGCCCTGATCGGCGAAGCCATCGCCGAGATCGGTGCCACCACCGGCCGCGACATGGGCAAGGTGGTCGGTGTGCTCAAGCCCAAGCTGGCCGGGCGCGCCGACATGGGCGCGGTGTCCGCCCGCATCAAGGCGCGTCTGGGCGGCTGAGGCCGTCCCGACGCGCTCGCAGTCCTCGAACCGGATACGGCCGCCCGCCTTGAACCCACCCGACGCCGGCGGCCCGAATTCGGGACACGCAGATCAGGCCGCACCGCCCCGCAGGCGTGCGGCGCTGCTGTTCATCTTCATCACTGTCACGCTGGACATCCTGGCGCTTGGCCTGATCATCCCGATCCTGCCGAAGCTGATCCTGGAGTTCAGCGGCGGTGATTCCGCGCACGCCGCCACCCTGTACGGCCTGTTCGCGGTCGCGTTCGCCGGCATGCAGTTCCTGGCCTCACCGGTGCTGGGCGCGCTGTCCGATCGTTTCGGCCGGCGCCCGGTGATCCTGCTATCGAATCTGGGCCTGGGCCTCGACTACATCCTGATGGCGCTGGCGCCCACCCTGTGGTGGCTGCTGGTCGGACGACTGCTGGCCGGCATCACGGCGGCCAGCATCACCACCGCCAATGCCTACATCGCCGATGTCACCCCGCCGGAGAAGCGCGCGGCGGGCTTCGGCATTCTCGGCGCGGCGTTCGGCCTGGGCTTCGTGATCGGCCCGGCGCTGGGGGGCGTGCTCGGCAGCATCGACCTGCGCCTGCCGTTCTGGGTGGCGGCGGCCTTAAGCCTCGCCAACTTCGTCTATGGCTGGCTGATCCTCCCCGAATCACTGCCGGCCGAGAAGCGTCGACCCTTCGCCTGGCGCGGCGCAAATCCACTCGGCGCGTTTCGATTCCTGCGCGCGCACCCCGGCGTGCCGGTGCTGGCCGGCGGCCTGTTCCTGAGCCAGCTCGCGCACATGGCCCTGCCGGCGGCGTTTGTTCTGTACGCCGACTACCGCTACGGCTGGGACGAGCGCGAGGTCGGGCTGGCATTGGCACTGGTCGGCGTGTGCTCGGCAATCGTGCAGGGCGGGCTGGTGCGCAAGATCATCCCGCGCATCGGCGAACGCCGCGGCCTGCTGTTCGGCCTGTCGATGGGCGCGGCCGGTTTCGCGCTGTATGGCGTTGCGTCCGAGGGCTGGGTGCTGTTGCTGGGCGTGCCGGTAATGGCGCTATGGGGCTTTGCGATGCCCTCGGCGCAGGGCCTGCTGACCCGCGCCATTGAGCCCGAGGCTCAGGGCCGCCTGCAGGGCGCGCTGACCAGCCTGACCGGCATCGCCGGCATCATCGGCCCGCTGATGTTCAGCCAGATCCTTGCTGCATCGATCGGACCGCTGAAAGCCTGGGGTGTGCCAGGCGCGCCGTTCTTGCTGGCGGCGGTGCTGCTGGTGGCTGCGGCGCTGTGGGTGCGGTCGCAGACGAAGCCGGCTGTTGATGCCCGCGCAGGGTAGATCGGCGAAGCGTATCAACCGGATCTGCGGTTTCACCGAGCGCCGCGATTCCTCGCGATCTGCTTCAGAATGCGCTGCGCCTTCGCTGAGACCCAGATTCCTCGCGACCTGCTGGTGGATGCGCTGCGCTTATCCACCCTACAACCACGAGTGACGCGGAAGCCTGGGACGAAGCCAGAACCCGATGCACGCTGCTATTGGCTGCAATCAAACAAGCAACATCGAGAGACGCCAAGCATCGGTCACGCCCCGACCCGCATTGCACCGCCGGCGCGTTGGCGTACGAACCTGAACCACGCACCCGGTCAATGCCTGCACGCCAACCCCCTTCCAGCGCATCCTCCGTACCCGGCTGCCGTCGCCGCGTTCCGCGCCGGCATTTGTCCGAACCCCGAACGGAGGTCCACCATGCGCGTCCCCCTGCTGTCGATTCTGAGCCTTGCCATGACTGCCACTTCTGCGGCTGCGGCCGATAGCCCCGACTATGCGTTGACCGTGTACAGCGCCGCGGCGCCCGGGACGCTCTCGACCGAGCTTCTGGCCGACTACGGTGACCGCCTGCCCGGCTACGCGGTGGTCAGCGACCGGCGCGTGCTGGAACTGTCGCGCGGCACCGGCGAGCTGCGCTTCTCGGACGTCGCACGGCGGATCGACCCGACCACGGTGAGTTTTGCCTCGATCACCGACCCCGCCGGCACCCGCGTGCTGGAGCAGAACTATCAGTACGACCTGGTCAGCCAGCACAAGCTGCTGCAGCGCTATCTCGGCCAGCCGCTGACGGTGGAGCAGCAGCGCGGGGATGCGATCGAGCGCATCAGCGGCACCTTGCTGTCGGCCGACGGCGGGCTGATTCTGGCGCGCGACGATGGCAGCGTGGTCACGCTCAGCAACTGGAGCAGCGTGCAGTTCCCGGCCCTGCCTGGCGGCCTGATCAGCAAGCCGACGCTCGTCTGGAAGATCGATGCCGCCCGCGGCGGCCGGCACGAGTCGCAGGTCAGCTACCAGACCCAGGGCATGACCTGGTGGACCGATTACAACATCACCCTGCGCGAGGACGGCGGCCGCTGCCGCATGGACCTCGCAGCCTGGGTCAGCCTTGTCAATCAAAGTGGCGGCAGCTTTCCGAATGCGAAACTGAAGCTGGTCGCGGGTGATGTGAATCGCGCGCCGGCACCGCCAGAACCGCAAATGATGTACAGGATGGCGGTCGCTGAAGCCGCGCCCATGGCTGACGGTTTCGCCGAGTCCGAGCTGTTCGAGTATCACCTCTACACGCTCGGCCGCCGCACTGATCTGCCCGACAATTCGGTCAAGCAGCTGGAGCTGTTCCCGGCCGTGGCGGGTGCCGAGTGCAGGCGCGAGCTGGTGTTCACCGCCAGCCCCAGCTATCGCAACTACGGTGCGGCGATGACCGACCAGGGCTTCGGCGCGACCCAGCGCGGTGAGGCCGGCGCCTTCCTCGAGTTCGAGAACCGCGAGGCGAATCGACTCGGCATTCCCCTGCCCGGCGGCCGCGTGCGGGTGAGCCAGGCCAGCACCGACGGCGCGCAGGAGTTCATCGGCGAGGACCTGATCCAGCACACCGCGCGCAATGAGACGATCCGGCTGAAGCTGGGCACCGCCTTCGACATCAGCGGCGATCGCCGCCAGGTCAGCTTCAGCTACGACGAGAAGGCGCGCACGATCACCGAGACGATCGAGGTCGAGGTGCGCAACGGCAAGAAGAGCCCGGCCGAGGTGACGGTGCGCGAGTACCTGTACCGCTGGAGCGGTTGGACCATCACCGGCAATTCGCAGGCCTACGACAAGCGCGATGCGCAGACCGTGGACTTTGCGGTGAAACTGCCGGCCGAGGGCAAGCAGACCGTGCGCTACACGGTGACCTATCGTTGGTGATCGCGTGATGGCTTGAGGTGAGCTGCGAGGCCCTGCGGCGGGTGCGGGGCCTTGCGCCGTTCTTGGCCAAGACTGCGGCGAGCGCCGAGCTTCGGTGGGTCAAGACCCACCCTAGGGGAATGCAGGCCGCGAGCAGGAAGCCCGACCGCACGCCGACCGCCGGCGAGGCCCGCTCTTCTCTCACTACTCACTCCTCTTCACTCGTTCCTCGCTCCCAAGCTCCTCTTCACTCGTTCCTCGCTCCCAAGATCCTCGCCCCCACGCTCCAGCCCCAACCGATGGCGGATGGGCGACGCGTTTCGCACTGTTATGCTCCGGGGTTCTTTCGGCACGTTCCAACGGAGTTGCCCCATGCGTAGCCCCCTGCTCACCGGCGCCCTGGCCGGTGCCATCACCTTGGCCCTGGGCCTGAGCGCCTGTTCCAAGCCCGAAGGCGAAGCGCCAGCGCCTACCGCCAGCGCCCCTGCTGAGGCTGCACCCGCCACACCGGCCGCCGCCGATCTGACCGGCAACCCCTTCATGAGCCCCAGCACACTGCCGCTGATGGCGCCTGACTTCACCCAGATCCGCGACGAGCATTACCTGCCCGCCCTGCTGGAAGGCATGCAGCAGCACGCCGCCGAAGTCGAGGCGATCGCCAACAACCCCGAGTCGCCGACGGTTGAAAACACCCTGGTGGCGATGGAGCGTTCGGGCGCCCTGCTGCAGCGCACGGCGCGCGTATTCGGCAATCTGGCCGGCACCGACACCAACCCGACCATCCAGAAGATTCAGGCGGAGATCTCGCCGAAAATGGCTGCGCACCAGGACTCGATCCTGCTGAATGCCAAGCTGTTCGAGCGCGTGAAGTCGATCTACGACGCGCGCGAAGTGCTCAATCTGGACCCGGAAACCAAGCGCCTGGTCGAGCAGACCCACCTGCGCTTCGTCCGCGCCGGCGCGGAGCTGTCTGAAGACGCCAAGACCCGCATTCGCGCGCTCAATGAAGAGCAGGCGAGTCTGATGACCGCTTTTCAGCAGGCCCTGCTCAAGCAGACCGAGCTTGCTGCAGTCGTGGTTGACGACGTCGCCCAGCTCGACGGTCTGTCCGAGGGCCAGATCGCCGCTGCCGCCGAAGCCGCCAAGGCCGCCGGCCACGAAGGCAAGTGGCTGCTGCGCATCACCAACACCACCCGCCAGCCGGCGCTGACCTCGTTGACCAACCGCGAGCTGCGTCAGCGCGTGTGGGAAGCCTCGGCCAACCGCGGCCTGGCCGACGGCGAAGGCAACACCCGCCCGATGGTGCTGCGCCTGGCACAGCTGCGCGCCGAACGCGCGTCACTGCTTGGCAAGGCCAACCACGCCTCGTTCCAGCTTGAAAACCAGATGGCCGGCACCCCCGAGGCGGTGCTCAAGATGCTGTCGGACCTGGCCCCCACGGTGGTCGAGAACACCCAGCGCGAGGCGGCCGACATTCAGGCCCTGATCGACGCGCAGGGCGGCGGTTTCCAACTGCAGCCCTGGGACTGGGAGTTCTACGCAGAACAAGTTCGCGCGCAGAAGTACGACCTCGACCCGGAGCTGGTGAAGCCCTACTTCGAGCTCGATCGCGTGCTGCGTGACGGCATGTTCTACACGCTGAACCGCTTCTATGGCGTCAGCTTCAACGAGCGCCGTGACCTGCCGGTCTACCACCCTGACGTGCGCGTGTTCGACGTAATCGACTCCGACGGCACCCAGATCGGCTTGTTCTACGCCGACTATTTTGCGCGCCCCAGCAAGCGCGGCGGCGCCTGGATGTCGACCTTTGTCGACCAGAGCGAGCTGCTGAACCAGAAGCCCGTCGTGCTCAACGTCATGAACATCCCGAAGCCGGTTGAGGGCCAGCCCGCCCTGCTGACCTTCGACGAAGTCACCACGATGTTCCACGAAGTCGGCCACGGCGTGCACGGCCTGTTCTCCAAGGTGAAATACCCCTCGTTGGCCGGCACCGCCGTGCCCCGCGACTTCGTCGAGTTCCCCTCGCAGTTCGAGGAAGACTGGGCCAAGCACCCGGAAATCCTGGCCAACTACGCCAAGCACCACCAGACCGGCGAGCCGATTCCGGCCGAGCTGATGCAGAAGGTGCTGAACGCCTCGGGCTTCAACCAGGGCTTCGACACACTTGAGTACGTGGCGGCCTCCTTCCTCGACATGGAATGGCACACCCTGCCGCAGGGCGCGGTGGTCGACGATGTCGAAGCTTTCGAGAAGGCCGCGCTGGCCAAGCACGGCGTCGACTTCGCGCCGGTGCCGCCGCGCTACCGCAGCGCCTTCTTCGCGCACGTGTTCCCCGGCGGCTACTCGTCCGGCTACTACGCCTATATCTGGAGCGAAGTGCTGGCGGCCGACGCGTTCGCCTTCGTCACCGAGCAGGGCGGCCTGAATGCAGAACTGGGTGCGGCCTATCGTCAGGGCATCCTGTCGCGCGGCGGCACCGAAGACCCGATGGAGATGTACGTGAAGTGGCGCGGCCAGCAGCCCGATGCGCAGAATCTGCTGTATCGCCGCGGACTGAAGAACAAGAGCGACGATTGATCGCCTGATTCAGCGTCAGAACAACACGAAGGGCGCCATCCGCGAGGACGGCGCCCTTCTAGATTGCGACTACACAACGCGCGAGAAACAGCCGACCCTTCGGCAGTCAAGTGAACCTTCCGGCGGAAGGCGCAGCCTGAACCGCTCTCGGCGACTCGCGCTCTTCGTCACACGTAGCCCCTTTGAACTTGACCATAGCAACACTGGTCCGCCTCCATCTGGTGGAATCAAGCCCGAGGCAGGCGGGGCCTTGGTTACAGGTTCGTGGGCACTGCGCCGGTGAGCGCGACCTCGTAGCGCAGCCCGATCGACTCCGGGCTGGTGTCGGTACTTTCGAACGCGTTGTACTGGATCAGCGTGATTGGCGTGTTTGCGACGACCAGGCTCGCTTCCTCGTTGCTTGCGATCGTGGCGGAGCCCGCGCCCCCGAGGAGATCGACATAGCGGATCGCCCCGCTCGCAGTGTTGCGAATACTGAGCGTCGCCATGAACGCGCTGCCGGCCTGGCCATTGCCCAGATTGGTGACACGAACACTGACCGCACCGCCTGCGGTGGCGCGCAGCGGCGTGATGTTGGCGCCCGCGTATCGCGGCTCGCGCGCAGGCTTCACGCGATAGCGGCCGTTGCCCAGCGAATCCAGGTTGGCAAACGCCCGGGACCGGAAGCCGCCGTCATTCCGTAGCGCCAGGAAGCGAGCCTGCGCCTTGGGATGGCCAATATCCAGGTAGGCCATTCGAGCCCAGAACCTGCCGACCACCTCCTGCACCGTCACCGGTGCCACCAGCCGCTGCAGCACGTGCAGTGGGGTTTCGTTGTTGCGGCGATGGTTCTTGTGGATGTCGGGCACAGCCATGCGCCCCACCCCAGGATAGCGGTCGGGGTTCTGGGTCAGATAGGTGAGGAAGGGCCAAGCCTGGTAATAGTTGCGGGTGCTGACGATCGGCAGGAAAGCCTGCGCGATGTTGGTCTCCAGGTTGATGATGGTGTCGCGCGACCTCGCCAAGCCGCGGCGCTCTCTGACGCTCTCACAGAGCGGATCCGTGTTGTAGGTGTCCGACACCCAGTTGGCGACAGACTCCCACCAGGCGCCCGTGGCGCCTTGATCCGTCCAGGTGAAGTCGGCGTAGGACAGACTGTGCCCGAACTCATGCACGGCGGTTTCCGGGCGACTGATCGCGTTGTCGCGGAACTCGAGGAAGCTGAGCCGGTGGCGCCCGTTTGCGCCCATGGCGCCGCCGGCGTTCAGCGTGGTCGTCGAGTACAGGTTCATCTTGTAGTACGGGCCGGTCGTACCCACCGACAGGCTGGGCGAACGGAAACCCCATTGGTTGACGAAGCACTCGTAGGCGGCCTCCAGGTGGGCCATACCGGTTTCGATCTGCGCCTCGGGCACGTTCGCGAGGTTGCTCTGACCGCCGTTCAAGCCACCGCCACCGTAGTAGGCGCGGAAACGATCGGAATCACGAAAGCGGGCATTGGTCGGCGTCACGTTCAGGTGGGTGAACTCATTGGTGATGGCGCGATACGGCACGGCGCCGCCAACGCCCCCCGCCCTGACTCCCCAGGTGCGCCACTCCAGGATGCCGGTGGACTGCGTGCTGTTGCGCATCTGCACGCGAACCCGATCCGTCACCACATCCTGCAGGCTGAGCAGGTTGAACTGATTGACGTTGCGGGGAAGGCTGCCGGCGTTGATCCAGGCGGAACCGTTCCAATACTCGAGAAAGGCGTCGGTGGGTGCCCACACGCCGCGCCGATCGTCGAACCAGTAGATCTCCGACGCGTTCAGGCGAACCGAATAGGGCCAGCGATACTCGACCCACTGGTACTGGTTGGGCCGGGGCCAGTTGCCGTAGGCACCGCTGGACTTGTCGTTCGAGTTGGCCGGCGACGAGCCATCGTTGACCGCAGCCAGCGTCTCCCAGGGCGACACGTAGGACGTGGTGACCTGCGCGTCCCGCGCCAGGTTGTCGCCTTGGGCAACCGCCAGAGACGTTGCTGAGAGCTTTTCGACCGGACCTGCCCCGAGACCGCCCTTCTCCTGCGGATCCGTGGCCTGAGCGACCTCGATACCGACTGTTGCAAACAACGTGATTCCCAAAACGAGCGCGACAGATCGCGCGATAGGCTGCAGCTGGATCATTGCGAGCACTCCCCGTGCTTGTGTGATTGCGAAAGGTCATCCCTGGACCGGCGCTCCCGCGGCCCTGCGAGCGACAGTTCCCCCGCGCCCACGTTGAATCTCGATGTCCACCGGTGTCAACAAAGAACGTAACAATTTGATACATTCATCACGCTTGGTCTGTTCGCGCGGGTAGCGACAAGGAGCGCGACACCTGAGACCAAGCCTGTCCGCCAGTGCGAGGACATCAGCTGGCTTCCCGCAACAGTGGGGGCCCTGGGACAGATCAAGGCGTGCGGAACGCGCAGTGAGTCGCGCGGCTGCCTGGCCTGAACTCCGTGCTGCCGCGCGACCATGGCGACCACTCCGCCCTTGTGTCTCCAGGGGGCTGTTCGTCCGACTGCTACGCCTACCCGCAGAGCGAAGTGCTTGCATCCGATGCCTTCGCCCTGATCCACCAACGGAACACCACGAAGGGCGCCGTCCGCGAGGATGGCGCCCTTCGTGTTTGTGGCCCGTACGTTGCCGCGTCTCCGCCGGGCGGCTTGGAGCGGATCAGACGTCCCGCGAGCTTGAGCGCGTGTCGCACGCCCTGAGCGCCGCGCACGCCGAACTGACGTGGGCAGATTCGACGACGGCGGAGGCCCTCCAGATCTCGCCGCGACGAAGTGTGAGTCTCCGACCGATCGGAACTTGTCCGTCGGGCTGAGCTCCAAGCGCGCCACTCCGGCACGATAAGCCCATGCACTTGCCGCCACGCTGGCCCGACCACCCTCTGCTGGCGCAGTCCGCACTCGAGCTGCGCGCGCGCATTCGACGCTGGCGCTCGCGCCCGGGTGAAGCGCTCTTCCATGCACTGGCGATTGTGGTTCTGACTGGGCTCGGCGTGGCAGCCCTGGCAGTGGGCGCGCCGCGGGTGGGAGCGGCGCTGGATCAGGTTCTGGCCCAGCCTTTGCCCGGTGTGGCTGTGCTTACAGCAGCCCTGCTGTGGCGACTGCGCGGGTGCGGCGCAGAATTTCTGCGCAAGGCGCGCGGTGCCGGCTGGCTGTCCGCTCTTCCTGTCAGTCTGGCGCTGCATCGGCGTGGCTTGGTTCGACACATCGCGCTTGATGCACTGGGCTTGGCAAGCGCTGGCCCGCTCGGTCTCCTGGTGCTGGCCTTGGTCCTGCCACTGGAACCTGTGAGCATGGCCGGCCTGCTCGGCGTCTGGCTGGCGGCGGTCGTGCTGGCGCTGTTGAGTGCCTGCGCCTTGGCGATCCACAGCCTCGCTTCGGAGAGCCGCGGGCCCGGAATCGGGCACTGTGAGACTGTTCCCCTGCGCAGCGCCGTGCGCGCGTGGAGTCAGCCGCCGCGCTGGCTCGGGCCATTGCCGGAGCTCGGTCAACTGCAGCGCCGTACTGCCCAGCGCGGTTGGCGCAGCGGACGCGCCTGGGTCTGGCTGCTGCCGCTGGGCCTGCTGGTGTTGGCTGGCGAAGGCGCCCGCGTGCTGGCGGGCATGCTGCTGCTGGTCGGCATGCTGCCCTGGCTGCGCACGGTGATGGATTCATCCGCACGTGGCTTGGCCGAGGCCGAGTACCTGCTGCTGGCGACGCCGCGCTCGCGCGCCGATTTCTGCCGCAGCGGTTGGCGCTACCCGGCCTCGCGCGTCACGCTGGCTTCGCTGGTGCTTGCGATCGCGCTGGCGCTGTTCGGTGCCTCGCCCTGGGTGCTGGTGCTGGGCGTACTCGGATTCGTGCTGGCCTGTGCGCTGGAGATTGCCCTGATGCTGCACTACCCGCGTTCACGGGCGCGCCAGCGCGGCCAGCTGATCGCGGAACTCACCCTGCTGCTGGTGCTGGCACGTGAGGGGCTGGGGCCGGCGGCGCTGCTGATCGCTGTCGCCATGGTCGCTTGGCATGGATGGCGCGCACGGAGACTGCCATGAGCCTGAACATACTGGATATCCGCGGGCTGCAGCTCGAGCTCGGCGGTCGCACGGTGCTGCACGGCATCGACCTGCAGGTGAACGCAGGCGAGTTCGTCGCCCTGGCCGGGCCGAACGGTTCGGGCAAGAGCAGCCTGCTGCGCTGCATCGCCGGCCTGCTGCGCGCACACCACGGAGAGATCCGTGTCTGCGGACATGAGGTCGCAACCGCCACGGTGGCCGCACGCGCGCAGCTCGGCATGGCGGTCGAGCCGTCCGCCCTGCCCGGCCTGCTCAGCGGGCGTGAATGCCTGCAGCTGTTCGCGCGCACGCGCGGGCTGGCGACGGTGCCCGCAGCCACGCTCGAACTGTCGGAGGCCCTGCGCTTCAGCGTGTATCTGGATCGTCCGGTCGAGGAGTATTCGCTGGGCACGCGCCAGAAGCTGGCGGTGCTGCTGGGGCTGATCGGCGAACCGCCGCTGCTGCTGTTGGACGAGCCGCTGAATGGCCTGGACCCGCCCAGCGCGTGGGCGCTGAAGGGACATCTGGTCGCGCTCGCCGCACGCGGCACGGCGATCCTGCTGGCCACGCATGCCATCGAGCTGGCCGAGCGTCACGTCAATCGCGCGGTGCTGCTGGTCGAGGGCCGACTGCGGCTCGATCTTGATCGAAGCGCGCTGGCCACCCTGCGCGCCGATCCGGAGCGCTCGCTGGAGGCCGAGCTGGTCGCGGCGATGGGCACATAGCGCAGGGAACGGAGTCGCGCCGGGGCTCACGGGCAGTTGCTCGACGGATGCGAGGGGCTTTGAAGGCGGTCCAACCGCGGGCCAGTTGCGTTCTCGCTACGTGCGCAGCAGCGTTCGGAAGTGCTGCGGAATCGAGGCGAGGTCGAGGGCCTTGAGAACGGCTTCGGCTTCGTTGAAGGCGCGGCGTCGCCGGGACCTGCTGGTAGATGCGCTGCGCTTATCTACCCTACAAAGGCAGGAGACGCCTTGCCCATGCAGAAGCCGAGCGCCGCTGTGCGCGTAGGGTAGATAAGCGCTAGCGCATTTACCAGAACCTCGCCTCAGCTCAGAGTTTCTCGCTGCTTTGCTCTACCCTCTTTGCTCTGGCAATCCATGTCCGGGCCCAACACGCCTGACGGCGCCTCGCCACTCCACGCCGCGCGCTGCGCCGCAGGCCGCGCCAACCGGGCACGAAGCTGGACATTCGGTAAGATCCACCCTGCACCTCCGGCACCCCCGAGCGCGCGCCTGGGCGGGCACAATCAGCGCATCACTTCCCGCTGGAGCCCGCCATGCGCAGCCACCCCCTCGCTGCAGCCCTGTTCTGTGCACTGCTGGTGCCCGCCGCAGCGCTGGCCGCACCGCCGCTGCCGAGCGAAGCGCTTGTTCCCCCGGTTACCGAACATGCGCCCAGCGCCCAGATTCTCGCGCCGCAGATCCAGCGCTTCCGCGCCGATCTTGTGGCAATCGAACACGTCAACGACATCGCCTGGGGCGAGGCGCGTCGACGTGCGCTCGGCGAGCTGTATACAGGCTGGCGGGCGCAGCTGGAGGCCATGGATTTCGATGCACTCGGACTTGAGGACCGGATCGACTGGATCCTGTTCGACAGCGAACTGCTGCAGCGCCAGAGCGAACTCGAGTTCGAGCGCGCACGCCTGAAGGAGGCCGCGCCGCTGCTGCCGGAAGTGGGCGCACTGATCGAGCTGGCCGAAGCGCGACGTGCGCTCAAGCAGGCCGATGGGCGCAGCAGCGCGGGCGTGCTGGAAAGCGCGCGGGCCGCGCTGGCAGCGCTGGATGCGCGAATCGAAGCCAAGGACGCCGCGGTCGCCGAGCTGTCGCCTGCGATCGCACACCGCGCTGCGCGCGTTCTTGACACCACACACCGCGCGCTGAAGGAATGGCACAGCCACCAGGACGGCTACGACCCCGATTTCACGCACTGGGTCAGCCAGCCCTGGCAGGCGCTGGATGCACAGCTGCCGAAAACAGCCGAGCTGATCCGCAAACACCTTGCGGGCGTCGATAACCCCGAGGTCATTATCGGTGACCCGATCGGCCGCGCAGCGCTGATCACCGCACTGACCGCCGAACGGATTCCGTACACGCCGGAACAGCTGATCGAGATCAGTCGCCGCGAACTGGCCTGGTGCCGCAGCGAAATGGAGAAGGCTGCGCGCGAGATGGGCTTCAGCGACTGGCGCGAGGCGCTGGAAGCAGTGAAACAGAAGTCGCCGCCGGTGGGCCAGCAGCCGCAGCTGGTGGTCGAGCTGGCCCACGAGGCCATCGATTACCTCACCGACAATCAGCTGGTGACCGTGCCCGAGCTGTCGCGCCGCGACTGGCGCATGAACATGCTCAGCCCGCAGGCGCAGCTGCAGGCGCCCTTCTTTTTGGGCGGTCGCGATGTGTGGGTGGCCTACCCGCACAGCTCGATGCCGCACGAGAAGCAGCTGATGAGCCTGCGCGGCAACAACCGCCACTTCTCGCGCGCCGTGGTGCATCACGAGCTGATTCCCGGACACCACCTGCAGTACTTCTACAACCTGCGCTATCAGACGCATCGGCAGCTGTTCCGCACGCCGTTCTGGATGGAAGGCTGGGCTCTGTACTGGGAGCTGTTCCTGTACCAGCGCGGTTTCGCGCAAACGCCTGAAGACCGCATGGGCATGCTGTTCTGGCGCAGCCACCGCGCCGCGCGCATCCAGTTCAGCCTCGCCTTCCATCTGGGCACGATGACGCCGCAGCAGGCAATCGATCTTCTGGTGAATGATCTCGGCCATGAGCGCGAGAACGCGGCGGCCGAAGTGCGTCGCAGCTTCACCGGCGACTACGGCCCGCTGTATCAGGTGGCCTATCTGTTGGGCGGCCTGCAGTTCATGGCCCTGCGTCGCGAGCTCGTCGAGGCAGGCAGCATGAGCGAGCGCGATTTCCACGACGCCATCCTCAAGGGCGGCACGATGCCGGTGGATCTGGTGCGGCTGCGCCTGCGCGGCGAGCTGCCGGCCAAGGGTCAACCGCTGTGGCGCTGGGAGTGATGCCCGCAGCAGATGCAAGGACGCAGGCTCCGTCTTCCGGAATCCGTCGTTGAGGCGCACTTGATCTGCAGCCGAAAGCGCGCGCGCTTCATTGCCGATTGCGAGTCTCGGCAGTGGCGGCAAGAACTCAGCAACCCACTTGAACACTCCGCAGTCGGCGGTTCGCCGCTGGCGTCGAAGGCCACGCCGTGGGCCAAGGCCGTGCCTTGCGAGCGCCCACCCCCGGAGGCTGCGCGCTGCGCAGAAGGCACCGACACGCCTTGAAGTCAGCGGCGGTCTTCAAATCCGCATGCGCGCTCCGCCGGTCGCGCCGCTTGTCGGCTCGACAAGGCGCTGTAATGACAGCGCTGCCATTTCACCTTACGTTTGTTCATAATCGGGGCGTCAGGATCAGGCGCTTGCGGTCTTTCCCGCTGTCGCATGCACTGTCGGGATAGCGAACAGAACGTTGCGGATTAGATCCGATGCCCAGCGGCTCAACTCGAATCGGTGAACATGGCAGCCGTTGCAGCCGTGGTCTCGAATCCCTTGGCGCAAGAGGCCCGTGCGGCGGCGGCCAGGGCCCCGGCGAGCGCTGAGCGCGTGCCTGCTGGACTCCGCCCTTCCCCTTGTGTGCACCCGTGGAGTGAGTCATGCAACGTCGTCACTTCCTCGCTCTCGGTGCTGCCATCGCTGCAAGTTTCAGCTGGCGACGCAGCGATGCGGCGGGATTCGATCCACTGCCCGAGCGCTGGAGTGGCTTTCTCGCCGCCGGCGAGTTCATTCCCGCCAAGATGCCGTTCAGCCCCGCACGCATCGTGCTGCCGCGTCCTGATACGGAAACCTCGACGCGTGCCTTTCACCGCAATGCGCATGTCGACCTGCCCTATGAGCTGCCGATCGTGGTGCAGGGCGGCAGTTGGCCGTTCGTCTATGAACTGGTCGAAGGCCCCGCGGGCGCCAGTCTGGGTCGGAACTACGGCGATGCCGGCTACGGCATCCTGCGCTGGACGCCGACCGCGAACGGCGCCTTCAGCTTCACCGTGCGCGTGCGCGATCAGGACGGCGGCAGCGTGCAGTTCAGCTGGAGCGGCCTGGTGTCGTCGACCTGGGCGCGCTTCGTCGATGCCACGAACGGCAGCGACAGCAGTGGCAACGGCAGTCTTGCTGCCCCCTGGCACAGCCTGGCGCATGCCTACGCGCAGGTACAGGACGGCGGCGCGCTGTGTCTGCGTGCGGGCCAGTATCAGGCGCCTGGCGCTGCCCTGAACATCGCGGTCAGCGGCGGCAGCGGCGCAGGTCGCGTAGGCAGCCTGATCGGCTGGCCCGGCGAGGACGCGCGCATCGACTGCAGCACACTCAGCTCGGCGAACTTCGCCTGGTACAACAGCAGCGACACCTATATCGGGCACCTCAGCTTCATCGGTGGGCCGAGCGGCCAGGCCAATCCACGCTATTTCGTTTCGCTGAACGTCAATCACCGCTGCTACCAGTATCGGCTGAGCTTCGACTCGCCGACGGCCGGGACGACTGCGGGCGGCGGTGACGACAACAACAGCTGCCTGTTTCTTGGCGCCGGCGGCGCGGTGCGCAGCTATGTCGCCCAGGTGTTCTGCACCTTCCGGCGTCTGCGCCAGACCAACAACGGCTTCAGCGGCATCGACACCTACCAGACCCGCTATCTGGTGGTGGCCGACAACGTCTACGACACGCCATCAACGAACACCTCCCGGCATGCGCTGTGGATCAAGGGCTGGGAGCAGGAAGACGTCAGCGTGCGCGGCAATCGCTGGACGCAGGCCTGGGGCGGTTCGCTGATCGAGGTGTCGATGTCGGCCTCGGCGGGCGCGTTCTCGGCCCGCCGGATCGAGGTCTGTTTCAACACACTGGTGGCGCGGACGGGTGCGGTGGCGATGAATTTCGGCAGCGCGCCGAGCGGGCCTGAGCGCGGACCGATCTGGGTCTACCGCAACACGATGGTCGGCCTGCCGGTGATCGCGAGGCGCAGCTGGCCGCTCAACATCAGCTTCGAGAACGATGTGGTGGTACATGACGTCAGCACCTTCGGCGGCACCGTGTCGGGGAAGCTGCTGATGTCAGATCCGAATGCGCCGGAAGGCCGCTACTACGACCCCGCACTGCGCGAGAACATCACCCTGACCAGCCTGCACATGGAATGCCATGGCCGCAGCAGCGACGGCATTCTCGATGCCCAGCATCGGCTGACCGGCGCCTGGCGAACCCAGTACCTCGGCAGCCACGGCGCCGAGATCGTTCTGCCCGATAGCGTGTTCGCCGATGGCTTCGAATGAGCGGCCGGGCTGCACCCATTGAATCCCGCGTTCCACCTGCCCCCAGGAGCTTCCCGTGAATCCACTTCGCACTCTGCTGTCGAAGCGCCGCCCCGCCAGCGGCCGGCCGTACGCGTCTCAGGTCATCCGCTGCGCAGTGGTAGCGCTGCTGTTGCTGAATGCGTCGCCGATGGCGTTCGCTGGCGGCCTGGTGCCGGTCAATGTCCGGCTTGAGGGCCTGGCCCTGGGCAATTCCGTGTCGCTGCGCCAGGGCGGCGTCACCGTCAGCGCCAGCCTCAACGGGCCGCTGACGATTGGCCAGGCAGCCGCTGGGAGCGCTCTGAGCATCGATGTGCTGCAGCAGCCCGATGGCCAGATCTGTGCGCTGTCAGCCCAGGCGCCCGCACAGGTGCCCGCCTCGGGGGCGCCGGTGTTCGTTCGCTGCCTACACACCGCAGCGCCGCGCATCACCGTGCCCACCACGGCGCCCGATGACCCACTTAGCTGGTGGCACAACGGCGCCGGTCTGCGCGCGATCGCCTACCCCGGCCTCGCCTACGAGAGTCGGGCCGGTGTGATCGGCGGCCAGTTCCCCTACGAGTTCCGCCTGCTGGCGATGCGCTTCAACGGCCAGGCCCTGTCGACCTCGGCTGCCAGCCTCGATTTCCGCCGCGGCACCCTGAGCTTTCTGCCTGCCGCAGCCGGCAGCTTCGAGTTCGACATCGAGGTGCGCGACAGCGGAGCCGTGCAGAAGGTCGCGCAGCGGACCTTTACGGTGACAGCTGCGACCGAGCGCTTCCTGTTCGTTGCACCGAATGGCGTCGATTCGCCGGGGCGCGGCAGTATCGATCAGCCGTTCCTGAGCATTCCGTTTGCACTCACTCAAAGCACCTCGGCGCAGGCGCTGATGCTGCGTGCGGGCACCTACAGCGGCCGCTTCGATCTGTTCGATGGGCGCGCCAGACAGCTCATCGCGTATCCCGACGAGGTGCCTGTCATTGCGCTGGGCCAGACGGGTTCGATCGATGTCCGGATTGATCAGCCGCCGGCAGCGCGCATCGAGGGCGTAGACATCACCGGCGTGCGCCAGTACGGCATCGTCAGTGACCCCTCAAGGCCCGGGCTGGTGCTACGCAAGCTGCGCTTCCTGGATGGCGTGGTGGCCAACGGCAGCGAGAACCCGGCCTATCTGCACGGCTGGGGCGACAGCTCGCCACTCTCGCGGCATCGCTTTCTGGTGCAGGACACCGAGTTCAACAACTACCCGGCCGGCTACGCCACCACCTGGTTCGATGCCGGCGACTCGCTGTTCGAGAACAACCAGGTGCGCCTCGGCGCCTCGACCGTCGGCGTGCACGACAAGGACAACTCCCAGCGCAACGTCTACCGCGAGAACTTCATCGAATACGCGCCCGAGTTCGCCAACAACGTCGGCATCCAGATCTCGGCGCAGTTCGGCTCGGAGCACCTGCACATCCACCACAACCTGTTGATCAACACAGGCGTGTTGCTCGGTGGCCAGTGCTTGACCGCAGGCTGCACCCTGCGCGAGCACACTCTGCATCACAACACCCTCGTCGGGCGCGGGCTGATCCTGCGCTGGGGCGTGTTCAACGAAGGCAGCGCCGGCACGCGCGCCAGCCACAACCTGATTCGCAGCACAGCCTCGCCCTATGCCTGGGCGTCCTGCCTGAGTACCGTGCCCGCCGCCTTCTCGACCCAGTTCAGCGCCGCCGCCAACCGGCTCGAAACCACCAGCCCGAACGCAATGCGCGACACCGAATGCGGCGGCTCGCCGATGAACATGACGTGGGCGATCTGGCGCGATACGCATGGTCTGGACACCTTGGCCTCCGGCAGCGTACTCAGCGCCACCAGCGATCTGGTCGGCAGCGGCGCACTGACCCGACTGCCGCCGGGCGACCCGCGCTTGAGTGTGCTCGGCCATCGCTACCCGCTGCCGATGAGCACCAGCCTGAACATTTTCGCGAACGGGTTCGAGTAGGCACCGGGCGTTTCGAACGCGGCTGGAGTACAGACGCGCCCCACCGCGCTGGACTCAACATCTTGCACTCATTGATCAGCAGGAGAACAACCGATGATGAAGCGCCGCCAGTTTCTACTCATGACCACCGCCGCCAGCGCCGGTATCGCCCTGCGCCCGGCGGGCGCGCTGCCGGAGGTGGAAGTCTCCGGAGCGCCGAGTGCCCTGTTCGTCGACGGCTTCGAAGTGGTGATGCCCAGCACCAACACCGCCTATCTATTCCCAGCCGGCCATTTCGAGCCCGACAGCCTGCTGCACTTGCAGAAGATCTATCCGCAGAGCGACGCGGTGACGCCGGCGGCTTCGCACCACCGCCGCGCCTACCCCGGGCTGCGCTGGGAGTGCCCGGTGCGCGCGATGGGCGGCAGCAATCCGCGCTTCTACGAGCTGCTCTCCGGCCCCGCGGGCATGCGCATCGGCGAGTTCCTGCAGCGCGATGCGTCCGGAGACTACGTGCCGACGCCGGACTACGCGACCCTGAGCTGGGAGTCGCCCGTGGCCGGCAGCCATCTGATCCGCGTGCGCTGCAGCGACCAGAACAACACGCCCGTGCTGTTCGAGTTCCGGCTGCAGGTGGCGCTTGACGGACACCTGTTCACCGCACCGACGGCGCTTGGAAGCGGCGACGGCAGCAGCCCCCAGAATGCAATGGCCTGGAACCAGGCGATGCTGGGTAACGGCGTCGTCTCGCCGAGCCGCGGCAAGGTGCTGGTGTGCCGAGGCGGCAACTACACGCTGGCAGACGACATTCTGGCCAACGCCAGCCATATGGCGACCTCGCTGATCGCCTACCCGGGCGAAACCCCGGTATTCAATCGAGGCATCCAGATGCGCGCGTCCGATGTGTTCATCGGCGGCCTGCGCTTCGAAGGGGTCGGCACCGGCAACTTCGGCGTGATCAATGACTGGCAGTTCCACAGCCGCTGGAGCGTCTGGCGCTGCCACTTCGAGCGCTGCTTCAACTCGAATACGGCGCAGAACAACAATCAATCCTGCATCGGTGCGGTCAACGGCGGCCAGGCCATCGGGCGTCAGCACCTGCTGCTGGCCGAGAACACCTATCGCAACTGCAGCGGCCTGCACGGCTACGATTTCTACAACGTCGACACCCACCTGTGCGAACGCGAGACCTTCGTGATCGACGACCCGAGCATCGCCGTCCGCCACTCGGTGTGGTTTCCGAAGGGCTATTGCCGCTACTACGAGATCTCGTTCTGCCGCGCCGATCTGCCGCCGCAGGCGGTGGAGGCCGAGAGCATCATCCAGGCGTATAACGCTGCGTACGCCGTGTCGCTGCCGAGCGTGGGCTCGATCGAGTACAACTTCGTGCGCGGCGGCAGCAATGTCGGTGGCCTGGTCACCAATGGCGCGGCCAACGGCACTGCGCCGAACGTGGGCCCAATCACCCTGGTCTGTCAGGTGCGACGCAATACCTTCGTCGGCAAGCGCATCGGTGCGCGAAATTTCGATCGCGGGGTCGGAGTCGATCGGCACAGCTACTTCGCCGCCAACGTGCTGCAGACGGAAAGCAACGGCGGCGTCGGCACCTGGGGGCCGGAAAACGCGAACCCGCCCTGGTTCACCGAGCGCGATGCGCTGAGCGCGGGAGCGGGGCTGGTGGACAGTGCGGGCCGTCTGATCGACGTCGGCTTTCGCGGGCGTCGCGGCGCGCAGGTATGGCGGCCGGCGTAGCTCAAGCCGAATCAAGGACCCCTCGCCCGCTCCTACTCGGGCTGGAAGCCTGGACTTTGCGGTCGCTCTGAGGCCGTCGCGCAGCTCGGGCCCGCGCAATCAAGCGCAGAACAACGCATCAGGGCCCGCTTGCGCGGGCCCTGAGGGATATGCAGAGGGTGGCGACTCCCGCCAGCGTTACTCCGGCACCCGAATCAGCCGCTACCGTTGCTCCCTTCCGGGCCTGGCGGGATTTGCAGCCTATCGTCGCGAAGGCACCGACGGGAGCCACCATAGACGTGCTGCGGGGCGGCGACCGCAGTAGCGGTGACAGCCCATTCGCAGCGAAGCAGATCGTTCAGTCGCGGAAACTGGCGGAGAGAGAGGGATTCGAACCCTCGATACGGGGTTTAGCCGTATACACACTTTCCAGGCGTGCTCCTTAAACCACTCGGACACCTCTCCGGGGTTTCACGCACGAACGCTGCAGAGCGCGGCAGAGTAGCGGCTTGACGGCGATTCCACAAGCCTTGCACGGGCAGCTATTCGGCAGCGGGCAAGGTCGAGGGCGCTGGCGGGCGCAGCGCGAGGCGTTCACCGGGATCGACCACCCGGTAGCCGCGCGCGCGCATCGCCTCGCCGTCTGCAGCCGAGCCGTAGTGATAAAGCACCAGCCGCTCGCGCCAGGCCTGCGGGTACTCGCGCTCGATGTCATCGAGCCCCGTGTGCGAAGGGTTGCCGTGCAGGCCGCAGTCGTGCGCGAGGGTCTCGTCGGGATAGCGCGAAAGCTGCTCGGGAATCGGGCGGGTGTCGCCGCTGTAGACGAAGCTGCCGCGTAGGGCCAAACCAAATGCGCTATCCGGCGCGTGGTGGCGGCAGGGAAACACCTCGAACTGGCGACCGCCGTGCCAGAAGCCGCGTGATACCGGGATCAGCTGGAACGCGTCCCACCAGTTGGCGCCGCCCTCGGCCAGCACGCCGGGGTAATCGGCCAGTCGCGCCTGCAGCAGCGGCACAACGGGTGCCGGTACGTAGAGCCGGCAGCGACCGCGCAGCGCCTCATCGAAGTAGAGCCTGAAGAACAGCCGCTCCATGCCACCGATGTGGTCGAGATGGGCGTGGGTGATGAACAGCGCCGCCGGCGGCGCACCATAGAACTTCAGATAAGCGGTCAGCGCCTCGCCACCGCAGTCGATCATCAGCAGCGGCGCGCCTGCGTGCTCCAGCACTGCCGAAGCCGAACCCAGCTCGACCGCGGCGCTGCTGCCGACCCCCAGAAAGCGCAGGGCCCAGGTCGACTGGCTGCTCATGCGGGCTTGAGCTCGTAGGCAGCAGGGTCGCCTCCGCTCGCGGCATAGCCCTCGCTCAGGCTGGCCCAGGCGCGATCGAACTCGGCGCCGCCCAAACCCAGCTTGCGCAGCGAGCGCGCCAGCCGCTGCAGAGTGGCGCGCTGCCAGCCCAGCGCGGGGCTGCGCAGTTCGCCGCGATCGAAGTCGATCAGCCACAGCGCGCCGCGCTCGTCACGCATCAGGTTGTGGGCGTTCAGATCGGCATGGAAGGCGCCTGCCTTATGGAAGCGCGCCAGCAACTCGCCCAGGCGCGCCCAATCGAACGCTGCGCCCTGCCCGGCCGCGAGTACCTGCGCCAGCGTGTGGCTGTCGGCGATCGCCAGGGTCATCAGGTCGGCCCGATACAGCAGCCCGAAACGGGTGTACCCGGCCGCCAGCGGTGCCGGCACCGGCAGGCCCTGCGCGCGCAGTGCCGCCAGCAGGCGGAATTCGCGGAACGCGCGATTGCGGTCTTCGCCAGTCCACAGATAGCGGTCGCGATTCATTCGGCCGATCAGGCCGCCGCGGCGATAGTGGCGGATCACCGCTTCGCCGAACTCACCGCGCACGAAGCAGACCGCGCCACGACCACCGCGACTGGCGTCCATGCGCCCACGCTCGGCCCAGTGCTGCGGATCCAGCAGCGCGCGGTCGGCCTGTGCAATGCGTCGGCGATCGAACAGAATCGCGCCGCGCGCGTCAGTAACGCGCGATTCCTGCACGCCATCTGCAGCTGCGGCCACGCGGTCGGGATCGCTGCGATTCATCGTCGGGCACCCAGGCGACAAGGGGCCGCAGTCTAGCAAGCACGTGCCGCCGGGCCGTCGCCGGGCCGCGTGTAGAATGCGGCGCCTTCGATCCTGAAACGATGGCGAGCGCAAACAGCGATGGAACCGGTCAACGTCCTGTGCATCAAATGGGGCCGCAAGTACGGCCCGGAGTACGTCAACCGGCTGCGCTCGATGGTGCGCAGGCACTTGAAGCGCCCGCACCGCTTCGTCTGCCTGACCGATGATCGCGAGGGCATTGAGGCCGACATCGAGGTGTTCGACATCCCGCAGGTGGGCTTCGCGGATTTCGACCAGCGCCTGCCCTGGACCTTCGGCCACGGCTGGCTGAAGCTGACCAGCTTCAAGCGCGAACTCTACGATCTGCGCGGCACGACCCTGTTTATCGACCTCGATGTGGTGATCGTCGACAGCATCGACGCGTTCTTCGAGCCGCCCGGCGACTTCGTGGTCATCAAGGAGTGGGATAAGCGCGACGGCACCGGCAACACCTCGGTGTACCGATACACCGTCGGCGCCCACGCCGACGCGCTTGAGTATTTGGCGGCGAACAAGGACAAGGCCCTGTCCGAAGTGCGCAACGAACAGGAGTTCATCACCGGCTATCTGGCCCGCCAGGGCAAGCTCAGCTACTGGCCGGATGCCTGGTGCCGCAGCTTCAAGCGGCACTGCGTGCGCCCGGGCCTGCTGTGCTGGTTCCAGCCGCCGCGCCTGCCCGAGGGCGCGAAGATCATCGCCTTCCACGGCAAGCCCAACCCGCCCGACGCCATCGCCGGAGTCAGCGGGAAGTGGTATCGCAAGGTGCATCCCACCGCCTGGGTCGCCGAGCACTGGCGCTGATCGCGGCACGCAGCGGCTGTTTCCAAGCTCGCTTTCAGGGCATTCAGCAGCACCGCCGAGCCACCGACGTGGGCTTCAGGCCCGGGATTTGCATCCGTGAAGCCTCATCACAGGGCCCGCCACGGGAGCGTCCATGTCCAGTACACAGCAAAGGCCTCCACCACGTTCCGACCAGCGGAGTCGGGACGCGTGAAGGCATTGGTGATCGAAGACTCGCGCACCAGCCAGGCGATGATCGCCCACCTGCTGCGCGAGATCGGCATCGAGCCCATCCAGGCCGAAAGCGGGCTGGATGGACTTGAGCTCTATACCCAGCGGCGCCCCGACCTGATCCTGCTCGATGTGGTGTTGCCGGACATCGACGGCTTCGAAGTGGCGCGACGCGTGCGCACGCTGGAGGGCCCGGGCGAGTGGACGCCGATCGTGTTCCTGACCGGCCGCGCCAGCGACGCGGATCTGGAGGCCGGTATCGAAGCAGGCGGTGACGACTATCTGGTCAAGCCGCTGAATCCGATCGTCTTCGCGGCCAAGGTGCGGGCGATGTCGCGGATCGCGCAGATGCGCGACAAGCTGCTGGAGACCACCCATCAACTCGATCAGGTCAACCGCGAGTTGATGCGGCTGTCGGCGATGGATGGCCTCACCGGGCTGGCCAACCGGCGCCATTTCGACGCCATGCTGCGCAGCGAATGGGATCGCGGCGAGCGCAGTCGGCATCCCGTCTCGCTGCTGATGTGCGATGTCGACTTCTTCAAGCTCTACAACGACAACTACGGCCACCTGCGCGGCGACGAATGCCTGCGCCGCATCAGCAGTGCGCTGCAGTTCGCGATCCGCCGACCCTGCGAGCTGGCGGCACGCTACGGCGGCGAAGAGTTCGCCCTGTTGCTGCCCGAGACCTCTGCGCCACACGCGATGGAGATCGCCGAAAGCGTTCGCTCCAACGTCGAGCGACTGGCGATCGAGCATGCCCACGCGCCCAAAGGCATCGTCAGCATCAGCATCGGTGTGGCTACCCGGGTGCCCAACACCCAGCTGTCGCCTGAACGCCTGATCGCGTTGGCCGACAAAGCCTTGTACCTTGCCAAGAAGAGCGGTCGCGATCGGGCTGCACAGGCTGTTGGCGGAGCCAACGAAGCGATGGCGAGCTGACGTCTGCGCGTAGAGAAACGTAGCTGCAGGGGGATGGGTGGAAGAACTGCTGCTGTGGCGTTGGAGTACCGGCATCCAGACTCTGTCGGTGCTGCTCATCACCGTCTTCCTCAGTTTCAGCGGCCGCCGCGAAGGCGGCGAAGTGCTTTCCGATTGGGCGCGTGCCTGGCAATGGAACTGCCTGGCGCTGGGCACCACCTGGTTCTACTGGGTGGCGCAGCCTTCGGGCATCGGCCTCCTCACATCGACCGTGATCTACACGGCCGCCAAATCGGCGTTCCTGTGCTACCTGCTGGCCGGTGTCCTGCGCTTCGACGCAGCCGCCGCTCGTGAGCGTCTGGGCCCCTGGCCGTGGCTGCTGCCGCTTCTGTTCGGCGTGCTGGTATCGCCCTGGCTGGGTTCGGTGGCCAATGTCGGGGTGGTGCAGACCGCATTGATCAGCCTGGCCTGCCTGACCGGCCTGGCGATGAGCCTGCGCCGGCGCGGACTCGGGCTGGAGTGGCTGGCCCTGGGCTTCGCCCTGCGCGCCGCCTTCGGCCTGATGGAAACCTGGGCCTACGGTGCCCTGGCGCTGGGCGTGCAGCGCGTTCCCGGCGAAACCCTCTCGCTGTTCGTGGCAGCGCATTCTTCGCTGGACCTGGTCGCCGAGTGGACACTGGCGCTGGGCTGCATGTTGGCGCTGGCGAGCCGCGCACAGCGCGAACTTCGCGCCAGCCAGCAGGCCCTGCGCGCGCAAGCCGAGCGCGACGCGCTGACCGGACTGCGCAACCGCCACGGGCTCGATGAAGTACTGCAGCAGGCGCAGCGCGAAGGCGCCTGCCTGCTGTTCTTCGACCTCGACGACTTCAAGCGGATCAATGACGAAGCCGGCCACGCCATCGGCGACGCCTGTCTGGTGCAGGTGGGTGCAGCCCTGCGCAGGCACTTTCGCGAAGACGACGAGATCCTGCGCTTCGCCGGCGACGAGTTTCTGGTGATCTCGCGCCTGCGCGATCCGGATGCCATCGAAGCGCGCGTGCAGGCGGTGGCCGAAGACCTTGCCCAGCTCGTGGAACCCTGCCCGATCCGCTTCAGCGTCGGCGCCGCTTGGCTGGAACCCGGCGGTGACCCCGCCGATGCGCTGCGCCGCGCCGACCACGCGATGTACGGCCACAAGGCCGAACGTCGGCGCGAATACGTGTGATCACGCAGGCATCGCACTGCGTGCGTGGATGGCTCAGCCGCCGCCCGTTCCACGCGAGCCGCCGGATCCGCCCGCGCCACCGGCTCCGCTTCCAGCCAGCCCGCCCTTCGTCAGCGCGCGCGGGTCCAACAGGGCTTCCAGCTGTTCGCGCGGCAGCCCACTGAGCTCGACTGCCACGTCCAGCACGGAGCGACCTTCGGCATACGCGCGCTTGGTGATCTCCGCCCCCTTGGCGTAACCGATCACCGGGTTCAGCGCGGTCACCAGGATCGGATTGCGGGCCAGCGCCTCATTGATGTGCTCGTGACGCACGCGAAATCCAGCGATCGCGCGCTCAGCCAGCAGGGTCATCGCGTTCGACAGCAGGTCGAGCGACTGCAGCAGGCTATGCGCGATCAAGGGCAGCATCACGTTGAGCTGGAAGCTGCCGCTTTGCGCTGCAATCGTCACCGTCACGTGCGCGCCCATGACCTGCGCGCAGACCATCGCGACCGCCTCCGGTACCACTGGATTGACTTTGCCCGGCATGATCGAGCTGCCCGGCTGCAGGGTCGGCAGCTCGATCTCGCCCAGGCCCGCCAGCGGGCCTGAGTTCATCCAGCGCAGATCGTTGACGATCTTCATCAGGATTGCCGCCAGCCCATTGAGCTGTGCCGAAAGCGCGAGCGCCGCGTCCTGTCCGGCGATGCCGACGAACAGGTTGTCGGCGGGCCGGAACTTGATGCCAGCAAGCTTCTGCAGGCCACGGCAGGCATGCTTTCCGAACTGCGGATGCGCATTGATGCCGGTGCCGATCGCGGTGCCTGACAGCGGCAGGAAGCGAAGGCGCTCCGCTTCCTGCTCGATGCGCTCGCGCGCACCGGCGAGTTGCGCCGCCCAGGTGCCGAGCTCCTGGCCGAAGGTGAGCGGCATCGCGTCCATCAGATGAGTGCGACCGGTCTTGGGCGCCTCGGCCAGCGCCTCGGCACGCTTGCCCAGCGTCTTCTTCAACAGCTTCATGGCCGGCAACAGCTGGTCGCGCACGGCCATCGCGGCGGCGATCTGGATCGCGCTCGGCACCGCGTCGTTCGAACTCTGCGCCATGTTGACGTGGTCATTGGCCGAGACCGAGGTGCCGAGTTTCCGCTTCGCCAGCGCGGCCAGCACCTCGTTCATGTTCATGTTGCTGCTGGTGCCCGAACCGGTCTGGAACACGTCCACCGGAAACTGCGCGGCGTGACCGCCCTCGATCACCTCGGCGGCAGCGGACTGGATCGCCTCGGCCACGCCGGAATCAAGCAGACCCAGCCCGGCATTGGCGCCGGCCGCCGCCGACTTGATCATCGCCAGCGCGCGAATGAAACCTGCCGGCATGCGCTGGCCCGAAATCGGGAAGTTCTGCACGGCGCGCTGGGTCTGCGCACCCCACAGCGCATCGGCCGGCACTTCCAGCTCACCGAGGCTGTCGCGTTCGATCCGGGGCTTGCGCATGACGGGCTCTCCTCGCTGTGGAAAGCTCCGATCCTACGCCGCCCACCTGCTGCAGCCTTGAACGCTGCCAACGGCAGCGGCTGCGGTGCGTAAAATCGCAGGTCTTCCTTCCCCGCCTGCGCGAGCCCCATGTCCACTGCCCTCTCCCCGCTGACCGCCCTGTCCCCTGTCGATGGCCGCTATGGCGCCAAGGTCGACGCTCTGCGGCCGGTGTTTTCCGAGTACGGGCTGATCCGCGCCCGCGTGCGGGTGGAAGTCGAGTGGCTGCTGGCGCTGGCCGCTGAGCCCGGAATCGTCGAGTTGAAACCGTTCCCGGATGCAGCCACAGCGCGACTGCGCGCGCTGGCCGCGGAGTTCTCGGTCAGCGACGCCCAGCGCGTCAAGGAAATCGAGCGCACCACCAACCACGACGTCAAGGCGGTCGAATACTTCATCAAGGAACGCCTACGTGACGATGCAGACCTGGGCCCGGCACTCGAGTTCGTGCACTTCGCCTGCACCTCGGAAGACATCAACAACCTGAGCTACTCGCTGATGCTCAGCGAGGCCCGCCGCGACGTGCTGCAACCGGCGCTGGCCGCGCTCGATGCAAAGCTGCGTGAGCTCGCGCATGCTCATGCCGACCTGCCGATGCTCTCGCGCACGCACGGCCAGACGGCCTCGCCGACCACCGTCGGCAAGGAGATCGCGAACGTGCTGGCGCGTCTGCGTCGGCAGCTGAAGCAGTTCGACGCGGTCGAACTGCAGGGCAAGATCAATGGCGCGGTCGGCAACTACAACGCGCACGTCGTGGCCTACCCCGAGGTCGACTGGGCACGGCTGGCGCAGCGCTTCGTCGAAGGCCTCGGCCTGCACTTCAACGCCTACACCACCCAGATCGAGCCGCACGACTGCATCGCGGAACTCTGCGACGTGCAGCGCCGCATCAACACCATCGGCATCGACTTCTGCCGCGACGTCTGGGGCTACATTTCGCTGGGCTATTTCAAGCAGGCGGTGAAGGCCGGCGAGGTCGGATCGTCGACCATGCCGCACAAGGTCAACCCGATCGACTTCGAGAACGCGGAGGGCAATTTCGGCATCGCCAACGGCCTGCTGGAACACTTCGCCGCCAAGCTGCCGATCAGCCGCTGGCAGCGCGACCTGACCGACTCCACCGTGCTGCGCGCGCTCGGCGTGGCGTTCGCCCATAGCCTGATCGCGATCGACGCCCTGATGCGCGGTCTGAACAAACTGTCGACCGACCCGGACCGCCTTGCGGCTGACCTCGACGCCGCCTGGGAAGTGCTGGCCGAACCCGTGCAGACCGTGATGCGCCGTTACGGACTGCCCAACCCCTACGAGCAGCTGAAGGCGCTGACCCGCGGCCACGGCATCAACCAGGAGTCGATGCGCGCCTTCATCGCTTCGCTGGACCTGCCCGAGCACGACAAATCGCGCCTGCTGATGCTGACCCCCGGCGACTACACCGGGCTTGCCGCCCGCCTTGCGAAGGCGATCTGAGATGGCCCTGACCCCGCGCACACCCGCAGCACGCAGCGCCCTGCCGATCGAAGTGCAAGCCAGCGCGACACAGCGCCTCGGCATGAGCCCTGCGGCATTCCTGCGCGACTACTGGCAGAAACGCCCCCTGCTGATCCGCGGCGCCTTCGCCGACCTGCCCTGCCCGATCACGCCCGAAGACCTGGCCGGTCTCGCCTGCGAAGAAGGCGCACTGTCGAGGCTGGTGCTGCACGACCGCAAGAAGGATCACTACGCGCTGGAGACCGGCCCGTTTCCCGAAGACCGTTTCGCCAGCCTCGGTGAGCGCGATTGGACCCTGCTGGTGCAGGACGTCGACAAGTGGGACGCCGACGTGCGTGCGCTGAAGGCGCATTACAGCTTTCTGCCGCGATGGCGGATCGACGACATCATGATCAGCTACGCGGTACCGGGCGGCTCGGTCGGCCCGCATGTGGATCAGTACGACGTGTTCCTGATGCAGGGTCTGGGCGAGCGCCGCTGGCAGATCGACGTGAATGCGGCAGCGCCCAAGAATTTCCGCGAAGGCGCCCAGCTGCGCCTGCTGAAGGAGTTCACGCCGAGCCACGAATGGGTGCTCGGCCCGGGCGACGTGCTCTATCTGCCGCCCGGTCTGGCACATCACGGCGTTGCCGAGAATCCGTGTCTGACGCTGTCGCTGGGCATGCGCGCGCCTTCGGTCAACGAGCTGGTCACCGATCTCGCGGATGAGCTGGGCGCGCAGCTCTCGGAAGAAGCTCGTTACGTCGACCCGGACCTGGCGCCCGCCGCCGACCCCGCCGAAATCGACGCTGCGGCCCTGTCCCGGCTGCGCACCGCGTTGGCACCGCTGCTGTCGATGGACGATGCCGCGCTGGCCCAATGGTTTGGGCGCTTCATCACGGCCTACCGCAACGCCGGCACACCGCAGGCCGCACCGCGTCTGCCCACCCGCGCCAAACTGGAAGCCTCGATCGAGGCCGGCGGTCAACTGCTCTGGCATCCCTTCAGCCGCAGCGCCTGGGCCCGCCATGGCCGCGCCGCACGGCTGTTCGTTCACGGCGAGGCGCACGCCTGCAGCACGGCCGGCGCCAAACGTCTGGCCCGGGGTGATGCCCTGTCCTCAGCCGACTGGGCAGCTCTCAAGCCCGCCGATCGTGACTGCGCGTGGGCGCTGGTGCAGTCAGGACACTTGATCCTCGAGGCGGCGCGCAAGCCGCGCACACGCTGACGCACAGCCGAGACTGCCTGCCATGCGCCTGACCATTCCTGAAGGCTTCTCCGTCGAGCCCGCCGACTACCGCCGCGACTTCGACAGCCTGCGCGCGATTCGCGACGAGGTCTTCGTGCGGGGACAGAACGTTCCGCTCGCGATCGAACTGGACGCGCTGGACCCGCTCTGCCAGCACGTCATTGCACGCACAGAAGACGGCCACGCCATCGGCACCGGACGCCTGCTGCCGGACGGCCGCATCGGCCGCATGGCGGTGCTGGAGAGCTGGCGCGGGCGTGGCGTCGGCAGCGTGATGCTGGAACGTCTGATCCAGATCGCGCGTTCGCGCGGGCTGCAGCAGGTCGAATTGCATTCGCAGGTGCACGCCTGTGACTTCTACCAACGCCATGGCTTTGCGGCCTATGGCGAGAACTTCTTCGAGGCCGGCATCGAGCACGTACACATGCGCCGTGCGCTCAGCGAAGACCGCGTGCCGCGCAGCGCCGGGCCGGAGTTGCTCGCGATCGAAACCGAACACGATGCGCGCGCGACCAGCCTGGCACTGCTGCAGCGCGCACGGCATCGACTGTGCGTGTTCGCGCGCGACCTCGATCCCGTGCTGCTGGGCACGCCCGAAGCCGTGGAAGCGCTGCGTCAGCTGCTGGCGCGCGGCCGCGGAGTGGAGGTGCGCGTACTGCTGCAGGAGCCCGCCAGCCTGCAGCGCAACCAGCACCCCTGGCTGCCGCTGATGCAGCGCCTGAGCAGCCTGCTGCAGGTGCGCCAGGTCAACGAGCCGATCGATCAGCAGAACCCGACCGCAATGCTGTTGAACGACAGCGGCGGCTTCTTCCTGCGCCCGCTCGCCAGTCGTTTTGAAGGCAGCGCGAGCCTGCAGGCCGAAGGCCGCCGGCGTCAGCTGCAGAGCGAGTTCGACACGCTGTGGGAGCGCGCACAACCCTGTACCGAGCTGCGCGCACTGAGCGGGCTGTAGTCCAAACCCCGCGCGCTGCACGCGCACCCACGGTGCGGCGTGAAGGCGGCTTGTCCGCGTCAGCGCATTAACGATCCGTGATGCTGCGGAGCTATCGTGCTTGCGCGCCACACGCGCACGGGGTTCAATGCGGGTTCACTCCGAAACAAGGATGCACGCATGAAGTTGACCGCCGCAGAAGCACGCCTGCTCAGTACCGCCGAAGTTGAGCTGGTGCGTAGCAAAGGACCCTTCGAGGTGAAGTCACTGGTTCGCCTGATCCAGCGTCTGCGCAACCTGCGCGATCGCGCCAGCGACCTACTGCGACGCCAAGCCGTCGCGATGGCGCGCAGCACCGGCAGCAAAGGCGGCGAAACGGGCAACGCCAATGCACGCAGCGGCGACAAGGTCGAGGTGCTGGGTCGCGCGCTCCGTTACTTTGAAGAACACTTGGCCAAGCTGGACGCCGAATCCACCGCAGCGATGAAGGCTCTGCGAGCTGAAGCCAAAGCCGAGAAGGCGAAGAAAGCCGAGGCCGCCAAGGCAGCCGCTGACAAGGCTCCGGCGAAGAAGGCTGCAGCCAAGAAGACCGCCACCAAGAAGCCTGCGGCAAAGAAGGCCGCCGCCAAGAAGGCAGTCGCCAAGCCTGCCGCGAAGAAGTCCACGGCTCCCGCCGCCGAGGCCGACAGCAGTGAAGCTGCCGCTCCGGCTCCCGCTGCCGAGGCCGACAGCGGCGGTGCGCCCGTCCAGACGATCTCCAGCAAGGCCCGCCTGCGCCTGCCGAAGACGATTCCGGGGCCGGACTCCGGCCAGCTGAAGAGTGTTGCCTCGCGCAAGTCTCCGACCAAGCGCGGGCGCTGATCGACTCAGCAGCGGTCACCGCAGGCCGTCGCCCTTGGGCGGCGGCCTGCCGCGTTTTGGGGTTTGCATAGCCAAGCCGGACGTTATCCCCGAAACTAGCGCACCTTGAAGCGGCCCCAGCCCCGCGGGCCGCGCGCGAGATGCCCCCGCATGCCGTTCGCTTCCGTTCTGATCGCCAACCGCGGCGAAATCGCCTGCCGCATCATCCGTACCTGCCGTCGCCTTGGCATCCGCACGGTCGCGGTCTATTCCGACGCCGACGCCAGCGCCCAGCACGCGCGCCTGGCCGATATCGCCGTGCACATCGGCGGCTCCTCGCCGCGTGAGAGCTATCTGCGTCCCGAGGCGATACTCGAAGCCGCGCGCATCACCGGCGCGCAGGCCATCCATCCAGGCTACGGCTTCCTGTCGGAAAACGCCGACTTCGCCGACGCAGTGGCGGCGGCCGGGCTTGCCTTTATCGGCCCCTCCGGCACCTCCATGCGCAAGATGGGCTCGAAGGCCGGCGCCAAGGATCTGATGTCGGCAGCCGGCGTGCCGGTGGTGCCGGGCTATACCGGCGAAGATCAATCGCGTGATCGCTTGGCCGCCGAAGCCGAGCGCATCGGCTACCCGCTGATGATCAAGGCCGCCCACGGCGGCGGCGGAAAGGGCATGCGCATCGTGCGCTCTACCGCCGAGTTTCTGCCCAATCTGGAGAGCTGCCAGCGCGAGGCGGCCAACGCCTTCGGCCGCGACCGCGTGCTGCTGGAGCGCTACGTCGAAACGCCGCGCCATATCGAGATCCAGGTGTTCGGCGACAGCCACGGAAACGTGATCCATCTGAACGAACGCGAGTGCTCGGCGCAGCGCCGCTATCAGAAGGTGATCGAGGAATCACCCTCGCCGTTCCTGACGCCCGAGCGGCGTGCCGAAATGGGCACCGCCGCCGTGCTGGCGGCGCGTGCCATCGACTACGTCAATGCCGGCACGGTGGAATTCATTGTCGGCCCGGGCGGCGATTTCTACTTCATGGAGATCAACACCCGCCTGCAGGTTGAGCATCCGGTCACCGAGGAAGTCACGGGTCTCGATCTGGTCGAATGGCAGCTTCGCGTCGCTGCGGGTGAGCGACTGCCGAAGTCGCAGGAGCAGATCGCAAGCCGCGGCCACGCCATTGAAGTGCGCCTGTACGCCGAAGACCCGGAGGCCGGATTCCTGCCCGGCTCTGGCCGCATCGAGCGTCTGCAGCTGCCCCAGGGCCTACCCGGCGTGCGCATCGATGGCGGCGTGATCGAGGGCGATACGGTCAGCGTGTTCTACGACCCGATGATCGCCAAGTTGATCGTGCATGCGGATGACCGCCCGCAGGCGTTGGCGCGAATGGCCGATGCGCTGGCGCGCTCGCGCATCGAGGGGCCGAAATCGAACATCGAGTTCCTGGAGCGGCTGATCCGGCATCCGGCCGTGGTCAACGCCACCATCGACACCGGCTATCTGGATCGCCACCTCGACCAGGTGCTGCCCGGCCCACGCACGGCCTTACCTGAACTGCTGGCGGCCGCATCCAGCGCACTGTTGATCGGCGAGCACGCGCAGGTGCATGCGCTGGCCACGCGCAGCCCCGAACCCGATTCACCCTGGGCGCTGGCCGACAGCTGGCGCGGCGGGCACACAGGCGATCGCCTGTTGGTGCTGGATGCGCCCGGTGCGCGCGTTGAGCTGCACGTGTCCGGCAGTGCCGGCAATTACGACATCCGTGTTGGCGATACCCGCATCGAAGTCCGCGATGCCCAGCTGGGCGGCGACAGCCTGAGCCTGCGTATCGACGGCCAGCTGCGTCGCTTCCTCTGCCAGCTCGATGGTGCGCGCGTGCTGCTGCACGACGGGGCCGAGCGCTGGAGCTTCCAGCAGCGGCCGTCCTTTGAGTTCGAAGGCGAGGCCAGCGGCGTCGACGAGGACCGTCTGCGCGCGCCGATGCCCGGCCGCATCGTGCTGGTCAATGTCGCGGCCGGCGATACGGTCGAAGCCGAGCAGGTTCTGCTGGTGATGGAGGCCATGAAGATGGAGCTCAGCCTGCGTGCACCGCGCGCGGGTGTGGTCGAAACCGTGCAGGTCGCAGCCGGCGATTTCGTCGAAGCCGATGCGGTGCTGCTGCGTCTGGAGACAGGCGAGTGATCCGCGGTCTATTGTTCGCGTTCTGCGCGTTCGCGCTGTCCGGCTGCGTCGAGACCCGCTTTGAATCGCCGCCGGGCGAACGCATTCAGCGCTGCGACGAAGCCTGGAAAGGCGTGTGGCTGGATCGCTCCGAAGAAAGCCAGGTGGCAGGGTTGCTGGTGGACGAGCAATGCCGCAGCTTCCTGCTGTCGCAACTCGAAGACGGCGGCCCGCTGCGGCAGGCACCGATCCCGCTGAATTACGTCGAGCATCGCGGCCAGCGCTATGTGGTGGTGGCCGATGCGGCCCTGCAGGACCTGTTCGAGTTTCCGCCCATCCATGGCGTCGAGCCCGTGCCGACCCGCAACTTCTTCATCGCCCGCTACCGCCTGCGCGGCGGCACGCTCGAGATCCACAAGGTCGATGACCGGGCGGCCGCGCGCATGATCATCGACGGCGTGCTGGAAGGCACGGTGTCATCCACGCTCAACGAGCTGCATGTGTACGTGCGCGGCACCCGCGAAGACACCCTGCGCATCGTCGAAACCCCCGGCCTGTTCGAGCGCAAGGCCTCGATCGTGCTGGAGCGCAGCCGCCGCACCTTGGCCGAGATCGAGGCCGAGCTGATGGGCGCGCAGAGGCTGCCGCCCGGACGGAACTGATGGACACGGGCGCCACCCTCCCGACCCGCCGCACTTTCGCATGCACAGTGCGAAGTGCCATGTTTCGCGTACTGCTTGCGGCGATAGTCATGAGCCTGGCTGGGTGTGCAAGCACGAGCTTCGGGTCGCCTCCCGGCCGCGCCCTGCTGGACTGCGATCCTGCTTGGCAGGGGGTTTGGGACATCACTCACGAGGAGGAATCGGTGGGCGTCCTGGTGGTCAAGGACGATTGCCGATCTGCGTTCTTCGACCTCGACGCGCAGGATTCGGATTCTCTGGGCGAGCAATGGCTTCAGCTGAGCTTTGTCGAGCACGAGGGGCATCGCTACGTGGTGGCGACAGAAGAAGAGGTCGCGGCGCGCAACGAGCAGGAAGCAGGGCGCAACCCGAACTCAGCGCGAACAGGCGCCTACACGCTCGCCCGCTATGACCTGGCGCCCGGCGCGATTGCCGTGCACCTGGTGGACACCCGAGCGGCCGCGCGGATGATCGTCGACGGCCTGCTGTGGGGCGAGGTCTCCCGCCGCGAGTACAGCCTTCAGGTGTTCGTGCGTGGTACGCCTGAAGACACGCTGCGGGCGTTATCGCGGCCGGGTCTTTTCGAGGTAGACACGACCTTGCAGCTCAAGCGCAGCGCGCGCGGCATCGATGAGTTCGACGCAGCGCGCCCGACAGAACCCTCCGAGTGATCACACGACCCATGAACCACGTACGCATCGTCGAAGTCGGCCCGCGCGACGGCCTGCAAAACGAGAAGACCCTGCTGCCGGCCGCGCTCAAGATCGAGCTGATCGAGCGCCTGGCCGCCACCGGCCTGCAAACCGTCGAAGCCACCAGCTTCGTCAGCCCGAAGTGGGTACCGCAGTTGGCCGACGCAGCGGAAGTCTTCAGCGCGATCCAGCGCCGACCGGGCGTGCGCTACCCGGTGCTGGTGCCGAATCTGCAGGGCTATGAGCGGGCCAAGGCCGTCGGCGTCGAGGAGATCGCAGTGTTCGGCGCGGCGTCGGAAGCCTTCTCGCAGAAGAACATCAACGCCAGTATCGAGGACAGCCTGCAGCGCTTTGCAACGGTGATTGAGGCCGCGCGCGCCGACGGCATCGCCGTGCGCGGCTATGTCTCGACCGTGCTCGGCTGCCCCTACCAGGGCGCCGTGCCGCTGTCCGATGTGGTGCGGGTGGCGCAGCGACTGCATGCGATGGGCTGCTACGAAATCTCACTCGGCGACACCGTCGGCGTCGGCACGCCCCGCAAGGCACGCGCGATGCTCGAAGCGGTCGCGGCGGTGGTTCCGATGCAGGCGCTGGCCGTGCACTTCCACGACACCTATGGGCAGGCCATCGCCAATATCGCCGCCTGCCTGGACGCCGGCGTGCGCGTGGTCGACTCAGCGGTCAGCGGCGCCGGCGGCTGCCCGTACGCGAAGGGTGCCTCGGGCAATGTGGCCAGTGAAGACGTGCTCTATCTACTGGATGGGCTCGGCTTCACACATGGCGTGGATACCGATGCCCTAGCCTCGGTTGGCCAATGGCTGGCAGAAGCACTGGGCCGGCCGAATGGCAGCAAGGCGGGGCGTGCGCAAATCGCGAAACGCGTCGACTAAGCAGCGAACAGAGACGGGGGCGACATGACGGCGGGACCGGTAGACCAGACCACACAAGCACTCGACTCCGGACCCGACAGCCGCGACGCCTCACCTGCATTGCCGGAAAGCATCGGCCCTTTCCGCGTTCTCGACCTGCTAGGCGAAGGCGGCATGGGCCGGGTGTATCGCGCGCTCGAGCGAACGCCGCCGCGCGAGGTCGCACTCAAGGTCGCGGGCCTGTCCACACGCGCGGCGCTGGAACGCTTTCAGCGCGAGATCGAACTGCTGGCCCAGCTCGAACACCCCGGCATCGCTCGGCTGTATGCCACCGGCGTCGACGAGCGCAGCGGCCTGCCCTGGCTGTCGATGGAGCTGATTCCGGGTGAAGATCTCGGCCGTTGGGCATTGCGCACGCAGCCTGCGCGCGACGCGATCGTCGAGGTGCTGCTGTCGATCTGCGCGGCCGTACAGTACGCCCACGGCCGCGGTGTCCTGCATCGCGACCTCAAACCTTCGAATGTGTTCGTGACGCCGGACGGCGACGCTCGCGTGCTCGACTTCGGCATCGCCCGCCTGCTCGGAACCACGGATGCTGCAGACCACACGCTGACCATCGCCGGACAGATCCTCGGCACCCTGCCCTACATGGCGCCCGAGCAGCTGGCAGGTGAGACTGCGGACGCGCGCAGCGATGTCTACGCCCTCGGCGTGATCGCCTATGAACTGCTCGGCGGCCAGCTGCCTTATCCACGCCTGCGCACCGCCTCGGCCTTCGATGCACTGGACATTGTGCGAGCTGGCGATCCGCCACCGTTGGCTTCGTTGAACCGCCGCGCGCAGGGCGATCTTGGTGAAGTGGTGATGAAGGCGATCGCACCCGAACGCGAGCGCCGCTACGCCAGCGTGGACGCATTCGCGAGCGATCTGCGAGCCGTGCTTGAAAGCCGGCCAGTGAACGCATGCGCGCCAACGCCGGGCTATCTGATCGCACGCTTCGTGCGTCGTCATCGCGTTCTGAGTACTGCGATCGCAAGCATCGCCCTGGTGATGGTGCTCGCCACCTTCGTCTCGCTGCGCTTCGCCTGGTCCGAGGCCAGCGCGCGCGCTGAGGCCGACGCGCGCGCGGCCGAAGCGCAGGCAATCAGCGGGTTCCTGA
>CAZPHV010000034.1:0-52669 GCA_964586455.1 uncultured Aquimonas sp.
AACGGAATCGAAAAGAGAAATTCTGGGGAGACCTCAGGCCCTGGCCCACCGGAGCCCAACGCCTGCCCCAGTCGCCGCCGACCTCAACCGATTCGGAACCGGACGTCCGCTTCACCAGCCCGCGCCAACTCCGGACTCACACGGTGCCGCGTCGCTCGGCTTTCAGCTGCGGCAGCAGCCGTAGCTCATCCTTCTCTTCCCGGCTCAAGTGCTGCAGGCCGATCTCGCGCGCGCGCGCCTGCAGTTCGCGCTCGCGCTGCTCCAGCGCCATCAGTTCCAGGCCGCGAATCGCACCGTCGAAATCCGCCGCCCAGCCCTCGGGCGGCGCAATCAGCTCAGTGACCGCCAGGCGCGTCAAGGACTGCAGGTCCTCGCTCTCGCTGTAGCTCTCCAGCAGCGCGCCGGTGCTGATGTCCGGGCGCGAGCGACAGCGCTCCAGCAGGTCGAGCAACAGGCTCACGCCGGGTTGGTCGAGGTAGGCGAACACATAGGGCGGCTCGATCCGCTGCGCCAGTGCGGGCTGCTGCAGCAGCAGCTCGATCGCGATGCGCACCAGCGAGCGCCGCGCGCTGCGCGGGCGCGGTGCCTGCGGCGCCGCTTTCGGCCTCGCCATATCGGTGCGCGCCGCCAGCCCGGTGAGCTCGGCCAGTTTCTGGCGCATCAGGTCGCGAAAGGCGCCGTCCGGCATCTGCTCGATCATCGGTCGCGCACGCTCGACCAGACGCGCGCGGCCGTCGAGGCTGTCCATCTGGATGTCGCGACCAAGCTCATTGAAGAAGAACTCCGACAGTGGCATCGCCTGCTGCAGGCGGCGATCAAAGCCTTCGGCGCCCTCGCTACGCACGATGCTGTCGGGGTCCTCGCCTTCCGGCAGGAACAGGAACCAGCCCTGGCGGCCGTCCTTGAGGCGCGGCAGAGTGGATTCCAACGCCTTCCAGGCGGCAGCGCGGCCCGCGCGGTCACCGTCGAAACAGAAATAGACGTCACCGGAGTTGCGGAACAGCAGCTCGGCGTGGTCGGGCGTAGTCGCGGTGCCCAGGGTCGCGACGGCCTGGGTGACGCCGAACTGGAACAGGGCGACCACGTCCATATAGCCCTCGACCACGATCAGACGCGGGATGCGCGAGTGCGTCTGCCGCACCTGCCAGAGCCCGTAGAGCTCGCGGCCTTTGCGGAACAGCGGAGTCTCGGGCGAATTCAGATACTTTGGGCTGTCGTCGGCAGACAGCACGCGCCCGCCGAAGGCGATCACCCGGCCGCGACGGTCGTGGATCGGAAAGATCAGTCGATCGCGAAACTTGTCGTAGGTGCGGCCAGTGTCGTTCTTCGACAGCAGGCCGACCTTGTCGAGCAGCGCGCGCTGCGCATCGTCGCGGCCCAGCGCGGACAGCAGGCTGTCCCAGCCGGCGGGCGCATAGCCGAGCTCGAAGCGTGCCTGGGTGTCGGCGTCCACGCCGCGCTTCTGTAGATAGGTTTTCGCGGACGCGGCGGATTTCAGCTGTTCGCGGAAGAAGGCGCTGGCCTCAGCCGTGCAGGCATACAGCGGGCCGAAATCGTCCTCGCGGCCGCGCGCGGGCTTGTTCTCGCGCGGTACCTCCATGCCAGCACGTTTGGCGAGTTCTTCGACCGCGTCGAGAAACTCCAGCCGGTCGTACTCCATCAGGAACTTGATGGCCGTGCCGTGCGCGCCGCAGCCGAAGCAGTGATAGAACTGCTTGGTCGGGCTGACCGTAAACGAGGGGCTGCGCTCGTCGTGAAAGGGGCAGCAGGCGGTGTACTCGCGGCCGGCGCGCTTGAGCTTCACGCGCGCGTCGATCAGCTCGACGATGTCGGTGCGCGCCAGCAGGCTGTCGATGAAGCTGTCGGGAATGCGGGCCATGGGCGCGCAAGTGTAGGGCAGGGGACGCTCTATACTCGTCCACGATCTTCACTTTGCAGCGGATGCGACGACTTCCATGGATGCAGCCCTGAAGCAGCGCCTGATCGGCGCCACCGTGCTGGTGGCGCTCGCCGTGATCTTCCTGCCGATGCTGGTCGACGGCCCCGAGACCGAACGCGAAGCCAGCGCCGAGCAGCTCAGTCTCGACCTGCCTGCACGTCCGGACCGGCCGATGGAAACCCGGGAGATTCCACTGCTGCCGACGCCTGCGCCGGTGCCACGCCCGGGCCAGGGCGCGGGCGACGGTGCAGAAGTGCTCCCCGTGGTGGATACCGGTGCGGAGCAGCGCGTGGACGCACTGAGTGGGCAGCCGGTGGGCGCGGGTTCGGATGTTGCGGCTCCGGCGATGCCACCGACCGGCACACCCGCATCGAGCGCTGCGACCCCTGCCGCGACGACGCCTGCGCCCCCGCCTGCGTCAGCCACGCCGAGGCCACAGACCGCTTCACCTGCTCCGGCTTCGGCCGCCGCTTCCTCTTCAGCAGCATCGTCCCCGGCCCCGCGTCCGGCAACGCCGGTTCCGACCGCGACGGCGGGCGGCAGCTTTGCGGTCAACGTCGGCAGCTACGCGAATGTCGCCAACGCCGAGGGCCTGCTCAATCGGCTGAAGAACGCGGGCATCGCCGCCTATGCCGAGAGCGTCAGCCTCGACGGGCGCGCCGTACGGCGGGTGCGTCTGGGGCCGTTCGCCCAGCGCGCTGAAGCCGAGCGGGCGCGGCAGGCGGCACTGGCGATGCAACGCGACCTGCCGACCAGCATCATCAGCCTAGATGCCGGCAGCACCGCGCCAGCGCCAGCGCGCCCGGCCGCTACCGCAGGCTTTGCCGTGCAATTGGGTGCACTGCGCAGCGAGGCGGATGCCAATGCCCTGCGTGATCGCGCCCGCGGCGCCGGTTTTGTCGCCTTCGTCGAACGCGTGAACGCCGATGCCGGCGCGCTCTGGCGCGTGCGCGTTGGGCCCGAGCTGGACCGTGCTTCCGCCGAGCGGCGTCGCACCGAGCTGAAGTCACGCCTGAACATCGACGGCCTCGTCGTCAGTCATCCCTGATCCCCGCGAACCCCTTTGGACATGCTGACCTGGGCGGATATCGCTCTGCTGGCGATCCTCGGCCTGTCGACCCTGGTCGGGCTGTGGCGCGGCTTCATCGTTGAAGTCATGTCGCTGGCGGTGTGGATCGGCGCCTTCTGGCTGGCATTCACCTACGGCGACAACGCCGCGCTGCTGTTCGAAGGCGTGGTGGAAGCGCCGTCGGCGCGCCTGCTGCTGGGCTACGCCAGCCTGTTCGCGTTGGCACTGGCAGTGGGCGGGCTCGCGACCTGGCTGATGGGCAAGCTGGTGAAAAGTACCGGCCTCTCCGGCACCGATCGCCTGCTGGGCCTGCTGTTCGGTCTCGCCCGCGGCTACGCGCTGGGCGCCGTGGCGGTGTTGCTGGCGGGTTTCACGGCACTGCCCGGCGACGCCTGGTGGGAGCAATCCCGGGTGGTGCCGGCCTTCCAGCGTGGCGCCGAGTGGCTGCGCGTGCGCCTGCCTGAGGCGGTGGCCGAGGAGATCAACTTCGTGCCGGTGATCCGGCTCGAACTACCGGACCCTTCCGGCAAACCTGCGCAGGCGGCGCCGGCCGAGGGATAATGCGCGCTGTGCCGCGAGCCTTCGCGGATCCTCGCCCCCAAGGACACCCCATGTGCGGAATCATCGGCATCGTCGGCACCGGCCCGGTGGGCCCGGCCCTGTATGACGGACTGACGGTGCTGCAGCACCGCGGCCAGGACGCCGCGGGCATCGCCACGGTCGACGGGATGCGCCTGCGCGTCCACAAGGGCAATGGCCTGGTCAAGGATGTCTTCGACGAACCGCAGATGCGCCTGCTCTCGGGCCGCATCGGGATCGGCCACTGCCGCTATCCGACCGCAGGCTCGGAAGGGTCGGATGAAGCCCAGCCCTTCTACGTCAACTCGCCCTTCGGCATCGCGCTGGCGCATAACGGCAACCTGATCAACACCGAGGCGCTGCGCGCGCAGGTGTTCGAGATGGATCGTCGCCACGTCAATACGGGCTCCGATTCCGAAGTGCTGTTGAATGTGTTCGCACATGAGCTCGCCGAGCGCGGCACGCTGTCGCCTGAGGCAGCGATTCAGGCCGTCGCGGGCGTGCACGGGCGCTGCCGAGGCGGATACGCAGTAGTGAGTCTGGTGCTGGGTCTGGGCCTCGTCGCATTCCGCGACCCGCATGGCATCCGCCCCCTGGTGCTGGGCCGTCGCGATACGCCGGACGGCATCGAGTACGCGGTGGCGTCAGAAAGCGTGGCGCTGGACATCCTTGGCTTCACCCGGCTTCGTGATGTGAAACCCGGCGAGTGCGTGGTCGTCACACCGCGGGGCGAGCTGCACTCAGAGGTCTGCGCGCCTGTGGGCGAGCATTCGCCCTGCATCTTCGAGTTCGTCTACTTCGCACGACCGGACTCGATGATGGATGACGTCTCGGTGCACAAGGCGCGCATGCGCATGGGTGTGAAGCTGGGCGAGAAGATCCTGCGCCTGCGGCCGGATCACGATATCGACACTGTCATCCCGATCCCCGACACCTCGCGCACCTCGGCACTGGAACTCGCAAACGTGCTCGGCGTGAAGTACCGGGAAGGCTTCATCAAGAATCGCTACATCGGCCGCACCTTCATCATGCCGGGGCAGGGCGAACGGGTGAAATCGGTGCGCCGCAAGCTCAACCCGATCTCGCTGGAGTTCCGCGACCGGGTAGTGCTGCTGGTCGATGACTCGATCGTGCGCGGCACCACCAGTCGGCAGATCATCCAGATGGCTCGCGAAGCCGGTGCCCGCAAGGTCTACCTCGCCTCGGCGGCGCCGCCGGTGCGCTTTCCCAACATCTATGGCATCGACATGCCGGCCGCGGAAGAACTGGTCGCGCACGGCCGCAGCGAGGACGAAGTGCAGCAGCAGCTGGGCTGCGACTGGCTGATCTATCAGGACCTGGCTGATCTCAAGGAGGCTGTGGGCGGGCCCAAGCGGCGTCTGACCACGTTTGATGCCAGCTGCTTCACCGGCGAGTACGTCACTGGCATCGACGCGGACTACTTCGAACGCATTCGCGCCGCGCGTTCCGACGACGCCAAGCGACTGCGCCGACAGGCGTGAGCGGCTCACCCGGCGATCTGCACGCTGCCGCGCTGGCGGTGCTGCAGACCTGCGATCCAGCGACCAAGTGCGAACGTGCATCTGAGCTCGCGCGAGCCCTCTGCGCCGGGCAGCTGGCGCCGATGGATTCAGCGCCACCGATCGAGTTGCCGGTGCCTGGACGGCCGGAGCGCCCCAAGCTGGTTTCACCGCGCGAACTTCCCCAGCGCGGGCTTGGCAGCGTTGAAGGGCGTGCGGCCTTTCTGCACGCCATCGCCCATATCGAGTTCAACGCCATCAATCTCGCCACCGACGCGGTCTATCGCTTCCGTGGCCTGCCGCTCGCGTTCTACATCGATTGGGCCAGCATCGCCGCGGACGAAGCCCGACACTTCCAGCTGCTGCAGCAGCGGCTGCATGCCCTCGGCGCCGCCTATGGCGACTTCGATGCTCACAACGGGCTGTGGGACATGGCCTGCCAGACCGCGCACGACTGCCTGACCCGCATGGCGCTGGTGCCGCGCGTACTGGAGGCGAGAGGGCTGGATGTGACGCCGGCGATGATCAAGCGCCTGCGCGCAGTGGACGATGAAGCCTCGATCGAGGTGCTCGCGCTGATCCTGCGAGAAGAGGTGGCACATGTTGCGGCGGGCTCGCGCTGGTTCGAGTGGTGCTGCGCCGGAGCGGGCGTGGAGCCGACCGGCACCTTCCAGCGTCTGCTGGACCTCTACGCCCCTGACGCGGTGCGCCCACCCTTCAACGAGGAGGCCCGGCTTGCAGCCGGGTTCACCCTGGAAGAACTGGCTGAGCTCGCAGCTAGAGGCAGCGGAACTGCGCGTCCGTGAGATCCGCGCAGCGTGCGCGTGCGCACAGATCGAAGAAAGTTCCGCCCAACGTGGCCTGAATCGGTGCGGGGCTGCGTATAAGACTCCTGAGATCCCCCGGCTCGGGGGCTCATGGCTTCGAACGTTCGCTCATGCAAACAGGTGTTTCCTGTTGCGCAAATCCTGTGCTAGCCTTCTGCGAGCATGGGGGCGTCCGGACGAAAACCGTCCAGATCAGTAGCTTGCAGCACATATCTGCAGAGAGGGTGGAAATGAAAGCATTGACTCAGAGTGTCTTGGCCGCAGCTGTGCTGCTCGCCGTTCCCTTCGCTTCGGCGGAGGCATGTAACTTCAACGCTTGGAATGGCAACACTGCGGCTACCGCGGGCGCTGTGACAGCTGGTCCGCAGACTGGTCAGAGGACCTATGAGGGCGTGTGCTCCTTGAGGACTGCTGCCGGGCAGTTTGTGACTGATAACACGCCCAGCGCGGAAGCAACCTACCAAGCGCGCTTCTATGTCTACACCAGCGGCAATGGCAAAATCTTCAGTGCGACCACCGCGAATAGCAACGGCGGCACTGAAGTTGTGGGCGTAAGCTACAACGGTACGGCATTCACCTTCTCCGGTGCCACCGGTGTTGCTCCGATTCCTGCTGCCCCGAATGCTTGGCACTCAGTGACGCTGACGCACGTTAGCGGCGGCGCTTTCAGCGTTTCGGTGCAGGGCAACGGCGCAGCGACGCCAACCACGGGTGCCGGAACTTCTGCAACCGCATCCGTAAGCTCTGCTTCATTGGGCTTCATCGGCGCAGGTACTGGAACGTTTGATCTCGACGCCTTTGAGTCAACCCGCTCAACCACTCCAATCGCGCGTCTGTGCCGCGGAGATACCAACGGCGACGGTGCGCGAAATATCACTGACGCGATCCGTGCTCGCAACCAATTCGTGTCAGGAGGCGCGTCTCCCGCAGGTGGCCAGGCTGACATCAATGAAGATGGTTCCGTCAACATTACGGACGCCATCCAGATTCGTAACGCATTCGTCAGCGGCCAGTCCGCTTGCCCTGCTGCCTGAGGAGACAGACCATGTCCAAGACCACAAGTATTCTCTTGACGCTTTGCCTTAGCGCCTTTGTCGTCTCAACTCAGGCCGCGGAGCTGGTGTTGACTCCTAGTGAGTCCAACGCCAAGTCGTCGTCCGGCCAAGTTGCGCTTGACATTGCAACCGACGGAAACGTTTCCGGCTTCAATTTCGTTGTGAAGCTCCCGTCTGACTCGAAAATCGGGATCGCTGACCTGAGCAATTGCTTGGCGGATCTTCCGAAAGGATTCAGCGGTGATTGCCGGCAGGGGCCAGAGGGAATCTACGTGTTCGCGATGGCGAACGATAAGAGCACTTTGCCGAGCGGCGTCATTTCTGTCGGGCGGATCTCACTTCCCGCTGCGCTTGCAAAGTCCAGTCTTGTCATCGATCAGCTTGTGTTTGCCGACGCCGATGGGGAAGTGATCGCCTCATCGCACCAGGTTGCACGCTGAGGAAAAGTGGCTCCCCCGAGCGCCCTGCTCGGCGGGAGTTTTGTTTGAGTTTGGGACGGAGTGATTCAAAATGAAAAAACGCATCCAGACGTCACGCACCGCGATTGCCCTCGCTGCGTGTCTCTTGTCGCCCTTGGCTTTCGGGCAAACTTATACCGGCAGCAACACGACGGCTGTCATCAACACGACAGACCACGTTCATACGATCACCCTTGATCGCGGCGCGGCCGCTGCAAGTGGCGTCGAGCTAACAGTCACATACAACAACACAAACTTGGCGCTGCCAGCTGCGCCAGCGCCACATCCTGAGATCACCGTATCCACTGCCGATCTGAGTTGCGCAGTTACAACCGTCGGAACTATCATTTGCGGTGGTTTTGCGGGCGCATGGCCGCAGACAACTACCGTGGCAGTTCGTTTCGATATCGGTGGTACCGCAGTGCCAGCACCTGGCGAGCCCGTGACTCTCGCAGGCCGCTTCTTGGATGGTGACGGTGCGCCCATAGTGACCACCATCACAAGCGGCTCGGTCATTATCGGCACTGAGCCGCCGACCCCGTTGACCCTGTCCTACGCACCGACACCCGGTCCGATCACGCTGCCGTCTGGCAACGCTGGTACCACCGTGAGCAGCGACATCGCCGCCACCGCAGCCGGTAATTCGGGCACGGCGTCGCTGACCTGTACGGCAGCTGCAGGTTTTACCGTCACCCCGAGCCTGAACTTTGCGAGCGCGGGTTCGCAGAACATCGCGGTGGGTTGCACCTTGGGTGCGAGCCAGACCACCGGCGCCATCAACTGTACGGAAGTTGACGGGGACAGCCCTGCGCCGGGCGTTACCCGGACATGGACTGCTACCTGCCCGCAGGGCGGTGTGGTGCCGGTCAACCCGACCATCACCACGGTGACTCCGCCGGGCGCTTTCGCAATGCCCTCCGGTGCGCCTGGCCAGACGGTGACGCGCCCCATCCAGTTCTCGGCAGCGGGTGGTGCCGGTACGGGTTCGGCGACGATCGCTTGTACTGCTACGGCTCCTGTGACCGTCGCTCCCGCGAACCAGACTGTGACAGGTAGCGCACAGCCGGCGCCGGTCAACGTCAGCATTCCGCTTACCTCCGCCGCTCAGGGACCGTTCGCGGTGACTTGCGTCGTCACGGATTCCGCGGGTGCGCGAACTGATGTCTTTGATGTGTCTGCTCCCGCAGGCAGCGCTCTGCCGCCGCCCTCAGTGGTTCCGGCCAGCTCGCTGTGGTCGCAGCTCGCGCTGATTGCGCTGCTGGCAGGCTTGGGCATGGCAGTGGTGGGTTTCCGCCGCAGCTGATCCAACTGCAAGTGTTGTAAGCAAAGGGCGCCGGAAACGGTGCCCTTTGTTTTTGTGCGTTTGGCTCACAAGCGGAGGATTCCCCCGACTTTAGGTATGCGGTACGAACCGTAGCGCTTGCCCATAGAAGATGATGGAAGACTGCAATCGGTCTCGGGTTCGCGCTGAACCGGGCGGACTGAAGTGGCAGAAACCGTCCCCAGCTTCCCGCCACTCTTGGACTTGGGTGCACCCCCCAGGCAAGGTTGCCTTGGAGTGAGCGAAATAGCCTACACGCCGCGCGAGCGAGGGCGCCGATGGACGTTCGAGGCAAGGCGGGATAGGCGAGTTCAAGGAACTTTAGCGAGCTGGTGGCCCCGGAGTTCGCTTAGCGCGCTGCCGCCACGGGTTTCCAGTGGCGACCGCGGTGGCGAATGGCCTCCATACGTGCCCTGAGTCAAAAGTGCCGTAGACAGCGACGATAGACCGCCGGAGGTTCCTGCTCTCCAGTCCCCCCAAAACATTCGCTACAGATCATCGTCCAGCGAAAGAATGATGCCGCCGTCTTCAGCGCGCTGGATGCGCGTGATGCCCGGAAACTCGGACTCGAGCTTGTCCAGTTCGCTTGCTACTGCCATGCGCCCGGTGGCGGCGGTCTTCTTGCCGCTGCTCGCACGCGTCAGCGCCTCGCGGATCACGCGTGACTGCACCAGTGTGCTTGCTATGAGGTTGCGTAGCTCGCTGTCATCCCACGGTTTGCACAGGAAACGCGAAACCTGAGTCTCGTTGATCGAGGAAAGAATCGCGTCCCGATCGGCGTATCCAGACAGGATCATCCTGGCGACATGCGGCTGCATCTGGATCGCCCGTGTCAGGAATTCGACTCCGCTCATTTCGGGCATCCGGTAGTCGCTGATCACCAGATCGAAGTCCTCTGACTCCATGCGTTCGAGCGCCAGCTCGGCCGAGCTGTAGGTTTCTACCTGGATGCCTTCGCCACCTAGCATGTCGATGTTTATGAAAGACAAACAGCGCCTTAGCGCGTTGAGCACGTTGGCCTCGTCATCCACAAGCAGTACGCGATAGACGCCAGCTTCTGCGCTCATGGCTCTTCGCCCTCGACATTAGATTGCGTGATGGGGAGCCGGATCAGGAACAGCGTGCCTTCACCGGGCGTGCTGGTCACATCGATGGTCCCGTGATGCTTCTTGATCAGCCCGTAGGAGATTGCAAGACCCAGGCCAGTTCCTGTCCCCACTGGTTTGGTGGTGAAGAACGGATCGAAGATGCGGGGCAGCACGTCCTCGGGAATACCGAGTCCGTCGTCGCCGATCGCAATCACGACGCTGTCGGCGTCCACGCTCGTGCTCACGGTGACAATGCCGCGCTCCGCAATTGCCTGTCCGGCGTTCAGCAGGATGTTCATGAACACCTGGTTGAGCTCGGACGGAATGCACTCGATCTGGGGGATCTCGCCGAAGGTCTTCACGACCTGCGCCTTGTACTTGAGGTCGTTCCAGATGATGTTGAGCGTACTGTCGAGCCCCCTGTGGATGTCGGCCTTGACGAACTTGTCGCGCGCGTCGCTGCGTGAGAAGTCCTTGAGGTCCTGCACGATCTTGCGCACGCGCTCGATGCCCTCGCGTGACTCCTCGATAAGCTGAGGAAGATCGCCCTGGAGGAACTCGATATCGAGCCGCTGCCGAAGGTCGCGCACCTCACCGCGCGCAGCGTCCGGATCGGCCGAACTCAGTGCGCGGTCGTAAGCGTCGATCAGGGTCAGCAGATGCTTGCTGTACTCCTGCAGTGTCGCGAGGTTGGAATGCACATAACCGATCGGGTTGTTGATCTCATGCGCGACCCCGGCCGCGAGCTGGCCGATCGAGGCGAGCTTCTCCGACTGCAGCAGTTGCTCCTGCGCGCCCTTGAGCTTGCGGTAGGCGACCTCCAGCTCGGCGTTGCGCGCCTGCAACTCGGTTTTGCGCGCGTACTCGAAGCTGATGTCGCGCGCTGATACGCCGTAGCACTGCAGACTGCCGTCGGTCGCGCGGATCGCGCTGATCTGAAGCATCAGCACCAGCGGTCGACGCTGCCCCAGGGGTAGGGCGACCTCGCCATTCCATTCGCCTGCGTTCGCTGCCATCTCCAGCGCGAACGACGGCAGAAGGTCGGGGTGCAGCTCGCTGATTCGACGAGTGCCCGGCTGCCGTCCTGAGCCAACCGCGATCTGCACGGTGATCGCATGCGCTGCCCGGTTCGCGTACAGAATCTCGAGGTCCGGGTCGATCAAGAAGATTGGATTCTGGCTGTTGTCAGCCACCACCTTGATCAGTGGCAGCATGAGTTTGGACGGGTCGGTTGCCATGGGCATGCGCGCCTCCTGCGCCAAGGTATCGACGCCACTGTCCAGTGCCGACGCATTGGGCGCAAGCCCGTGCGTGCTCGGATTGGCGGCAGCAGGCTGGATCAGCGGGGAGGGCGGCAAGTTCAAAGCGGAACACCCGTGTTGAGCAACAGGTTGGCCGCGTGTCAGCAGTTGACGGCGCGGACGTGCGCGCCGAGGGGCTGCAAGCCCTATGCCTCTGCAATCCGCCGGGTCACTGCGGCGTCGCGGCGGTCGCCGCTGGCGTCATAGGCGGTTGCCGGATCGACTGCGCCGAGCATCTTCAGCAGCCAGCCTGTTTCCTGGCGGCGCCTGAGCAGCAGCTCGGCATTGGCCTGATGCTGCTCAAACGCGAGACGCAGCGGACCTTCCAGCTCGGCGGGCGGCACGCCCTCGCCAAGGCAGGCGCCGACGGCATCCAGCGCTGCCAGTTTTGCTTCGCCGGCGTTGCGCAGCGCTTCGCCATCCAAAGCCACTAGAGCTTCGCGTTCGCCGTTCAGCGCGCACATCAGCTGCTCCAAGGCCTCGGAGGCATTCACTTGAGGCTGCCCTCGATGTCCATCAGCCGCGCAGCCACCGCCTGCGGATCGACCGTGTAGCGGCCGGATTCAATCTCGGCGCGCAGGCTTTCCACGCGCGCCGTGTCGATGCCAGGCCCGGCAGCGACCGATGCGCTTGCGCTCAGCTGCACGGAGTCATCATCCAAGCGCAGTGGCGCAGCGGCGCTGACCGCGCCAACCGAGTCCTGACCCGGGCTGCCGGGGCGACGCGCCTGCGGCTCGAGGCGGGGACCAGCGATCGCGCTGCTGATTCCGTCAATTTTGGTGTTCATGGTGCACTCCAGATGCCGCTGTACATCCCGGTTATCGGCCCATGCATGCAGAACTTTAGGGCGGACTTCCGTGCATCGACAGGTTCGATGCGGCAATCGCTTGTTCGCGAGCTGGATGCCGCCCAAGCGATGTCCGCGTTCACTGGCCGATCTCCACTTCACCGCGGGCGTTGACGACGCCCCGCACCTGCCGGCGCGAACTGTTGTTCTCGACGTTCACCTGGTCCGCTTCACCGGCATCGCCCAGCGCGCGTCCGAGGCTGCGTACCTCAAGCCCGCCCCGACGTGCGATCAGCGTGACCTGATCGCCACGCTTGATCAATCGCGGTGAGCGCAGATCGCTTGCCATCAAGGGGCTGCCCGCCGACAGCGCCCGAGCTGCGACGCGTCCGATCGCCTGTTCCGGACGCTCCAAAGCCCCCGCCGCCAGGCCCGCCTGATCGCGTGTCTCTACGCGCAGCACTTCGAGGCTGACGGTCTGCCCCGCCGCCAGTGGGCGCGCCAACACCAGGGTTTCCCCCAAGCGCGACACCTTCACCGGCACGAACAGCTTCCATGCCATGGGCCCCGCACAGCTCACTTCCGCGACGCCGCGGTGACCGACATGGGCACTGAGTCCGTCGTGGCACTCTGGCATGCGCAGCCCCGTATCGATTGCCGCCTCGGCACGCACCCCGGGGTGCGTGCCGGCATCGGGTGCAACCGCTGCAACCGCCGCGGCGGCGATCTTCTCGACAGGCTCGTAGCCGGCGGCAGCGCTGAGCGACGGCAACAGCGCGACCAGCAGAATCAGAAACCAGACAGGGCAGGCAGTGCGGGGCATGGGCCCACCACGTTTGAGGAATTCCACAGGCAAGGTGCAAGCCGCGTGCCGCGAGGGGAGCTCTGGTTCGTCGGAGCCTCCTGCACGCCAACGATGGCGCGCTAGCGAATCAAGCATGTAAGTGATTGATTCTGAGCGAGGGAATCCGGGCCTGCGCCGGACTCGCGACGTCTGGAGCGCTCCGGGATGCCGTTCTTTAGACCTTCCGTAGCGCGGGCCACCTGCCGACGGCGACGGCTCAAACCTTGCAGGCTGCGGCCGAGCAAATCTGCGCGCGCGCCGCCGGTGCGCCCTGGCAGTCGTCGGCGCCGCGGCAGTTTGCGCCGAGCGCGGGCCATAAACTCTGCAAGCGATTGATCCACCGATGGTTTCGGTTGCAGCTAGTGCGGGTTTGCGCCGCGCCATCCGTGGCGGAACGAGGCCGCTTGGGCGGAACTGGATGATGGCAACCGAGACTCTCATGAGCACCGACCTGCTGGATCGCATCGAACAACGTACTCGCCTCGCGGGCCACAACCGCCTGGCCCTGCTCCTGTTTCGGCTTGGCGGGCGCCAGCTTTTTGGCGTCAATGTTTTCAAGGTGCAGGAGGTTCTGAAGCGTCCACCCCTGCAGCCGCTTCCGCAGTCGCGTCCGCCGCTGCTCGGCCTGGCCGACATCCGCAAGCGTTCGATCCCCGTGCTCGATCTCGGCGCGGCTGTGCGTCATCCAGAATCCAGCCTCGACCGGTCCGACTATCTGGTGGTCACCGAATTCAACCGCTCGGTGCAAGGCTTTCTGGTGAGTGCGGTCGAGCGCATCGTCAACATCGCGGTGGAAAACGTGAAGCCGCCGCCGGACAGCAGCGGCGGTTCGTATCTGACTGCCGTCACCCGCTACAACGAAGAGCTGATCCAGATCATCGACGTCGAGAAGGTGCTGGCCGAGGTGATCGGCGGCGCGCCGCAGCTGTCCGAGGAAATGCGCCTGCAGGCAATCGCCGGTGCCGCGATCCGGGTCTTGATCGTGGACGACTCGCGGGTGGCGCAGCACCAGATCCAGGGCGTGGTCGAAACCTTGGGTGCCAGCTGCGTGCTGCTGCCGGATGGACGCAAGGCGCTCAACCACCTGAAGGATCTCGCCAAGCGCGGGATCAAGCCATCCGAACACTACGCGATGGTGATCTCCGACATCGAGATGCCTGATATGGACGGCTACACGCTCACCACCGAGATCCGACGCGATCCAGAGTTGTCCGACCTGTGGGTGATGTTGCACACCTCGCTGTCCGGCATTTTCAACACCGCGATGGTCGAGCACGTCGGCGCGAACGCGTTTGTGGCGAAGTTCAGCCCTGATGACCTCGCAGAGGGCGTGCTGGACCGCTTCGAGATGCTGGGGCTGACCGAAGACGCGTGAGCCCTGCCGCGACGACCCGGCAAAGCGGCGCCACAAAAATGACGTCAGAAGTCCGTCGAATCCAGTGGCACAGCTCTTGCCGCTAACACCGTGAGCCTGGCATCAGGCATTGCGGAGCCCCGGACATGAGCGAGTCCAATCCAGTCACAGGCGGCAACCTGTTCGGCGTGCATGGCGCGGCCTTGAGCCTGCGCCAGCAGCGTCTTGAGGTGCTGGCCTCGAACATCGCCAACGCCGACACGCCGCACTACAAGGCGCGCGACGTCGATTTCCATGCCGCCCTGCAGCGCGCGATGGGCGAGCTGCCGCCGGGCTCGCCGGCGCAGACCCAAGCCGGCCACCAGGGCAGCAGCACCGAGTCCGGGCCCGACAGCCTTGTCTACCGCCTGCCGCTGCAGCCCAGTCTGGATGGCAACACCGTCGACGCCGAGTACGAGAAGGCCGCGTTCGCGCGCGCCGCACTTGAGTACCGCGCCTCCTTGAGCTTCGTCGACGGTCGCGTGCGCAAGCTGATGACCGCGATCACCGGGAGCTGACCGCCATGCCTTCGATGAAGATCTTCGATATCGCCGGATCGGCCATGGCCGCGCAGTCGGTGCGCCTGAATACGGTCGCCAGCAACCTCGCCAACGCGGGCAATGTCACCGGCGACCCCGCGACCGTCTACAAGCCGGTTGAGCCGGTGTTCCAGACTCACGTGCTGGACCCCGCGCAACCGGGTCTTGCGGGCGTGCGAGTCAATCGCATCGAACAGAGTCAGGCCGAACCGCTGAAGCGTTACGAGCCTGGCAATCCGCTCGCTGACGAGCAGGGTTACGTGTACTCGCCGGACATCGACCCGGTCGCGCAGATGGTCAACATGATTTCCGCCGCGCGCGCCTACCAGGCCGACGTCGAGATGCTCAACACGGGCAAAGAACTCGCACTTGCCACTCTCAACCTCGGCCGCTGACCGCGCGCCCTTCTGACCGGAGTTTCGCCATGAGCGTCAACAGCGCCGAAATGTACACCCAGCTGGGCGTGAGGCAACAGGGCTCGATCGGCCCGCAGCGACGGACCGAAATGGGTCAAGAGGACTTTCTGCGCCTGATGACCGAGCAGCTGAAAAACCAGGACCCGCTGAAGCCCATGGACCAGGGCGAGTTCATCGGTCAGATGGCCCAGTTCTCGACCGTCAAGGGCATCGAGCAGATGAACATGGGGCTGAACAATCTGTCCTACCTGATGGGCGAGTCCCAGGCCCTGCAGGCTGCCTCCATGGTTGGACGTACTGCCTATATCGGCACCGACATCGCAACACTTGAGGGCCCATCCGGCGTGCAGGGTGCGCTCAATGCGCCCGGCCCTGGCCCGATCACCGTCGAGGTGCGTACGCCAGCGGGCCAGCTGGTGCGCAGCTTCGTGGTCGAAGCTCGCGCCGGTGGCGCCGCCGACTTCCACTGGGACGGCCTGAACGCCAACGGCCAACCGGCCGCAAACGGCGAGTACCGCATCACCGCCAAGCAGAACAACGCCGCGGCCCAGGTGCAGGTCGCGACTCGCATCGACAGCGTTTCCTACACCTCGCAAGGGGTGGTTCTGAATCTGGTCGGCGTGGGCCCGGCCACCTTTGATCGCATTACCCGCATCGGACAGGCCTGACCGGCCGCAAGAGGACACTCGCCATGAGCTTTCGCATCGCACTGAGCGGCATCAATGCCGCTGCCGCCGGCCTGAACACCACGGCCAACAACATCGCCAACGTCAACACCGTTGGCTTCAAGCGTTCGCGCGCCGAGTTCGGCGACCTGTTCGCGAACTCCGGCTACGGCCTGCAGCGCAATGCGGTCGGCGCCGGCGTGCGGGTCACCAATGTCGCCCAGCAGTTTGCCCAGGGCACGATCAACTTCACCGACAACGCGCTGGACATGGCGATTTCTGGCAATGGCTTTTTCACCCTCAATCGGAACGGTGAGACGGTCTACTCGCGCGCCGGAAACTTTGGCGTCGACCGCGCCGGTTACGTGGTGAATCCGGTCGGCGATCGCCTGCAGGTGTTCCCGCCGACGGTGTCATCCACCGGCCAGATCACCGGTTTCAACAACGGTCAGCTGGCTGACCTGCGTCTGGCCTTGGGCGAAGCGCCGCCGCTGGCCAGCTCGACCGTCGAAATCGGCACCAACCTGCCGGCCGACGCGGTGCCGCCGACCCTGACGCCGTTTGACCCGGCTGATGCGCAGACCTACAACTTCGCGACCACCGTGACGGTCTACGACTCGCTGGGCGTCTCGCACAACGCGACGTTCTACTACGTCAAGGGCGCAAACCCGGGCGAGTGGGACCTCTACACCCAGATCGATGGCACTGCGGTCAGCGGCCCGGATCCCCTGGTGTATGGCCCCAGCGGCGAGCTGATCACCCCGGCGACCGGCACGCTGGCGTTGCCGCCGTATGTGCCGACCACCGGCGCCAACCCGATCACGCTTGAACTGCAGCTGGGCGAGTCGACCCAGTTCGGCAGCAGCTTCTCGGTGAACCGGCTGGTGCAGGACGGTTACCCGACCGGCCGCCTGTCGAACCTCGACATCTCCGATGACGGAATCGTCTCCGCTCGCTACACCAACGGCCAGGCGATTCCGCTGGGGCAGATCGCGATGACCGGGTTCTCGAACGTGCAGGGCCTGCAGAAGCTGGGCGATACCAGCTGGGGCGAGACCAGTGAGTCCGGCCAGCCGCAGCGCGGTGCGCCGGGCAGCGCCAACCTCGGCTTGCTGCAGGCCGGCGCGCTGGAGGCCTCGAACGTGGACATCACCGAGCAGCTGGTCGAGATGATCAATGCGCAGCGCAACTTCCAGGCCAACGCGCAGATGATCTCGACCGCCGACCAGATCACCCAGACCGTCATCAACATCCGCTGATTGCTGACCATCCAAAGGTTTGGCCATGGACAAGTCCCTCTACGTTGCGATGACCGGCGCCTCCAGCACCCTGCGTGCGCAGGGTGCGGTTTCGCAGAATCTCGCCAACGTCAGCACGCCCGGGTTCCGGGCGCTGCTGTCGCATACCGAGACCTTCAAAGTGGAGGGCCATGGGCTGAAGTCGCGCTACGACGCCACCGGCGTCGACGGCGGCTTCGACAACCGCATGGGCCCGCTGCTGTCGACCGGCAAGGACACCGACATCGCGCTGCGCGAAGGTCTGTGGCTGGCAGTCGCCGATGGCGAGGGCAACGAGGCCTATACCCGCAGCGGCGAGCTGCAGGTCAACCAGAACGGCCTGCTGACCACTGCATCCGGGCGTCCGGTGCTGGGCGAAAACGGGCCCGTCGCGATTCCGCCCCACGCCAAGATGGAGATCGCCGGCGACGGCACGATCTCGATCGTGCCGCTGGGGCAGGGCCCGGAGACCCAGGCCATCGTCGCCCGCATCAAGGTCGTCGAGGCGCCCGCCGCAGAAATCACACGCGGACCGGACGGCCTGTTCCGCCGCAGCGACGGTGAACCTGCGGCACCGGTGGCGGGAGCTGTGCTGATGACCGGCGTCATTGAGAGCAGCAACGTCAACGCCAGCGATGCGCTGGTGAAGATGATCGAGCTTTCGCGCAGCTTCGAGATGCAGATCCGCTCGATCAAGACCGCGGACGAAAACGCCCGCGCCAGCAACAGCCTGTTGCGGATGAGCGGCTAGTCGCCGCGTAGCGCCCGCTCACACCGCATCATCGGAGATCAACATGTTCCAGTCCCTGTGGGTTGCCAAGACCGGTCTCGATGCGCAGCAGACGCGCATGAGCGTGACATCCAACAACCTCGCCAACGTCAACACCACCGGCTTCAAGCGCGGCCGTGCGAGCTTCGAGGATCTTCTGTACCAGAACATCCGCCAGCCGGGCGGCGCCTCGTCGCAGCAGACCGAACTGCCCTCGGGCCTGACCACCGGCACCGGCGTGCGCGTGGTCTCGACTCAGAAGAATTTCATCCAGGGCAACCTGCTGCAGACCGGCAATGCGCTGGACCTGGCCATCAACGGCCGCGGCTTTTTCGAAGTGCTGCTGCCCGACGGCAGCACCGCCTACACTCGCGACGGCAGCTTCCAGATCAACAACCAGGGCCAGATGGTCACGGCCTCGGGCTACACCCTGCAGCCTGGCATCCAGATTCCCGAAGGGGCGCAGAGCGTCACCATCGGCAACGACGGCACGGTGTCGGTGCAGCTGGCAGGTCAAGCCCAACCGATCCAGATCGGCAACGTCAGCCTGACCGATTTCATCAACCCGGCCGGCCTGCAGGCCAAGGGCGAGAACCTGTTCGTCGAGACCGGCTCCAGCGGCCCGGCGCAGCAGTCGACGCCGGGCTTGAACGGGCTCGGCCTGCTTCAGCAGGGCTCGCTGGAAAGCTCCAACGTCAACGTGGTCGAAGAGCTGGTGAGCATGATCGAGACCCAGCGCGCTTACGAAATGAACGCAAAGGCGATCTCGACCACCGACGGCATGCTCGCCTACCTGAACAACAACCTGTGAGCCCGGCCATGATCGCGCGCATCGCTTCCGCTGCTACCTGCCTGTTATTGACCGCCTGCGCCGCCAGCGGCCCCAGCCTGCCGCCGGCCGGTTTCGAACCCAGCCTGCCGCCGCGCGTCGATAGCGCGGAACCCGCACCCGGCGCGATCTACCGCGGCGGCGGCACCGGCGGCTTGAGCCTGTTCGCCGATCAGAAGGCGCGCAATGTCGGCGACATCCTGACCATCCAATTGGTCGAGCGCACCCAGGCCAGCGCGACCTCAAGCACCAACACCTCCAAGGGCTCGAACGTCGCTGTTCCAGCGCCTTCGCTGTTCGGCGCGCCAGCCACGATCGGCGGCCGCACGCTCGATTCCGAGCTTGGCGCCGAAAGCGAGTTCTCGGGCAGCGGCAACTCCTCCCAGAGCAACCGCCTGGACGGCAGCGTCACCGTCACCGTGGCCGAGCGCCTGCCCAACGGCTATCTGGTGATCCGTGGCCAGAAGTGGATCCGCATCAACCAGGGCAACGAGCACATCCAGATCCAGGGCATCGTGCGCCCGGCCGACATCGGCCCCGACAACACCATTTCGTCTTCTCGCGTCGCCGACGCGCAGATCGCCTACCGCGGTCGCGGCAGCCTCGCCCAGGCCAATGCCCAGGGCTGGCTGACGCGCTTCTTCCAGTCTTCAGCGTTCCCGATGTGAGGTGCGCCATGCGCAGTCTGTTCGCCGCTGCATTCATCGGTCTGCTGCTGGCAGCCACGCCGGCCGCTGCCGAGCGCGTCAAGGACATCGCCCGCGTCAACGGCGTGCGCAGCAATCCGCTGATCGGCTACGGACTTGTCGTGGGCCTGAACGGCACCGGCGACCAGACCTCGCAGGCACCCTTCACCGTGCAAAGCCTGAAGACCATGCTCAACGAGCTGGGCGTGACGATCCCGCCAAACGTCAACCCGCAGCTGAAGAACGTCGCCGCCGTCGCCATTCACGCTGAGCTGCCGCCGTTTGCGAAGCCCGGCCAGACCATCGACATCACCGTGTCCTCGCTTGCGAATGCCGGCAGTCTGCGCGGCGGCTCGCTGCTGATGACGCCGCTGAAGGGCGCCGACGGTGAGGTCTATGCGATCGCCCAGGGCAACCTCGTGGTCGGCGGCTTTGGCGCCGCTGGCGCGGACGGCTCGCGGATCTCGGTCAACGTGCCCAGCGCAGGCCGCATTCCAAATGGTGCCATCGTCGAGCGCGCTGTGCCGGACGGCCTGAGCAGCAATGGTGAGGAACTGGTGCTCGACCTGCACCGCGCCGACTTCACCACCGTGCAGCGCCTCGTCGAAGCCGTGAACCGTGCCTACGGCCCGGAAACCGCACGCGCCGTCGATGGCGGCAGCGTTGCGGTGCGTGCGCCCTTCGACGTGTCTGCGCGGGTGGGCTTCATGGCCCAGCTCGAAAATCTTGAACTGGTGCAGGGCGATGCGCCGGCCAAGGTCGTGGTCAATGCGCGCACCGGGACCATCGTGATCGGCGCGGGCGTGCGGGTGATGCCCGCCGCGGTGGCGCACGGCTCGCTGACCGTCAGCATTTCCGAGCGCGTCGAGGTGACCCAGCCGAACGCGCTGGCGGGCGGCGAAACCGTCGCCGCACCCGCCACCAACATCCAGGTCGAACAGAAGGAAAGCCGCATGGTGCTGATGCAGGGCGGCACCTCGCTGGAAGAAATCGTGCGGGCGGTGAACGAAGTCGGCGCCGCACCCGGCGACCTGATCGCGATTCTCGAAGCGCTCAAGCAGGCCGGCGCGCTGCGCGCCGAGCTTGAGATCATCTGAGGCTGGATCCCTATGGAATCGCGCATTCCCGATCTCGCGCTGATGAACCGGCTGGCGACCAGCGCACCGGCCGCGCCCAAGCCCGGCGACAAGGTCGCTGACACCGCGCGCCAGTTCGAAGCCCTGTTCGTCGAGCAGATGCTGAAGACCATGCGCGAATCGTCAATCGGCGACGGCGACGCGCTGTTTCCAGGCCAGTCGGCGCTGTTTCGAGAGATGCACGACCGCGAGGTGGTGAAGTCGGCCAGCCAAGGGCAGGGCTTTGGGCTGGCGCCCCTGATCGAGCGCTCGCTGCGTCAGCAGCAGGCCGCGCTGGAAGGGCACCCGGTGGAGCCCGGCGATCTGCCGCTGCAGGTGCGCGCAGGCCAGGCTTATTCGCTGGAAGGCTATGCGCGGGTGATGCCGGCGCAGCGATTCGACCGCGATCGGGGCGTTCGCGTCGATGCGCCGCCGCCGGTCGCGCCCCGCCCGGAGCTGAAGCCGTCGGAACCGACTCGTGACACCGAGGCCGTGGTGCCGCCGACACCCCGTTCGCTTGAACCGGCGGCCGCTGCGGGTGAGCGGGCGGGCGCAAAGTCCACGCCCGAACAGTTCGTCGAACGGATCTGGCCCTATGCCCAGCGCGCGGCACAGGCGTTAGGCGTCGACCCGCGTATGCTGGTCGCGCAGGCCGCGCTGGAAACCGGCTGGGGCCGACACGTGCCCGCGGCGAAGGACGGCGACGCTGGCAACAACCTGTTCGGCATCAAGGCCAGCCGCGGCTGGAGCGGCGAGCGAGCCAGCCATATGACCCAGGAGTTCCGCGACGGACGCATGCAGGCCGAGCGTGCCGAGTTCCGCACCTACGACAGCGTCGAGCAGAGCTTCAGCGACTACGTCGCCCTGCTGCGCGGCAGCTCGCGCTATGCGCCGGCATTGGCGGCCGCCGGCAACAATCAGGCCTATGCGTCCGCGTTGCAGAGTGCCGGCTATGCGACCGATCCGCAGTACGCGGCCAAGCTCACCGCGATCGCCCATGGGCCGCGCCTGAACCGCGCGCTCGCAGATCTGCAGGCCTCCACTGTGGCCTCCGCGTCTGCGCTGGCCCAGAACCTGCAAGACAGCCCGGGCACTACTGCGGCGGCGCTGCGCGGCTGACGCGCCGCCTGACCGGTGCGGGCGCACGTTGCATCTAGCCCGGCCGTTGGTCCGGGTTGAGGCTCAAGTTCCGCCGGGCCCGGCCGCTAATCCGGGTAGAGGTGACCCATGTCCGACCCGTTTTCCATTGGCACGTCCGCCCTGCTGGCCTTCCAGCGGGCCATGGCCACGGCCAGCAACAACGTCGCCAACGCGTCGACGCCGGGCTACACCCGCCAGCGCGTTGAGTTCTCGTCGCGGGTCGGCCAAGGCCAGGGTTTCGGCTTTCTCGGTGCTGGCGTACAGATCAGCGGCGTCAACCGCCTGCTGAACACCTTCCTCGTTTCGCGAATGGACGCCAGCGCATCGGAGCTCGGCCGCCTGCAGGTGCTGTCCGGGCTGTCGAGCCGGGTCGACCGACTGGTCAGTGAATCCGGCACCTCCTTGTCGCGCCCCATTTCGGACTTTTTCGATTCGGCCCAGGGTGTGGCCACCGAACCGACCTCGGCGGCGGCTCGCCAGTCGATGCTGGACGGCGGGGAAAACGCCGCCGCTCGCTTCCGCGCCCAGGCCAACCAGCTCACCCAGCTGGATCAGGAAACCGGCCAGCGGATCGGCAACACGGTGACCGAGGTCAACAGCTTGACCGCCCAGATCGCGCGCCTGAACCGTGACATCGTGCGCGCCCGCGGCGAATTCAATCAGCCGCCCAACGATTTGCTGGACGCCCGCGATCAGGCGGTACGCGAGCTTTCGGCCAAGATCGGCGTGATCACGATCGAGCAGGATGACGGCGCGCTCAACGTGCAGACGGCGTCGGGCGCCAGCCTGGTGCTGGGCAACAACAGCCAGTCGATCTCGGTGACCCGCGACCCGTTCCGACTCGACCGTCAGCAGCTCAGCATTACCAGCCCGCTGGGCGCGACCCGCTTGCCGACTGCGGGCCTGGGCGGCGAACTTGCCGGCTTGTACAACTTCCGCAGCCAGGTCATCGACCCTGCAATGGCCCAGCTGGGCCGGATGGCGATCGGTCTGACCGAGTCGTTCAACGCCCAGCAGCGCGCAGGTGTCGACTTGAACGGCAACCTCGGCACGGACTTCTTCCGCCCGATCGCGCCGACCGTGCTGCCGTCGATCAATAACGGCGGCACCGCAAACTTCACTGCCGGCATCAGCGACGTCGGCGCCATGACCGGCCGCGACCTCGTGCTGCGCTGGGACGGCGCCAACTGGCAAGCACGTCTTGCCTCGACCGGAGCATCCTTGCCGATGACCGGCACGGGCACCGCCGCCGATCCCTTCATTGTTGAGGGCGTCAGCCTTGAAGTGACGGGCGTACCGGCGGTCGGCGACGACATCCAGGTGCGCACGGCTTCGGACGCCGCCCGCCAGATGGCGATGGCGATGACCGACCCCAACCGTATCGCCGCGGCGCTGCCGGTGCGCTCCAGCGCGGATCTGGGCAACACTGGCAACGGCCTGCTGGGGCCGCTCCGCATCGTCGATTCCAGCAACCCCAATCTGCAGGACCCGGTCACCATCGAGTTCACCGCGCCGGGCATCTATTCGATCAACGGTGCCGGCGCGTTCGCCTACACACCCGGTGACACCATCGCAATCAACGGCTGGGAAGTGACCCTCGACGGCACACCGGCACCGGGTGACCAGTTCAACTTCGGTCCGATGGGCGCGGGTTCGGGTGACAACGGCAATGCGCGATTGCTGGCCGGCGTTGGCAATGCCGGACTGTTCAACGGCGGCAACCAGAATCTCACCGCTGCGCTCAGCGAGATGACTTCCCAGTTTGGTGGTGCGGCCCGCCAGGCCGAGTACACCCTGTCTGCGCAGCAGGCCATCGACAATCAGCTGCAGAACGAGCGTGACTCGGTTTCAGGTGTGAATCTCGACGAAGAGGCCGCCAATCTGCTCAAGTTCCAGCAGTACTACCAGGCCGCAGCGCAGATCATCAGCATCGCCAACACGGCGTTCGATTCCCTGCTTGCGGCCGTGAGGCGATAGCCATGCGCATCTCGACCAACCTGCAGTTCAATCAAAGCCTGAACGCGCTGTTGGCGCGACAGTCGGAGTCGTTCAAGACCCAGCTGCAGCTCTCAACCGGGCTCAAGATCAACTCCGCCGCACAGGATCCCGTCGGCGCCGGCACGATCGTACAGCTCGATCGCGCGCGCGCCGAGCTCGAGCGCTTCTCAGCGAACTCCAACGTGCTGGCGAATCGCTTGAACCTGGCCGAGGTGGCACTGACCTCCACCGGCGACCGGCTGCTGCGCGTGCGCGAGCTCGCCGTGCAGGGCTTCAACGGATCGCAGTCGCCGGAATCGCGTTCCGCGATCGCCGACGAAATGGAGCAGCAGCTTGAGGCTCTGTTCGCGCTGGCCAACAGCAACGACGGCAGCGGTCGCTATCTGTTCGCCGGCAGCCAGGGTGCGGCTGTGCCCTTCAGCCCGGGCCCGGGCGGCGTGGTGTACGCCGGCGACCAGGTGCAACGGCGGGTGGATGTGTCGCCCTCGCTGTCGGTTGCCGATGTGGCGCCGGGTAGCGAGATCTTCCTGCGCGTGCCCACCGGCAACGGCACCTTTGCCGCGCGCGCCGATGCGGCCAATGCCGGCACCTTGGTGCTGGCCTCGGCCGGCCTTTCCGGCAGCACACCCTGGTTGCCGGATGGCTACCGGATCACCTTCGACGGCGCCGGCGGCTACAGCGTCGAAGACGGCAGCGCGGCGGTAATCGCTACCGGCACCTACACGCCGGGCGAAGCTATCGAGTTCGGCGGCGCCCAGCTGCGCTTCAACGGTGTGCCGGCGGCCGGCGACAGTTTCACCGTACAGCCTTCGCCGCGGCAGGACGTGTTCGCTACCGTGCAAGGGGTGATCGACGCGCTGCGCCTGCCTTCGGCCACGCCGGAGCAGCGCGCCGCGCAGCAGAATGCTTTCTTCGCCAGTCTTGAAGACTTGGGTGCGGCGCAAGAGCAGATCATCGACTCGCGCAGCAAGATCGGCGCCGGCCTCAACACGCTGGACCGCACCACCGAGGAGCGCGCCTCGCAGGTGCTGAGCCTCTCCACCACGCTGTCGGAAATCCGCGACGTCAACTACGCCGAGGCCGCCAGCCGGCTCAGCCAGCAGTTGCTCATGCTGGAAGCCGCACAGGCGACCTTCGCCAAGGTGCAGGGCAACTCGTTGTTCAACTACCTGCGCTGAGCGGCCAGCAGTTTAGGGGAGCGAGGTGCCTGTAGACGAACCCTCAGGCTTCGTTTGGCGCCCGGCTTCTTCAGGACGTGCTGGTAGATGCGCTGCGCTTATTTACCCTACAAGCGAGAGTGACGCCGTGCATCGATCGAAGCCGACCACGCGTATCGGCTTCGATCCGATTAAGCACTCCATCGCGACGTCGCTTTCTATCGATACCGCGTGGCCGCGCAAAGCGCTCGCCGCTGAACGGGCTCAGCTGGTCAGGTAGACGCTCTCTCAGCCCATCGGCTCGCGCGAAGCCCGCTCGTCGTACTGGCGGAACGCGTCGCGCACCTGCTCGCGCAGGTCTTCGTCGTCCCAGGGCTTGGTCAGGAATTTGTAGATCGCGCCGCGGTTGATCGCGTCGGTCAGCGTGGCCAGGTCGGTGTAGCCCGACAGCACGATGCGCATCGTGTCGGGGTAGGTGTCCTTGACCCGCGACAGGAACTGGGTGCCGCTGATGCCCGGCATGCGCTGGTCCGACACGATCACCTGCACGCGGTTCTTGGCGAGAAGTTCGAAGCCCTCGGTGGCATTGGTGGCGGTGTGGATCACGTAGCCATCTCGGCGCAGCACCCGCACCAGGGCGCGCAGCACGTTCTCTTCGTCATCGACCAGCAGCAGGCCGCGTTCGGGTCGCGCCATGTTCATCACCATCGGCGCGACGTAGCGCTTGGCCAGCAGCCTGGTGGCCTCGTCGGCGGGTACTGGCGGGCTGAACAGGAAGCCCTGGAACTCGTCGCAGTGGTTGCGCAGCAGGTAGCCGAACTGGGCCTCAGTCTCGACCCCTTCGGCAATGACCTTGAGATGCAGCTCATGGCCCATCGCCGTGATCGCACGCGCGATCGCAGCCTCACTGCCGGCCAGCGCCACATCGCGCACAAAGCTCTGATCGATCTTCAGGCGATCGACCGGAAAGCGCTTCAGCTGGCTCAGACAGCTGTAGCCCAGGCCGAAATCATCCAGCGCCAGCTGTACGCCGATGGTCTTGAGCTTGGACAACACGTCCAACGAGCGCGCGAGGTTCTCGACGATCGCGGCTTCCGTGGTTTCCAGCTCCAGCATGTGGGCAGGCAGGTCGGCGGCCAGCAGCGCGTCGCGCACTTCGTCGACGAAGCTCATGCGGTGCAACTGCAGGGCGCTGACATTGACGCCGATGCGCAGCTCGGTATGGCCCATGTCCAGCCAGCGCCGGCCCTGCCGACAGGCTTCTTGCAGCACCCAGCGGCCAAGGTCGACGATGCTGCCGAGCTCCTCGGCGACCTGGATGAAGCGCGCGGGCTCGATCAGGCCGCGGTCGGCGGTCTGCCAGCGCACCAGCGCCTCCATGCCGGTGATGCGGCCATCGCTGCCGTTGACCTGTGGCTGGTAGTAGAGGACGAACTCGTTGGCGTGGATGGCGCTCTTCAAGCGGCTGCCCAGCGACAGACGTTCCCGCAGCTCTTCAGCATGCGAGGCCGACGAGGCCAGCACCGAGTTGCGAGCGCTGCGTTTCGAGCGGTACATCGCCGATTCCGAGCACTGGAACAGCTCGACCGGGTCGCGAGCATTGTCGGGGTAGAGCGCGAGGCCGATGGTTCCGGACAGGAACAGCTGCGAGCCGGCCACCGGCACCGGCACCTCCAGGGTTTCGCGGATCTGCTCGGCGATCGCCAGTGGCTCGCTCTCGCCCCGGCGGTAGCGCAGGGCCAGAACGAATTCGTCCGAGGTCAGTCGCCAGAGCTTGCCCGCGGCACCGGTGATGTAGCGGATGCGCGAGGCCATCAGGCGCAGCACTTCGTCGCCGCCGCGGTAGCCGACGCTCTCGTTGACGGATTGGAAACGGTCGATGTCGATGCACCAAAGCGCGACCTGCTCACCGGCGCTGGCAGCCTCGTCGAACAGCGTGCGCAGCGCGTCCTCGGGGTCGATGAAGCGCGGCAGGCCGGTCACCTGGTCGTGGCGCGCGAGGTAGGCCAGCTCGGCCTCGTGGCGACGGCGGTCGGTGAGGTCGGTCGAGACGCCGATGTAGTGGGTGACTTCGCCTTCGGCGTTGCGCACTGGCGCCAGCGTCAGCTGGTTCCAGAACAGGCTGCCGTCGCGCCGGTAGTTGCGCAGCACCACTTCGCATTCGCCCTGCCGGGCCAGGGTTTCGCGCACGGTGCGCAGGGCCTCCTGGTCGCGGTCTTCGCCCTGCATGAAGCGGCAGTTGCGGCCGAGGATCTCGGCTTCGTCATAGCCGCTCATGCGCACGAAGGCAGGGTTCACGTACACCGTCGCCAGATCGGTGCTGCGGGCATCGGCGATCAACATGCCGCTTTTGCTGGACTCGAACGCCCTCGCCAGCAGACGCGCCTCGGCCTCGGCCGCGCGTTTTGCGGTGACGTCGTTGATCAGCACCAAACGGGCATGTCGCGCTTCGAAGCGGATGTCATGGGCCGTGATCTCGACCCAGATGATGCTGCCGTCGCGGCGCACATGGCGCACCGGGCCGCGCCGGTAGGGACCCGGGCGCGAGGCCTTCACGCCGGCGAGGAAGGCGGGTACATCCTCGGCCGGGCGCAGGTGGGTTGAATCCATGCGCGCGAACTCCTCGCGCGAATAGCCGTAGTGCTCGATCGTGGCCTCGTTCACCGCGAGAAAGCCCAGCGTCTCGTTGTCGCAGACCCACATCGGCATCGGGTTTGATTCAAACAGCAGGCGGTAGCGCGCCTCGCTGGCTTCGATCAGGCGCACATCTTCGGCGCGGTCGAGCGCATAACGCACGCTGCGTCCGAGCCGTTCCGCATCCAGTCCGCCCTTGACCAGATAGTCGGCCGCGCCGGCTTCCATTGCGCGCAGGTCGACTTCGCGGCTGCCCTGTCCGGTAAGCAGGATCACCGGTACCCGGGTCTCCGATTGCGCGACACGTTCGATGAAGGCGATGCCGCTGTCCGGGCCGATCCGGTAGTCGACCAGACAGATATCGAACTGAGCCTTGCCCAACAGTTGGAAGCCCTGCTCAAGACTGCCCGCGGCGATCACTTCGGCGCGAAAATCCTCGACCTCGTCGAACATCGCACGGGTCAGGAAGACGTCGTCGTCGTCGTCATCGATCAGCAGGACGCGAATCTGCGGGACCGGCCGGACCATCATTCCTGCGGCCTGTCCGCGCGGGCCGGGTCGAGCCAGCGGCGCGCGATCAGCCCCACCATGTCGAGCAGGGCGCCGTATTCCGCGGGTTTCACGAAATAGGCGTCGCAGCCGGCGCGGCGCGCGCGACTGGCGTCGTCTTCGGCCGCCGAGGTCGACATGACGACCACGGGCACCTGTGCCAACACGGGGTTTGCGCGCAGTCGGTTCAAGGTTTCACGGCCATCCATGCGTGGCATGTTCAGGTCCAGCAGGATCAGCCGCGGCGGCGGGTCCGACGCGCACGCGGCGAGCGCCTGCAGCAGGCTTTCGCCGTCGCCATGAAATTCGAGACGGCAGTCGATACCGCACTGCTCGAACGCGTCCGCGAGCAGGCGGCGGTCATCACCGTCGTCTTCGGCGACCAGAATCCAGCAGCGGTGGGCAGGGGCGTTGGACATCAGGCCGAATCCTCGCAGACCGACGCCGTGCTGGAAAGGGCGCTGACACCGGGCAGGTCGAGCTCAAAGCGTGCACCTTCGCCAGAACGCCCTTCGGCCCGGATCTGGCCGCCGTGTCGCTCGACGATCTTGCGCACGATCGCGAGCCCGATGCCGGAGCCCTCGTACTCGCTGCGTCCGTGCAAGCGCTGGAAGGGCGCGAAGATGCGCTCCTGGTACTTGTTGTCGAAGCCGATGCCATTGTCCTCGACCACCAGCTGTACGCGGCCGTGGGGCAGGGCGCGCGCCGAAACCCGCACGTGCGGTGCCCTTCCGGGCTGCGCGAACTTCAGCGCGTTGCCCAGCAGGTTCTGCAGCAGCTGGCGCATCTGGGTGGGATCGGCGTCCACTTCGGGCAGAAGTCCGGCCTCGACGGTTGCAGCGCTGGCTTCGATGCGGCTTTCCAGATCGGTCAGCACTTCGGCCAGCACGCGCGACAACGACACCCGCTGCGGCTGGTGCGCGTTGCGGGAGACACGTGAATAGGCCAGCAGGTCGTTGATCAGGGTTTGCATGCGCGCGGCTGCCGAGCGCATGCGGCGGATGTAGTCGGCAGAGCTGTCGTCCAGGCGGTCGGCCAGGTGCAGACGCAGGCGGTCGCCGAAGGCCTGGACCTTGCGCAGGGGCTCCTGCAGATCGTGCGAGGCGACGAAGGCGAAGTCCTGCAGCTCCTGGTTGCGCGCTTCAAGGTCGGCCAACGCCGCCTGCAGCGCGGCCTGGGCGCGGCGCGCTTCGCTGACGTCGGTCTGGATAAGGAACACGCCGACTGTCGCGCCGTCGACCTCGATCGGCAGCGTGGTGTTGACCGCATCGAAGCGCTGGCCGCTTGCGTCCACGCCCTGCAGTTCGAAGCGCTGGATGCCGCCGAGTGCGGCCAGACCGATCCGTTCGTTGATCAGCTCGCGGGCATCAAGGGGCACGTTGTCGGTCAGCGCCTGGCCGATCAGGTCCGAGCGCACGCGTCCGCTGACGGCTTCGGCCGCGGCGTTGCAGTCCTCGATACGGCCGGTCGGGTCCAGCGCGAACACAGCATCCGGCACCAGGGTGAACAGCGAGCGCAGGCGCTGACGGCTGTCCTCCAGGCGACGTCGGGCGGCATGGGTCTTGAGTGCGATCGCGGACACCGAGACGGCGGAGTCGATCGCCTGCAGAAGCTCGGCCGATGGTGGTCCTGGATGCTCGAGATAGCAGGCGAGCACGCCGCTCACCCGCGAATCCAGACTCTGGATCGGGGAAGCGACGACACCGCGGATACCCTCGCGGCGGCAGACCGCGTGGATGCGCGCGAACGCCGGGTCGGACAGTACGTCTTCGATGACCACGCGCTGTCCGCTCTCTGCAGCTACCCGGCTTGGCGCCACCCCGGGCACGGCGCTCAGGCGCATCAGGGCCTGCTGGAATTCCGCGCTGAGCGAAGGCGCTTCGAGCCCGCTGGCGCCGCGGTTCAGGTCGATGCCGTAGGCGATCGCAACGCGCACGCCATGACTGTGCTGCAGCTGATCGATCACCGCGCGCAGGCTCTGCTGCAGGGTGTGCCCGGTGGCGATTCCGCGCAGCACCTCGATCTTTTCCTGTTCGCGCTGCTGCGCTTCACGCTGGCGGCTGATGTCCTGCATGGTGCCGAGCAGGTACACCGGCTGGCCCTCGGCGTCGCGGGCGATGCGTGCCTGGGTATGCACCCACAGTTGGCGGCCGTCGGGATGCACGATGCGGTAGTCGACTTCAAGCAGATCGGCCGAGGCCAGCGCCTTGAGAAAGCTCTCGCGCACCCGTGGGCGGTCTTCAGGGTGCAGGCGCGCCTTGGCGCTTTCGACCGCGAACTCGCCGTCGCCGAGCCCGAAGATCCGGCGACTCACTTCGGAGGCTTCAAAGTCGACGATCTCGCCGCCGCGGAAATGCAGCTCCCAGGTGCCGAGGCCGGCCACGCGCTCGGCACCGGCGAGCAGGGCGCGATTGCGCGACAAGGCTTCGAGTTTCTGCTGCAGATCGGCACGGGTCTTGCGCAGGGCTTCGATCAGTCCCGCCCAGTCGCGTGCGAGGGCGAGGATCTGGCCGAACTGGTCGAGCACCTCCAACTCGTCGTGTCCGAATTCCCCCTCGGCCGGACAGGACAGCAGCAGATGCCCGCCGCTGTGGCCGGAGCTCGGGCGCAGAGGCACGCACAGCAAGCCGGCCAAAGGCAGCTTCAATGCGGCGACGCTGAGTTCGCCGTACGCCGAATAGGCCAGCAGCTCCACCGCGCTCAGCCGGCGTGTGCCGCCCGCAACCAACTGGCTCAGGAAGACGTGTGCGTCGGCATCGATCTCGCGCGGCCAGTCCAGGTCCGGACTGCGGTCGATGATGACGCTATGCGCTGGGCTGAGGTGCTCGCTTGGGGCCTCCAGCAGCAGCGCGATGCCACATTCGAAGGCCCGGCGGACCTCGCTGAGCAGCACCGGCACGAGGTCCGGATCGCCCAGCTTCTGGCTGGCCAACAGCGAGACCTGATGCAGGGACTGCAGCTGTCGGGCCTGGCGCTCGGAGCGTGCCAGGGCGGACTGCAGCTCCTGCGCTTGACGCTTCTGCGCGCTGATGTCCTGCAGGGTGCCGGAGATCGCGCGGATGCGACCGCCGGCGTCGCGCTCGGGCCGGGCCAGGCTGAGTGCGTCGACCCATTGGCCGTCCGTGCGCTGAACCCGGTGTTCGAGCAGGATCTCGCGGCCCTCACTGAGCAGGGCATCCAGCGCAGCCGAGAGCCCGCCGCGCTGAACCACCGGCACATGCTGCAACAGCAGGTCACGCGATGGCGGCAGCTGTCCGGGCAGCAGGCCGAGAATGCGGTAGAGCTCATCGCTCCACAGCCAGGTCTCACGGTGCAGGTCGTAGCGCCAGCTGCCGACGCGGGCCAGCCGCTGCGCGCCTCGCAGGGCGGCCTCGCTGCTGGCGAGCGCTTCGGCGCGCTCACGCTGCTCGCCGATGTCGCGCAGCAGTACAGCCAGCCCGTTCGGGTGGGCAAAAGCGCGCACCTCAAGCCAGCTGCGCGAGCGCGGGTTGAAGGCTTCGAAGCGGGTCTCGCTGGTTTGGCCCAGAGCGCGTTCAAGCACCAGCGGATGGCCATCCTCGAGCAGTTCCGGCCACAGCTCGGCCAGGACGACGCGGGCTGGCAGATCGCCTTCATCGGTCAGCATCCGCGCCGCCTGCAGGTTGGCGAAGGACACCCGCAGCTCGCGATCAAGGAACAGGAAACCGTCGCTGATGCTCGACAGGATCAGGCCGATTTCGTCCAGCGAGCGATCCAGCGCAGTTTCGGTGGCCTGGCGTGCAGCGACCTCGCGCTCCAGCCCGCGAGCGATCGACTCGGCATTGCGGGCGCGTTGCTGCGCCACGAGTGCCAGGCGCACCGCCGCGGCGAGGCTGCCGCCCAGCAGGATGCTCATCACCAGAACCAGGGTCGGCAGTCGCGAGCCCATCAGCTGCACCAGGCTTGGCAGCGGCTGCACGCTCAGCCGCCAGCCCTGGCCGAGGCCTTCGAATGTGCGCTCGACGCTGCCCGAATCGGCGCTCGCGGCCTCGGCGCGTAGGGCGAGGATGAGACTGTCGTTCTGGCGCAAGGCCAGTGCGAACTGGAGATCGGCGGCTTCCAGCGACGGCTGCGCAAGCCGAGAAGCATCGACCAGAAGGCGCATCCGCTCGCCCGGGCGCGGGCCGGCTGTGGACACGATCATCCAGGCTGGCCGGTCCGGCCCCAGCAGCGGCGAAACTTCGAGGGGTCGATCTTCCATCAGGTTGGCGAACAGCACGCGTAGATGGCTCTCCTGGCGCTCCAGCTGGGATGCCAGTGCAGGGTCTCGCAGCTGCCAGCCGCGGCCCTGGGAGTCGGCGATGGCGATCACCGAGGCATCGGCTTCGGCCAGCAGGCGCATCGCCGATTCGCCCAAGGCGGGCGCCAGTTGCAGGCTGCGTGCGAACAGGTCGAGGCGCTGCTGCAGCCGACCCTGCAGCAGGTCGGCCACATCACTGCTGGCGCGCTCGATACGCAGCGTGTTGTCAGGCAGGACCGCCCGCCAGCCCACCACACCGAGCAGCACCGTCATCGCGCCGAGGGTGGCCGGCAACCAGGCCGCCAACGGGCGCTGCGCATCGCGACCAATGTCCGACAGCAGCACCATGGCCAGGCCCAGGCCGAACTGGCTCAGGGAGGCCAATGGGCCCAGCGCCTTGGCTTCACCCCAGGGGTTGAGGCGATCGGTCTCGAGTAGAAACCCCAGCAGGCCAAGCGCGGCGATCAGGATTACCAGCAGGCCACAGGCCCAAGCCAGGGTCCGCCAGCCGAGACGGCGCTGACGTCGATCCAGACAGAACAGGCCGACGCAGGCCAGTCCCAATGACAGGCCTGAGGTCAGCGGCAGTGGCGGCAACGGGGCCGCGCTGAAGCCCAGCATGGGCGCACCCCAGCCCGCCGCGGTGGCGAGGGCCAGCCCCGACAAGCCCAGCAGCAGGGCGCCAGCAAGTCGTCGGCGGCCGCCTGAAATGGCGATGAGACACAGCGTGGCGAGTGCGAATGCAGCGGGCGCGAGCAGGTCGACACTCAAGTTGGGCAACCGGCCGAAGGCATCCACCAGAGCCGCGCCAAGCGCGAAGGCGGTTGCCAGACGCGCGCCCTCGCGCAAGCCGACGCCCTTTGGCAATCCGCAACGCAGCAGCGCTGAGCCCAGCCCGATCGCGGCGCAGGCCAGCAGTAAGGGGAACGCACCCAGGGTGGCGCTGCCTGCACGCCCTCCGAACACGCCCAGCCCGTCCAGGCCACCCAGCAGGAGCACCGCGCCACTCAACAGGCTTAGCAGACTTTGGCTAATCGGCGAACGGTAGCGCGACAGGCCGAGTGCGGCGGCCAGCGCGGCCGCACTGAGCAAGGCCAGGGCCAGCGGCCACTCATCGCCCTGCAGGCCGCGCACGCCCAGCACCAGCAGCCCGGTGAGGCCCAGGCCAAGCGCTTGGGCGGCGAGCAGCGCGCGCAGGGCGGGCAGGGGCCAAAGCAAGGCCAGGGTGGCTACGGTCGCCCACGCCGCAGTTGTCGCGGCGCTCCCCAGCCCAAGGTTGCCCGACATCACGGCCACACCGATCGCGGCCGCACCACTGACGGCGGCGAGCGCTTCAGCGGGACGGAGGTTCATCGGAAGGCGTGCCGTGTTCAGTCGAAAGCTCCGCGGGTGCTGCTCAAGCTTACTGAACGTCAGCGGCGAAAGTGCGCGCCGCGGCACGCACCATGCACGCGGAGCGCAGGCCCGCCGAACGCGGGTTCGTTCCCCGGAGCGTTTTCGCTCTGCTACGGCACTCCAACTTCGTTTCCGGGGCAGCCCTTGACACGCGCAATGCAGGACAGGACCGTGCAGACGGACGTCGGCTCAGGATGAACATCTCGACCCGCGAGCGCCACAACCGCGAGCACGCCGATGGCGACGGTATTCCGACGCCGCGGCGCGCGTCACTGTTGGCGCCGGGACCGACCTCCCGCATTTCCATCGAATGCGTCTCCAGCGCCAGCGCCGAGCCCGCCCATGCGGTGTCCGAGCTGCGCGCGGAACTGCAGCGTCGGAGACCGGGCCAGACGCCGACCGCGGTCGTGTTCTTCTGCGACGGTCTGTATCCGCTGCAGTCCATGGCCGATGCGCTGAAGGCCGGCTTTGCCTGCGCGCTGCTGGGCTGCACCAGCGGCAGCCAGATTGGCCCTGCGGGCTTCCGGCGGGGCGGAATCTCGCTGCTGGCCTGCTATGGCGAGGGCCTGCGTCTGGCCACCCATGTGATCGAACCTCTGGCGCAGGCCGAGTCGGCCGTGCAGCGGATCGCAGCCATCCTGGCCGAGCGCCCGCCCGCCGCCGGTTGCCGCCGTTTCGGCTTGCTGCTGGTCGATGGCCTGCATCAGGGTGAGGAGCGCCTTGCGCATGCGCTGTACCACGGGCTCGGCGACGTGCCTTTCATTGGAGGCTCGGCGTCCGACGAAATGCGCTTCGAGCACACGCCGGTCTATTTTGACGGTCGTTTTCGCAGCAACGTCGCGGTGTTCGGTGTGTTCGAGACGGCGCACCCCTTTCTTGCCTTCCGCGTGCAGCACTTCGTGCCGCGCCGCGAGCGCCTGGTCATCACCGAAGCGGATCCCGAGCGTCGACTGGTCATTCAAATCAATGGCCTGCCGGCGGCCGAGGTCTACGCGCGGGCGCTCGGCGTTGCCGAAAGCGCGCTGCAGCCGGAGCTGCTGGAATCGCATCCACTGCTGCTGCGGGTCGGGGACGAGCAGGTGGTGCGGGCGATCCGGCGGGTCACGCGTGCGCGTGCGCTGTCCTGTCTGTCGGCGGTCGAGAGCGGGGTGTTGGTCGACATCGGCGACGCCAGCTCGCCGCTGCAGGCTCTGCAGCGCGGGTTCGCCGAGGTCAAGGCGCAGCTGGGCGAGGCGGCGCTGGTGCTGGGCTGCGACTGCACCCTGCGTCGCCGCCAGGCCGAGCGCGAGAACCAGTTGACCGAGGTCGGCGACTTCCTGTCCGCGCATCGTGTATTCGGCTTTTCGACGCATGGCGAGCAGTTCAACGGCCTGCACATCAACCAGACCTTCACCGCGATCGCGGTGGCGGCCGAGGCCTGATCCGAATGAGTACGCCCTCACCCCAAGACATGCCACTGTCAGCGTCGAAACCGACCCCCGCGAGCGTCGACACCGAGGATGCGCTGGAACTCAAGCGCCTGCTGGCGGCGCGTGACCGCACCATCGAGGTGCTGATCCAGCGCCTGGAGAACCGCGGCAGCAGCGACCCTTCCGCGTTTGATCTGCTGGAGCAGAACATCGCGCTGGAGGCGGTGGTCTCACGCAAGACCCGCGAGCTCGATCGTGAGCGCACCCAGCTGCAGCAGGCCCTGGCCGAGCTGCGCAGCACCCAGGCGCGGCTGCTGCAGTCGCAGAAGATGGAGGCCATCGGCCAGCTCGCGGCCGGCGTGGCGCACGAAATCAACACCCCGGTGCAGTACGTCAGCGACAACGTCAGCTTCCTGCGTTCGGGCTTCGATACCCTGCTGACGGTGGTCGACCAGTACCTCGGCCTGCTGGCGGATGCGCGTGCCGGCGCGATCAGCAGCGAGCGCGTGGACGCGGCGGAAGCCGCACTCAAGGCCGCGCGTCTGGACTACCTGCGGCGCAACGTGCCCGATGCCTTCGATGAATCCCAGGAGGGCCTGCACCGCGTCTCGCACATCGTGATGGCGATGAAGCGTTTCTCGCACCCTTCCGGCGAGGACATGGAGCCGGTCGACCTGGCCGAGCTGATCGACACCACGGTGATGGTGGCGCGCAACGAGTGGAAGTATGTGGCCGAGCTCGAAACCCGCTTCGATCCGGCGCTGCCGGCGGTGCCCTGCTTCCGCGACCAGATCAGCCAGGTTGTTCTGAACCTGATCGTGAATGCCTCGCACGCGATCGGCGACATGATGCTGAACAACCCGGGCAACAAGGGTCGGATCGAAATCAGCACGCGTGTCGTCGGTGAGTTTGCCGAGATTCGCGTGGCCGACACTGGCGGCGGCATTCCCGAGGCGATCCAACGCTCGGTGTTCGACCCGTTCTTCACCACCAAGCCGGTCGGTAAGGGCACCGGGCAAGGCCTGTCGATGGCCTATGCCACCATCGTCGACAAGCACCGCGGCCGCATTCACTTTGAAACCGAGCCCGGTCAAGGCACCACCTTCATCATCGAGCTGCCGCTACAGGCATCTGCGAGCGGAGAGCCCGCATGAGGGTGCTGTTCGTCGACGATGAGCGGCGCGTGCTGGTGGCGCTGGAACGTATGTTGTTCGGGCTGAACCGCGACTGGGAAATTGTGCTCGCCGACAGCGGTGAAGCTGCCCTGGCCGAACTCGACCGCGGGCCGATCGATGTCGTCGTCACCGACATGCGCATGCCCGGCATGGACGGCGCCGAACTGCTGAAGCGCATTCAGCAGCGCTCGCCATCGACGCTGCGCATGCTGCTCTCAGGCCATACCGAAACCCAGGCCGCGATGCGCGCCCTGAACGTGGCCCAGCAGTTTCTTTCCAAGCCCTGCGAGCCGCAGGTTCTGGTCGACACGATCGAAGGTGCCGTCGCCCTGCGCAACCTGCTGGCCGACCCCGCCATTGGCGAGGTGGTGGGCCGCATCAAGCGCCTGCCCGCGGCCCCGCACGTGTTTGCCAAGCTGAACCTGGCCCTGCAGGATCCGAACTGCGACGCCCGCCAGATCGGCGCCATCCTGGCGGAGGACCCGGCGCTCACCGCCAAGGTTCTGCACATGGCCAACTCGGCCTTCTTCCCTTCGGCCGGGCGCTCAGTGACTGATCTGAAAACAGCTGTGGCGCGGATCGGATCGACCATGATCCGCAACCTGGTGTTGGCCGCGGAAGTGTTCAGCCAGGATGCCGGCCGCGCCGACGTCAACGTACTGCAGCGACAGGCCCTGCTGACCTCGCTGATCGCCGGGCGCATCGCCGCGGGACGCGCCGATGCCGATCAGGTGGGCATCGCCGCCCTGTTGGCCAATGTCGGCAAGCTGTTGCCGCAGCCGGAAGGCGCAGCCGCCGAGCGTTTCGGCTATTCCGAGGTCGGTGCCTACCTGCTCGGGGTGTGGGGGCTGCCGATGGCCATCGTTGAAGCCGTGGCCCATCACCGCCAGCCACAGCGCGGCAGCCAGCGCGAGTTCGGTCTGGTCGGGATCGTCCACGTCGCGGTGGCCCTGGCGACCGGAGATGAAGTCGACACGGCCTATCTCGAACGCATGCGTGTGCTGGACCGCCTGCCGGACTGGCGCGACAAGGCCGAGCGCATCCGGGGTGACAGCGATGGCTGAGCCACTGCCGCGCGTACTGGCTGTGGACGACGAGCCCAATGTTCTGCGTGCGCTCACCCGCAGCCTGTACGGCAGCGTCGAACTGGTGACCGCCGTGGGTCCGGAGGAGGCGTTGCGCGTGCTTGAGGCCGACGCCGAATTCGATGTGGTGCTGTCCGACCTGCGCATGCCCGGCATGGACGGTCTGCACTTTTTGGGCTGCGTGGCTGAGCGCTGGCCCGCTACGGTCCGCATCCTGCTGACCGGCATGGGTGACAGCGACAGCAGCGATGCCGCCCGCGCCAGCGGTGCGATTCACCGCGTGCTGGCAAAGCCGTGCCCGGCAGAAGATCTCAAGCTCGCCATCGCCGAAGCGATGCATCGATCGGGTGCCTGAAGGTGAAAGTGCGGTCGTGGGCGATCGCCCCGATACGCTTGATGCCGATTCCCGATTCCCGATTCCCGATTCCCGGCCGTTCAGGCATCAAGATCGGGAATCAGCTCGCTCTCCAGCCGTGCGATCAGGTCCTTGATGCGCAGCTTGCGCTTCTTCAGCCGTCGCAGTCGCAGCTCATCGGCGCCCGGAGTGCGCGCCATGCCCTCGATCGCTGTGTCCAGGTCGCGATGTTCGAGCTTGAGTTCAGCGAGTTGCTTGACCACATCGGCGGTATCGCTCGACAGCATCGCGGCATCCACGGCACGGGGGGCGGAAACGAGCGCTGAGCTTAACCTGCGACCGCGACAGCGCAAGGGGGATGCCCCGGGGCGTCTGATTCTGGGGCCGATGTCGCAGGCGATGCAGGCTGAGCCCCGGCGCGGCACTGCTAAACTGCCCGGCCGGCCGGCTGCCGCCGCGTCGGCCCTCTTCACCTTCCTCCTTATGTTTTCCCGGTTGTCTCCATGACCCGCGTCCGCAGCAAGCCCGAGTACGAGCACACCAAGCTGGCCAAGCGCCTGCGCCACCAGGTCGGCCAGGCCATTGCCGACTTCGGCATGATCGAAGAAGGCGACAAGGTCATGGTCTGTCTGTCCGGCGGCAAGGACAGCTACACGATGCTCGACGTGCTGATGAACCTTCAGGCCAAGGCGCCGGTGCGCTTCGAGCTGGTGGCGGTGAACCTCGACCAGAAGCAGCCCGATTTTCCGGAGCACATCCTTCCCGAGTACCTGCAGCAGGTCGGCGTGCCCTTCAAGATCATCGAGCAGGACACCTACTCGGTGGTCAAGCGGGTGGTGCCCGAGGGCAAGACGATGTGCTCGCTGTGTTCGCGCCTGCGCCGCGGCGCGCTCTACACCTTTGCTGCCGAGCAGGGCTTCACCAAAATTGCGCTGGGCCATCACCGCGACGACCTGCTGGCGACGTTCTTCATGAACCTGTTCTTCCACGCCAAGCTCTCGGGCATGCCGCCCAAGCTGCGCTCGGACGACGGCCGCCACACCGTGATCCGTCCGCTGGCCTACGTGGCCGAGGCCGATATCGAGCGCTACGCCGAGGCCAAGGGCTTTCCGATCATCCCCTGCAACCTCTGCGGCTCGCAGGAGAACCTGCAGCGCAAGCAGGTGCGGCGGATGATGGACGAGTGGGAGCGCACCGCTCCGGGTCGGCTGGAAACCATGGCGCGCGCGCTGGGCGATATCCGGCCCTCGCAGCTGTCCGATCGCAGCCTGTTCGATTTCCTCTCGCTGGGGCGCGCTACCGATGCACCCCTTCCGGATGCGCATGCGTGGCTGGCGGGTGAGCCTGCGGAGTCCATGAGCGAAGCGCGCGCAGCTCCCGCAGTCGAAGCGGTCGATGCGCCTGCACGCGTGCTGGAGATTCCGGTTCGGCTGCAGGCGTGAGTGCGCTTGTACGCCTGCATCCGGGTTCTCCTCACGCCCAGTTCGAAGACCGCACCCCTCTCCCGCCGGGAGAGGGGTTGGGGGAGAGGGTCCGGGGCTTGCGCAGTCGTCGGAGAATTGGACGCACTCGGGGCCTTCTCCACGCGGCGTTGAGAGAGCGGCCCGCACGGGTTGACTGTTGGCAGACCGCCGGACCCTCTCCCCCAACCCCGACCTTCGCTACGCTCGGGCTCGCCGACCCGTGGGCTGCCACCGGCAGCACACAAACGGGCCCTCTCGCTCCACAGGGAGAGGGGCAAAATCACCACCGCTCGCGCGGCGAGCAATGACCGCCCGCAGCCCCATGCGCGAGCCTAAAAAGGACACCTAATGTTCTTCCGCAACCTGACCCTGTTCCGCTACCCCACCTCGATCAACGACAGCTTCGAAGGGCTCGACGAGAAGCTCGCCGAGCACGTGCTCAAACCTGTTGGCCCGCTGGAGCTGTCCTCGCGCGGCTTCGTCTCGCCGCTCGGACGCGGCGAGCAGGTGCTTTCGCACCGCGTCGCCGAAGCCCTGCTGCTGACCCTCGGCAGTGAGGACAAGCTGCTGCCCGGCTCGGTGGTCAACGCTGTGCTGTCGGAGAAACTCGACCACATCCGCGAGAGCGAAGGCCGTAACCCCGGCGGCCGCGAGCGCAAGCGCATCAAGGATGAAGTGCTCACCGACCTGCTGCCGCGCGCGTTCTCACGCCCCTCGCGTTGCTCGGGCTATCTCGATCTTGGCCTGGGCTGGTGCGTGATCGACAGCAGCAGCCGCAAGAACGCCGAAACCTTCGTCACCGCGATTCGCGAGGCCCTGGGCAGCTTCCCGGCGGTTCCGGTGAATGCCGAAAGCAGCCCGCGCGCGCTGATGACTTCGTGGATCGACGGCGAGGCGTTGCCTGAAGGTTTCGTGCTCGGCGACGAATGCGAGCTGCGCGACCCGGTCGACTCAGGCGCGATCGTCAAATGCCGCCGCCAGGAGCTCACGGCTGAGGAAGTGCGCGAGCACCTGAAGTGCGGCAAACAGGCCTTCCAGGTCGCCCTGGTGTTCGAAGATCGCCTGAGCTTCGTCTTGGGCGAGGATCTGGTCATCCGCAAGCTGAAGTTCCTTGAGGCCGCCACCGAGTCGCTGGAGCAGGGCGAGCGCGACACCCAGCGCGACGAGATCGACGCGGTGTTCGCGCTGATGAGCGGCGAGCTGCGCGTGCTGCTGAAGCGGCTGGAAGACATCCTCGGCTTCAGCAAGGCCGAGGCGTAGCCCGGACATTCCATGAGGTCGCGAAAAGCCGCTCCCGTTGTCGTTCCTGTATTCGCGAGTCAGGGTCAACACTGGCGCGGTGGCGAGTGCATCGTGGCGGCTTTTCGCTGGCACGGCCCTCGCTTGTTCTTTGTGGCGATCGCCGCGTTGCTCCTCGCCCCAGTGGGGCCCGCCACTGGGGGTCGTCGCGCCTTGCGCTCGCCGCAAAGTCCGGCGCGATCATCCGCGCCCCCTCATGGAATGGCCGGGCTTAGCTCATGACCCGCCTGCTGCGTTCGGAGCGGCGACTGCGCCTGCCCGATGGCAGCGAGGCGGGCATTGTTGAGGTGCGTGACGCCCGCGCACGTCGACTGAAGCTGATGGTCTCCGAGCGTGGCCCGCGCCTGACCGTGCCGCGCGGTGTCGGCGAGCTGGAGATCCAGCAGTTTCTTGAGCAGCACCGCGGCTGGCTGGCCCAGCAGCTGCGCGCGCTGCAGGTGCCCTCAGCGACCGAACACACAGCGGAGGGCGAACAGCCCGGCGATCCGACGCGGCCCGCGGCCCTGCTGCTGCGGGGTTCCAGCCTGCGCATTCACCGCATCGAATCGCGCCGTCTGGCCGCAGTAGCTGGCGAGGAACACCTGGAGCTGCATCTGCCGCCGCGCTACACGCCCCTGCAGCTGCAGCGGGTGATGGCCGACTTCCTGTTGGCGGAGGCGCGTCGCGACATCGGCCAGTGGTTGCCGCAGTACCTGCCAACCCTGCCGACCGCACCGCGCAGTCTTCGGCTGCGGCCGCTGTCCAGCCTGTGGGGTTCATTGAATGCGGCCGGCGCTGTCTCACTCGACCTCGCCCTGGTGCAAGCCCCGCCACGCGTCTTCGAATACGTGCTGGTGCACGAGCTCTGTCACCTTCTGCAGCGTAATCATTCGCCCGCCTACTGGGCCGAGGTCCGCGCCCGCATGCCCGATCACCTGCAGCAGCGCGCCTGGCTGAAGCAGCACGGGCTGGGGTTGAAGGCGCGGCTGCGGCAGGTGCTGGCAATCGAGGCGTGAGGTTCGCCTCTGCGCGGCTTGCCGCGCAGAAGCGCGGGATTCGGCATTGGGGTGAGGTGACGCGCATGCGCGGCACGCCGCGCGCGTCGCCGAACGCCCGAGCGCTCTGCGCGATGGCCGGGAGGGGATTCACAGCCGGCGGAGCTGAGCACCCTGCACTCGCGGATGCGACAGCCGGCAAAGAGTGGCCCCAACCTGGGTGGCCGAATTGCATAGGGTCCATTTCCAGACGCACATTCGAAGGCCCGCCTGAGGACACCCGGCCCTCTCCCCAACCCCTCTCCCGAGGGGAGAGGGGCTCGAAGCCCGACCGCTCATCGCAGCGAGTAGCGCTTGCCCGCTGCGAATCCCGAATCCCGAATCCCGGCTCTGCTATTGCGACGCGTTCGCGTTTGCAATAAACTCTCGACGACTTCTTAACACCCGTCCAGCTGACGCCAGACCGGGTTTTCCAGTTTTTCCAAGGAGAACCACATTGAGTCTGCGTTCGACGGTGCCTGTGCGCGCCACGCTACCGCTTTGCCTGCTTGCGGCGCTCGCCGCAGCCCCCCAGCTCTCTCGCGCCGACGCATCGGCCGCAGCCGCCGAGCGCCTCGACCAGATCGTGGTCACCGCCTCCGGCTTCGCGCAGATGATCCGCGAGGCCCCGGCCAGCATCAGCGTGATCACCCGCGAAGAGTTGGCGCTGCAGAACTTCCACGGCCTGGCCGAGGCGCTGTCGGACGTGCAGGGCATCGATGTTGGCGACGCCTGGGACAAGACCGGCGCGCCGGCGATCAGCATCCGCGGCATGCCGTCCGACTACACCCTGATCCTGATCGACGGTCGTCGCCAGAACGCGGCCGGCAACGTCACGCCCAATGGGTTCGGCGGCACCGCCAACAACTTCATCCCCCCGCTGTCCGCCATTGAGCGCATCGAAGTGATCCGCGGCCCGATGTCGACCCTGTACGGCTCGGATGCCATGGGCGGCGTGGTCAACATCATCACCCGCAAGGTGGCTGAGAGCTGGCGTGGCTCAATGGGGCTCGACACCGCGCAGCAGGACGACAGCCGCTTCGGCAACACGCACTCGGGCAACTTCTATGCGGCCGGGCCACTGGCGCGCGAGACGCTGGGCCTGGCGGTGTGGGGCGGCTTCTTCGAGCGCGGCGAGGCCGATATCCGCTACCAGAACCTGACCGGTACCGACGTGGTGCCGTGGATGGGTGCGAACCCGGTCGCCTACGACAACTTCAACCTTGGGACGCGGCTGTCGCTGATGCCAGCGGAGAATCACGATCTGTGGCTGGAGGCCAGCCGCAACCGCCAACGCTACGACAACAGCACAGGCCAGGTCGGCACGCTCGGCACCGGTGGTTATGAACCGGAACAACGCTATCACCGTGATCAGGCGACCCTGGCCTGGTCGGCGCGCTTCGGCTTCGGTGCACTCGACACCACCCTGATGCAGAACACCACCGAGACCCTGGGTCGTCTGATTCCTCCGGGCATCGCCGGTGCGGGCACGCCACGCAAGCTCGAAGCACAGAACCAGGTGTTCGACGCCAAGTTGGTCACCGACTTCGACGCACACATGCTCAGCGTCGGCGGCCAGTGGTGGGAGGCCGAGATGATCGACGGCGTGGTCAGCGAGGCGTTCGATTTCCGGCAATGGGCGCTGTTCGCCGAGGACGAATGGAGCCTGCGCGATGACCTCAAGCTGACGCTCGGCGCGCGTCGCGACGACCACAGCACTTTCGGTGGTCAGACCAGCCCGCGCGCCTATCTGGTGTTCAACGCCAATGAGAACTGGGTGTTCAAGGGCGGCATCAGCCGAGGCTTCAAGACCCCGCGCGTCGAACAGCTCACGCCAGGCATCAACGGCTTCGGCGGCCAGGGCCGGATCCCGCTGATCGGCACCCCGGGCCTCAAGCCTGAGACCAGCACCAATGCGGAGCTGGGCGTCCAGTACGGCCGTGGCGATGAGCTCAACATCGCCTTCAGCCTGTTCAACAACGAGTTCAAGGACAAGATCGCCAGCGGCGTGCCGGTGCCGAACTGCAGTTTCGCGGCCTCGCCCAACCGGCCGGGCTGTGTCGACGTGGGCAGCTGGCCCAGCATCGATACGTTTGGTCAGAGCGTGAACATCGACGAGGCGGTGACCCGCGGCTACGAGTTCTCGGCCAGTCTGCCGCTGATGTCCGCCTGGACGCTGAAGACCAACTACACGCACACCGACAGCGAGCAGAAGAGCGGTGCTGCCGCGGGTCAGCCCCTCACCAACACGCCGAAGCACATGTTGAACGCTGCGCTGGAGTGGCAGACCAGCGAGGCCTTCCGCTTGTTCCTGCGCAGCCAGTACCGCAGCGCGCGCTATCGCGGTGCCGGCCTGGCCCAGGACCAGCTCGGCGACTACAAGCCCTACACCGTGCACCACTTCGGTGGCAGCTGGCGCATCAACGAGCAGGTGTCGCTGAACGCCGCGCTCTACAACCTGTTCGACAAGGATTTCATCGACTACGTCCCCTACGTCAGCAACCTCGGCACCGGCGCGATCAGCTACGCCAACACCCACATCAACAGCGAGGACGGCCGCCGGCTGTGGGTCTCGCTGAACGTGGACTTCTAAAGGCGGGCGCGTTGACCGTGCAAGCACAGCGAGGCTGGTGGCTGAAACAGCTGCATCTCTGGCACTGGGTCAGCTCGGCCCTGTGCCTGGTGGCGATGCTGCTGTTTGCCATCACCGGCATCACGCTCAACCACGCCGGTCGCATTGAAGCGCGGCCGAGCGTGGAGCTGCGCCTTGCGCAGCTGCCGACACCGCTGTTGACCGGGCTGCGGGCCCAGGCCGAAGAGGCCGACACGTCACCTTTGCCTGCGACCGTGAGCGACTGGCTGCGCGCCGAGCTCGGTCTTCGCGTCGAGTCGATCGAGGCCGAATGGTCGCCGGAGGAGATCTACCTGTCGCTGCCGCGGCCCGGCGGTGATGCCTGGCTGAGCATCGATCTCGAGTCGGGCGAGACGCAGCATGAGCGCACCGATCGCGGCTGGATCGCCTGGCTCAACGACCTGCACAAGGGCCGCCACACCGGGCCGGTGTGGTCCTGGTTCATCGATCTGTTCGCAGTCGCCTGCGTGGTGTTCTGCCTCACCGGTCTCGTCCTGCTGCAGATGCATGCGCGGCAGCGCCCCGGCACCTGGCCGGTGGTCGGGCTGGGCTTGGTGCTGCCCCTGCTGATCGCCCTGTTGTTTATCCATTGACCCGTCTGGAATCGCCCATGATCCACTCCCCGAAAGCCATCGCCACCTGTCTGGTCGGAGCGCTGATGGCGCTGTCCCCGCTCGCCGCTACGCGCGCCGCTGAGCTTGCGATCGAGGTCGAGATCCCGCGCCTCGATGTCGCCGAATACCACCGCCCCTACGTCGCCGCCTGGATCGAATCGCCGGACGGCGAGGTCGCCGCCCAGCTGTCGGTTTGGTACGACCTCGGCATGCGCGACAACGAGGGCAGCAAATGGCTGAAGGACCTGCGCCAGTGGTGGCGCCGCGGTGGCCGCGATCTCGATATGCCCGTCGATGGACTGAGTGCGGCCACACGTCCGGTAGGCCGCCACCCTTTGAGCTTTGACACAAGCAAGCCGCCGCTGTCGCAGCTGGCCGCAGGCGACTACCGCCTGATGGTCGAGGCCTCGCGCGAGGTGGGCGGTCGCGAGCTGCTGCAAATCGACTTCCAGTGGCCGCCGACGCAGGTCGTGGAACTCGGTGCGAACGGCGAGCGCGAGCTCGGCGCGCTCAGCCTGAAGCTCACGCCCTGATTGACACCACCGCCTGCGCCGAACTTCGCGCAGGCACACCGACACTCACCGGAGGACTCCCATGCGCACCGCGCTCCGCTACGCCGCATTCGCACTGATCGCCGCCCTGCCGCTGTCCGCGCAGGCGCACAAGACCTGGCTGCTGCCGTCCGATACCGTGCTGTCCAGCGAGAAGGCTTGGATCACCGTCGACGCCGCCGTCTCCAACGATCTCTACTACTTCAACCATGTGCCCTTGCGCCTGGACGCACTCAGCGTCACTGCGCCCGACGGGAGCGCGCTGAGCCCGCAGAACCCGCACACCGGCCAGCTGCGCAGCGTCTTCGATCTGGAGCTGGCGACTCCCGGCACCTACCGCATCGCGCTCGCCAGCAACGGCCTGTTCGCCAGCTGGGAAGAGGACGGCGAGCCCAAGCGCTGGCGCGGTCGCGCCGAGGACTTCGCTGCACAGGTGCCGCCCGGCGCCGACAAGCTGCAGGTCACCCACGCCCAGAACCGCATCGAAACCTTCGTCACCCTGGGGCGCCCAAGTCGCGAGAGTATCGCGCCTGCCGCGCAGGGCCTGAGTCTTGAGTTTGTTGGTCACCCGAACGATCTGGTGGTGGGCGATACGGCGAAGTTCCGCCTGCTGCTGGACGGCGCGCCGGCCCAGGGCGTCGGTCTGGAGGTGGTCAATGGCGGCACCCGCTACCGTGACGCGCAGGACGAGATCAAGCTGAGCACCGATGAGCGCGGCGCCTTTGAAGTCACCTGGCCCAGCGCCGGCATGTACTGGCTGGAAGCCAGCGTGAGTGACGACAAGGCGGCGGTAGCACCGGCGACGCAGCGTCGCGCAAGCTACGTGGCGACGCTGGAAGTGCTGCCCTGAAGCCTGGGAAGTGAGAAGTGAGAAGTGAGAGCGGGGCTGCGGCCCTGATGCCAGAGTTCAAGCACGTAACGACGCTGCGACGTGGGATCCGAACAAAGCGAGGCTGACGACTTCCGAATGCTCAACCGAGTCCCAAACCTGGATGTCGTGTCGAACACGCAAGCGCATCGCGCGCGCGCGCTGCGTCCCCCGGCTGCCTCGGGACGCACCTCGCCTTGCATCTCCCTCACTGCTCACTTCTTCGCCCTCACTTCTGCCCTCCTGACCCTCCTGCTCACCGCCTGCGCGCACCCACCGCAACCCCTGCGCATCGAGGGCCACTCGATGGGTACCGGCTGGTCAGTGCAGATCGGCGATGCAGCGGCCGATGAGGCTCGCGTGCGGGCGCTGATCGAAGCCGAGCTGGCCGACGTCGTCGCTCAGATGAGTCACTGGGAGCCGGACTCGGACCTCTCGCGCTTCAACACTGCCGTGGCCGGCACGCGTCAGCCGCTGCCGGCGCCATTGCGCGAGGTGCTGAGCGCAGCGCTCGAACTCGCGCGCGACAGTGGCGGGGCGTTTGACCCGACCGTGGGCCCGCTGGTCGAGCTTTGGGGCTTTGGTCCGGGTCGTCCGCGGCAGAACCCACCCGCACACGCGGAAATCGAGGCCCTGCGCGCGCGCATCGGCTGGCAGCGCATCACATTTGAAGGCGACAGTCTGGTCCAGCCCGGCGAGCTGTCGCTGGACCTGTCAGCCATCGCCAAGGGCCACGCGGTCGATCGTATCGCCGAGGTCCTTTGGGCGGAGGGTGTTCGCCATCTCCTGGTCGAAGTCGGCGGTGAACTGCGTGCGCATGGGCAGCATCCCGATGGGCGACCGTGGCGGGTCGGGCTCGAAGGCCCCAAAACCGACACGGTGGCGACCGGAATCGCGCTGCGCGAGCAGGCCGTGGCGACCTCGGGCGACTACCGGCAGTTCTTCGAGCAGGACGGGCGTCGCTACTCGCACATGATCGATCCGCGCAGTGGTCAGCCGATCGCGCAGGCCGGGATCGCGGTCAGCGTGGTGCACGCCTCCTGCATGCAGGCCGACGGGCTGGCGACTGCGCTGGCCGTGCTCGGGCCTCATGAGGGCTACGCCTGGGCGATCGAGCGCGGGCTTGCGGCGCGCTTTGTCTACCGACAGAACGAAACCTGGGTCGAGCGCAGCACGCCTGCGTTCGAAGCCCTGCAGTCGGTGGACTGAGCATGCTGGGCCGAATGTGGTGGCTGGCCCTACTGCTGATCGCGGCCGCTCCCCTGCTGTGGGCGCGCTGGCCGCAGGGCGCGCCGCCTGCACACAGTTCTGCCAACACCCGACCGCTTTCGCCCGAGCGCTTGATCGAGCGGTGGTGGTCCGAACCCGCGCCTGCCACGCGCGCACTCGGGACGCGCAGCGAGGGGGGGCAAGTCGCGTCCCCGGACGCCTCGGTGCCTGCAAGTGAGGCGCCGATCCGCGTCCTGTCGGTACGCGCAGGCGATGCCGCACGCGCCGCCATACTCCACTACCAGCAGCAGGGCCTGCATCTACAGCAGCAGCTGGATGCCCACAGCGGCGAGGCGCTGGGCGCGCCGCGCCCGGTGCCCCCGCGGATCACGCTCTCGCGTGGGTTCGCGGCTGCGCTTGGCGGCGCGGCCTGGCTACTGCTTGCGTTGCCTTGGCTACGCAAGCGCCAGGGGCTGCGACGCGGCATAAGCGCTTCCAACCCGACGACCGCGAGCAGCGAGCTCTGGTGGGTCGTGCACGCCAGTCAGAGCGGACAGGCGCAGCGCCTGGCTGAACAGACCGTGGCTCGCTTGCACGCGCGCGGCTGCGATGCCCGCCTGCTGTCGATCGCTCAAGTCGATGCACCCGGCTTGAGCGCGGCGCGGCGTTTGCTGCTGGTGGCCAGTACCACCGGAGAAGGCGATCCGCCCGACACCGCAGCCGCCTTTGTCCGTCGGGTGATGGCGCAGACACTCGATCTCGACGGTCTGCGTTTCGGTCTGCTGGCCCTGGGGGATCGCAGCTATCGCGACTACTGCGCGTTCGGGCGCGCGCTTGATGCGTGGCTGCTGGCCTGCAGTGCCAAGCCACTGTTCGAGCGCGTCGAGGTCGATGATGGCGATTCAAAGGCCATTGCAGCCTGGCTGCAGGCGGTCGAGTCCGCCGCCGCCGATGCCCCGGTGACTGAAGGCGGCGTAGCGATCGCCGCGGTATCGAGTGCCGCGGCGCCGGCTGTGAACGACTCGAACGTGGTCGAGTTGCGCCTGGCCCAAGCCGCGCCGACGTCCGAGCAGCGCGAATCGAAGCTCTGGCAGCCTTGGGTGCTGCACGCCCGCAGCTGCCTCAACCCCGACAGTGCGTCGCCCGCGCTCTGTGATCTGGAACTGCTGCCAGCAAGCGCGCCGCTGCCGTCCTGGTTGCCCGGCGATGTGGCCGTGCTGCAGCCGCAGAATTGCGCAGAGTCCATCACGCAGTGGATTGATGCACGCGGGCTGGATGCCGAGGCCGAGGTTCGGATCGACGGGCAGTCAGTGTCCTTGTGGGAAGCGCTGCGCGAGCGCGCGCTCGAGAATTTAGCCGGCTGGGAGCCTGCGCAGAAGCGCGCGAGCGTGTCTGGGCAGAGCTTGACGGCCGCGCGGGTTGAATCCGACCCGCTGGGCTGGATTGCGCGGTTGCCGAAGCTGCCTACGCGCGAATACTCGATCGCCAGTACTGCCGCGAGCGGCCGCGTGCGCCTGATCGTGCGGCGCCAGAATCATCCGGACGGTCGCCCGGGCCTCGGTTCGGGCACCCTGCTCGACAGCCCGCTCGGTACCCGCCTCACGCTGCGCCTGCGCAGCAACTCCGGCTTTCGACCGCCGTCCGACGACCAACCCTTGATTCTGATCGGCGCCGGCAGCGGCATCGCCGGGCTGCTCGGCCTGCTGCAGGCGCGTATCGAGCGCAGCGCCGGGCCCAACTGGCTGCTGTTCGGCGAACGCCATCCGCAGCAGGACTGCGTACTCGACGCCGAGCTGCAGGCCTATCTCGATTCGGGGGCACTTCAGCGGCTTGATCGAAGCTTCTCGCGCGATCCCGCGGCGCCGGCCTATGTCCAGCATCAATTGCACCAACACGCCGGCTGCTTGCGCGATTGGCTTGGCCGCGGCGCCCACCTGCGCGTCTGTGGCAGCCGCCGCGGCATCGGGAAGGGCGTGCAGGCGGCACTGGTCGCTCTGCTGGGGCAGTGCGCCGTAGACGTTTTGGTCGCGGAAGGCCGCTACCGTCGCGATGTCTATTGACGCGGCCTCAGATGTTTCCGGTAAAGGCCGCCGCCGTGCCGACACTGCCTCGGAACGTCAAACTCAGGGCGCGTATAGTGGCTTGGACGGTGCACTGTCGCCGACAGACCCCCAGCGATTCATCCTGAGACCACCATCATCCGCAGGGGCCGGCGTTTTCATGCCCCACAAGGGAGTCTGACGAACCCTCCGAATGGATCGGTTGCTGGCCTTCTGGAAGCAGCCTTTTCGCGTGGTAAATGACCAGCAATGGACTATTCCAGAGCCCGTATTCTTGTTGCTACCAGCGCCCTGGCCGATGCGAAGCTGATCGCGCGTCTACTGGGCGACGAGTTCGATGCGGTCGATGTCAGCGTGGACGAGCTGAGGATCGTCGAAGAATTCGAGAAGGCGCGGCCGGATGTGCTGGTGCTCGCGTTCAGAACGCTGGAAGAGTCCGAGCGCTACTACCTGGGTCTGTATCGCAAGGGTGAGACGGTGCATGCGCACCCGCACCGCACGATCATCCTGTGCGGTTTCCCGGATATGAAGCGCACCTACGACCTGTGCAAGAAAGAGTATTTCGACGACTACGTGCTGTTCTGGCCGGCCGGCAATGACGCGCCGCGCCTGTGCATGAGCGTGATCCAGGCCGTGCGGCGGCTGTTCGCGCAGCACGACGACCAGCCCTCGGTCGCCGAGTTCGCCACCCAGGCCCGCAAGCTGGCCGAGCTCGACGCGGCGCTGAGAGCCGCGGTCAGCCGCGGCAGCTCCCAGCTCGCCGGCATCGACGCTTCGCTGCAGACCGCGCAGCAGGGCGCCAGCGAGGCGATCGCCCAGTTCTCGAAGGTGCTCATCGCCAACGAGAGCAACCCGATCGTGCAGATCCGCGACGATGCGGCGTTCTCACTCGCGATCGAACGGCTGAAGGAAGACGCGGTCGCCGCGCCGATGCAGCAGGTGCGTGAGCGCGCGATCGACCCAGTCAGGGCTTGGGCGGGCGAGCTCGATACGGCCGTCGAAGGTCAGTCGGAAAGCGCGCGCAGGATCGCCGACTTGGCCGCGCGGGTGCGCCTGCAGGTGCTGGTGGTGGATGACGACGAGTTCCAGCTGCGCCTGCTCGACCATCTGCTGTCGTCGATGGATCTGGTGCCGGTGGTCTGCGTCGATGCCTCCACCGCGCTCAGCAAGCTGCGCTCGTTCAAGCCGGACTTCATCATGGTTGATCTCAACCTGCCCGACATCAACGGCATCGACCTGACCCGGCGCATCAAGGCGGTGGGCCCGCTGCGGGACGTTCCGCTGGTGGTGATGACGGGCGCCAGCAACAAGCACAACGTGATCGAGAGCCTGCGCGCCGGCGCGGCCGACTTCGTCGTCAAGCCCTTTGATCGCGAGCGTCTACACGCCAAGTTGAAGCGGTTCCTGCCGGTCTAGCGCCGGACTGAAGCGGTCTTCAGGTGTCCGGGTTGTCGGAGCGGGTAGGTTGGGCGCGAACGCCCTGCAATCGGGTGCCCGGCGGAATACTCAGACCCGGCATGGCGTGGTGCGGTTGGCCTCCGCGTGGGCTTGGTCCGTGCGCGGCCCAGCCAGACCTTCAGGCGCGTTCAGCGGCCTGTGCCGCCATGTCCTCGATCCACTTCAGGGCGCGCCCGGACTCTTGTTCGAGTTCAGCGGCGAGCGCACCAAGTGCGATTGGCTCGGGCGATTCCGTGGCGAGTTCGATGCGCGCGCACAGGGCACCCAGCGCGATCGCGCCGACCGAGGAAGACGAGGACTTGAGCTTGTGGGCGTGGCGGTGCGCGCTGTCATGGTCGCCGCCTTCCAGCGCCCGCTTCAGTTCAGCCGAAGCTGCTCTGCAGGTTTCCGAGTAGAGCGCGAACAGCTCGGCCAGCACGTTGGGGGCCGGTCCCACCTGACGCTGCAGGGCGGAAGGATCGAAATCAATGCCATCCAGGAGGTGAAGCTTCTTGCGTTCGTCGTTATCACCCATGGCTGGCAGTTTACTTCGGCCCCGGCGCTGTCTGCGATGGATTCAATTGCGGGACAGGTCCGACGGGAGTCAAGGCTTTGCCTGGGCGCGGGTTCCGTCGTGCGCGCGCAGCCAGTCGCGCGCGGCGTCGGCCAGCATGGGCCGGGCGATGTGGTAGCCCTGCGCCAGATCGCAGCCCAACGCGCAGAGCAGAGCGAGTGCGCTCTCGGTTTCAACACCTTCCGCGGTGCACTGCATCTCAAGGCTGTGTGCCAGCTCGATCACCGAACGCACCACCTTGCGCGACTCCTCGGATCGGTCCGAGGTCATCACGAAGGATCGATCGATCTTGAGCTCGGAGTAGGGCAGGCGCACCAGCTGGCTCATGGTCGAGTGGCCGGTGCCGAAGTCGTCGATCGAAAGGCTGAACCCCGCCATGCGCATGCGCGTCAGACGATCGAGCGTGCGGGTGCCGGCCTGCATCGCCTCGGACTCGGTCACCTCCAGGGTGATCTGCCGGGGCTCGATCGCGTACTCCCGGCAAAGCTCGGACAGCACATCCCCAAACCAGGTGCCGGCCTCGCTTTCGCGCGAGATGCTGGAGGCAGAAACATTGATGGCGAGGCCTATGTGTCTACCAGGATCCGATTCGGCCAGCCACTGCAGGGACTGTCGGGACATCGACTCGGTAAGAATTTCCATCAGTCCGCCGCGCTCGGCCAGCGGTATGAAGTTGTCCGGAAACTGCAGCCCCAGCTCGGGGTGTCGCCAGCGTGCCAGCACCTCAAAGGCGCGCAGCTCGCCGCTGATGCAGCAGATCTTGGGCTGAAACACCGGGAACACCTCGCCGGCCGCCAGGCCCGCGCGCAGCCGATCGAGGTCCAGCCCTTCCTGCGCGGCCGATTCGCGTGCCACCAGCTTGGTTGGGAGGTGCTCGGGAAGACTCTCGGCCTGAAGCAGGTCGCGCAGGCTCTGCGCTGTGAACGGCTTCTTGAGGATGCCGCTGATCACCAGCCCGTGCTCTTCGGCTGAACGCGCGGCGGCGTCCAGAATGCGGCCCTGCAACCCGCTGGTGATGATGATGCTGGCACGGCAGCCCAATTCCGCCAGCCGGCTGATGACTTGCACCCCGTCCATGTCCGGCATCATCAGGTCGATCGCGAGGTGGGTGGGTGCGAAATCCGCCAGGCGATCGAAGAACTGCTGTGCGTGCTGAGTGACCAGCGCGTCTGCGCCGGCCGTGCGGGCGATGGCTGCGATGGTGGAGCCCACCGCTTCGTCGTCATCAATGATCAGAAGTCGAATGGCAGTCATCTGCTGGATTATTGATCCGGCCAGCTGAAGTTTGAACTTTGGTGCGCTCATGCGGCGTACTTC
>CAZPHV010000035.1:0-51741 GCA_964586455.1 uncultured Aquimonas sp.
TGGTGCCTTGCCGTGACGCAGAAAAACTGGGGAGACCTCAGGCCCTGGCCCACCGAAGCTCAATGCTCGACTCGGTTCCGCGGAAGGAAGTGCCGATCCGGGGTTGCGCGGAATCGGACCAGGGCGAGCTTTGATGTCCAAGCAGTTTTGAAGCCAGAGGCCGAGCAGATCAAGAGTCGAGCTCAGGGCGATGGAAAAGGCCCTGAGGCAGGGCTGCCCCATCTTCCCCGGCCCCTTTGCCTTCGCTGCGCTCGGGCTCTCGGCGCCAGCGGCTGCAACCGGCAGCCGCAGAAGGGCGCCGAGCGGCTCCACAAGGAGAGAGGGGTGAACAGCCCGCTCCAACGGACCTCGCATCCCAAACGCCCCAGCTTGCGGTGTTCACCATGTCTCCGAACGACTGTCCGCTATGTCTCCGGTCCATACATGGAGGGAGAGGGGGCAAACCTCGCGACAAGGAGCCCGCCTACAGCTCCCCCAGCGCGTCCAGCACAGCCTCACCATAACGATCCAACTTACGCGCGCCCAAGCCCGGGATCTCGCCCAACTCGTCCAGATCCTGCGGGTCGGCTTCGGCGATCGCCTGCAGGGTGCTGTCGTGGAAGATCACGTAGGCCGGAACGTTCTGCTCCTTCGCCAAGCGTGCGCGCAGCTCGCGCAGGGCGAGGAAACGCGATTCGGTGTCGGGGTCGGCGAACTCGATGACCGGCTTGCGCGCTCCGCCGGGTTTCGGGCCGCGCTTGCCCTTGATCACTTCGGGGTCGCGACGCAGTCGAACCGGCTGCTCGCCCCTGAGCACCGCGCGGCTGGCCTCGGTCAGACGCAGCGCGCCGTAGCCATCGATGTCGATCACCGCCAGCCCACCGGCGAGGATCTGCCGGTACACGCTGCGCCAGGTCGACTCGTCGAGCTCGCGACCCAGGCCGTAGACCGTGAGCTGGTCGTGGCCATGCTGGCGGATGCGCTCGTGGTCGGCGCCGCGCAGCACGTCGATCAGGTGCACCACGCCGAAGCGCTGGCCGGTGCGGTAGATGCAGGACAGCGCCTTCTGCACGGCCACCGTGCCGTCCCAGGTGTCGGCTGGCTCCAGGCAGTTGTCGCAATTGCCGCAGGGCTTGGGGTACACCTCGCCGAAACCTTCGAGCAGCACCTGCCGCCGACAGCGCACCGATTCGCAGAAGCCGAGCAGTTGATCCAGCTTGCGGCGCTCGACGCGCTTGCGCTCGTCGGACGACTCGGAGCGCTCGATCATCTGCGCCTGGTTGACCACGTCACCGAGCCCATAGAGCAGCCAGGCCTCGGCCGGACCACCGTCGCGTCCGGCGCGGCCGGTCTCCTGGTAGTAGCCCTCCATCGAGCGCGGCAGGTCGATGTGGACGACGAAGCGCACGTCGGGCTTGTCGATGCCCATGCCAAACGCGATCGTCGCCACCATCACGATGCCGTCCTCGCGCAGGAAGCGGCGCAGGTTCGTCGCGCGGATCGAGGCGTCGATGCCGGCGTGGTAGGGCAAGGCGGTGTGGCCGAGCTGCTGCAGGGCCTCGGCGGTTTCCTCCACGCGCTTGCGGGTCATCGCATAGACGATGCCGGTCTCGCCGCGGTGGCGGTCGAGGAAGTCGCTGAGCTGGCGCTTGGCGTTCTGCTTGTAGGCGATGCGATAGCGGATGTTGGCGCGGTCGAAGCTGGTGACGAACTGCTTGGCATCCAGCAAGCCCAATCGCTCAACGATCTCGCGCTGGGTCGGCGGGTCGGCGGTGGCGGTCAGCGCGATCCGCGGCACGTCCGGCCAGCGCTCGTGCAGCAGGTTGAGTTCGCGGTACTCGGGACGGAAATCGTGACCCCACTGCGAGACGCAGTGCGCTTCGTCGATGGCGAACAGGCCGACCTTGACGCGCGACAGCAGGCTCAGGAAGCGGCCGGTGAGCAGGCGCTCGGGTGCGACGTAAAGCAGGTCGAGATCGCCGTTGAGCAGATCCATCTCGACGCCGGCGGCGGTGTCGGAATCGAGGCTGGAATTCAGAAACGCCGCGCGCACGCCGAGCTGGCGCAGGGCTTCGACCTGGTCCTGCATCAAGGCGATCAGCGGCGAGATGACCACGCCCACGCCTTCGCGCAGCAAGGCCGGCAGCTGGTAGCACAGCGACTTGCCACCACCGGTCGGCATCAAGACCAGGCAATCCTGGCCGGCCACCAGGTGCTCGACGATCGCCTGCTGCGGGCCACGGAACTGGCTGTGGCCGAAGACCGATTTGAGGGTGTCGTGGAGGCGGTCGGTCATGGGGAGAGCTGCCGCATGCGCGGCTCGGTGGGCGCTCTTAGCCCCTCTCCCCATGGAGCGGTTCGGCGCCGCTCAGCGGCTGCCGGTGGCAGCCGCTGGCGCCGAGAGCCCGAGCGAAGCGAAGGCAAAGGGGTTGGGGTGAGGGCCGGGCGAAGCGCGCGCAATGAACCCGCCGGAGCAGGAAGCCTCGGCTCTTGAGCTGCCAGGCGCTCTTCGACCATACCCACTCCCTCGCTCCAACAAGCGAAGATCAAGCGCTTTCGGCCCGCATTGCACGCCGCCGTTCCCCGCAATCGCCATAGGGTGGGCCCTGGCCCACCATGAGCTCCACCCTTGCCCCGGTTTCGCTTGGTCGCTCTGTCGCTCGAAGCAAAGAGCCAGAGCTTTCGGTCAGCCCTTCGGGCTGCCCGAGTCACTTTCTCTTGCGTGGCCAAGAGAAAGTAACCAAAGAGAAGGCCACCCCTCGTCCGCGCCCTACGCGCATCCCTGCGCTCCGGGTTCGCGTGAGCCCGTGGGTGTTCGTGGACAGTGCATCCCTGCACTGTCACGAACATCGCCGGCATCCCTGCCAGCAACCCTGCGGGCTGATCCACGGCCTCCCGCCGCTCCCCAGGGGCCCCGGGAAGAGCGCGGGGTCCTGCCCGCAGGAGCTGAAGCAAGAGCCGAGTCGTGATGCTTGGCGAGGCTCGGAGCCTGCGCTTCGCCCGGCCCTCACCCCAACCCCTCTCCCACGGGGAGAGGGGCTTGAAGCAGGCTTCGCTCGGGCTCTCGCGGGCATCGGCTGCCACCGGCAGCCGATAAGCGCCCTCGAACCGCTCCCACGGGGAGAGGGGCTCACGAGAGGCGAGCGCCTTGACCGAGGCGAGCGTCGGGCTCCGGTGGGCCAGGGCCCACCCGACAAGGAGTCTCTCGCAACGCTCGGTCCGAAGCCGGTGCGTAGGTTGGGCGGAGCGCAGCGATGCCCAACGGCGCGAGCTCCACGCTCGCGGTGCGTTGGCGATTTGAGTCGCGCCGATCGGTGCCGGCGGCGGAGTCGAGGCCCGGTGTTGGGCATCGCTGCGCTCCGCCCAACCTACGGTGGGAGGGTCGCTTGGCGGTGCGGCAAGCATCGGGCTCCGGTGGGCCAGGGCCCACCCTATGGACTCGCGCACTACCCTGCCGCCAGCTGCGAGACGTCGGCGACGGCCAGGAAGCGGTCGGAGAGGCGCTTGAGCAGGGCGAGGCGGTTACCGCGGACCTTGGGGTCGTCGGCCATCACCATCACCGCCTCGAAGAAGGCATCGACCTGCGCACGCAGTTCGGCCAGTCGACGCAGCACGCCGACGTAGTCACGGGCGGCCAGCAGCGGGTCGGTTGCGGCGATCGCGGCTTCGGTGGCGGCGTGCAGGGCCTGCTCGGGTTCGCCTTCGAACAGGTTCGCGTCGGCGGCGGTCGGCAGTTCGCCTTCGTGCTTGCGCAGGATGTTGCGGATGCGCTTGTTGGCGGCGGCGAGTGCGGCGGCTTCGGGCATGTCAGAGAAAGCGCGTACTGCCTCAAGCCTGAGTGCGAAATCACTGAAGCTCGTCGGAAGGGCGTGGGCTACAGCTTCGAACTGCGCTTCAACGTAGCCCTTCTCCACAAAGTAGCCGATGAGCCGATCAACGATGAAGTCGTAGATTTCGCCCGTGAGCGCATTCACCTTGTCATCTGGAATGTCGAGCACCCGAACGGAGGCTTCGGGCTCGGCATGAGTAGCTCGTCTAACCATTCCGAACCGACGGAGGTCACTGATCTCACGAACTCGCTGATCAACGCAAGCATCAAGGTTTTCGATGACCATGATCTTCGCAATCGCGGCGACGACCGCATGCATGATGAACGCGTAGTCGTTGCTCGAGATCTGCCCCTCAATCAATGTCCGCGCCAACCCCAACGCATTCCTTCGCAGCGCGAACGGATCCTTGTTGCCAGTCGGCTTCAGCCCCGCCGCAAATCCACCCGCCAGCGTGTCGAGCCGCTCGGCCACGGCCAGCAGCTGACCCAGCGTCGACGGCGCAATCGCATCGCCCGCGAAGCGCGGCATGTAGACCTCGTCCAGCGCAGCCGCCAGTTCCATCGGCTCGCCCGCGGCTGCCGCGTAGTAGCGGCCGGCGATGCCCTGCAGTTCGGGGAACTCGCCGACCATGCGCGACTGCAGGTCCGCTTTGCAGTAGCCCGCTGCACGCGCGGCCAGCTCGGGCTCGACGCCGAAGGCCGGGGCCAGCGAACGGGCCAGCGCGGCGATGCGCGCGACCTTGTCGGCGTAGCTGCCCAGCTTCTGCTGGTAGGTGACGGAGCGAAGGCCCTCGTTCATCGAGGCGAGGCCCTGCTTCAGGTCCTCATCGAAGAAGAACTTGGCATCCGCAAACCGCGGCCGGATCACGCGCTCATAGCCCTTGCGGACCTCGGCCGGGTCCTTCGACTCGATGTTGGCGATGCCGATGAAGTGCTCGGTGAGCCGGCCCTCGGCGTCCAGCACCGGGAAGAACTTCTGGTTGGCCTCCATGGTGGCGATCAGGGCTTCCTGCGGCACGCGCAGGAAGTCGCGCTCGAAGCTGCAGGTGATCGGCTGCGGCCACTCGTTCAGGCACTGCACTTCTTCGAGGATGCCGGCGTCGATGCGGGCCACGCCGCCGACAGCCGTCGCCGCCTCGTTCACAAGATCGCGGATGCGCTCGCGGCGCTCTTCCGCATCGACCAGCACCTTGGCGGCGCGCAGGCTGTCGATGTAGTCCTCAGGTTTGGCGATCCACACCGGCTTGGCATGGTGGAAGCGGTGGCCACGGCTCATGCGGTCGGAGCTGAGCCCCAGGGTCGAAGCTTCGATGATGTCGCCGCCCAGCAGCACGATCAGCCAATGTGCGGGCCGCGCGAAGCCATACTCGTGAGCACCCCAGCGCATCGGCTTGGGAATCGGCATGGCCTTCAGCGTCTCCGCCAGCACCTCGTTGAGCAAGTCGGCGGTGCGCGCGCCCGGCTTGACCGAGCGGGCGACGAAGCGCTCGCCCTTGTTGTCGCTGGTGCGCTCAAGCGCATTCCATTCAACGCCGTTCTTCTGGGCGAAGCCCTTCAGCGCCGGCGTCGGATTGCCGTCCACATCGAGGCCGATGTTGAGGTAGGGGCCGAGCACTTCCGAGCGCTGCTCGGGCTGCTCGCTGGCCACGTCTTCGATCAGCACGGCCAGTCGGCGCGCGCTGTACAGGCTGCGTGCTGCGCCATGGGTGACGCCGCGCTTGGCCAGGCCGGCGACGACGCCATCGGCGAAGGCGGCGGCGAGTTCGGGCAGGGCCTTGACCGGCAGCTCTTCGGTGCCGAGTTCGATCAACAGCGGTGCGGTGCTCATCACGCGGCCTCCTTGCCGTCGGTGTTCAGGGGCGCGAGCCCGAGCTTGGCGCGCTCGGCTTCATCCTTCAGCACCGGGAAGCCGAGCTTCTCGCGCTGGGCGTGGTAGCTCTCGGCCACCGCCTTGGACAGATTGCGTACGCGCAGGATGTAGCGCTGGCGCTCGGTGACGCTGATCGCGCGGCGCGCGTCCAGCAGATTGAAGCTGTGGCTGGCCTTGCAGACCTGGTCATAGGCCGGCAGCGGCAGGCCCAGCTCGACCAGCTTCAGCGCCTCGGCCTCGCAGGCATCAAAACGGTGGAACAGTTCTTCGACATTCGCATGCTCGAAGTTGTAGGCGCTCTGCTCGCGCTCGTTCTGCAGGAACACCTCGCCATAGGTGACCGGCGTGCCGTCCGGCCCATAGGTCCAGATCAGGTCGTAGACGTTGTCGCAGTTCTGCAGGTACATGCACAGGCGCTCAAGCCCGTAGGTGATTTCGCCGGTGACCGGGCGACATTCGAGCCCGCCGGCCTGCTGGAAGTAGGTGAACTGGGTGACTTCCATACCGTTGAGCCACACCTCCCAGCCCAGGCCCCAGGCGCCGAGCGTGGGCGATTCCCAGTTGTCTTCGACCAGGCGCAGGTCGTGCACCAGCGGGTCGACGCCGAGTGCCTTCAACGAGTCGAAGTACAGCTCGACGATGTTGTCGGGGTTGGGCTTCATCACGACCTGGTACTGGTAGTAATGCTGCAGACGGTTCGGGTTCTCGCCGTAGCGGCCGTCGGTGGGGCGGCGCGAAGGCTGCACATAGGCGGCGTTCCAGGGCTCGGGGCCGAGCGCACGCAGGAAGGTCGCGGGGTGGAAGGTGCCGGCGCCGACTTCAAGGTCCAGCGGCTGGATCAGCACGCAGCCCTGCTGGGCCCAGTAGGCGTTGAGGCGCAGGATCAGTTCCTGGAATGTGAGCAGTTTCGCGGCGTCGGCCGTCATGGTTCACCGGGGTGGTACGGGCAAGCACGCTAGTATAGCGGCCTGAATTTCGCGGCCTGACAGGCCGCAGGCAAGGGAAGCCCAGCCCGCATGAGCCACGTCCGCCGCCCCGCCCCATCGCCGACTGCATCTGGCCAGGCATCGCGCCTGCCCGCCGGGCGCTTGGCGCTGGACGATGTGCTGGCGTTGCTGCAGCAGGACGGCCTGGTCGAAGCCAAGGAGGCGCTGCGTGCCCGCAGTGCGGCCAAGTCCGGCAAGTCGCTGATCGAGGTTCACCCCCTGGTGCTGCTGGCGAACCTGAAGATGGCCAGCCATGAGAAGGCCGGCACTGAGCTCAGCCTGGAGCGCCTGACCCAGTGGCTGGCCGAGGCCAGCGGGGTCGAATACCTGCGCATCGACCCGACCAAGATCGACGTGGCGGCGGTGACGGTGCTGTTCTCGCATGCCTACGCGCAGCGTTTCCGGATTCTGCCGGTCGAGGTGACGCTGGACCGGGTCATCATCGCCACCAGCGAGCCCTGCGACACCCGCTGGCTGGAAGACATCCGCCACATCCTGCGCCGCGAGATCGAGCTGCGCACCTCGAACCCGCTCGATATCCACCGCTACACGATGGAGTTCTTTGGCGTTACCCGCTCGGTGCGGCGCGCGAAGAATGCCAATGAGGAACAGCCGCAGACCGGGCTGCCCAGCTTCGAGCAGCTGGTCGAGTTGGGCGCCAGCGGCGAAGTCGGCGCGGACGACCGCCACATCGTCCACATCGTCGACTGGCTGCTGCAGTACGCCTACGAGCAGCGTGCGTCCGACATCCATCTGGAGCCACGGCGCGATCTGTCGCGGGTGCGTTTTCGCATCGACGGCGTGCTGCACAAGGTGTTCGAGCTGCCGACGCCGGTGATGACCGCCGTGGTCAGCCGCATCAAGGTGCTGGGTCGCATGGACGTCGCCGAGAAGCGGCGCCCGCAGGACGGCCGCATCAAGACCCGCTCGCCCGGCGGGCGCGAAGTCGAGATGCGCCTGTCGACCATGCCGACGGCGTTTGGCGAAAAGTGCGTCATGCGCATCTTCGACCCCGACACCGCGCTCAAGCCGGTCGAAGCGTTGGGCTTTTCGGCGGAGGAAGCGCAGGCCTGGAGCGATCTGACCACGCGCCCGCACGGCATCGTGCTGGTCACCGGCCCGACCGGCTCGGGCAAGACGACAACGCTGTACTCGACGCTGAAGCGGCTGGCGACGTCTGACGTCAACGTCTGCACGGTCGAAGACCCGATCGAAATGATCGCGCCCGAGTTCAATCAGATGCAGGTGCATCAGGCGATCGATCTGGACTTCGCCTCGGGCGTGCGCACCCTGCTGCGGCAAGATCCAGACATCATCATGATCGGTGAGATCCGTGACCTCGAAACCGCGCAGATGGCGGTGCAGGCCTCGTTGACGGGGCATCTGGTGCTGTCGACCCTGCACACCAATGACGCGTGTTCGGCGATCACCCGTCTGCTCGATCTGGGCGTGCCGCATTACCTGATCCAGTCGACCTTGAACGGCGTTCTCGCGCAGCGCTTGGTGCGCACCCTGTGTGCGCACTGCAAGCGCGAGGCGCCAATCAGCGGGGCCGCCTGGCGCGGCCTGGTCGGCAAGCATGCGCTGCCACAGCCAGCCAGCGGCTGCGCGCCCGTTGGCTGCCTGGAGTGCCGTAACACCGGCTACCTGGGTCGCATCGGCCTGTACGAAATGCTGGTGTTGAGCCCCGATCTGCTGCGTCGGGTCAAGCCCGGCATGGATCTGGGCGAGTTCCAACGAGCCGCCATGGACAGCGGCATGAGCCCGCTGCGCTGCGCCGCGGCCGCGCATGTCGCCGCCGGGCTGACCACCATCGAAGAAGCCCAGACCGTATTGCCGCCCGACACATGAGCCACCTGCCCTTTCTGATTCTCGAGACCGGCCGTCCGCTGCCCGCACTACGCCGGCTCGGACCTTTCACCCATTGGATCCGTGTCGCCGCAGGTTTGAGCGCGCGCGACACTGCGACCTGCCCGGTGCTGGACGGCGCGCATCTGCCGGATTCGCGGCGCTACGCCGGCGTGTTGATCACCGGTTCGGGCGCGATGGTCACCGAGCGCCTGCCCTGGAGCGAGCGCAGCGCCGACTGGCTGCGCGAAGCGCACGCCCGCGGCCTGCCGCTGTTCGGCATCTGCTATGGGCACCAGCTGCTGGCGCATGCCTTTGGCGGCGAGGTCGGCTACAACCCGCGCGGCCGCGAAATGGGCACGGTGCCGGTGCGGCTGCATGCAGAGGCTGCGCATGACCCGATCTTCCGCGGCCTGTCGGCAGAGCTGTCGGCCCACACCACCCACCTGCAGACTGTGCTCGCGCCGCCCGAGGGCGCCGTGGTGCTGGCCCGCTCGGATCAGGACGATTGTCAGGCCTTCCGCTTCGGTTCGCACACCTGGGGCGTGCAGTTCCACCCGGAGTTCAGCGCACAGATGATGCGTGGCTATATCCATGCGCGCAGCTCGGACTTGAGGCGCGAAGGCACCTGTCCACAAGGCCTCGCGCAGGCCGTGCGACCCGCACCGAAGGCGCGTGAGCTGCTGCGACGCTTCGTGCGCCACGCGCGCCAGCGCCACGCCTGAAGCCGCGTCGCCTCTCTACATCAAGAGTTTCTGGAGTCAAGGAAATGAGCTTCAAGCGTGTCGAACCCGCCCAGGCCGTGGAATGGATCCGCGCTGCCGTGCGGCTGCTGATGAGCAACTCGGTACCCTTCCTGTTGATGGGGCTGGCGACGACGATGATTGCGGTCGTGCCGTATCTCGGCGCGCTGGCGCTGTTGATCATCGGGCCCGTGCTGTACGCGGGGATCATGCTGGCGGCGCGCACCCAGGCCGAGGGTGGCCAGGCCGATTTCAATCAGCTGCTGGAGGGCTTCCAGCAGCCCGGCAAGGTCGGCCCTTTGATCGCGCTGTGTCTGCCGAATGTAGCTTTCCTGTTCATCGCCGTGGTTCTTTTCGGAATCGTCGTGCTGAGCTTTGGAACGGGCACATTGGTGGCCGAGGGTGGACAGGCGATCGACCCCAGCACGATCGATCTGCAGAAGCTGCTGGGCACGAGCGGAGTGGTGGCGCTGACGATTCTGTTTGCGCTACTGGTCCCCTTGGGCATGGCGGTGACGGCGGTGCTGTTGTTCGCGGTTCCGCGGGTGATGTTCGACGGCATCGAGCCTTTCACTGCCCTGCGCGATAGCGCTCAGGCTGCGGCCGCCAGCTTCGGCGCCTTTCTGCTGACCGTGGTGACGCTGTTCATGGCCCGCTTTGCCGCGACCCTCATCCTCGGAAGCCTGGTGCCTTTCGTCGGCGTGCTGCTGGTGGGCTCGGTGTTTACTCCGCTGATCGCAGCGGTGCTGTATTTCGCTTGGAAGGACGTGTTCGGCAGCCTCGCCAAGGACATCGCCGAAGGCAGTGAGCCAGCACCGCCGCCGCAGGTGATCGAGGTCTGATTCGGCGTGTTGTCTCGGACTTCGTTTGGCGGTCGGCTTCCACGGGACTTGCTGGTAGATGCGCTGCGCTTATCTACCCTACAAGTGAGGGTGACGCCTTGCATTGAACGAAGCCCACGACGCTGCGGCTTCGATCCAACCAAAGCGTCTTTCGTGGTCGTAGGGTAGGTAAGCGCAGCGCATCTACCAGCTCTTGGATGCGCGAGTGACGCGGCACGGCAATCTCTGCCACAGCGCAGTGGGCGCGCGCGCAGCGCACCGACTTTCTCCGCGCCCAACGTGCTGACGCTGCAGGCACGCCCGCAGCGTGTCGCTCTACAGAACCTTCCTCAGCTCGCCATCCAGCTCCGCGATGCGCTTGCCCGCCGCTCGGGGCGCGTCCATCAGTGAGCGCCACTCCGGATAGAGCAGACGCAGGGTGGCCGAATCGGGCGCGGCCTGCAGGCGCTTCATCAGCTCGGGGTTCGCATACGGCCCGATGAAGGTCAGTAGCGTGTTGATCATGAAGTTGCGCGCCATCTCGCGCTCTTTGGGGCTGCGCTCGGGCAGATCACCTGCCCCTTGCACTACCGCGGGCTCGGCCGCTGCCGCCGCTGCCGCCGCTGCTGCGGGCTTGGCGGCCGCAGCACCCTCCCGACCCGGCCACAGCACGCAGCCGACCTCGACCAGATGATCCAGCAGGGGGCCGATTTCGGTCTTGCCCATCATCGCCTGCAGCTCTGCGACGCCGCGGTTGCCGTCGATCAGGATCAACAGACGCCGCTCGATCACACCCAAGCCAAGGCTGCGGCGCTCCAGCTCTTCGGCGCCTGAAGCGGTCTTGCGCGGTGTGTTTGCCATCGTTCCCCCTGTGGGCGGTTGGAGCCGCCTCTGCGATGTGAATTGCCACGGCGTGATGATCTCTGTCAATCCTACCCCGGACCGTGCGTTCACTTGCATTCGCCGTGACAGGGCGGCGGCGTGCATTTCCTATTCAGCGAGTATGCTTATGACGGTTGCGACCTTGGCGAATCGCGAAAGCCGTTTCCGCTCGCCCCGCCCAGATCACAAGCTGGGAAAGCCGTGCCGTGACTGCCCTTCCCCGGGGCGCTGGATGCGCCACGGTCAACGACAACGCCAAGGCGGCACGGCTTGAAGAGGTCGAGGATCGATCCAGTCACTCGCACTGGGCCGTGATTCGCAGCAGTGAGCCGCGGCGTCGACAGTACGAGAACAGCAGCAAACGTTGTTCAAATGCATTCAGCGGTGCCTCAGCCCCCGTACCAGGAGTAGACCCATGCATCGTGTCCTGTTGGCCACCGCTCTGTTTCTGTTCGGTGCCAGCGCTGCCGCGCAGACCCTGCTGAACGTTTCCTACGATCCGACCCGCGAGTTCTATCGCGATTACAACGCTGAGTTCGTCCGTCACTGGCAGGCCGAGGGCCATTCCGCGCCGCGCATTCGAACCAGCCACGGCGGCTCGGGCAAACAGGCGCGTTCGGTGATCGACGGTCTCGAAGCCGATGTAGTCACCCTGGCCTTGGCCTATGACATCGACGCCTTGGCCGAACACGGACAGCTGCTGGCGGCCGACTGGCAGCAGCGCCTGCCGCACAACGGCGCGCCCTACACCTCGACGATCGTGTTCCTGGTCCGGCGTGGAAATCCGAAGGGCATCCGCGACTGGGGCGATCTGGTGCAGGAGGGCGTGGGCGTCATCACCCCGAACCCGAAAACCTCCGGCGGCGCGCGCTGGAACTATCTGGCGGCCTGGGCCTGGGCACAGCGCAGCCTCGGTGGCGATGAAGCAAAGACGCGCGCGTTCCTCGGCCGACTGTTCAAGAATGTACCGGTGCTGGATACCGGCGCCCGCGGCTCGGTGACCACATTTGCCCAGCGTGGCATTGGTGACGTGCTGCTGACCTGGGAGAACGAGGCCTATCTGGCGCTGCGGGAGTTCCCCAATACAGGCCTCGAAATCGTAGTGCCCAGCCTGTCGATCCTGGCCGAGCCGCCGGTGGCGGTGGTCGATCACAACGTCGACAAGCGCGGCACCCGCGCCGCCGCCGAGGCCTATCTGCAGCACCTGTATTCGCCGGCCGCACAGGCACTGGCCGCCAGGCACTTCTATCGCCCGCGCCTGCCCGAGCATGCGGCCGCCGAGGATCTCGCGCGCTTCGTGCAGATCGAACTGGTCACGATCGAGGACGAGTTCGGCGGTTGGGCAAAGGCGCAGAGCACCCATTTCGCCGAAGGCGGCGTGTTCGACCAGATCTATGGCCAGTGACGCGCTGCCGCTGCCAACGCTGAAGCCGCGCCGGGCCCTGCCCGGCTTTGGCCTGAGCCTCGGCTACACCACGATCTGGCTGAGCCTGATCGTGCTGATTCCGCTGTCGGCGGTGTTTCTGAAGGCCGCCGGCCTCGGCCTGGAGGGCTTGGTCGCCAAGTTGTCGGACACACGCACCCTGGCCGCACTCAAGCTGAGCTTCGGCACCGCGCTTCTCGCTGCAGCAATCAGCACGGTGGCCGGCCTGCTGATCGCCTGGGTGCTGGAACGCTATCGGTTTCCGGGTCGGCGCTTTTTCGATGCCTTGGTCGATCTGCCGTTCGCACTGCCAACCGCGGTTGCGGGCATTGCGCTGACCGCCCTGTATGCGCCGAACGGCTGGATCGGGCGCTGGCTGGAACCGCTCGGCATCCAGGTCGCCTACAGCCCGCTCGGCATCCTGCTGGCGCTGGTTTTCGTCGGGCTTCCCTTCGTTGTGCGCACCGTGCAGCCGGTGCTGGCCGAGGCCGAGCGCGAGCTGGAGGAGGCCGCGGAGACGCTGGGGGCGAATGCTTGGCAGACCGCAGTGCGGGTGATCCTGCCCAGCGTGCTGCCCGCTGCGATCAGCGGCTTCGCGCTGGCGTTTGCGCGCGGCGTGGGCGAGTACGGCTCGGTGATCTTTATCGCCGGCAATCTGCCCAATGTGTCCGAGATCGCGCCGCTGCTGATCGTGATTCGCCTGGAAGAGTTTGACTACGAGGGTGCTGCGGCGATCGCCTGCGCGATGCTGCTGCTGAGCTTCTCAATTCTGCTGATCGTCAACCTGGTGCAGACTCGGGTAAGCCGCCGTGGACGCTGAAACCGCCCTGATGCACGCACCTCCCTCGTTGCTGCGCGACGCCGCCCGCATGCCCAAGCCGCCTGAGGTGGCCGCGCGCCTCACCCGTGCACTGCTGATCGGGCTGGCCCTGTTGCTGCTGATCGGGCTGATCCTGCTGCCCTTGATCGCGGTGTTCGCGGAAGCCCTGCGCCACGGTCTACCCACCTTTCTCGCCAGTTTCGAGGACCCCGACGCCTGGCACGCAATCCGGCTGACGCTGATCGTCGCCGCGATCGCCGTGCCGCTGAACACCGCCTTCGGCCTCGCAGCCGCCTGGCTGATCACCAAACACCGTTTCCGTGGCCGCAGCCTGCTGCAGAGCCTGATCGACCTGCCGTTTTCTGTATCTCCGGTGGTGGCTGGCCTGGTGTTCGTGCTGATCTTCGGCGCGCAGGGCTGGGGGCTGGGGCCTTGGCTTGCCGACTACGGCATCCGCGTGTTGTTCTCGCTGCCCGGCTTGGTGCTGGCGACGGTGTTCGTGACCTTTCCGTTCGTCGCGCGCGAACTCATTCCGCTGATGGAGGAACAGGGCAAGGACGCCGAGGAAGCCGCGCTGAGCCTCGGCGCCAGCGGCCTGCAGACCTTCTGGAAAGTGACCCTGCCGAACATACGCTGGGCCCTGCTGTACGGGGTGCTGCTGTGCAATGCACGCGCAATGGGCGAGTTCGGCGCGGTCAGCGTGGTCTCAGGCCATATCCGCGGCGAGACCAACACCCTGCCGCTGCAGGTCGAGATTCTCTACAACGAATACGCCTTCAGCGCCGCGTTTGCGCTGGCTGCGGTGCTGGCTCTGCTGGCCCTGCTGACGCTGGCGTTGAAGTCCTTCCTTGAATGGCGGCACGGCGACGAGCTGGCCGCGAACCGCCGCCACTGATCACGCCACTCAAAACCGGAGCCCTGCATGAGCACCCGCGCAATCCGCAGTGAAGCCCTGAGCCTTGAGGGCATCAGCAAACGTTTCGGCGACTTCCAGGCGCTGAGCGACATCCATCTGCGCATCGAGCCGGGCGAGCTGGTGGCTCTGCTGGGGCCGTCGGGCTCGGGCAAGACCAGCCTGCTTCGAATCATCGCCGGGCTGGAACAGGCCGACCGCGGCCGCCTGAAGTTCGGCGAGCGCGATGCTGCGCAGCTCTCCGTGCAGGAGCGTCGGGTCGGCTTCGTGTTCCAGCACTACGCCCTGTTCAAGCACATGCGTGTGGCCGACAACATCGCCTTCGGCCTGAGCGTGCGACCGCGCAGCGAGCGGCCCGGCGCGCAGGACATTCGTGCACGGGTTGAACATCTGCTTGAACTCGTGCAGCTGCCGGGCCTGGGCGATCGTTACCCCGCCCAACTGTCGGGCGGCCAGCGGCAGCGCGTCGCCCTGGCGCGCGCGCTGGCGATCGAGCCCAGCGTGCTGCTGCTGGACGAACCCTTCGGTGCGCTGGACGCGCGCGTTCGCAAAGACCTGCGCCGCTGGCTGCGCGAGCTGCACCGCGAGACCGGCGTGACCACCGTGTTTGTCACCCACGACCAGGATGAAGCCCTGGAGCTGGCCGACCGCGTGGTAGTGATGCAAGGCGGCCGCATCGAGCAGGTCGATACGCCCGAGCGCGCGTATCTGCAGCCAGCCACGCCCTTCGTGTTCGAGTTTCTGGGCGAAGGTGCGCGCCTGCGCGGCGAAGCGCGCGCGGGCCGCCTGCTGCTGGACGGCGTGGAGATCGGAGCAGCACACACCCAGGCATCCGGCGAGGTGCAGCTGCATCTGCGTCCCGAGCATCTACAGCTGCAGCTGACACCGGCCGTTGATGGCGTGCCGGTCGAGGTGGTGGAGCGCCACATCAGCGGCCCGCGCAGCCGGCTGCGCCTGAAGCTCTCGCGCAGTGGTCAGGCCTTGGATCTCGATCTGCCGGCCGCACTGGCGCCGCCTGCGGGTTCAGCCCTGCATCTGCGCTGCACGCAGTGGCAGGTGTTTGCCTGAACCTGCCGAATCAGACGCCAATGCAGCGCCCGCATCACTGCGTTACCCACGCCTGCTCAGACCGCAGCCTGCAGCGGCCACATGCGCGGAATCGCGTACCAGCACAGCAGGCAGACGATCAGCTTGAGCGGCACGCCGACGCGCAGGAAATCGACAAATCGATAACCGCCGATCTGATGAACGAAGGTATTGGTCTGATAGGCCAGCGGCGAGGCAAACGAAGCGCTGGCGCCGAACAGCACCGCGATCACGAACGGCCGCGGGTCCAGTCCGAGGTATTGGCAGAGCGGAATCACCACCGGTGCCAGCAGGGCCACGGCGGCGCCATTGGTCAGCACCTCGGTTGCAAGCGTCGCCACCAGCAGGGTGAGGCCCAACAGCAGCCAGGGCTCGACACGTCCAGCGCTGCCCTGCAGCCCGGCTGCCAGCAGATCCACCGCGCCGCTGCCGACCAGGGCCTCGCCAATCGCGAGCATTCCGAACACCAGGCCCAGGGTTCGCAGCGAGGGGCGGTTCAGGGGCTGGGTTTTCGAGATCGCGCCACCGAGCATCACGATCAGGGCTGCGAGCACCGCCGCCTGCGGCAGGCTCAACCAGCCCACCGCGGGCAGGGCGGCCGCCGCAAGCGCCAGCCATGCAACCCACTGCCGATGCGTGGCATGACCGGCGCGCTCGACCTGCAGCGGGCCCAGGGCGGCTTCGCTGGCCAGCAGGCGCTCAAGCTCGACGCGCGGACCCCGCAGCAGCAGGCGATCGCCAACCTGCACGCGGTGACCGGTCAAGTGCGCTCGCCCTTGGGCCGCGGCCAGGCCAAGCACGTCGATCCCATGAATCCGGTCCAGCCGCAAACCCGCCAGTGGCAGCCCGAGCCAGCGCGACTGCGGCGGCACCCAGACCTCGACATCGATCGGGCCGCTGCCCTCGCCCCCGACACTGCGCAGTCGCGCCTGTTCGATCCACCAGCGCGCCGGCGCTTCAAGCACCAGACGGTCGCCCGCACGCAGGCGCAGGTCGGCGATCAAGCTGGTGCGCCCGGCGCGGTCCGCAGCGTCGGTCGTGACTTCTGCGTCGCGACGGCAGTCCAACACGCGCAAGCCAGGGTGGGCATCCAGGAAGGCCAGCGCAGGCTGGCCGACCGCGGCATCGCCAGCGCCGATCGGGTACTCGCCCACCAGCAGGCGCTCGGGCTCGTACAGCTGCGTGCTGGGCGGCGCACCCCCGGGCATCAGGCGTGGGCCGAACAGCGCAAGAAAAGCCACGCCGCCGCCGGCACACAGCAGGCCGAGAAGACTGAACTCGAACAGGCCGAAACCGCCGAGACCCGACTGCAGCAGGCTCTCGCTGGCGATCAGGTTGACCGAGGACCCCACCAGGGTCAGACAGCCGCCGAGGCTGGCCAGAAACACGATCGGCAGCAGAACCGGTTTCACCGAGATCGCGCTCTGTCGCGCCAACGCGACCACCGCCGGCGCTGCAAGCACCACCATCGGCGTGTTCGCCAGCACCGCCGAGCCCAACAGCACACCTGCGTACAGGCGCAGCCACGCGCGTCTTGGCTGCCGCCCGACCTGGGCCTTCAGTCGCCGCACGAAGCGGTCGATCAAGCCGGTGTGTTCAAGTGCTGCGGCCACCAGCATCATGCCGGTGATGATGATCAGACCCGGGCTGCCGATCACTCCCATCAGGCCCGGCCCATCAAGTGCACCACTGAGCAGCAGCACGGCCGCGCCGGCCAGCGCAGCACGATGCGGCAGCACGCGATCGCTGGCCATCGCGGCGAACACCGCCGCTGCGACCAGCAGGGTCAGGATCAAGTGCGCGCTCATGCGCGAGCCACGGGTGACTTCATTGAATGCGAGCGCGCGAGGTACTCTGCGCGGGCTGCAACTCGAAGGGACACCGCATGCTCTCCATGAAGGCCAAGTACGCTCTGCGCGCGCTGTGCACGCTCACCGAAGCCGGTCGCGCGCTGACTCCTGCGCGCGTGCTCGCAGCGGAAGCGATGGTGCCCGAGAAATTCCTCGAAGCCATCCTGGTGGAGCTGCGCCACGCCGGTTTCGTGCAGAGCAAGCGTGGCCTGCTCGGCGGGCACAGCCTGGCGCGGCCCGCGGACGAGATCCTGCTCGGCGACGTGATCCGCTGCATCGACGGCCCGATCGCACCTCTGCGCTGCGCCAGCGTGAGCGCGTACGTCCCCTGTGAAGACTGCGCGGACCCGAACAACTGCGCCATTCGCGACCTGATGGCGGACGTCCGGGTGGCCATGTCGGAAGTGCTGGACCGTCGCAGCCTGGCCGAGCTGGCGACCCGCGCGCGCCTGGGTCAGGAGTCCCTGCTGGTCTAGCAGCCTGTCGGACTTTGGCTGGCCGGGCTGCAAATCCGCCTGCGCGGTCCACAATCCGCCGATTCTTGGCCGAGAGCCCACTCGGCCTGCAAATCGTCGAAAAACTGTCCTCGCGCAGTCGACTATCGCCTCGACCCCCAAAGCCCGACAGGCTGCTGGGAAACACGGCACAAGCCTCTGATTTGAAAACACTTGTCACCCCTCCATCGAAGTGTCAGGCGGCACTGGTCGAATATCCTACAGAAATGATAGAAGTTTAACGGCAGCCAAACGCGAGCCTAACCCTTCCGGGTCTAGCGTGAGACCTGCGAAACCCGCACAGGAGTACGACGATGAACCGCAGACTGCAGCCCGACCTCAGCAGTGCGAGCACCGCCCCCTCCCAGGCCGTGTCGAGCCTCAGCCACGAAGTGGCACGCGCCAGCCTGATCGCGCGAATCCGTGCGGCCTGGCACGACCCGGACTCACCGGCCCGCGACCGGCAACTCAGTCGAGCGCTGATTGATTTCTGTGTCGACAGCCCGGTCCCAGCGGGTCTCGATTACGCCGGCGCAGGTGGCTATCGTCGGGTCGAGCTCGAACGCGATGTCCGCCAGGGCTGGCGGCTGCTTGCGATGGTCTGGGGCCCCGGCCAGCACAGCAGCTTGCATACGCATGGCGGCCGACCCGCCCATGAGGCGGTCTGGCGCGGCGCGCTGACCTCCGAGAATTTTGAATCGACGCCACTCTCCGACGGTCGCGTGCTGCTCTGCCTGCTGGCGCGCGAGACCCTGCACCACCCGGATGCACAGGTCTCACCGCGCTTCCACGAGGATATCCACCGCTGCAGTAACCGCGACGATGCTCTGTGCATCAGCCTGCACCTGCTGCCGATCCAGGCACCGCCGCAGCGCGACTACGTACTGTGCAGCGACGGCGCCTTCCAGATCGTCGATGCAGCGCACGAACAGTTCGAAACCCTCAACGCCTGACCGGCATCGGACACCGCCATGCATCTCGCCATCGTTGGCGCCGGCTTTTCCGGCATCGCCCTGCTCTACCAGCTGATCGAGCAGCGCGCACCGCTCGCCCGGGTCAGCCTGATCGGCAGCGGCCACGATTTCGCCCGCGGCCGTGCTTACGCGACCGCAGACGACCTGCACCTGCTGAACGTGCGTGCCGCAGACATGGGCCTGAAGCCCGACGCACCCGGCGACTTCGCAGACTGGCTGGAGCTGTCCGGCAGCAACCGCGACAGCTTCCTGCCGCGCAGCCTGTATGGCGACTATCTGTACCAACGCATGCAGGATGCTCTGCAGCGCGCACCATTCGCGGTCGAGTGCATCCGATCTACCGCGCAGTCGCTGACTCCGACCGGCGCCGGCTTCCGCATCGCGCTCGACGGCGAGCGTCGCCTGCAGGCTGACCGCGTGGTGCTGGCGCTGGGCAGCCTGCCTCCGCAGCCATTGCCAGGGCTGGCGTCGGCTCTACGCCGCAGCGCCGCATACATCGAAGACCCGTGGGCACCGCAGGCTCTGGAGGGCCTTCCCGCCGACGCCGAAGTGGTGATCGTCGGCACCGGATTGACCTGCTTCGACCTGCTGCAGACCCTGCAGGCGCGCGGCCACCGCGGCCGCGTACGTGCGGTGAGTCGCCACGGCCTGCTGCCGCAGCCGCAGACCCTGCGCCGCGCCTCGCCGGTGACACTGGGCGAGGCCTTGCAAGCACAGATCCATCAGCCGGAGCTGAGCGGCCTGCTGCGCGCGCTGCGCGCGGCCTGTGCCCAGGTCAGTGATTGGCGCCCGGTGCTGGACGCCCTGCGTCCCCACCTGACCCGCCTGTGGCGCGGGCTCGGCCAAGGCGAACGTGCGCGCTTCATGCGTCACCTGCGCAGTTACTGGGAAGTGCATCGCCACCGCATTCCGCTGCAAAGCCACGCCCTGCTGCAGGAATGGCAACGCAGCGGCTGGCTGAGTGTGGAAGCCGCGCGCCTGCAGACGGCCGAGCTCAAGGGCGGGCGCATCCGGCTGCAACTGCGCCCGCGCGGTGCGGAGCAGAGCGTCAGCCACAGCTGTGACGTGTTGATCCGCGCGACCGGGCTCGACACCGACGTGGCCGCTACGCCCGAGCCGCTGGTGCGGCAGCTGCACGGCGACGGCTGGCTGAGCGCCGATCCGCTGGGCCTGGGTTTCAAATGCGACGGTGGCTTCGGGCTGCTCAACCGCCTGAACCGCCGCGCGGATGGCCTGTACGCACTGGGGCCCTTGCTGCGCGGCGAATACTGGGAAATGACGGCCGTGCCCGAGTTGCGCGCAGCCGCGAAAGCACTGGCCACTGAACTGGCAGCCGTCGCCCTGGAAGAATCTTCGCGCCAGCGGCCGCTGCTGCACGCGATGTAGCGTTCTTCTTTCATGTGATGCCGCTTCGTTGGAGTGTTGGCCTACGAACGCGGTGCGCCACAGGCGTGCCCTGCTGTGCTTTGTGCCTGCGCTTTCCGCGTGGGGCTCATATGTGGTGCGCCACATCTACGCGCACCTCGCTTTGTTGGGCAGAACTCTCCCGGCCGCGCAGTAGGTCGGTGTGGCAACAGTCCGCTGCGCACAGCGGCGCCAATCTTCGTTGGTGCTAAGGCGTCACTCGAATTTGTAGGGTGCGTTTGTCGCGCACCAATCGCTCCGAGTGATGCCGAGCGCTCGACGGCCAAGACGCGGCGGTCTCGACGCATTCGCTCATGAGCGCACCGTGGTGGCCGGCTTCGTTGGTGCTGCGGCGTCACTCGAATTTGTAGGCTGCGCGTGTCGCGCACCATTCGCTGCGAGCAGTGCCGAGCGCTCGACGGCCAAGACGCGGCGCCCTTACCGCGTCCACGCGAGGCTGCGACAGCAGCTCGTCGACCGACAGGCCCGCGCCTCAGCGCAGTCGCCGGTCGCAGTACGCCTTCGCGGGCCGGATCAGGCTCCGCATCACGCCTCCAGACACTCCTGATTTCACGTGGCTGAGCGCTGCGATCCGCATCACATCGTGCGTTCTTCCGGACCGTCCGGTGGCACAACCAAAAGCCATTCGCGGGCGCAAACAGTCACAGACACTCTCACGGCTCGCGGGCATCTGCGCTCGGAGCCGCCTACGCCGACTCCGGTCCTCCCGCGTGGCCCTCAGCCCCATCCATTCGCGAACCCGGAACGTGCATGAACAACGTCAAACCCCTGGCAGCCCAGCTCAGATCGATCCTGGCCACCTCGCTGCTCGGCATCGCTGCGCCGACAAGTTTCGCGGCCGATGCCGCCGCCGATGCAGCTTCGCTCGCGACACCGGCGCCGTCTCCTGAACCCTCGGCCGGCGCCACCGCCAGGACACTCGACGCCGTCGCGGTCACCGGCGCACGACGCCGAGAGGAAGCGGCGCAGGACGTGCCGATCCCGCTCAGCGTGCTGAGCGGCGACACCCTGACCCGAACCGGCGCGTACAACGTCAACCGGCTGCAGAACCTGGTGCCGACCCTGCAGTTCTATTCGAGCAATCCGCGTAACACCGCGGTCAACATCCGCGGCCTCGGTCAGCCCTACGGCCTGACCAATGACGGCATCGAATCCGGTGTGGGCTTCTACGTGGACGGCGTGCTGTACGCCCGCCCCGCCTCGACCACGCTGGACTTCATCGACGTCGAGCGGATCGAAGTACTGCGCGGCCCGCAGGGCACGCTGTTCGGCAAGAACACCACCGCCGGCGCGATCCTGGTCACCACGCGCAAGCCGAGCTTCACCCGCGAGCTGGATGTCGAACTCGGCATCGGCAACTACGGCTTTCAGCAGAGCAAGGCGTCGGTGTCTGGCCCCTTGAGCGAGAACATCGCGGGGCGCCTGTCCTTTTCGGGCACCCAACGTGATGGCGTCCTCTACAACGTTGCTTCGCAGCGTCCGCTCAACGAGTTGAACAACATCGGCGGTCGCGGCCAGCTGCTGTTCCTGCCCACCGACAACACCGAAGCGCTGCTGGCCTTCGACTTCACACGGCAGCGCCCGGAAGGCTATGCACAGGTGTTGGCAGGCGTGGCGCCGACCTACCGGGGCACACCCGGCTTCGCGTCCTCGCTGTACGACATTCCGGCCAATCCGAACGCCAACCCCCGGCGACACTTCTGGGGAATCATCTCCGAGCTCGACTACGTGCCGCCGAACGTCAACCCGACCACGCGCGAGGTGCGACCCTTCGATCGCGTGATCGACACCGGAACACCCTGGCGCTCGGGCAACGAGATCGGCGGCGCGTCTCTCAACATCGACAGCCAGCTCTGGTCGGGCACGCTGACCTCGACTACGGCCTGGCGTTTCTGGAACTGGGACCCCTCGAACGATCGTGACTACACGGCGCTGCTGGTTGGAACACTGTCGCAGGCGCCCTCCAAACACGAGCAGTGGACGCAGGAAATCCGTTGGGCGGGCGATCTGTCGTCACGGGTCAGTGCGGTGTTCGGTGTGTACGGATTCGCTCAGAAGCTCAACACCGATCCGGTGCACACCGAAGAAGTCGGCGCGGACTATTTCCGCTTCGTCTGGAACCCGTCGTCGGGCCCGAGCGGCAGCCCGAACATCGCGCTCTGGGGCCCCGGCGGATCGGTGGTCGACAACTACTTCGCCGGGCAGCGCAGCGAGATCACCTCACAGCTCGACACGTTCAGCACCGCCGTGTTCAGCCAGCTCGATTGGGCGATCACCGAGCGTCTGCATCTGCTACCAGGCCTGCGGCTCAACTATGACAAGAAGGAGGTCGACTTCCAGCAGCGCGCTGTAAACATTCCCGTGCTCCCCGCGGGCTCACCGACGCCTCCCGCACCGGTGTACAGCAACCAGACCGCGCTGCGGGAAGACGACGACACCAACATCTCCGGCCAGCTGACCTTGGCCTACAAGGCCAGCGAGAACCTCAACTACTACGCCAACTTCGCCACCGCATTCAAGTCGATCGGGATCAACCTCGGCGGCGGCCCCGCGATCGAGATTCCGCCCGAGGACGTGCGCCATATCGAGATCGGCCTGAAGAGCAGCCCGCTGCCTGGAGTCAAGGCCAACCTGACGGTCTACAACACCGATATCGAGAACTACCAGACCCAGGTGCTGGTGGTAGGCAACCCACGCCCGGTGATCGCCAGCGCCGAGAAGGTACGCGTGCGTGGCGTCGAGTTCGACGGCAGCTGGGAGGTGGGAGAAGCACTGTCGGTCTACACCGGGCTTGCCTACACCGACGGCCACTATGTTTCGTTCCCGAACGCTCCGCTGCCGCTCGAACTGACCGGATACACAGCCCCCTCGGGTCTGCCGCAGGTAGACGTGTCGGGACTGCGGCTGCCCGGCATTTCGAAATGGTCAGGGTCCTTGGGGGGCGAGTACCGCGCGCAGACCCGATTCCTCGGTGAGGACGGCGAGCTCTTCACCGGCGTGGACCTGTTCTATCGCAGCGATTTTTCATCCAGCGCGACGCCCTCAGAGTTCTTGAACGTGGCGGGCTACGGCTTGGTCAACCTGAGCCTGGGCTTCCGGTCGGACGCGGGCTGGTCGGTCTACCTGTGGGCCCGCAATGCGCTGGACACGAACTACATCGAGCTGCTGCAGCCGGCTCCCGCCGGCCAAGGCGCAGGGCACTACGGCGCGCAGCTGGGCGACCCGCGCGTCTACGGGCTCAGCCTTCGGTTCGCCTACTGACGCGGGGATTGAACCCGACTCATGCGCCATTGGCGAGCCGCGCGAGGCGATCGCCAGCCGTCGGTGAGGCGAGGCCAGGCGCAGCACGCTCAACGACTGGACGACTGGACGACTCAGCGATCAGATCGCGGATCCGCGGTCCGATTCGACTGCCACAGCGCCCCGGGCACCCCACGAGCGCTCACCTGCCCCTGACGCTCACACGACGCGGCATCGCCAAGGATGGCGGTGTCGCCGGCTTGGCGGCATGCTGGCCGCCATCATGGAATGCTCGCCCGCCGCCGGATTGAACACGCACAGCACGCCTCCTCGCACTGATGCGCCCCAGCCTGCGCTGCAACGCCGTGCGCTTGTACGCGGTTGCTGGCGCGCACTCGCCGTGTTCGTACTCGTAATCAGTACGGTCGATGCCTCGGCGACCGATGTAACGAACAAGGCCGAGGCACAGCCACAGGCCGACGAAGATCGCCGACTGCATTGGGTGCCTTGGCGCAGCGAACGCGCGCCGCGCGGGCCCGTGGACGCCAGCGCCGCGCTTGGGATCGCGCGCGACTTCCTGCAGTCGCCGGCTGCGCTGACCGCCGCACCGGGCGCCGAGGAGTTGCGTCCGCTGGATCAGCAGCGCCTGCACAGCGGTGCTTGGCTGGTGCGCTTTTCCCCCTATCGGCAGGGCATCGAGGTCTTCGGCGAACGCGTGACTGTGCTGCTGGACGCTGAGGGTCGAGTGCGCGGCAGCGCCGGCGGCGGACGCGGGCAGGCGCAAGGTGCAGACGCAGCGGACTGGGCGCTGGATGCCGACGAGGCAGCGTCTCGGGCGCTTACGCCCTGGGGCTTCGAGCCAGCGGGTCTGAATGGTGCCTGGAAGCCGGTCACGGAACCGGGCCGATCCAGCGGCGCCTACCAGCGACTTGAGCTCGCGGTGATGCTGCGGCGCGCCGGCAGCGGCGCGGAAATCGCCGGCCCCGTGCGCGCCAAGCCGGTCTGGTACCGACGCAGCGGCCTGCTGCACCCCGCCTGGTATGTCGAGACCGCGGTGCTGCCGGCGCAGGGGCCGCTGCGCAATCAACACTTCGCCTCCGTCGTCGACGCGCGTACGGGGACCCTGCATCTGCGGCATGACCTGGCGGCGCATGCGAGCTTTCTGTGGCAGGCCTATGCCGAAACCGGCGGCGACAAGCGCCCGCAGCCGGGCCCGCAGGGCCGCGCCGACATGCCGCACCCAACCGCAACACCAGATGGTTTTTCGCCTGAACTGATCGAGCCGAATCGCATCGAGCTGGCGCAGGCGCCGCTGGCAAACGTCTGGCCGGGTATCGAGTTCACTGACGCCTGGCTGCGCGTGCGTGACTTCGAAACCCGCGGCAACAACGTCGATGCCTATGTCGACCTGTTTCCGCCGGATGGATTCAGCGAAGGCGATTTCCGCGCCCAGCTCAGCGCCCCGGCGACCTTTGCACCGGGCTATTCGCCGGCACTGCCACCGGACTTCGACACGCCGCAAATTGAAGCCGGCATCATCAATGCGTTCTACGTCACCAACTATCTGCACAACTGGTTCTACGCGGCGGGCTTTGATGAAGCCGCCGGCAACGCGCAGATGTCGAACTACGGCCGGGGCGGGCTGGAGTTTGATGAGATGCGGGTCGAGACCCTCGATCACTCGGGCCTGGACAACGCCAATATGGTGACGCCCGCCGATGGCGCACCGCCGCGCATGCAGCTGTTCCGCTTTCTCGGGCCGTTGCGGGCGGCGCTTGACCCCGGCCCTGCAGGCACACCGCGCAAGGTGCAGACGGCCGCATTCGGGCCGCAGGTTTACCGCGTGTCGGGGAGTCTGGCCGTCGCCAATGACGGCAGCGGCGAGCCGGCGGATGCCTGCCAACCGCTGCTCGGCGGCCACAGCGGCAAAGTCCTACTGATCGAACGCGGCGGCTGCACCTTCGCGCAGAAGGCGCTGAACGCGCAGGCTGGCGGTGCCGTGGGCGCGCTGATCTACAACAGTGACGCAACCGGCTGGCCGAGCATGGCCGGTGATGCTCCAGGCCTGAACATTCCAGCCCAGGGCCTCACCCGCGCCGACGGCCTGTGGCTGCGCCAGCAGCTGGCGCAGGGCGCATTTGCGGTCGAGCTGCGCGCAGAACGCCTGCCCGACCGCGACGCGGCAATGGATACCGCCATCGTCGCCCACGAGTGGGGCCATTACATCAGCAATCGCCTGGTCGGCGATGCGGCCGGCCTGTCCAACCATCAGTCCCGCGCGATGGGCGAAGGCTGGGCAGACTTTCATGCGCTGCTGCTGCTGGTGCGCGAAGAGGATGCCCAGAGCGCCGCGGGCGCGAACTTCGCGGGCAGTTACGGGGTGATGAACTTCGTCAGCGCCGGGCGCATGCCGAGCTTCAGTCCGGACGCCAGCTACTTCGGCATTCGGCGCTTTCCGTATTCGACGCGCCGGGATATCAATCCACTCGAGTTCCAGCATATTTCGAGCGCCGCCGAGCTGCCGACAAGCGCGCCGCGCACGCCGGCCAGCCTCTCCCCCGACAACTCTTCGGTGCACAACGCCGGCGAAGTCTGGGGCAGCATGCTCTGGGACTGCTATGCCGGCCTACTGCGCGAAACGCTGCCGCCGAATCCTCGTTACGGCTTCTACGAGGCGCAGCGGCGCATGAGCGAGTATCTGGTCGCGGCCTACAAGCTGACCCCGAATGCGCCGACCTACACCGAAGCCCGCGACGCCCTGCTGATGGTGATGGCGGCCTCCGACCTGGACGACCTGCGCATCTGCGGCGCCAGCTTCGCTGCCCGCGGCGCCGGCCTGCGTGCGAAATCGCCAACCCGCTTCAGCCTGACCCTGCAGGGCGTGCAGCCCAGCGTGATCGACGGCGGTGATCTGAAAATCGACGCGATCGAACTGCTGGAAGCCGAAGGCTGCGACGGCGACGGGATCCTCGATCCCGGCGAGACCGGCACGCTGCACCTCACCCTGCGCAATTCCGGCACGCAGTCGCTCGTCGACAGTGTGGTCGACGTGCGGACCGAGGCCAGCCGGCTCAGCTTCATCGAAGGCAATCAGCGCCCGCTGCCGCCGACCCAGCCGCAGCAGCAGGTGGTGGTGGAATTCGCCGTGGCACTCGATGCCGGCAGCGGGCTGGAATCCATCGCGATCGAGGCGACCCCCGCTGACCCGGCGATCGGCTTCGACACCGGCGAGCCGCGCACCGAATCGTTCGCGGTTGATTTCGACCTGCGCGATTTCGTCAGCCGCAGCGACGGCTTCGACAGCCCGCGCATCGTTTGGACAGCCGCCCAGGACGAGGGCCTCGACCCGGCAATCGTCGGCTGGCGGCGACGCCCGCTGGACGCGCTGGAGTGGGCGCTGTATGGCCCTGATTTCGGCAGCGAGGGTCAGGCCTGGGTTGAGTCCCCGGCGCTGGCGGTGAGTGCGGGCGTCGACTTCAGCATCGAGTTCAGCGCCCGCTACAGTTTCGAAGCCAGCGGCAGCACCTGGTATGACGGCGGCGTGGTCGAGTACAGCGTCGACGGCGGCGCGAGCTGGCAGGACGTGACTCGCGTGGCCGAGCTCAGCCCGACGTATGGCGGCGAGCTTTCGGACTGCTGCGACAACCCGCTGGGCGGCAGAGCGGCTTTCGTCGGCAACAGCGCGGACTGGCCGAACGGGTTCAGCGAGCATCGGATCGCGTTCGGCCGCAGCCTCGCCGGTCAGCAGGTGCGCCTGCGCTTCCTGATCGCGACCGACGCCGCGGTGTCTGCGCCGGGCTGGGAGATCGACTCCGTGCGCGCATTCGGCATCGACAACACGCCGTTTCCGCAGCGCGTGGCGAATGCGGCAGCGTGTACTCTGAACGGCCGTTTCCGCGACGGCTTCGAGGAGCGCCCCTGATGAGTGAAACCGTTTCGACGCGTCGGCTGCGCCCCGAGCTCTGGCTGCTGGCGATCGCCTGCGTGCTGCTGGCGGCACAGGCCGGCTTTCACCTGCTGGCCTATCCTCGACTTGATCAAGGCTTGATGGACCTGAGCACGATCGGCGCCGAGCAGCCCCTGCCCAGCTTCGAAGTGCTGCGCGGGGCGTGGATCCTGTACGCGGTGCATCTGTTGATCGCGTCAATTCTGTGCGCAGCCTCCGCGCTGGCGCCGCGCCTGTTCGGCCGCGGCCTGCGCATCGCCTTGGTGGTCTGGCTGGGGCTGGATACCGCCCTGCTGTTCTACTTCGTCGGCCCCTTCCTCGGCAGCGTGCTGATGGCGATCAGCGCGACCGCGGTCGCCGCAGCGGCGCTGCTGCCCGCGCAGCGCAACGAGTCATAGGGTTGGCTCTGGCGCTGGGATGCTCGGCCGCCAAGGCCTCTCCGGCTCGCAATCGACGCAACGCTTGCACCCCGGCAAACGGCGGAATCCAGGCCATGGTGGGCCAGGGCCCACCCTATGAACCGCGCGCAATTGGGTGGGCCTTGGCCCGGCCGGTCTTCGACAGGCCATAGGGTGAGTCCTGGCCCGCCCAGTTTTCGGCATGCCATAGGGTGGGCCCTGGCCCACCATGAGCTCAATGCTTGCCCCTGCGCGCACAGCGACCCGACACACGAGTATCGGGCGCGCCAGGCTGCATATCCGGGCCGATGATCAAGCCGCGTTGATCTCGATTGCGGGAAGATTCCCGGGCTCGTCACACAAGTCCCGAATCCGGCCGCGACGTTTCACCCCGACAACGACCTAGCCCATGCCCGACATCCTGATCCTCTACTACAGCCGCAACGGCAGCGTGGCCCAACTCGCCCGGCACATTGCGCGCGGCGTCGATGAAGTGCGCGGCATGTCGGCGCGCCTGCGCACGGTGCCGCCGGTAGCACCGATCACCCAGACCGCCGCGCCGCCCGAACCCGAAGACGGCGCGCCTTATGTCGAGCGCAGCGATCTTGCCGACTGCGCAGGACTGATCCTCGGCAGCCCGACCCGCTTCGGCAACATGGCCGCTCCGCTCAAACACTTCCTGGATTCACTCGGCGCCGAATGGGCGTCGGGTACTTTGGTCGGCAAACCCGCGGCGGCCTTCACCTCGACCGCATCGATGCACGGCGGCCAGGAATCGACCCTGCTGACGATGCTGCTGCCCCTGCTTCACCACGGCATGTTGATCACCGGCATCCCGTTCACCGAAGCCGCGCTCAGCACCACCACCACCGGCGGCACGCCCTATGGCGCCAGCCACTGGACCGGCCACGACGGCCACACCCAGCCCAGCGAGGACGAGCGCCTGCTCGCCCGCGCACTGGGTCGACGCGTGGCGCAGATCGCGCAGAAACTGGACCGACCCGCATGACGCTTGAATCCGCCAACCCGAATCTTTTTGACGAGAACGCAAGCCCGGTGCCCGAGCACGTTGGCCAATCGGCCTGGCGTCTCGGCGTGGTGCTGCTGTGGGCGCTGATCGCGCTGCAGCTCGCCTGGTATCTGGTACTGCTGCCGCCAGCGCGGGTCAGCCCGTGGGTACCGCTCGCGATCCTGGGCCTGCCACTGCTGATCCCCGCGCTGTGCGCGCTGGCGCAGATGAAAAAGGCGCTGTTCTGGGCCGGCTTCATCGCGATGTTCCATTTCACTCACGGCGTAATGGAAGCCTGGACGGTGCCGGCTGCGCTCTGGCCCGGGCTGGTCGAGGCCTTGCTTGCTGCCGGCGTGTGCTGCGCAGCCGCCTGGCACGGCCTGTCGCGACGTATCTATTGGCGCAAGCTGGTCAACGCCGCCGCGGAAACGGCCGAGCCCTGAAGCGAGCCCGTATAATTCGCGGCCTCCCCGCGTCAAACGGCCTCGCCATGGACCAGCTCTGCATCGTCACCACCGGCGGCACGATCGACAAGATCTACTTCGACGACAAGTCGGACTACCAGATCGGCGACCCGCAGATCGGCCGCATTCTCGAAGAGCTGGGCGTCACCTTCCGGTTCTCGGTGATCCCGATCCTGCGCAAAGACAGCCTGCACATCACCGAGGAAGACCGCGCGCTGGTCAAGCAGACCATCCTCGCGCAGCCGGCGCGGCACATTCTGGTCACCCACGGCACCGACAGCATGGTCGAGACCGGCCGCGTACTGGCCGACATCAAGGACAAGACCATCGTGATGACCGGCGCACTGAACCCCGCGCGTTTCCGCGGCTCGGATGCCGAGTTCAACATCGGCACCGCCGTCGGCGCCGTGCAGTGCCTGCCGCCAGGCGTGTACATCGCGATGAACGGACGCATCTGGGACCCGGCCAAGGTGCGCAAGAACGTCGCCGCAAACCGGTTCGAAGCGGCGTGAGGGCTGGGAACGAGGAACGAGTGCCGAAGAAAGAGGAACGCGTGGCTGCGTCTTCGATTCGTTCTGATCGAAGCGGTCCTCCCGGAGTCGTGCCCCGGCCTATGCCGGCTATTTGAACATCGCTGCGCGCCGCTGGGCAGCGCGCTTGACCCCTCCCGCTGAAGGCCCGCCATGGCAGAGAACAACCGCCAGGACAAAGCCGCACGCCAGCTGAGGCTGCTTTCGGAAGCGCTGGACAGCGGCCGCCTCGGCCCCGTGCGGCGGATGGTCAACACGCTGACCCCGGCCGAGATCGGCAACCTGCTGGAATCGCTGCCGCCCGACAAGCGCATCATCGTCTGGGGTCTGGTCGACGCCGAAGACGATGGCGAGGTGCTGGTCCACGTCGGCGACGAGGTGCGCGAAAGCCTGCTCGCGGCGATGGACCCCGACGAAATCGTTGCCGCCGCCGAATCGCTGGACATCGACGACCTCGCCGACCTCATGGAGGACCTGCCGGACCAGGTCATCGACGAGGTCCTGAAGTCGATGGACCGGGAGAACCGCGAGCGCCTCGAACAGGTGCTCTCGTATCCCGAGGACAGCGCCGGCCGTCTGATGAACCCGGACGTCATCACCGTGCGTGCCGACGTCACCATCGACGTGGTGCTGCGCTATCTGCGCCTGCGCGGTGAAATGCCCGAGCACACCGATCATCTGTATGTGGTCAGCCGTCGCCACCAGTACCTCGGCCGCATCCCGCTGACCGCCCTGCTGTTGTCCGAGCCCTCGCGGCCGATCAACCAGCTGATGGACGAGGACGACCACCCGGCGATCCCGGTCGACACGCTCACCGCAGAGGTCGCGCGTCAGTTCGAAGACCACGACTGGGTGTCGGCGCCGGTGGTGGATGAGAACAATATTCTGTTGGGTCGCATCACGATCGATGACGTAGTCGACATCATCCGCGAGCAGGCCGAGCACCAGGTGCTGTCTGCAGCGGGCCTTGATGAAGACGAGGACATGTTCAGCCCGGTGCTGCGCGCCGCGCCGCGGCGGATGATCTGGCTGGGCATCAACCTGCTCACCGCCTTTCTGGCGGCCAGCGTGGTCGGCCGCTTCGAGGCCACCATCGAGAAGGTCGTTGCACTGGCGGTGCTGATGCCGATCGTCGCCGGCATGGGCGGCAATGCCGGCACCCAGGTGCTGGCGCTGATGATCCGCGGTCTCGCACTCGGCCAGGTCGGTGCCAGCAATGTGCGCACCCTGCTGTGGAAGGAGCTGCGCGTGGCCACCTTGAACGGCCTGGGCCTGGGGCTGTTGCTGGCCGGCGTGGTCTGGCTGTGGTTCGGCGATATCGCACTCTCGGGCGTGATCTTCGCCGCGCTCGTGTTCAATCTGATGGCCGCCAGCCTGGCCGGCGTGGCCGTGCCCCTGACCCTCAAGCGGCTCGGCTTCGACCCGGCGCTGGCGAGCAGCATCTTCCTGACCACGGTCACCGATGTGTTCGGCTTCTTCGCATTTCTCGGCTTGGGCACCTTGCTGCTGCTCTGAGTCGCGCGCCAGGCCCCGCGGGGCCATCGGGTGGGTCTTGACCCAACGTTGCTCGCCCCCTGCGGCAAGCGTCAGGCGCCGCGATGTTGGGCATCGCCTTCGGCTCCGCCCAACCTACCCGATCGATTCGCTGCGACAGCACAGCCGCACGCCCGCCCACCACGCTACCGAAGCGACACCACCAAGGCATCGATCTCAGCGCGCAGCGGCTGCGCCTGCGCGCCCAATCGATCGGCCAACTCAACAGCTTCTGCGAGACGCGCGACAGCGGCCGCGCGCTGCCCGCTGTCGCGCAGCTGGGTCGTACGCGCCAACTGCACACGCAGCAGCAGTGGCGCGGGCATCTCGGGCACCGACTCCAACGTCGACAGCACGCTATCGGCAGCCTGCGCTTGCGCCATTGTCAGCAGCAGCTCTGCGCGCGTCACCCCCAAGGACAGCGTGAGCGGACTGTGCGGGCCGGCATGCGTCGTCGCCATCGGCTCGGCCTCGTCGACCAGGGCAAGCGCGGCCGGATGCTCGCCGCGCCGCTGCATCACCCGCGCGTAGTTGCCGATCAGCGCAGCCGTCGCGGCGGAAGGCCCGAACAACTCGCGTCGTATCGCCAGGGCCTGCTCGAAATGCTGCGCGGCCTGCGCCAGATCGCCGCTGCGGAACTGGGCGGCGGCGAGGTTGTTGAGCGTGTTCAGGGCATCGTTGCCGTGGTCCAGGTTCAGCGCACGCCACAGATGCAGCGCGCGCTGCGAGGCCTCGATGCCCTCTGGCAAGCGGCCGGCCTGGATGTAGGCCGCGCCGAGGTTGCTTAGCAAGGCCGCGGTTTCGAAATGCTGCTCGCCCGAGCGCTGCAGGCGCTGCGGCAGGCTGGACTCCAGGGTCTCGATACCGAGCGCGATTTCGCCGCGCTGACGTTCGATCTGCGATTGCAGCATGCGGCTGGTCAGCAGGCGCTCGGCGTGCCGCTGCGGTGCCTGCTGCCAGTACGACTGCGCCGCGTGCAGCAGCTGCGCGGCATCGTCGACCTGCCCCATCCGGAACACGGCCTCGGCCAGCGCGAAGCGAACATCTGCGGCGCTGTCCGGGTCCGCCAGGCCGGCCTCACCCGCCAGCCAGCGGCGCAGCAGTGGCTCGGCACCGGCATAGTCGTTGATGTACAGGTGCAGCTCGCCCAGGGCGTGCAGCACGGGTGCGGCCGTCGCGGGATCGGCGCTGAAGGTGGTTTCGATGCGGGCGGCGGCCTGGTCCAGCACCTGCTTGGCGGTCAGCGGCGCGGCGCCACCGGCGCGCTGGCCGGCATCACGGAACATGTGCGCCAGATAGTCGCGCACGGCCTTGGCGCGCATCGCTTCCATCTGCGCCACATCGCGCTCGCGCTCGGCCTGCTGCTGGGCCCGCCACACCGCCGCCGATCCAGCGATCAGTCCGGTGGTGAACAACAGGGCAACACTGGCCGCCAGCCAATAGCGACGCAGGCCGCGCTGCAGGCGATAGAAGAAGGCATCGCCGCGAGCGCGCACCGGCTGACGCTCGCGATGGCGCTGCAGGTCGTCCCGCAGCGCCTCGACCGAGCCATAGCGCGCGTTCGGCTCGGGCCGCAGCGCCTTGCCGACGATGGCATCGAGATCGCCGCGCAGACGTCGCGCCAAAGCCGGCGAACCTGCCTGCGTACTCGGCGCAGGCGGCGGCCCCGCCATCGCCCGCTGCAGCACCGCCACGCCAGCACGCCCGGTCAGCGCACCCCAGGGCGAACGGCCGCTGAGCAGCTCGTGCAACAGCAGGCCGAGCGCATAGACATCCGTCAGGGTCGACTGCTCGCCGCCAGACAATTGCTCGGGCGCGGCGTACTGCGGGGTCAGATGCAGGCTGCGGGTTGCGGGTGATTCGGCATCGAGATCGAGCAGGCGGGCGATGCCGAAATCCAGCAGGGCGACGCGGCCGTCGGCGCGCACCAGGATGTTCGCGGGCTTCAGATCGCAATGCACGATCAGATGCCGGTGCGCATGCGTCACCGCCTCGCAGACCTGGTCGAACAGCTGCAGCCGCGCGAGCAGATCCAGCTGCGCACGCTCGCAGTGCGCGATCAGCGTGTCGCCCTCGACGAACTCCATGATCATGTAGGGCTGGCCGTCGCTGCTGCAGCCGGCGTCGATCAGCCGCGCGATGCCTGGATGTTCCAGCCGCGCCAGCAGCGTCTGCTCGCGCTCGAAGCGCTGCACGGCGCTGGTACTCAGGTGATGCAGCAGCTTGATCGCGACGCGCTGATCGAAGCGCGCATCGGCGCGCTCGGCCAGCCAGACCTCGCCGCTGCCGCCGTGGCCAAGCGGGCGCAGGAGCCGCCAGCCGCCGAGGATGCGTCCGCTCAGACTCTGCACATCCGGCGCGGCGGACCCGTTCGACTCCAGGAATCCGCTGGACTGATCGATCGCCTCCAGCAGCGAGAGCGCTTCCTCCAGCACCTCCGGCTGATCAGCGCAGGCGGCCTGCAGCCAGTCGCGACGCGCGGCCTCGGGCTGCTCCAGCGCGTCATCGATCAGCGCCTCGACGCGCGCGAACCGCGCGGCCTCAGTCATTCGCAGCGACCTCGTCGGCGAGCTCGCGATACAACCAGGCGCGCGCCTTGGCCCAGTCGCGTCGGACGGTGCGATCGGTGATGCCCAAGGCCACCGCGGTTTCATCGTCGCTGTAGCCGGCGAAGTAGCGGCACTCCACCACCTGCGCCAGCCGCGGGCTCAGGCAGGCAAGCCGCTGCACCGCGTCGTTGACCTGCAGGATCTGCTCGTCGACCTCGTCGGGGGCCTCGGGCGATTCGTCCAGCGGCAGCGGTCGCTGGCCGCCGTTTCGCTTGTCTGCAAAGCGCGCCTGCGCGTCATTCACCAGCACCTGGCGCATCGCGATCGCGGCCGTGGCGAGGAAATGCTGCTGTCCGTTCCAGCCCGGCGTGCGCTGCAGCTTCAGCCAGGCTTCGCTGATCAAGGCGGTGGTGCAGAACGTCGCACCTGCGCCGAGCCGGAAACGCTCGCGACGCGCCAGCTTGCGCAGATCGGCATAGAGCAGATCGACCAGCTCATGCAGCAGGGTGGGATCGGGGGCTTGGGCGGGTTCGCGTGCAGCCGCAGAGGTGTCCTGACTCATGCCTTGGAGTCTCGCATATTGATTCTGCTCAGAGCGTGTGAAAAAACCCGGACGCCGTAGCGAGGGCGTTTCTGGGCGTTCGTGGCAAAGCGCGGTGCGTGAATTCAAGGGAGTTTGGCGAGCCAAATGACCGCGGAATTCGCGTAGCGCGCTGCCGCCACGGGCGCCCAGAGGCGGCCGCAGTAGGCGGATGGTTCTTTCACGCGCTCCCAGTAGTGATGCGCGCATCGCCCGCGTTCGCAGGGCGACACGGCGAGTCGGGCGGCGCGATGAACGCAATGTCCGGATTGCACACACTTGTCTGTGTAGTCATCCGTGAAAGCCGCTGCAGTGGACCGTCTTGGCTGGATACGTTCGATTGCCGTGCAGCCCGACACCGGCCAGCGCCGCTGGCCCGCAGGGCCGCTTGGCGATTCAGGCCCGCACTGCGTGATCGCGCACTGACCCGGCACCCACTTCGCCCCTCCACGCGCCCCTGCAAACGCCGCCCTTTCCGATGGATTCGAGAGAAACCGCATGAACCGATGGATTCCCGCACTGGTGCTGTCGCTGGCATCGACCAGCCCTGCCCTGGCCGAACGCGCCTCGGTGCTCGTCTTCGACGCCTCGGGCTCGATGTGGAACCGACTGGACGACGGTCAGACCCGCATCGAAGTCGCCCGCGATGTGATGGCCGACTACTTCGCAAGCCGCGACCGCAGCGTGCCGCTTTCGGTCATCGCCTACGGCCACAACCGTCGCGGCGACTGCGCTGACATCGAGGTGATCGCGCCGATGGGTACAGCTGCCGCCGCCACGCTGGAGTCACGCCTGCGCGCGCTGATGCCGCGCGGCATGACGCCGCTGACCGACAGCCTTGCGAAGGCGCGCGAGCAGATTCCGCCGAGCGCGGAAGCCGCCGACATCATCCTGGTCACCGACGGCCTGGAAACCTGCGCCGGCGACCCCTGCGCGCTGGCCGCCAGCCTCGCCGCCGAGGGCATCGACATCCGCGCGCATGTGGTCGGGTTCGGGCTGTCGCGCACAGAAGTCGATGCGCTGTCCTGCATCACCCGGCAGACCGGCGGCATGCTGTTCCAGACCCAATCGGGAGCCGAACTGGCGCAGGCGCTGCAGCAGGTCAGCGCCGCCGCGCCCGCCCCGCAGACCGAACCTGAGCCTGAACCCGAGCCCGCACCCGTGTCGCAGCGTGAAGCCGCCTTCGACATCGGCGACAAGGCCGAGGCGGGCTTCCGCTACCGCATCGGCTGGCGCGGTGAGGCGAAGTTCTCGGACTTCATGGGCTTCGTGCCCCAGGGCGAGAACGGCGCGCCTTCCTCCGCCAGCTTCGGGCCGATCGGTGGCTCAGGGAATGCTCCGAACAATCCGTCGACCAAGACGGCCCCTTCGCAGCCCGGAATGTACGACCTGATCATCCGCAGCGCCGGCCCCGGCGGCGGCATCATCGCGCGGCAAGCGGTGGAAGTGGTCGCTCCTTCAATGGGTTTCGATGCCATTGGATCGGTCGAGCCGGGCAGCCGTGTGCGCATCGTCTACCGCGGCCCGGACCGGGGCGGTGAACGGGTTCTGATCGCGGATCTCGACCAGCCTGTCGGTGAACACCAGCGCTATGGCTGGAATTTCGCGCTGAGCGCGCGCGGCAGCCTCACGCTAACGGCCCCCACCCAACCCGGTGAGTACGAGGTCCGCTATCTCAACTCGGCGCGTTCAGAAGTGCTGTTCTCGCGCCGCTTCGGCGTCGGCGTTCCGTTCGAGGATGAGCAGCAGCCAAGCACTGCGGATCTGGCCGCCAAGGCCGCTGCTGCGACGCGTGGTGATGCCGCACAGGACCGCATCGCCGCCGTTTCCGCCACCTTCCGGCTGCCGCCGGATGCGCCACAAAGCGATGTGATCTGGGAGGCGACGCCGCTGGATGCCGACATGTCACCCGAGGCCTGGGCGCCTGAACAGACCGGCCCGGTGATCTCCGGCGAGTTCGAGCCGGGCAACTGGCGCGTGCGCGCGCATGCACCCGGCGAGGTCGTGCTGTCGGCGGACATCGCGATCTTTCCGGGCCAGAACAATGATTTCGTCATTCCGGTCTCGAACGATCGCGACTCGCCCGCCGCGGCGAGCGCAGTGAGCGGTCGCTGGGGTCTGTACGGCGTGCCGCCCTGGGAGGTCGATGCGGGCCTGGACCTGTTGCTCAGCTTCGATCTGCAGCAGGCCTCCGCCAGCGCCCCGATCAGCGGCCGCTGGACAGCCACCGCTCGGCTCGGCGGCACAAGCGTGGAGGGGCGCACCGGCACGCTGACCCGGGGCTCACTCGACAAACACGACCTGCTGTGGATCGAGTTCGAAGTCGGTGCGCCGATCCCCGAGCCGTTCTCGCTGATGGTTCGACCGCAGGGCATCGGCTACTCGGGCGGCCTGCGCACGGGCGCCAGCGGCATCAGCGCACTGCTGTGGCCGCTCGACGTGCCCTTGCCCTCACTCGACGAAGTGCGCCCGGGACTGCACGGCCCGGATCCGCGTGCTGGCAGTGCGCCTGGCACCTCGCAGCGCTGACGCTGACGACGCGCGCGAACGCGCAAACCTGGCATCCGCATCGGGCCGGTGGATGCGGCGCCTGCCACGCCCGCTTGCGGCCGAGGCACGGGCCCGCAGCCCCCGGGCCCCTCGGCTCCAGCGCCGTGCAGCGGAGCGGAATCCGATCGCGGACTCGACGCCTGTCCGCCTGAGCGGCCTTCCTCTGTTTCCTGACGCACACCCCACCTTTCCGGAGCCGCCCATGCCTGCCCTGCGCCCTGCCGCTTCCGCCGCACTGCTCTGCCTGCTGCTCGCCGCCTGCAGCGACGAGGCGCCGATCGCTGCCGGCGGCGGTCAAGCCGCCGCCGAACGCATCATTGCCCGCGAAGCGAAGCCCGCGGCGGACACCGCCGGCACGCCCGGCATCGAACTGCAGGTCGACGGCCAGCGCTACTTCTTCGACATCGGCCAGAGCACCGGTTACCGCGACTCCGGCATGGGCGACGTCAGCGTCCGCCTGCAGGCCAGCCGCATCGACGGACAGAAGGCAGCGGCCGCCGAAGTCACGCTGGCCCATTTGCGCCCGACCGAAGGCAGCCAGCGCGTCGGCGAAGGCGGGCCTCAGCCAGTGCACATCCAGCTGGTCGGCGTGCCCGGCCGCGACGGCGCGCTGCGCTCGGTGCAGGGCGAGGTGCAGGTCGATGCGCTGCGCATGGACGAGAACAATCGCTTCAAGTCGATCGACGCCCGCTTTTCCGGCCGCTTCTCCGCCTACTCCGAGGGCAGCGAGGCCTTCATCGATCCCACCCACGCCGACGGCGTCGACGTCTCCGGGCGGCTTGTCATCGAACGCAACTGAGCGCATGTGACAAAACCATCCGCCTACTGCGGCCGCCTCTGGACGCCCTCGCTACGGCGTCCGGGTTCTTTCACACGCTCTGAGCGCCCGCGACTGCAGCCGCCTGCTTTGCCAGAAGGAATCGCGCGAACGCGTTGTTCGAATGCTCGTCGCTGATGGCTCCGTCATGACGCAGCGCCTGAATCCACGCGGATTGAATTCCCTTCCACGGCGGCGCCACTGCAACACCTGCGAACACCCGAGAGGTGCACGGCGGCAGCGCACGACCGACTTCTGCCTCGGAACGCACCCGGGCAGCCCTTCCATGATTGGAGCCCCACCCATGAAATCCTGCGTATTGCTGCTTGCTCTGGCCGCCACCAGCACCTGTTTCGCCGCCCCCTGGACCTATCAGGGCAACCTGAACGACGGCGGCAAACCCGCCAACGGCCGCTACGATCTGCGGCTGACGCTGCTGAATGAGACGAACAATCTCGGCGTCTCCAGCCCACTGACCCTGCATGGCGTCGAGGTGCGCGACGGTCAGTTCTCTGTGGAAGTGGACTTCGGCCTCGATCTTGCCGCAGCGCCGGTGCTGTCGATCCTGACCGAAGTGCAGCAGAACAACTCGGGCTTCGTCGCCCTCGCTGCACCGAAGCGCTTCGACGCCAAGGCGGCGCTGGCGGGCGTGTGTTGGGATACGGAGGGCAACAGCGGCACGGATCCCGCCGTCAACTTCATCGGAACGACCGACGCAAAGGCACTGGTTTTCAGAACGCGGAACGCGCAAAGCCTCCGGATCGAGCCCAGCGAAGGCTTGTTCAACGGTGCACCGATCACAGCAAACGTCATCGCCGGGAGCACGGCCAACTCTGTCCGAGCAGGGGTTCGCGGCGCCACCATCAGCGGCGGCGGCGCCACGATCGACAGCGGCGTCGCCAAGGGCAATCGCGTCACCGACAACTACGGAACGGTGAGCGGTGGCTGGGACAACCTCGCCGGGGATGAAGACAGCAACAACACCAGCAGTCAGTTCACCGTAGTGGGTGGAGGCCTGTCGAACGTCGCCAGCGGTAGCTCCTCTGTCGTCAGCGGGGGATCGGGAAACAGGGCAGCGACCGACCGCACGGTCGTCGGCGGAGGACTGAACAATCTTGCCGACGACTTCGCCGCCACGGTTGGCGGAGGTCAGCTCAACATTGCCGGTGGCGATCACTCGGTGGTGGGTGGCGGCAGGAACAACGGCGCGAGTGAGGAGGCGTCCGTTGTGAGCGGCGGAAGGAACAATCTGGCAAGCGGTCGCTACTCGACCGTGGGCGGCGGACTCAACAATGCAGCCGGGAACGCCAACGCCGTCGCGGCAGGGGGCGCCAACAACTCCGCCACCGGCGTGTCCGCTTTCGTGGGGGGAGGCGCCAGCAATAGCGCCTCGGGCGGCCAGTCGAGCGTGAGCGGCGGCATCTTCAACTGCGCAGGCGGCGCCAACTCGTGGGCGGGTGGAACACAAGCCAAGGTGCGCCCTGGCTCGGGATCCGGCGCACCAGGCGTCGCCTGCACGGGTATCGCTTCATCTGGAACGGCCGGCGACGCCGGCTCCTTCGTCTGGGCGGACTCCCAGCAAACGAACTTTGTCACCTCGGGTACCAATCAGTTCCTGGTCCGCGCCTTCGGCGGCGCGGTGATCACCGGCAGCAGTGCAACCAACTCCCCTGAAGGCAACCGGCTGCGTGTCGACGGAACCTTGCGTGTGGACGCGCTCGGCTCGGCGGGCTCCACCAGCCTGTGCCGCAACGCCAGCAACCAGATCGCCAGCTGCTCATCCAGCGCGCGCTACAAGCAGGACATCAGCGACCTTGACCTCGGTCTGGCCGCGGTCTCGGCGCTACGCCCGGTCACCTATCGCTGGAAGGACTCCGGCGCCGCCGATGTCGGCTTCGTCGCCGAAGAAGTGGCAGCGCTCGATGAGCGGCTGATCGTGCGCAACGAGAACGGTGAAGTGGAAGGCGTGCGCTACGACCGCCTGAGCGCGGTGCTGGCCGGTGCCGTGCAGGAGCTCGCGGCGCGCGAGTCGCTCGCCCAGCAGGAGCGCGACGTGCTGGCCGCGCGGCTGGCGCATTTGGAGCAGCGGCTGAGCCAGTTGGAGAAGTAGTTCGGATGCATCGCGGCCCGCGTGTACACGCAGACCGATGCCGTGTCGCCCATCGGGTCGATGCCAACCTCCCTCCCAGCACTGGAACTCCCATGCGCCCCCGATCAATCCCCTGCTGCCGCGCCCTGCACCTCTGTGTGTGGGGCCTCGTGCTGAGCTTCGTCCTGAGCCTTCCGGCGCAGGCGCAGAGTGTCCCGGCCTCGCGCTTCGATGGCTCGGCCACCCTGACCAAGGCGCCTCCGCGCAGCGCTGACGGCCGCTTCGCGCTGCAGGCGCAGCTGAAGCCCGCAGCGGCCGCCACCGATGACGGTCGCTTCCATCTGAGTGCCGCGCTGAGGCCCGAGGTCAGCGCCGGCACGCTGTGTGCGCCCTTGACCAGCGACATCTTCAGCGACGGCTTCGAATAGCCTCGGCTTCACACTGTTGCAGGGAAGTGCGCCGAGTAGCAGGCGCTTGCGGAGCCGTGCGCGCTGACGGTCGCTGCTCCTCGGACGATGCACGCCGGAACCCTGCACTTCGCTCAGGCGTGTCCGCATCTGACGCCCATTCCTGTTTGACACAGCACAACGGCTCACAGGTTCCCGTGCGATGAACATGAAAATTCGCTACGCCCCGCTCGCGCTGCTGCTCACCCTGATCGCATGCAGCCCACCCGACGCCACCGGAGATGGCGAGCGCGCGATTTCGATGGAACAGCCGACAAAGCCCGCGGCACACGCGACAACGGCATCCTGGACGCCGGCCACCGTATCGAACGCGAATGTGGGTGACGGCCCTGCCATCGTCATTGCCCCGTCCGGCATCACCCAGTACGAGGTCTCCTGCTTCGTGACCGCGAAGCAGTCCGGCCCCGATGGTGCTGCCTTCCAGTTGACGGCACCCGTGCGCGCCATGCGCGGGGGCGTCGAGGTGCCCTTGCTGATCGCCGCACAGGCGCCCGCCATTCTCGAAATCTACTCATCAGGTGCGACCGGAGCCACGATCAAGGACCTCGCGTTCCGGGCGCCCTGCAGCGAGATCACGCTCGAGTTCGGTCCGCCGCAATGCCGGGTGCCGGTGGGTGATCACCATGAAACGGGCGACTGCGCGCTGCCCGTGAGGTTCGCCCCGATGCAGGTCTCGCAAGGATCCTGAGCAATAACCGATTGCGCGCGCGTGCTTGATCCGAAGCCCTTTCAAGCTCATGCGGCTGCGCAGGCTTTCTTGAAGAACACCTGATCTTCGCACCCGCAAAGGCGGTCACCCGGAGAGCCTCTGCCCGGCCCATCGGCCCGCCTTCGCGAGAGCAGCGTCTTCGTAGGGCCACCCACAATGGGGTCGCGAGGCGACTGCTTCTTGAGAGCGAGTGAACGCTTCCCCGCGACCGCCAAGCCGGCGCGGCACCCGACCCGATCTTGCGGGCCTCGTCACCGAGACCTGCCGACATGAGGAATACGCGATGCTCCGTTACTTGTTTGCTGCTGTCTCGCTGTTTGCTTCAACGATCGCCAGCGCCGACAGCGTCAATTTCTCGGTCTCCAACGCCAACGACAGTGGACCGGGTTCGCTGCGACAAGCGCTGTTGGACCTGCAGTCCAACCCTGATGAAGTTCTGTTCGTGACCTTTCAGCCGAGCTACCCACAGAACGCCACCATCCAGCTGTTGACGCCGCTGCCCGTGATCACCCAGAGAGGCGTGGTTATCAGCGGCTTTGGGCGCAACCCCCGCATTCGCGCACCCGCGGGAAGCACCACGAGCATCTTCCGCGCCGATGCACCGCTGGAGGGCCTGACCCTGACCGATCTGCACCTCGAAGGCGGGCGAAGTGAGACCGGAGGCGGCTGCGTGCAAGGCATGCACGACAACATCTTCGAGCCACCCGCGGGGCTGACCGTCAGCGGCAGTTCCTTCACAGATTGTCAGGTGATCGCCAGCGGTAACCAGCCTGTGGGCGGCGGCGCGATTGCGTGGCGATCCCCCGAAGGCTCGCTGACCGTCTACAGCAGCGAGTTCATCGGCAACGCCGTTCTCAATGGAGCCAACGGCGCCGCCAACGGGATGGGCGGCGCGCTCAGCGTGGGCGGGCGGCGACTGACCATCGAGACCAGCCGCTTCTTCAACAATCGCGTGGAGATGATCAGCAGTACGGGTGGCGCCGTCGATGCGGGTCTGAACGTGGAAGCCACGGTCATCTGGGACAGTGTGTTCGTCAACAACCGGGTCCTGGCCGAGTCAGGCTTCGCCTCCGGCGGGGCCATCAACATCAATTGCTTCGAGAACTGCGGCGTGTACCTGGAGCGCAACTACTTTGATGACAACCGCGCCAGCGAGGGCGGCGCACTCAACGTCCGCCGTGGGACGGCGGGCGACAACATCGAAGTCCAACTGACGAACAACACCTTCCGCGCGAACGATGCCAGCAATCGCGGCGGCGCGATGAACATCGGTCGGTCCGACCTCGACCTCCGCTTCAACACGCTCGAAGCCAACTCCGCAGGCAATGGCGGCGCTCACTTGATGCTCTCCTCCAGCCGCATTCTTGAGGTCAACCACAACGCTTTCGGCGAGGCTGCGGGCACGCACTGTCTGTTCTTCACACCCGACACCAGCCAGCGCCAGAGCGCGCACAACGCGATTGTCGATGCAGGCTGCCGTCAGCAATTACAGCCAGGCGGCGCCGCGCTGACCAGCACAGGCGCCTACGCGCTGGATCTTTCGGAGCCGATCCCGGTCATCGCCTACGCCGCCGACGGCCCGCTGGTGGATGCAGGAGGCGAATGCCTGGCCCGCGATGCGCGCGGCACGCTACGCCCGCAGGACGGCAACGGCGACGGCATCGCGCGCTGCGACATCGGCGCCTTTGAGCGCCCGACACCACCCACCGACGAGATATTCAGTGACGGCTTCGAGACGGTGCTGTAGCGGCGACCCGCTGGAGGGCGCTGCGGGGAGCATCGCGCGTCAGCACTGCACCCGTCCGACGCCTGCGATGCGCCCCGCCGTCGCTCAGCGATCAGCCTCAGAGGAAATGACCCGCTGCCCTTCCAGGTCGCCCAGCGGCGGCACGCGCAGCACCCGGTCACCGGACGCAAGCCCACTCAGGATCTCGCGCTGGCGGCCATCGCTGTCGCCGACTTCGACGAGACGCGCGCGCAGCCGCCCCTGTTCGACCCGCCAGACCTTCCAGCCCGCAGCGTCGCGGCGCAGGGATTCCACCGGCAGCACGAGAGCTGACTCCACCTCGCGCACCCGCACATGCACCTCGACCTGATAGCCGTGACCCAGCGCGGCCGGCGGCTCCTCCAAGCGCAGGATTACGCGCACGCGCTGCTCTTCGACGCCCAGCGCCGACACCTTGAGTTCGCCCACCGGCTCGATGCGCTCGACGCGGGCCGCCAGCGGCACGCCGCCCCAGCCTTCGATACGCGCGCGCGCGCCGGGCACGAACAGCACCGCATCCTGCGAGAGGAAATCGCCCACCACCTCCAGCGAATCGGGCTCACCGATTTCAAGCAGTACGCGACCGGCCTCGACCGGCTGTTCGCCCTGCACCCATCGCCGTAGCAGCACGCCATCGACCGGAGCGCGCAGCTCGACACGGCCCTCGGCATCGGGGAAGGCCAGGGCCAGTCGCGCCCGCGCCTGCTCGACACCGGCGCGCGCGGCGGCGACCGCGGCTGCGGCTTCGCGGTCGAGCGCACGCGCCGCGGTCAGCTCGCGTTCGCTGACCAGGCCACGCTGGCCCGAAGCGTCCAGCCGCTGGCGCGCATCGCGGGCCGAGGCGGCATGCGCCTGCGCCTGCACCAGGCCTGCTTCAGCGGCCGCCAGCTCGGCGCGGGCGGCAGCCGTGCTGCGCGCATCCAGCGGCACCGAGGCCAGCGGACGCAGTCGCGCCACCACCTGCGCGCGCTGCACGGCATCGCCGGGCTCCAGCGCGATCCGCTCAAGCACGCCGGCGGTAGGCGCGGCCAAGGGATGCAGCTCGCGCATGCGCGTGGTGCCGCGATCACTGCGCTCGATGCGCAGGGGCGCGTGCACCGCCTCGACCAGCTCGAACGCACGCGGCCGCGGCCACAGCGCAGCGCCGGCTGCGACCAGCAGCATCAGCAGGATGAGGCTCCAGGCCAGGCGCGTGCGGCGGCGGGCAGGCGTGGTCGACATGCGTCTACTCCCTTACTTTCAGGCTTTCGGCCAGTGCGATCCGATCCACCCCGCGCCGCACCCAGAGCGCGGCCGCGGCCACCGAGGCCAGCAGGATCAGCCCGGCACGCAGATGCAGGCGCGGCTCGAACAGCTCAGGAAACTGGAACACGTCGGTGGCCATCGCGCGCAGGAAGGCCTGCGCCGCATGATGGCCGAGCCACAGGCCCAGAGGCAGCGCCAGCAGGCACAGCAGGGCCAACTCGGCCAGCAGGACATAGCTGGCCTCGCGACGACCGTAGCCGAGCACGCACAGGGTCGCCAGGTCGCGGCGCTGCTCGCCCAGCACCACGGTGCTGGTGGCGTAGGCGATGCCGCCTGCCATCAGCACCGCGAAGACGGTGAACAGCGTGGTCATGGTGCCGCTGCCCTGCTCGAACATGTGCCGCATCGCGTCCCAGGCGGCTTCGACATCACTGCTGGCGGCGATCAGCGGCGTCGATCGTACGGCGCGATCGAACTCCGGTCGGGCATCCGCGCGCAGCCGCAGATGCGCGCCGCTGATCCGCCCCGGCTGGCCGGAACGCCGCGCCAGCGCGTCGATGTGCAGCCAGGCGCCACTGCCGATTGTGACTTCCACCACGTCGAGCACGCGCACCTCGAAGCGGCGACGCAGGCCAGTGGTCAGCTGCACCGAGAGACTGTCGCCGGCGCGCGCGTCCAACTGCCGGGCCAGCGAACCGCTCAGGATCAGCCCATCCTCGCGCAGTCGATGCGGGTGGCCGCCAGCGTCGACGAGACGTTCCAGACGCGGTGCTTCGATCAACCCGAGCAGGGGTTCGTTGACGCTACGCCCGCCGTGTTCGAACACCGCGTCAAGTGCGAGGAAGGGCTCGGCCAGTTCGACGCCCGGTAATCGCGCCAACGCGCGCAGGCCGTCGGCGCCGGCGTTCTCGGCCAGGCTGACGGTGATCTGCTGGCGCTTGGCTGCGCCGAAGCTGATGTCGAGCAGATGCGCGATCGCCAGCGGCGCCTGCATCGACAGCACCAGCAGCACCAGCGCCGCACAGAAGCCCGCGACCGTGATCAAGCTGCGGCGCGGGTACCCGAGCACGCGCCGCAGGGCCACCCGGGTCAGTGGATCGAACCGCCGCGCCAGCGCTTCCAGCGGGCCGGCACCGTGCTTGAAGCTGGGCGGCGGCGGTGGCGCGAGCGCCTCGGCCGGACGCAGCGCCAGCACCCTGCGCAGGGCGATGCCACTGCCCCCCAGCGCCGCCACCAGGCCCACCGCGACAGCCGAAGCGACCAGGCTCCACGGCAGATCGAAGGTCAGCACCGGCAGCCGGTAGACCTCCAGGTACAGCTCGCACATCAGCCCGCCCAGCAGCCGGCCCAGCAGCAACCCAAGCAGCACGCCGGCGGCGCTCACCGCCAGCGCGAAGCCCAGATAGCCACCGGCCACCTCGCGGGCGCGCAGGCCAAACGCCTTCATCAAGCCCAGGGTGCTGCGCTCGGCCTCGACCAGCCGCGTCAGATTGAGGTTGAGCAGAAAGGCGGCGACCGCCAGAAACGCCGGCGGCAGCAGTCTGGCCATGGTTCCCAGCTGCTCAAGCTCGTCGTCCAGCAGGCGCGCCGACGGAATGCGGCTGCGGTCCTGCGCACGGCCCGCTCCATAGCGGGCGAACATCAATTCCAATTGGGCCGCCACGATTTCGGGCGAGGCGTCATCGCCGAAGCGCAGCAGCAGCTCATTGAATGCCCCCTCCAGCCCGGCTGCCTTTTCAAGTGCGCGCCTCGGCATCCACAGCACGGCGTGACGCTCGGGCTGCGGCAGCAGCTCGCCAGGCGGGCTGATGAACACGTACTCGGGCGCATTGGCGATGCCGACCACCTGCAGGCGCTCACGCGAGCCGCGCACGGTCAGCTCCAGCCACTCGCCAGGGCGCAGTGCATGCGCCTGCGCGAAGGCCTCATTGAGCGCGACTTCGCGTCGGGCATCGGGCTCCGGCCAGCGTCCATCGGTCAACCAGGGGCGGTTGACCACGCTGCCTTGGGGGTCTTCGAGTGAGTGCAGGCGTGCCCCCAGGGCTGCGCTGACGCCCTCCAGCGCCAACAGAGCCGGCACCGCCAGCCGCGCCTCCACCCACTGCACGCCGGGCAAGCGGGCCGCGCGTTCGGCCAGGGCGCGCGGCGCGCGCACCATCGACAGCTGCAGGTCGGCCAAGCCCTGTTCGCGATAGTAGTCATCGCGCGCCTTCTCCAGCGCGCTGCGCGTGCCCAACGAGGTCACCAGCAAGGCGACACCCAGCGCCAGTAGCAGCGCAATCGCCGAGGCCTGCGCGCGCTGCCGCAGCAGGTCTCGGCCAAGCTTGTTGAGCAAGGGCGGCCGCCTCACCAGCGCAGCTCCGCAGGTGCAGCGCGCTGCGCGTTGTGTTCGATCGAGCGGATCGCGCCATCGGCGAAGCGCACCACGCGATCGCCGAGCCGCGCCATGTCCGCGTTGTGGGTCACCAGCAGACTGAGACTGCCGCTGCGACGATTGGCCTCCATCAGCGCATCCAGCACGCGCACGCCGGTGGCGAGATCAAGCGCACCGGTCGGCTCGTCACAGAGCAGCACCTGCGGGCGCTTGGCCAGCGCGCGCGCGATCGCGACGCGCTGCTGCTCACCGCCGGAAAGCTGGGAGGGGAAACTGTCGCCACGGCCACCCAAGCCCAACTGCGCGAGGGCTTCTTCGGCGGGCATCGGGTCCTCGGCGATGTCGGTGACCAGCTCGATGTTCTCGGCCGCGGTCAGGCTGGGAATCAGGTTGTAGAACTGGAACACGAAGCCGACATGGCTGCGTCGATAGGCGCCGAGCCTGCGCTCGTCGGCATAGTCGAGCAGCCGGCCCTCGAACTCGACGGTACCGCTGCTGGGCGCATCCAGCCCACCGAGGATGTTCAGCAGCGTACTCTTGCCCGAGCCCGAAGGCCCCAATACCACCACCACTTCACCCGCCTGCAGATCCAGGTCAACGCCACGCAGGGCGTGCACCGCACTGGCACCCTGCCCGTACACGCGACCGACGCCACGCAAACGGAACAGGGGAAGCCGCAATGCTGGGGAGGGATCGGAAGTCATCGAGCCGCTGACCGAGGCGGGAACCGCTGCATTCTGGCTGCGGGAGCAAAAGCATGAACTGAGTCAGATCAACTGCCGTCGCCGCGACCGCGATCATTCAGGCTTCCAGCAACTTCAGCTGGCGTTTCGACCAGTCCAGCACGGCGGTGCGCTCATGCATGCGCGCGGCCAGCCACGGGTAGCGCTCAAAAATGAGATCGCGGGAAAACCCACACAGGAAGCGCGCCTTCAGCTCGGCGCGCGCGCGGTCGGGGCCGGGCTCCTCAAAGGGCACCGAGGCGAGCAGCAGGAAACCGTCGTCGGGAATGCGCCCCGCCCGCATGTTCGACTCGATGATGCTGGCGGCGGTATCGATCGATTGATCCAGGCGCGGGCTGTAGGGCCCGACGATCAGAGCAAGATTGGGCATGTGCAGCACATCGAAGCCACGCCCCACGCACAGCACCCACTCGCGATGCTCGACCTCGGGCGGGCGCTGACTGGCGCGGATCGCACGCACATGCGCGAGGTTGCCGCGCAGCAGCGGCAGCAGATCACAGCGCATCTGCTCGGGCATGTCCGGAAACAGCGCGGCCAGACGCTGCGGAAGCATCTGTTCTTCAGCATCATCAACGCGGGCGAGGTCCAGCACCTCGCCAGAGGCCGAGTGCAGGCTCAACGCATCCTCGTCGGTCTCGAAGCCGCAGACCAGCGGATACACCGTGCCGTGGTCATGGCCGAACACCTGCTCGATCTGCCCATGCAACTCCTGCATGTGCGCACGGGCGGCTTCGGTGTCGAAGGCGAAACCGGCGCAGCCGCGCTCACGGCAGCCGTGCGAGAAGTGGTAGTTCAACAGCAGCAGCACGCGCCGCCCCTCGCGGACCTGGCGCAGCACCCAGGCTGACAGCACTTCGCCGAGGTGCGGCCAGCCCAGATCGAAGCGTCCGCCGAGGTTGCGGAAGGGTTGAATCAGGCCAATCGGCGTGCCGGTGGCGAACGCGAGATTCAGGCGTCCATCCATGCACTTGAGCGCGGCCAGCGCAGTGGGGTGCAGTGCCCGGTAGCGCTCGCGGGCCAGTACTGCCTCAGGCGCACTGAACTGCCGCGAATGCTGATCCGCGCGCGCCAGCAGCCAGTCGATGCGCTCTGCAATCGGCCGCACGTGGACGCCTTCCTGATCGGACCAATCCGCGGCCAACGCACGGCCATCGGTTGCCCCTGACTGGCTCTGCATCTGCGCCCTCCCCTCAAAGAGCCGACTGACCACCGCCGACACTAGCAGCGCCCGCCACACCTCCGTTCTTGGACCTTGGTCGAGACCGCAGTGCGTGGGATCACCGGGATCGAGTTCCGATGCAGTCGATCAAGGCCTGTGCGGAGTTTCGGGTGGCAGGCTACGGGCTGACTCCGTGCTCAGCACCGCCCGTCCCGCTTCGGAAGCCCAGCGAGCCTCGAATTCGAACTGGATGCGCGTGACGTTCGGGGAGGCTGCGGCAGTGGGGCGCGGACCACAGCTGTCGACGCCGTTGCAGGTCGACATCGCCTGCGCGTCTCAAGCGCATAGCCCGAAGCAAATACCCCGGCGGACCCACTCAACCCAGCGCAGCGCGAATCGGCTTCAGAAACGCCTCGGCACGCACGCAGGCGTCCTCCGTGTCGGCCGCCCCAGCAAGCGTGCTGACCAAGGCGCTGCCGATCACCACGGCGTCAGCAAACTCGGCAATCAGGCGTGCGCTGTCGGCGTCGCGCACACCGAAGCCCACGGCGATGCGGTTGCTGGTCAGGGCGCGGATCGCGGCGACCTTTTCTTTCACCTCGGCCGTATCGAGTTTGCCGGCGCCGGTTACGCCGGCAAAGGACACGTAGTACAGGTAGCCCTGCGCGCTTCGGGCAAGCGTGGTCAGCCGCTCGCCGGCGCTGGTCGGCGCCGCCAGCGGGACCAAGGCAAGGCTTTCTGCATTCAGCGCAGCGCGTATCGGCGCGGACTCCTCGGGTGGGCAGTCAACCAGCAGCACGCCATCGACGCCGGCTTCGCGCGCGGCGCGCGAGAACGCTTCAAGCCCGAACATCTCGACCGGGTTGAGGTAGCCCATCAACACGACCGGTGTATCGCTGTCTTGCTGGCGGAACTCGGCAACCATTGCCAGCACCCGACGCAGGCCCACCTTGCGCGCCAAGGCGCGCTCGCTGCTCTGCTGGATCACCGGGCCATCCGCCATCGGATCCGAAAACGGCACCCCCAGCTCGATCACGTCGGCCCCCGCGCGCACCAGCGCATGCATCACCGGCACCGTCGCGGCGTCCGAGGGATCACCAGCGGTGATGAAGGGAATCAAGCCGGTGCGCTTGGCTGCGGCGAGCTGGTCGAGGCGTTGGTCGATGCGGTTTGGCATGAGTTCGTTGGACTTCAGTGAGAGGGCGAATGGTTTGAGGCCAGGATTCGGGATTCGTTGAAGAGCGGGCTTCCGGACGCCTGGATGGGCGGCTCGCATCTGCTCGGAGCCTTGCCTTAATCGAACTCCGATGGATCGAGTTGAGCCCCTCTCCCCTTGTGGGAGAGGGGTTGGGGAGAGGGGGATACACCTTGCGGCGAGCGGTCTACCCCTCTCCCCCCCCCCCCCCCCCCCCCCCGGAGCGGGGGGGACGGGGGGGCGGGGCCGGCCGGGGGGGCCCGGATTCCCGGCGGGGGGGGTTGGGGGGGGGGGGCGGCGGCCGGCTTCGCGGGGGACGGAGCCTTCCGCAGCGACGAACCCGCGGCGACCGCGCCGGGCTTCCTGCCCCGCAGCTCGGCGCCCTCCGCAGAAACCATACGCTACGCCGCGGTCATGGGTCCCGGAAGGGTGCGCATCATCACCTTCGATCTGGGAGGCGACCTATCCGGCAGGCTCGACCGCGTCGAGGAGTCCCTGGCGCGCCTCAGGGCGATCGAAGCTCTGGAGGGGAGGCTCGGCCCTCTGCTTTTCATCTTCTACGGCGCCTTCTCGCTGCCCACCCTGCTGATGACCATGATCATAGCGGTAGCCCTGAGCGGCATGATCACCCAGCCCATCGTCGATCTGGCCGAGGCGACCCGCAAAGTGGCGGAAGGGGACTTCTCCATCCGCATCCTCTCCCGCCGGGGAGACGAGCTCGGCGCCCTGGTATCCTCCTTCAACGCCATGGTTCAGGATCTGGAGCGTTCCCGGGCGGCGGCCATGCGGGCGGAGAAGATCACCCTGTGGCAGGACATGGCCCAGCGGCTCGCACACGAGGTAAAGAACCCCCTGACCCCGATCAAGCTGTCCGCGGAGCGGGTGCTGCGCCGCTTCCGGACCGATCCCGAGGGGGTGCGGGACATCCTGGAGCCGTCCATGCTGGCCATCATCCAGGAGGTGGACGGACTATCCAGCCTCCTCTCGGAGTTCCGCACCTTTTCCCGCATGAACGAGCCCGCCTTGTCCCGGACGGAGCTGCGGGCCCTGGTGGAGGAGACCATCGCCCTCTACCGGAACTCCTATCCCGCCGTCGATTTTCGTCTGGACGGCCTGGGCCAGGGCATCTACCTGAAGGCGGACCGGCGCCATCTGGCCCAGGTGCTCGCCAACCTGGTCCTGAACGCCGTGGACGCCATGGACGGAACGGGCATCGTCGAATTCGGGAGCGACCTTGTCAAAAAGAGGGATAGCCGCTATTGTAGGCTGAGCATACGGGATAGCGGGAAGGGCATCCCGGAGCATGCGCGCTCCCAGGTCTTTACTCCCTATTTTACGACCAAAGCAGGCGGCACCGGTCTCGGGCTTCCCATAGTCGAACGCATCGTGGTCGACCACGGGGGTGCCGTATGGTTCGACTCCGCGGAAGGGGTTGGGACGACCTTCTTTATCGACCTTCCCATCGACTCTGCCCCCGCCGAGGGGTCCAAAGAGGGCGGAGAACCATGAACGACGTACTGATCATCGACGACGAGCCGGGAATACGCAGCGCCCTCGCCTCCATACTGGAGGACGAGCGCTACCGCGTCCACGTCGCTGAGGACGCCCTGGACGGCATAGCCCTCCTGGAACGCGCGAACGTGGATCTGGTGTTCCTGGACGTGCTCCTGCCCCGCATGGGGGGGCTCGAAGCCCTGGAACGCATCAAATCGGGCTGGCCCGCCGTGGAGGTGGTGGTCATCTCCGGACACGCGAACATCGATATGGCCGTCCGGGCGGTAAAGCTCGGGGCTTTCGACTTCCTGGAGAAGCCCCTTTCCCTGGACAAGGTGCTCACGATAAGCAGGAACGCCCTCACGGTGCGCCGGCTCCGGGCGGAGAACAGCGACCTCAAGAAGATAGCCGCCCCGCGGACCGAGGAGCTCATCGGAAAGAGCGCCGCCATGCGCCGGGTGCAGGACCTTATCGCCCAGGCGGCGGACAGCGACGCCCGCATCCTGGTGACCGGGGAGAACGGCACCGGCAAGGAGCTGGTCGCCCGGGCCATACACCGGGGTTCCGGCCGGGCGGGCAAGCCCTTCGTGGAAGTCAACTGCGCCGCGATCCCGGACACGCTCATAGAGAGCGAACTCTTCGGGCACGAGAAGGGCGCCTTCACCGACGCCGTCGCCGCCCGCAAGGGACGCTTCGAGGCGGCTTCCGGGGGTACGCTCTTCCTCGACGAGATAGGGGATATGTCCCTTTCCGCCCAATCCAAGGTGCTCAGGGTCATCCAGGAGCAGCGGATGGAGCGCCTCGGCGGAGAGCGCACCATAGAGGTGGACGTGCGCCTCGTGGCGGCCACCAACAAGGATCTGGAGGCCGAGTGCCGCGCAGGCCGGTTCCGGGAGGACCTCTTCTACCGCCTCAACGTCATCCCCATCCACCTGCCGCCCC
>CAZPHV010000036.1:0-51471 GCA_964586455.1 uncultured Aquimonas sp.
AAAAACAGGCGGAATCAAACGGCGGCTGTCGTGCAAGGGGTTTTTCGACAGGCTGATAGACTCGCGCAACATGGCCTCGACACCCACAGAGTTGCCCAACCTTCGCTCAATCATTGTTACCTGGTTGAGGCTGCGGGCGATGTCCAGTTCGCCGCCGTTGTCCGCGCTGCGGCGCAGGGACAATGCTTCGCGGCTGACTGCCAGGGCGTCTTCGCCACGCCCAATCCGTCGCATCACCTCCGCCAAGTAAAACAGAGTCTCAGCCACCTGCAGCGGCTCCTCCGGCCGCGCAGCCCTGAACAACCCAAGCGCCCGCTGCAGCAGCGCTTCCGGCTCTTCAAGCTCATTGCCCTGACCCAGCAATCGCCCCCGGCTGCGGTACACCCGCGCCGCCAGCAGCGGCTGTTCCGCCTCAAGTGCCTCAGCCAGCGTCTGCGCCTGGCTGAGCAGTTCGCCTGCGCGCGAGTAGTTGCCCAGGGCCTGGTAGACATCGCCCACGGTCAGCAGCAGTTCGGCCCGCACTTCCGGGTGGGCGCCCAGCTCGCCTTCGATCTGGGTGAAGCTGCGGTCGAGCAGGGCTTCTACGCTCAAGGGTTCGCCGCCGCTGACGTCGGGGTCGATGCCCTCGAACAGGCGCTGCATCAGGCTTTGCACCTGGCGTGCCTTGCTGGCTTCGGCCTGGGCGCGGTCGCGTTCGCGCTCCAGTGCTTGAGCCTGCAAGGTCAGGGTGCCCAGATAGACGCTGAGCAGGGCCAGGGTGAGTGCGGCGAAGGCCAGGCCCACCGGGTGCCGGCGCGCGAAGCGGGCCATCCGGTAGCGCAAGGTGTCCGGGCGGGCGTGCAGGGTGCGGCCCTGGCGCGAGCGGATCAGGTCGTCGATCAGTTCGTCGACGGTGCCGTAGCGGCGTTCGGGCAGTTTCTGCAGTGCCTTGCCGACGATGGTGTCGAGGTCGCCGCGCAGGCGGCGACGCAGCTGGCCCGGGTGCAGGTGGCGGCGTGCCGCGAGCTCCGCGTCGCTGGTAGTGATGCGCTGGCTGGGGCGGGTAGGGTCTTGCTCGCAGACGATGCGCTCGATCGCCGCAGGCCCGGTGTTGCCGACGCGCTGGGCGCGGTGCCCGCAGAGCAGTTCGTACAGCAGCAGACCGAGTTGGTAGACATCGCTGGCCGTGGTTACGGGCAGGCCACGCACTTGTTCGGGCGAGGCGTAGTCCGGAGTGAACATGCGCTGTTCGATACGCGTGGCCAGCGGGTCCTCGCCTTCGCCGGCGCCGAGCACCTTGGCGATTCCGAAGTCCAGCAGCTTCACGCGGCCATCGGGCCGTACCAGGATGTTCGAGGGCTTCAGATCACGGTGAATCACCAGGTTGCGGTGCGCATGCGCCACCGCTCGGCACACTTCCAGGAACAGATCGATGCGCGCGTCGAGACCCAGGCGCTGTTCATCGCAGTAGCGATCGATGCTGGTGCCGTCGACGTACTCCATCACCAGGAAGGGATGGCCCTGGTCATCCCGGCCGCCATCGAGCAGGCCGGCGATGCCGGGGTGGTTGAGGCGCGCCAGGATCTGCCGCTCCTGCAGAAAGCGGCGCGCGAACTCGCCGACGGCGAAGCCCGAGCGGATCAGCTTCATCGCGCCGAGCTGTTCGAACCCGGCATCGAGGCGTTCAACTTTCAGCACTTCGCCCATGCCGCCCTGGCCGATGCGATCGAGGATCCGCCAGGCCCCGATCTGCTCGGGCAGCGCCGCCTGTTCGAAACCCAGGCTGGAGGCGAGCGCCGAGCCGTGCTCGCCGGCGGCATCGATCAGGCGCGCAGCGGCAGCGGCATCAAGTGCCAGCGGGTCGGTGTCGGAATCGCATAGCGCCAGCATTTCCTCCACATCGGCACGCAGTGCGGCGTCTTCGATGTCGGCGATGAAACGCGCACGCTCAGTGGCGTCCAGATCCAGCGCCTGCATCAGCAGGCGATCGATCTCGATGCGACGGTCGAGGCTCATGGCGTGCCCTGGAAGGCCTTCAACAGCCAGGCGCGGGCGCGCAGCCAGTCGCGCTGCACCGTGCGCAGCGAGGTGTCCAGCGCAGCCGCGGTTTCCTCCTCGCTCATGCCGCCGAAGTAGCGGCACTCCACGACCTGGGCGAGGCGCTCGTTGAACTGACGTAACTGGTCCAGGGCCATGTCAACGGCGAGGATGTCTTCGGCCTGGCTGTCGATGGCGACGATATCCGGCGTCAGTGTCAGATCAGGCTGGCCGCCGCCACGCTTGTCTCGACAGCGCGCACGTGCAGCATCGACCAGGATCCGGCGCATCGCGCGCGCGCAGATCGCGAAAAAGTGCGTACGGCTCTGCCAGTCCACGCCGGTTTCGTCGACCAGCTGCAGCCAGGCTTCCTGCAGCAGGGCGGTAGTCGACAAGGTCTCACCGCCCAAGCCGTCGCGACGACGTTGGCGTCGCGCGATCTCACGAAGGCGGGTGTAGACCATCGGTACCAGTGCGTCGAAGGCGGCGCGCTCGCCGCCACGGTGGCGCTGCAGCAGCTGGGTGATCTCGGCATCCATCGGGGTCGGGTCGTTCGTGCGGTGTTCGAATCATACGGCGACGTCGACTCGCGCCGCGGAATGCATGAGCTGGGGAGAACTCGCACTCGTCCATTCAGCCCCCCGCGGCGACGCCTTGGCTGAGCGGTCCGCTCTGCTGCTTGCCAATGTGCGGCCCTCCTTGGGGTCGGTTCCGACTCTTCTTTCGAGCGCCTGTCGTTTTTGCTTTCGCATTGCGCTACCGGCATTGACGACGCGCGGTGCAGAGTGCCCGCCGGGACGTCGGACCCCATTGATGCAAGGAGATCCGTCATGAACACCATCAGCTTGATTCGCAGTGGCCTGCTGCTCGGCCTTTGCCTCGCCGCCACCGCCGCTTCCGCCCAGGTTGAATACCGCAGCCTCGACCTCCAGGCCGCGTTCGGCCCGGAGTTCGTCTCATCCAAGTCCAGCGTTGATGTGCGCTGGGAGCGTCTCGACAAGGCGCGCTTCGGTGAGATCGACGCCAAGGGCGCCGATGCTCCGCTGCCTGAGGCCGGCGCTGACCAGGTCGAAGACCGTCTGAAGGCCCGCGGCGATCTCGACGCGCGCCACTGGGTTGCGGTGAACGTCAAGAGTGGTGAGGAGTATCTGGTGGAGCTGCCGCTGGACATCGCGCGCAGCCTGCGTCTGCTGGCCGGCAAGGCGGGCTGGGAAGACGGCTACGAAGGCAGCGCCGGCTCGGCCGAGCCGGTGCGAGGGGCGGAGTTCGAAACCAGTCTGCAGCTGGGCGATGCCAAGGGCTGGAGCAATGGCCACGACAGCCGCACGCGTCGTTTCGACAACACGGTGTACCCGTTCCGCGCGATGGGTCAGATCGGCGGCGGCCTTGACTGGGGCTGCTCGGGGACTCTGGTCGGGCGCCGTCATGTTCTGACCGCTGCGCACTGTCTGTACAACTCCACCACCGGCGTCTGGACGATCGGCAGCAGCTTCCGTGCCGGCCGCGAGGGCAGCTGCAACAACGCCACCTGCGAGCCCTACGGCCGTCAGCAGGGCGTGTGGTACTTCACCCCCGCCGCCTACCGCGCAGCGCCGAACCAGTGGAACCACGACTATGGCCTGATCGTGCTCGATGGAAATCCGGGCAACCAGACCGGCTGGTTGGGGTGCGTCGCCACCGCCCAGGGCACGATTAAAGACTATTGCGACAAGGTGCCGTTCGGCCCGGGTCACCTCGGCGGACAGTGCTACAACCGCGGCTACCCGGCCTGCGGCTTCCCCGAGGCACCGCTGGAGTGTCGCCTCAACAACAACCTGCAGAACTGGGCCTATCAGGACACCAAGCCCTGCGAGATCGGCAGCTTCGGCAGCAATGGTGCTGATGGCTGGGCGGCGCGCTTCACCACCAACTGCGACATCAGCCGCGGTCACTCGGGCTCGGCGGTGTTCACCGATGCCTGGAACGGCTCGGGCAAGGTCGTGTTCGGCGTGGTCAGCACGCACAGCTGCACCACCTGCGGCCCCGGCCAGGAGTACGTCAATGGCATCCGTCGGGTGACGCCGGAAGTGCTGGACATGATCAGCTACTTCAAGGCTGAGATGCCGTAAGCGCCAGATCCGTCAAAACCGGGAACGCCGGAGCGCATGCGCTTCGGCGTTCTTCGTTTATGGGGCAGATGAACGCGGACGGGAGAGAATCCGGACCGGGGACGCCCGCACTGCCAGCTTGGGGCATGCGGCTTGCACGCGGCTCTATATCTGACAATTTCGTCCTATCCCTGCAGGAGACACTGTGGCTTACCAAGAGCGCGCCAAATTGCCCGACTACCGGCCGTTGGGGTGTCGTCAATGTCGCGATGGCAGTGTGCTGGGCTTCCCACTTTCGATGGCTTTCCAGCCGATTCTTGACGTGGTGCGTCGCGAGGTGTTCGCACAGGAGGCGCTGGTGCGCGGCACCAAGGGCGAGCCCGCGGCAAGCATCTTCGAGCACGTGTCTGACAAGAATCGTTATCTGTTTGACCAGACCTGTCGCTGCACGGCGATCGAGCTGGCCGCGCGGTTGCAGATGAGCACCGCACTCAGCATCAACTTCATGCCGAATGCGGTGTATCGCCCCGAGCTGTGCATTCGCACCACGCTGGAAGCCGCTGAAACCTTCGGCTTTCCGATTGAACGGATCATTTTCGAGATCACCGAGGCCGAGCGTATCGATGACCAGCGCCACCTGCGCAACATCGTCGAGTACTACCGCAGCCGTGGTTTTCGTACCGCGATTGACGACTTCGGCGCCGGCTACTCGGGTTTGAATCTGCTGGCTGAGGTGAACGTCGACCTGATCAAGCTGGACCTTGCCCTGGTGCGGGGCATACACGCCGACCGAGCCAGACGCGCGATCGTGCGCGGCATTTGTCGGGTGGCCGAAGATCTTGGCTCGGTCATCATCGCCGAAGGCGTCGAGCAGCGCGAAGAGCTGGACGCACTGCGCGATCTTGGCATCGAATTGTTCCAGGGCTACCTGTTCGCGCGACCCGCTTTCGAGGCCTTGCCCGATCTGACCCCGGAGCGCTGGGACGAGCTGTTGGGTACTTGAGTCGGTGCGGCGCTGATCTCTGTTCGTGCGCGTCCGCATGCGCCGGGAGATGAGCGGCCAGTGTCGTAGCGGCGGATCGAGATCCGCCCTACAGCGGTCGGTGTCGCAGCGGCGGGTCGAGATCCGCCCTACAGGCGCTGGCCTTGACCGAGAGGAATCGGCAATCGGGAATGGCGATCTTCAAGAGCGTAGAGCCATCGCACAGTCGAAGCACGGTCGCTTGCAGCTGACTGAACATGGAGGCACGGGCAAGCTCTTCCCGATTCCCGATTCCCGATTCCCGATTCCCGATTCCCGATTCCCGGCCCCTAGCCCTGATGCCGCAGCGCTTCGATCGGGTCGAGCTGCGCAGCCTTGCGCGCGGGGTAGTAGCCGAAGAACAGGCCGGTCGCTACGGCGAAGCCGGTGGCGAGCGCGATGACTTGCAGGTTGAGTTCGACGGGCAGGGCGCCGATGCGTCCGGCCAGCAGGGCGCCGGCAATGCCGATACCGATGCCGATGATGCCGCCGCCCAGCGAGATCATCATGGCCTCGGCCAGGAACTGGCTCTGGATCTCGCGTGGTCCTGCGCCGACCGCCATGCGCAGGCCGATTTCGCGGATGCGCTCGGTGACCGAGACCAGCATGATGTTCATGATGCCGATGCCGCCGACGATCAGGGAAATGCCGGCGACTGCGCCGAGCAGCATCGACATCAGGCGGGTGGTCTCGTTGCGCGCGCTGACCAGTTGGGTCAGGTTGCGAACAATGAAATCGTCGTCCGCGCCCGGCGCGATCTTGTGGGTTTCCTTCAGCACCGTGTTGAGGTCGGCTTCGACCTTGGCCATGTCCTTGGAGGTGGCGGTGCCCACCACGATCTGCTGCACGGTGCCGGGCGGCAGCTGCATCTGGCCCATCAGTCGCCGCCGCGCGGTATCGAGCGGTACGAAGACGGTGTCGTCCTGATCGCCGCCCCAGCCGCTCTGGCCCTTGGGGTTGGCCACGCCGATCACGGTGAAGGGCACCCGACCGATCCGGATGGTGGATCCGATCGGATCGTCTTCGCCGAACAGTTTCTCGCGCACGGTCTGGCCCAGCACGACGACGGTCTCGGTGCTGTCGTAGCTGGCCAGTTCGGCCTCGTCGCCCTTTGCGAGGGTCCAGTCGAGGATGCGGAAGAAATCCGGCTGCACGCCTTGCCACTGGGTGCTCCAGTTCTGTTCGGCCTGGATCACCTGCGAACTGCCGCGCACGGTCGCGCTGACAAAGCGTGCTTCCGGGATGCGCTCGCGGATGGCTTCGACGTCGTCCATGGTCAGCGAGAAGATGCTGCCGGCGCCCATGCGCACGCCACCCTGGCGACCGAAGTTCGGCATCACATCAATTCGATTGGAGCCCAGCCGTGAGATCGTCTGATCGAGCTGCGACTGCGTGCCTTGGCCGACCGACACCATCACGATGACCGCCGCGATGCCGATGATCACGCCGAGTGCGGTCAGGGTGCTGCGCAGCCAGTTGCCGCGCAGCGCGAACAGCGCCATGTAGAGGATGTCGCGGAATCGGACCTTGCCGGGCACCACGAAAGCCTGCGGAGGGTTCGGGCTCATCGGGGCAACTCCTTCAGTTCGCCGTCGTGCATCGACAGTACGCGGTCAGCGCGCCCGGCGACTTCCGCGTCGTGGGTGATCAGCACGATCGTATGCCCCTGCGACTGCAGCTGCTTGAACAGTTTCAGGATGTCCTCGCCGGTGCGCGAGTCAAGCGCGCCGGTAGGCTCATCCGCCAGCAGAATCGGGGCGCGGTTGATCAAGGCGCGTGCAATCGCCACGCGCTGCTGCTGGCCGCCGGAGAGTTCGCTGGGTCGATGCTTGCCGCGATCACCGAGGCCTACCTCGGCCAACGCCTGCTGCGCGCGTTCGCGGCGTTCGGGTGGGTCCACGCCCGCATAGGTCAGCGGCAGCATCACATTGTCCAGCGCGCTCATGCGCGAGAGCAGGTGGAAGCCCTGGAACACGAAGCCGATCTTTTCCAGGCGCAGGCGCGCGCGGCCAGCAGCGTCCAGCTCGGCTACGTCGACGCCGTCGCAGAGGTAGCGGCCGGCACTGGGTGAGTCGAGGCAGCCGATCAGGTTCATCAGGGTCGACTTGCCCGATCCGGAAGGCCCGATGATGGCGACGAACTCGCCGTGGGCAATATCGAAGCTGACCCCGCGCAGGGCCACGACTTCGGCGGCCGAGCCCTCGGCGTAGACCTTGCGCAAGTTCTCGCAGTGGATGACGGGCGCGCGGGCCGTCATGCGCCGCCCTCGCTGCCGGTGATGACCAGTGAGTCGTCGGCCAAGGCACTGCCGACGATCTCGGTGTGGCTGGAGTCCGACAGCCCGGCGCGGGTCTGCACTGCAACCGGCTTGCCGTCTCGAAGCACGTAGAGCGTGACCGAACGTGCGTTCAGCAGCTCGTTCAGCGCTGTATCGAACTGCTGGCGCTGGGCCTCGTCCAGCGTGCCCAGAAAGCCCGCGTAGCCCTCCTTGACGCGCGCCGCCATGCCGGCGGCGATCTGTGCCTGGTTCGGCGCGCTGCCTCCGCCCATCATGAAGCCACCGCCGCCGCCTGCACCGGCCTGGGCCATGCGTTGCTGGACCTGCTGTCGCATGCGCTCGGCGCGTTCACGGGCCGCCGCCGCATCTGACTCGAACGCGGCGCTCTGGGCGGGGCTGAGGTTCAAAGCCTCGACAAGCTTGGACAGCTCGTCGCCAAGATTGCTGCCGCTGAACAGCCGCGCCATCGGATTCTCGGCCGGCGCATCGGCCGGACGGAAGCGCAGCGCCGCGTTCGGCACGCGCAACACGCCGCGGCGCTCGCTGACCTCGATGCTGGCATTCGCAGTCATGCCCGGTAGCAGCACGAAGTCGGGGTTGTCGACCGCGATGATCACCGGATAGGTGATGACGTTCTGGGTGTTTACGGCCGACAGGCGCACCTGTCTGACTTCGCCGCGGAAGTCACGGCCCGCAAAGGCATCGACCGTGAACTTCACGGGTTGTCCGGCGCGGATCTGGCCGACATCGCTTTCGTCGACGCTGAGCTCGATCTGCATCTGGCTCAGGTCTTCGGCGATCTGGAACAGCACCGGCGACTGGAAGCTGGCGGCCACGGTCTGGCCGGGCTCGGCGGTGCGGCTCAAGACCACGCCATCCACCGGCGAGCGGATCACGGTGTAGGTCAGGTCGAGCTCGGCGTTGGCGACATTCGCCTCGGCCTGCTGGATCTGGGCGCGGGCCGAGGCCACCCGGGCGATGGTCTGCTCGCGTGCGGCCACAGCCAGATCGATGTCCGAGCGCGATACCAGCTGGCGCGCGGCGAGCTCCTGCTTGCGGCTGTAGTCAGCCTCGGCGTTCTTCTGCGCGGCCTGCGCCTCCTGCAGGCTGGCGCGTGCACTGGCGAGTGCGGCGCGGGTCTGGGTCAGCCGGGCTTCGAAGTTGGCCGGGTCGATGCGGGCAAGCACCTGGTCACGCTCGACGCGGTCGTTGAAATCCACCGTCACTTCCAGAACCTGACCCGACACCTGCGAGCCGATGTCGACCGTGGACAGGGCCTTCAGCGCGCCGGTGGCGGAAATCGCGACGCGCAAATCGCCTCGTTCAGCTTTTGCGGTGCGGTAACTGGCCGTCGTTGCGCCGCGGTCGCCCAGCCAGAACCATGCAAGACCCCCCAGAACAGCAAGAGTCAGAGCGATGATGATCAGCCGGGCAGGGCGGAAGCGACGCGATGGGGCGGGGCGCGAATTCATGCGGCCGGAATCTCTTATGAAGGGGAGGCTAGGGGGCTACAACGAGGAGGCGACGGCCTTCCGTCGCGCGGCGGTGCGACATCGGGCAGGCTCTTCAGGTTCCTGAAGACTGCGGTCTGTCGCATGAATGGGCCATGCCCGATGGTCATGCCGGGCGATTTCCGCGCGCGCGCGGACTGTTTCGCCCCACTTCCGCGAATCTGCTCGGTTGTGGGCAAACCCCCGTGTGGACTACACTTTCGCGCCCCTTGAGCCCGGTGCGCCGAACGCGCACTGCCTACAGGGCGGCAATCCACACTCCCACCACGGCGGTCCTCGCGGTGCACCGCGTGTGCAATAGCGCACGTTGAAAGGTGTTCCTGCGGTTCCCGCATCCAAGAGGTTTGAAATGTCCATCGACACCCAGAAGATCATTGAAGAATTCAAGCGCGGCGAAAACGACACCGGCTCCCCGGAAGTCCAGATCGCCCTGCTGTCGGCCCGCATTGAACTGCTGACCGCCCATTTCAAGATCCACAAGCTTGACCACCATGGCCGTCGCGGCCTGATCCATCTGGTCAACCAGCGTCGCAGTCTCCTGAGCTACCTCAAGGGCAAGGACGTTGAACGCTACAAGACGCTCATCGAGCGCCTCGGCATCCGTCGCTAATCCCAAAGGGGAAGTACAACGTGGCGAAAGTAACCAAGACTTTTCAGTACGGAAACCACCAGGTCACGCTGGAGACGGGTGAAATCGCCCGCCAGGCTGGCGGTGCGGTCCTCGTCAAGATGGCCGACACCGTCGTGCTGGTCACGGCAGTTGCCAACAAGGGCCTGCGCGACGGGGTCGACTTCTTCCCGCTGACGGTCGACTACCAGGAGAAGTTCTACGCCGGCGGCAAGATTCCCGGTGGCTTCTTCAAGCGCGAAGGTCGTCTGACCGAGAAAGAGACGCTGACCTCGCGTCTGATTGATCGTCCGCTGCGCCCGCTGTTCCCGGAAACCTTCCGGCACGAGGTTCAGGTCGTCGCGACCGTGATGTCGATGAACCCGGAAGTCGACGGCGACATCCCGGCTCTGATCGGTGCGTCCGCCGCCATGTGCCTGACCGGCGTGCCCTTCGCGGGCCCGATCGGTGCGGCCAAGATCGGCTACAAGGACGGCCAGTACCTGCTCAACCCGACCGCTACCGAGCTCGCCACCTCCGATCTTGAGCTGGTGGTTGCCGGCACCAAGGACGCGGTGCTGATGGTCGAGTCCGAGGCCAAGCTGCTGTCGGAAGAGGTGATGCTGGGTGCGGTGATGTTCGGCCACCAGCAGCTGCAGACGGTGATCAATGCGATCAACGAGCTGGTCGCCGAAGTCGGCGTCAAGACGTTTCCGTGGGTTGCCCCGGCCCCGGCCACAACGCTCATCGATGCCATCAAGGCGGCGATCGGCGGTCGTCTGGAGCAGGCCTATGCGATCCGCGTCAAGTCGGAGCGCAAGGATGCGATCTCGGCGCTGAAGAAGGATGTTCTGGCCGCGCTGGAGCCGCAGTTCGAAGCCAATGGCTGGACCGCCAAGCAGTTCAGTGCTGAATTCGGTGAGCTCGAATACAGCACGATGCGCGCGATGGTGCTGGCCACCAAGACTCGCATCGACGGCCGCGACCTGACCACCGTCCGCGGCATCAGCGTGCGTACCGGCGTGCTGCCGCGTACCCACGGCTCGGCCCTGTTCACCCGCGGTGAAACGCAGTCGATCGTGGTCGCCACCCTCGGCACCGCGCGCGACGGCCAGATCATCGATGCGGTGTCGGGCGAGTACAAAGAGCACTTCCTGTTCCACTACAACTTCCCCCCCTACTGCACCGGCGAAACGCGCCCGATGATGGGCCCGAAGCGTCGCGAGATCGGCCACGGCCGTCTGGCCAAGCGCGGCGTGCTGGCGGTGATGCCGTCGATGGAGTCCTTCCCGTACACCATCCGCTGCGTGTCCGAGATCACCGAATCCAACGGCAGCTCGTCGATGGCCTCGGTGTGCGGCTCCTCGCTGGCGCTGATGGACGCGGGCGTGCCGATCAAGGCACCGGTGGCCGGTATCGCCATGGGCCTGATCAAGGAAGGCGAGTCCTTCGCCGTGCTGTCCGACATCCTGGGTGATGAAGATCACCTCGGCGATATGGACTTCAAGGTGGCGGGCACCGAGAGCGGCATCTCGGCCCTGCAGATGGACATCAAGATCGAAGGCATCACCGAGGAGATCATGAAGATCGCCTTGGATCAGGCCAAGGCCGGTCGACTGCACATCCTCGGCGAGATGGCGAAGGTCATCAATGCACCGCGCTCCGAGATGAGTGAGTACGCCCCGCGCCTGCTGACGATCAAGATCCACCCGGACAAGATCCGCGAGGTCATCGGCAAGGGCGGCGCCACCATCCAGGGCATCACCAAGGAAACCGGCACCCAGATCGACATCCAGGATGACGGCACCATCGTCATCGCGTCGGTCAATGCCGCGCAGGCGCAGGCTGCCAAGGCCCGCATCGAGCAGATCACCTCCGATGTCGAGCCGGGCCGAATCTACGAAGGCAAGGTCGCCAAGCTGATGGACTTTGGTGCGTTCGTCACCATCGCCCCCGGCAAGGACGGTCTGGTGCATGTCTCGCAGATCTCCTCCGAGCGCGTCGAGAAGGTGTCCGACAAGCTGAAGGAAGGCGACATCGTCAAGGTCAAGGTGCTGGAAGTCGACAAGCAGGGCCGTATCCGCCTGTCGATGAAGGCCGTGCTGGAAGACGCCGCCGAGTAATCGCGGCAGTCTCAAGGCTCGAACGTCGTGAAAGGCGGGCTCATGGCCCGCCTTTTGCGTTTCTGACGCCCGCGCACGCATTAGAATCACGCCCCATACCACACCGTACGGAATCTTCTGATGCGCATCACGCCGCGCCGCCTGCGTTGGGTCTTCAACCTCTGGCCGCCCTTCCTGTTCGCCGGTATCCGGGTCGAGCACATCGCCGAAGACTGGAGCCGGGCGCGGGTGCGGATGGACTTGCGCTGGTACAACCGCAACTACGTGCGCACCCATTTCGGCGGCAGCCTGTTTGCGATGACGGATCCGTTCTGGATGCTGTTGACCATGGAAGCGCTTGGCCGCGATTTCATCGTCTGGGACAAGGCCGGCGAGATCGAATTCGTCAAACCGGGCCGCGGGCGCGTGCGCGCCGAGTTCCATCTGGAGCCCGAGATCGTTCTGCGTCTGCGCGAGCAGGCGCTGCATGAGCGTCGCGTGCTGCACTGGTTCGAGACCGATGTCGTCGACGAGCAGGGCGACACCGTGGCGCGCGTGCGCAAGCAGCTGTACATCCGCCGCAAGCGCGACGCTGCCTGAGACTCGCGGCGCTCGCGGTCGGTCGCGTGCTCGCCTATCCTCGCGGCATCCTCAAGCACGAGCACTCGCCCTGTCCATGAGCTCCGACCCCGCTGCCGCGCAGCCTGCTGCTGACGGTTTGCCACAGATCGACGGCTATCGACTGCTGCGCCCGCTGGGGCGTGGCGGCATGGCGGTGGTCTATCTGGCGGTGCAGCTGTCGCTCGACCGCGAAGTCGCGATCAAGGTGATGGCGCTTGAGGCCAGTGTGGACGCCGAGCGTGCTGAGCGCTTTGAGCGCGAAGCGCGAATCATTGCGCGGCTGGAACATCCCAGCATTGTCGGCATCCACGAGGTGGGCCGCACGGTTGATGGTCGGCCCTACTACGTGATGCCCTATCTGGCACGCGGCGATCTGGCCCAGCGTGACCTGAGTTCCGACGAGGATCAGGTCATCGATGTGCTGGCAGCGCTGCTGGATGCCCTCGGCTATGCGCACGCGCGCGGCATCGTGCACCGCGACGTCAAGCCGGAGAACATCCTGTTCGACAGCGGAGGACGACCGCAGCTCGCTGATTTCGGAATCGCCCTGTCGAGGCGCACCATCAATGCGCGCATCACCAGCGACGGTCTGGCGATGGGATCGGGCGGCTATATGAGCCCTGAGCAGTCGCGCGGCGAAGACGTCGACGGTCGCGCCGATCTGTACAGCCTCGGCGTGCTGACCTTCGAGCTGCTGACCGGCGAGCTGCCCTTTCGCGCCAGCGATGCACTGACGCTTGCGCTGATGCACGCGCAAAGCCCGGTACCGCGCCTGCCGCCGAGGCTGGTCCACTGGCAGGGGTTCATCGACCAGGCCATGGCCAAGGACCCGCGGCGTCGCTTCCGCAACGCACACGCGATGCAGCGCGCGCTGGACGCGCTGGCGGCGCGCTCGCTGTCCGGCTTCAGCCTGCGCCGGATCTGGCTGCAGGCACGTGCGCGGCCGCTGCGCTCGCCACCCGTGCTGCTGGTGGCGGGCCTGTGCCTGAGCCTGCTGGCTGCCGCCGTGCTGCGCGACTGGCAGCAGACGGAGTACAACCGGCCGGAGGACGAGCCATCTACGCAGGTGGTGGGGCCGGTGCTCGATGCTGGCGCTCAGGAGGCGATCCAGCGGCGCATGGATGAGGCCGCGCTGCAGCTCGCGCGCGGTGAACTGGTCACGCCCGCCGGCGGCAATGCCGCGGAAAGCTATCTCGCCGTGCTGCAGGCAGACCCCGGTCGCGATGAGGCGCGGGTAGGTCTGGACGCAGTCTTCGATGGCCTGTCGCAGCGCGCGGTGGCAGCGCTGGCAGCGGGCAGGGACGAAGAAGCGCTGCAGCGCGTCGAAGAGGCCCGGCTGCTCGCCGACAGCGCGCGTCTGCACGCAAGCCCGGGCTGGCAGCGTTTCTCGGGCTCGCTCAGCGCCCTGATGCGCGAGCGCGTGGAAGCGAACCTCGTTGCACTCGATCGGGATGGCGCGGAAATGCTGATGCGACGATGGCGCGAACTGGGCGGTGCCGGGCCGGAACTGGAGGCCATGGCGGATCGCATCGCAGGTCTGCCAAGCGCCGGCCTGCGCCTGGCCGACCCGGCGGGCCCGCTGCTGGTGTTCGTGCCGGCACGCCAGGGCAACTCGCGAATCGAGCGCCCCTTCGCGATGATGCAGCGCGAACTGACGCGGGCGGAGTACGCCCGCTTTGTCGTGGCGACCCGGCGCGATTCTTCGCCTTGCCGCCGCCGCGACAGTCTGCTGCCTTCGCCTTTGCGTAGGCGCTGGAACGATCCTGGCTTCACCCAGGGCGAAGACGAGCCGGTGGTGTGCATCAGTCATGCCGATGCACGCGCCTATGCAGAATGGCTGAGTGCGCGCACGGGCTTTCGCTATCGTCTGCCCACCCTCGGCGAATGGCGTCATGCTGCTCAAGCCGGCCAGCGCCCCGCCCGGTGTGGCCAGGCCAATCTGGCCGAGCGTGATGGCTGTCGCGACGGTGTCCGCAACACGTCCAGCGGACGACGTTTTCAAATTGACGCCGCTGGCTTCGCCGATCTCGTCGGCAATGCGGCGGAGTGGACCAACGACTGCGCGCGGGGCTCAAACTGTGAGCGTCGGCTGATTGCAGGCGGGTCCTGGCGTGACTCTTTCGATGCAGGACTTCTGATGTCCGTGGCTGAAGCCGATACTGGCCGCGGCTACGATGATGTTGGCCTACGCCTGGTGCGCGAAGTCGACGCGAATACGTTACCGGCGGTCGCACCGTGAGCGACTCCTGCGCCGAACGCGCGTGCGGCGCGCGCTCGTGCTGGAGCCGGCTTCCCCGTCCGCCCATCCTTGAATTCCTCCCCTTGAGCTGAACCCCATGTCTGAACCGCGACCCCTCCCGCCGCTGACGCCCGATCCTGGCGCGGCTGCGCCCAAGCGGCACACGCTGCGCGATCTGCACATCCAGCGCTATCTGATCACCGGCTTGCTGACGATGTTTCCGCTGTGGCTGACCTGGGTGGTGTTCGAGTTCCTGCTGCGTCAGCTCTCGCGACTGGGGGCCCCCATCGTGGACGCCTTGATGCTGGCTCTGGTAGCGGTGTTTCCGAATGTTGAACGCCTGTTCGACATCGGCTCGCTCCGCTTCACTTTGGCCGTGGTGCTGACCCTGTTCAGCCTCTACGGTCTGGGTTTGCTGGCCAATCGCGTGGTCGGCAAGCGTCTGTTGGCCAGTCTCGATGCCCTGATTGACCGCATTCCGCTGGTCAAGGCGATTTACGGCGGCACCAAGAAGCTGCTGGCAGTGCTGCAGACCAAGCCCGATGGCGCGCAGCGGGTGGTGCTGATCGACTTTCCGCACGACAAGATGAAGGTCATCGGCTTTGTCACCCGGGTGATCCGCGAAGAAGGCAGCGGTCGCGAGTTGGCGGCGGTGTACGTGCCGACCACGCCGAACCCGACCTCGGGCTATCTCGAAATCGTGCCCGTCGAGTACCTCACGCCCACCGACTGGACGGTCGACCAGGCCATGGCCTTCATCATCTCCGGCGGTGCGGTCAGCCCCGAAGAAATCCCCTTCGCACGACCACGGCCGGAGCCCGGGTCTCCGCCGGCATAGTCCTTCGCTGCTAGCGATTGCTCGCGACTGCTCGTGACGCTGACCGGGGCGCACGCAGCTGATCAGTTGCGTGGACGCATCTCCACACCCTGTGCTTCCAGTTCGCGCTGCACTGTGCCGAGGTTCGGCAGCGCAGGACGGATGTCGGTTGTGGGTGCGGCCTCGGTCTCGGAGGATGTTCCACCGCTGTCTGGAGGCGAGGGCTCTTCTTCGGCACTTTCTGCACCGAAGGAATCCGAGCGGCGTGCGGCATCTTCGGCCGCCTTGTTCATGATGATGATGCTGATCCGACGGTTGATCGGGTTGGTTGGCTGCTCGCGGTCGAACAGTACCGAAGAAGACAGACCGACCACCCGCGACACCTTGGTCTCTGGCAGGCCCGCGCGCACCAGCTCGCGGCGCGCGGAATTCGCGCGGTCTGCGGAGAGCTCCCAGTTCGAGTAGCCGAACGGGTTGGAGTAGGGCGTGGTGTCGGTGTGCCCAGACAGGCTGATCCGGTTGTCGACACTGTCGATGTAGGGCGTGAGCTCCTTCAGGATTTCGCGCGTGTAGTTCTTCAGCGTGGCGCTTCCGCTGTCGAACATCGGACGATTCTGATTGTCGACGATCTGGATGCGCAGGCCCTCCGGCGTGATGTCCAGCAGCAGCTGGTCCTTGAAAGGCTGCAGCGCCTGGCTCTTCTCGATGGCCGCTTCGAGCTGCACCTTGAGCTCATCGAGTTCGCGGCGCTCCTCCTCTTCTGCGATGCGCTTGGCTTCCTCGCTGTCAGGCACTTCGCGCACCTCACCGATCTTCGGGCCCTGGCCATCCATGGTGGGCGACACATTGGTCTGCCCGATCTTGACCGGGTTTGTCGCGGAGCCGCCCGCACCCATGGCCCCGGGCGGCGGCGCCTGCGAGGTGCCGCGCAGCACGCTGGGGTTCTTGAAGTACTCCGAGATGCCGGAAAGCTTTTCCTCGGGCAGCGAAACCACCAGCCACATGACCAGAAAGAAAGCCATCATCGCGGTCACGAAGTCGGCGTAAGCCACTTTCCAGGCACCGCCATGATGGCCGCCCGCGACTTTCTTGACCCGCTTGATGATGATCGGCTGCTGAGCCTCAGCCATGGCGGCTCTCCGGCCGCGCGCGCGCGCTGTTCATCAGGGCTGCTTTCACTTCGAGGCCTTCAGTTCGGCTTCGAGGTCCTGAAAGTTCGGGCGCACATCGCTGAACAGGAGTTTTCGCGCGAACTCGATGGCCACCTGGGGCGGGTAGCCGCGCAGGTAGGCGATCAGCGCCATCTTGACGATCTCGAAGGGCTTGCTGTCTTCGTCAGCGCGTGTCCCGAGCGCATTGGCGACCGGGCCGACGTAGCCGTAGCCGAGCAGGATGCCGAGAAACGTACCGACCAGCGCGGAAGCCACCTTCTGGCCGATCACTGCGGGCGGCGCATCGCCGACGATGCTCATCACCTTCACAATGCCCAGCACGGCGGCGACGATGCCGAATGCGGGCAGGCCATCGGCGACGTTCTGCAGCGCATGGCTCGGGGTGTGAATCTCCTTGTGATGGGTTTCCAGCTCGACTTCCAGCAGTCCTTCAAGCTCGTGCGGGGCCAGGTTGCCGCCAATGATCAGGCGCAGGCAGTCGGTGGTGAAATCGAGCAGGTGATGGTCGTCCAGAACCTTGGGGTACTTCTGGAAGATGGCGCTGTTGGCCGGGTTCTCGACGTGATCCTCGATCGACATCAGACCGTCCTTGCGGATCTTCTGCAGGATCTCGTACAGCAGCTTCAGCAGGTCGATGTAGTCGCTGCGCTGGAATCGCGCGGGTTTGAGCAGGGCCAGCGTGCCGGCGATCGTACTCTTGAGGGTCTTCATCGAATTGGCGATTACGAACGCGCCAAACGCGCCGCCGCCGATGATGAAAAGTTCGACTGCGGCCGCTTCCGCCACCGTCATGATGTTGCCGCCGGCCAGCATGAAGCCGCCAAACACGCAGAGGGTCACGAGGATGGCGCCGACGATGATGAGCATGCAGAGGTCCGGAAGTCGGAAGGGAAAGGGCGGGCACGGCGGTTGCAGCAGCGGGCGCCTGCAGCAGGGCTGGACAACGTCCCCCGGGCTGCGCCACGAGACCGGCGATGCAGATTTCGTTCCCAAAGGCTGACGACAATTTGACGCCCGCCAGACCCGAGTCGCCCGGCGGCATGGGCGAGGCCGTGGCGCGCTCCAGCCTGCAGTCGATCCTCACCCGTGCGCTCGGCGCCTTTGGGCTGTTGCCCCTGTTGTTTCTGGGTCTGATCGCCGGCGTCGGCGACTACATCGTCCGTCTCCACCACGCGCAGTCTTCGCTGTCGGCGGCAGTCACGTCCGCCAGTTCGGACCTCGATCTGTTCCTGATGGCGCATCGCAGTGCCGTCACCCAGCTGGCTGCGGAGTTCGCGCGCTCCCCAGGTGACGAAGACGATCTTGTGCAGCGGCTGGAGCGCACACGTGCCGCGTTTCCCAGCCTGCTGACGATGCTGGTCACCGATGCCGAGGGCCGGGTGCTGGCGGGTTCGTTCGACAACCGTACGGGCATTGATCGGGCCCTCTGGCATGGCATCGATGTGTCCGATCGCGCCTATTTCCGGCTGCCACGCGAACGTTCGGAACCGATGGTGAGCGAGGTCTTTCAGGGGCGCGGTTTCGGCGATGACGCGCTACTCGCGGTCGCAGCGCCCGTGCTCGATGCCGAGGGTCGGTTCCGTGGCGTCGTGCAGGGGTCGATTCGGCTGGGCGATCTCGGCGTGGCATTTGCCGCTGCAGGCCACTCGGAAGGTTTGGGCCTCGTCATTCTTGACCCTGCAGGCAAGGTCGCCTACGCAAGCAGTGTGCTGGCCCTGCAGCCGCTGGACCCGTCACCCCCGGGGTTGAGCCGGGAAGTGCCGGTGTCCATGCCCCTGTTCATGCGACCGCAGATTCCCGCGCTGCCCGGCGGCGACACCCTTGTGCTGGAGCGCGCGAACACGCTTGGCTGGCGAGTGCTGGCGTTGATGCCGCGGCAGGAGCTGCTGCAGCGCACCCTGCTGGACCTCGCCGTGGTGATGCTGGCCTTGCTGGCGATGGCAGTGCTGGCACTGATGGCCGGCCGTCGGTTCGCGCAGCGCTTCCTGCGTCCGCTGGAGGAGATCACCGTGCGTATGGATCGACTTTCCCTGTCCAGCCACCCGGAGCGCTTTCGACACCGCAGCGACCTGGCCGAGCTGCGGCAGCTGGAATCAGCCTTTCTTCGGCTCGGTCAGCGTTTGGGCGACAGCTATCAGCAGCTGCAGGAGGAGTTCGCCAAAGAGTCGGCGCTTCGCACGGAGCTGGCGGATGCCCGCGCCGAAGCTCTGCGCGCTGAGGGTGAGCTCGACGCAGCACGCGAGATACAGATGGCCATGCTGCCGTCGCGCAGCCGCCTGGCGAGCTGGCCGGGCCTGCGCATTGGCGCACTGTTGGAGCCGATGCGGGCGGTGGGCGGCGACTTTTTCAACCTGATCCCGGTCGAACCAGGCGGCCTGCTGTTCTTCATTGGCGACGTCTCGGATAAGGGCATTCCGGCGGCCTTGTTCATGGCGCGCACCATGACCCTGCTCGAGCCTGGCGTCGGCCCCGCTGAGTCACCCTCCGACACGCTGCGCCGGGTTGGTCGTGCACTCGCGCGCGACAATCACGGCGGAATGTTCGTCACCGTACTGATGGGGTATATCCATCTCGAATCCGGCCAACTCAGTCTGGCAAGTGCAGGACACGATCCGCCCCTGATTCGACGGCAGGACGGCAGCGTACGCGCGCTGCCGATGGAGACCGGCCCGGCACTCGGCTTCGAGGAAGACGCTGACTATCCGCAGGTGGAACTGCAGCTGCACCCGGGCGAAGCCCTGCTGATGTTCACCGACGGCCTCAGCGAAGCCGAGGACGCCGCAGGTCAGGCGTTCGGAGAAGCGCGCATTGCAGAAACCCTGGCGGCTTGCAGCAACTCCGATCCGCAGTCCTGCGTCGACGCTTTGAGCACCGCGGTGCAGCGGCATCGAAAGGGCAGCCCCGCCGACGACTTGACTCTGCTGTGCCTGCAGCGTCCCGGCCGTCCCTGCATCCATCGTGGTCGCATTTCGCTGCCGCCCGGAATAGGCGCGTCCTGGCTGCCGGCTCTGCTGAGTACCCTTGACGCCGAGCTTGCGGCGGTCGGCGTCGATGCAGGCTGCCGCAGCGAGGTCAGGCTGGTGAGCGAAGAGCTCCTGAGCAACGCGCTGACCCATGGAAGCCAGGGCGACTTCGCGGTACAGGTCAGCGTGGAATACACGCTTGATCCGGATCGCATTCGCCTGCAGTTCGAGGATGACGGCGCCTGCTTCGACCCGCTGGCACAGATCCTGCCTGACGTGGATGCACCGCTGGACGAGCGCGGCATCGGAGGCCTCGGCGTGCTCCTGGTCCTCGAACTCGGCCGTGACCCCCGTTACCGGAGGGTCGACGGACTTAACCTGTTTTCGCTGTGGCTGCCGCGGCAGCCATCAGTCGGTTCTTCGCGTCAGACCGACGCCTGAGGCCTGAACTGCTTCTCCTCGCCATACCCCACGGACATCGAAATGAGTCTTGAGATCCATGTTGAACAGCCCGAGGGCGCACGCGCCCACGTGCGCATCGGCGGTCGCCTCGATGGCGGCAACCATCACGAGCTTGATCGGATGCTGCTGCCGCTGCTTGAGAATCCCGTCCTGCTGCACCTTGTGCTGGACCTGCAGGCGCTCGACTACATTTCCAGTGCCGGGCTTCGATCGATCTTCCGCGCGCGAAAGGCGCTGGGGCAGCGCGATGGACGGGTGCTGGTGGTGAATCCGCAGCCGCAGGTGCAGAAAGTGTTCGACATCGTCAAGGCGGTGCCGGTGCGCGAGATCTTCCGCTCGGTGGAAGAGCTGGACAGCTACCTCGACCGCGTGCAGGAAAAAGCCCTCGATCCGGATGCGGACTGACAGCCGCAGAAGACCCCACCGCTTGCAGCCGGCCTCGGTTCTATCGGCCGAACACGTTGCGCCAACGGCAGGCAGGGCTAGACTTCGGCCCTCACCCCGCCAGCGGAGCCCTGCCATGCGACTGCCTCTTGCCCTACTCGCGTTTGCTTTTGCGCTGCCCGCATCCGCCGAGATCGTTTCCCGTGAACTCAGCTGGGACGTCGACGGCGTCGCGATGCATGGTCACCTGGTGCATGACGATGCGAAGCCCTCACGCGGCGGCTTGGTGATGGTGCCGAACTGGATGGGTGTCAACGCATCCGCACTGGAAAAGGCGAAAGCGGTCGCGGCGCGCGGCTACACCGTGCTGCTGGCGGATGTCTATGGCGCTGACCTGCGCCCGGCCAATGCGCAGGAAGCGGGGCAGGCCGCGCAGTCGATGTACGCCGACCGCACCCTGCTGCGCGCCCGCGCGAATGCCGCTGTCGACCTGCTGAAAGCGCAGGCTGGCGATGCCGGCTTTTCAGCCGGGAACATCGGCGCGATCGGCTTCTGTTTCGGTGGCGCAACCGTGCTTGAGCTGGCTCGCAGCGGTCGTGACGACCTCGCCGGCGTGGTCAGCTTCCACGGCAGCCTGGGCACTTCGATGCCGGCCGAGTCAGGCGCGGTCAAGGCCAGTGTGCTGGTGCTCAACGGTGCCACCGACACCTACGTCAGCGCAGAGGAGATCGCCGGCCTGCAAAAGGAAATGACCGCGGCAGGCGCCGACTGGCAGTTCGTCAACTACGCCGAGGCCGTGCATTGCTTCGCGGAAGCGGACGCCGACTCACCCGGCTGTCAGTACCACGAGCGCAGCGCCAAGCGGGCCTACCGGATGATGGATGACTTCTTTGCCGAGGTGTTTTGAGAGCCGGGATTCGGGATTCGGGATTCGGGATTCGGGATTCGGGATTCGAAGAAGCGTGGTCGACTGGCTGCTGAGTTGATCTTCCGGCCTGCGCTCTGCCCTGACGATTCTCCATTCCCGATTCTCGATTCCCGGCCTCTCAGTACTCCCGCTCCACCGAATACAGCGCCAGCCCGCGCAGGGCGGCCAGTTGAGGGGACTCGGGAAGTCCTTCAAGCGCGGCTACGGCGTCGTCGGCATAGCGACGTGCGGCCAGCTGGCTGTAGTCGAGGCTGCCGCTGGCGCGGATCGCGCTGACGATGTCCGGCAGTGCGGATGTGTCGCCTTGCTCGATCGCGGTCGCGATGCGCACGCGGCGTTCGCCGTCGACGCGGGTCAGGGCGTGGATCAGCGGCAGTGTGGCCTTGCCCTCGGCAAGGTCGTCACCGAGATTCTTGCCGAGCGTGGCCGCGTCTGCGGTGTAGTCGAGCACGTCGTCGGCGATCTGAAACGCGAAGCCCAGCGCCAGCCCGAAGCGTTCCATTGCGGTCTGTTCGGCTTCGCTGGCACCGGCCAGCAGCGCGCCCAAGCGGGTAGCGGCCGCGAACAGCACCGCGGTCTTGCGTTCGATCACGCGCAAGTAAGCCGCCTCGTCGGTGTCCGGGTTGTGGACATGCAGCAGCTGCAGGACTTCGCCCTCAGCGATCGCATTGGTCGTGTTGGCGAGGATACGCATGACCGGCATGCGATCCAGCTCAACCATCAGCTGGAAGCTGCGCGAATACAGAAAGTCGCCGACCAGAACGCTGGCCGCATTGCCCCACAGCGCGTTGGCGGTCTTGCGACCACGTCGAAGATCGGATTCGTCGACCACATCGTCGTGCAGCAGGGTCGAGGTGTGGATGAACTCGATGATTGCCGCCATCTGCAGGTGGTCGACCCCTGCGTAGCCGAGCGCGCGCGCGGCCAGCAGCACCAGCATCGGCCGCAGGCGCTTACCGCCGGCTGCGATGATGTGCTCGGAAATCTGGTTGATCAGGACGACGTCGGACGACAGACGCTCACGGATCAGGCGGTTGACCGCCTCCATGTCGGCCGCCACCAGGCTCTGGATCTCTGGCAGGCGTAGGGCAGGGCGGGGACGCGGGGCAAGGACGGCGGCATTCATGGGCCCGATTATAGCGGGCCCCCTCGGTGCAGCCGATGCGACTATGGGGAGAATTCCTACCCATCCTCGCGCCGGACTCGTAGGTCAGCCCGCTGAATCCCACCCGCCTTGGCCATCGAGCGCAGCCGCTATACTGCGCCTCCACCGGAAGCGCCCCGCGGCGGCTTCCGCCCGCATCCGGCCGCTGGCGCGGCCTTGAAAGAACATAAGGACACGCTCGCATGGCCCGTGGCATCAACAAGGTCATCATCGTCGGCACCCTCGGCGCCGATCCTGAAACCCGTTACACCGCCTCCGGTTCGGCGATCACCTCACTGCGTCTCGCCACCAACGAGAGCTGGACCGACAAGCAGTCGGGCCAGAAGCAGGAGCGTACCGAGTGGCATCGCGTGAAGATGTTCGGCCGTCTGGCTGAAATCGCGGCGGAGTACTTGCGCAAGGGCAAGCAGGTCTACGTGGAAGGCAGCCTGCGCACCGACAAGTACACCGACAAGGACGGCATCGAGCGCTACAGCACCGACATCATCGCCAACGAAATGCAAATGCTCGGCGGTGCGGGTGGCGAAGGTGGCGGCATGCGCGGTGGCGAGGGCGGTGGCGGCGCGCGCGAATCCGGCGGCGGCTACAGCCGCGGCGGCGATCGCCCCGAGCGCGCAGCAGCCCCGCGCGGCAATGCGCCCGCACCTTCACGCCAGGCGCCGCCTGAGAACAACTTCGACGACGACGATATTCCGTTCTAGCGCTCCCTGCGGGGACGCTGAAACACGCGCGAAAGAGCCCTGCCCATGGCAGGGCTCTTTCGTTTCGGCTTCCACGAAGCGTCCTGCCACGAAGAGCAAATCGGGCAGGGCCAAAGCTGCTGCCCGGCGCAGGGGGCGGACCCGACCACGGCGAAAATCTGGATCGTCGCGTTTCCGCGGTCCACGGCTCAGTCACGCGCACAGAACGCATGGACTAAGGGAGAGCATGCTGCAGGCGCGCTCCGATCGAGGGTGGTGTTCGACTGTGCTGGACGAATCCAAGCTGCAGCGCGCAGAGTGGTCTGAGGTCGCAAGCCGCGGCGGCCTTGCACGAGCCCGGGGAGCCCGATTCCTCCGACCTTGAAGCAAGACGAACGAGGCCCGCATGTCTACACCGAAACGTTCTCATCCCGATGCAATCGCCGGTGGGGCGCTGGACCAAAAGGGGTCTGACGGCGGCCCTGTGCACGACTACGCACTGTTCCTGCTCGATCCACACGGCAATGTGGTGAGTTGGAGCGCCGAGGTCGAGCAGATCACGGGCTACGCTTCCGTCGAGATCGTAGGGCGTTCCTATGCGATTTTTTTCTCGGCGGATGATCGGGCCGCAGGTATCCCCGAAGCCCGGCTCGAGCGTGCCGCGGCGCAGGGGAGCCTCAGCGACGCCGGCTGGCGCGTGCGCAAGGATGGCACGCGCTTCTGGGTGAGTGCCCAGTTGACGGCACTGAAGGATGACGATGCCGGCGCGCCGCGCGGATTCGTGACCGTGATCCAGGACCTGAGCCACCGCCTGAGCGCTGCAGCGGCTTTGCAGGAGAGCGAGCTGCGCTACCTGCATCTGTTCAACGTCATCAGCGATCCGCTGTTTGTGTACGACCGCGAAACCCTGGGCTATCTCGCGGTGAACGACAGCGCGGTGCGCACGTACGAGTACAGCCGGGCAGAGTTCCTCGGCATGACCATCAAGGACATTCGTCCGGTCGAGGACGTCGCCGCCTTGCTCGAGATGCTTGCGGTATCGCCTGGTGGTCTGGAGCAGCGCGGCGTGTGGCGGCATCAATCCAAGAGCGGCGACATCATGGAGGTCGAGATCTCGGCCCAGGATCTCGACTATGGCGGCCGCCCTGCCTGCCTTATCCAGGCGCGTGACGTGACCAGGAAGCGCCGCGCAGAGGCTGAGGCGAGGAGAAACAGCGAGCTGCTCCACGCGATTGCGGACAACGCCACGGACGCGCTTTCCGTCAAGGACTGCGAGGGCAAATACCTGCTGTTCAACGCCGCCGCGGCACGCCATTTCGGCAAGGCCGCCACTGAGGTGCTGGGTAGCGATGACACCGCGCTGCTCAGCGCGGAGGACGCGCGCACCGTCATGACCAGCGACCGTCTGGCGATTGCAGGCGGCAGCCACACGGTTGAAGAAGTGATTGTTGCCGGCGGCGCGCCGCGCACTTTCGAAGCGACCAAGGTCCCCTACCTCGACATCGACGGCAAGGTACTGGGAGTCATCGGTATCGCCCGCGACGTCACTGAGCGCAAGCGCACCGAGGAACTGGAACGACAGAGCCAGACGCTGTTGCGCATCGCCGGCAGAATGGCGCGGTTCGGCGGCTGGTCGCTGGATCTGGATTCTCAGACCTTGTTCTGGTCGGACGAAATTCGCACCATCCATGACGTGTGCGCCGACTATCAGCCGACCCTTGAGTCTGCGATTCACTTCTATTCGCCTGAAAAGCGCGACCTGGTCGCGTCCGCCGTTCAGCGTTGCATCGACGACGGAGCGCCTTTCGATTTCGAAGTGGAGTTGGTGACGGCCACCGGCCGTCGACGCTGGGTACGCTCTATCGGTGAGGCGGCGCGTGATCAGACGGGCCGCATTGTTGCGGTGCGCGGTGCCTTCCAGGATGTCTCCGATCTCAAACATGAGGCTGATGAACGAAAAGCACTGGCGGAGCGACTTGCCACGACCCTGGAGACGATGTCGGACGCTTTCGTCACGCTTGATGCGGATTGGCGGATTACCTATGTGAACGCTGCCGCCGAGCGGGTCGTGCTTCGCAACCGCGAACAGCTGCTTGGCGTGAGCATTTGGGACGCGTTCCCCGAAACGCTCGGCAGCGAGTTTGAGCGTTCGTATCGGCGTGCCCGAGCCGAACGCATCCCCGTGGAGTTCAAGGCCTACTTCGCGCCGCTGCAGGGCTGGTTCGGTGTGCGCGTCCAGCCGACCTCAGAGGGGCTGGCCCTTTACTTCCGTGACGTGACTGAGATCCACCTGGCGGAGGAGCAGGTGCGCCGAAGCGAAGTGCGGTTCCGGCTGCTGTCCAAGGCCACCAGCGACGCAGTGTGGGAATGGGACATGGTCACGGGCGCGCATGCCTGGAATGATGGCGTCGAATCGCTGTTCGGCTATCCGCAAGAAGCGATCGATCCACGTATCGACTTCCGGCTGCAGCGCATCCATCCGGACGACGTCGAGCGCATCAACGCGGTTGTCGAAGGCGCCATCGCGAGCGGCGCCGAAAGCTGGTCCGCCGAGTATCGGTTTCGGCATCGGGACGGCAGCTACAAGCCGGTTCTCGATTCCGGATACATCATTCGTGACGCCGGCGGACAAGCGATCCAGATGCTTGGCGGCATGAAGGATCTGTCTGAGCAGCGCCGCATGGAGCAATGGCTGCTGCTGCGTGATCGCGCCATCCAGCAGGTATCGCAGGGGATTGTGATCTGCGACGCAAGGCAGCCCGACAATCCCGTGATCTTTGCCAGCGCCGGCATACAGCGCATGACCGGCTACCGCGAAGATGAACTGCTTGGCCGCAACTGTCGCATCCTGCAGGGACCAGAAACCGACCCCGATGGGGTGCGAACCCTGCGCGAAGCCGTCGAAGCGGGGCGCGGCGCTGCGGTTGAACTGCTCAACTATCGCAAGGATGGAACGACATTCTGGAATGCAATGTCGATTGACCCGGCGCGAGATGAGCGCGGCGAGCTGGCCTATTTTGTCGGCGTGCAGAGCGACATCACCGAACGCAGGGAACTGGAGGCGCAACTGCGACAATCGCAGAAGATGGAAGCGATGGGGCGACTCGCTGGCGGCGTGGCGCACGACTTCAACAATCTGTTGACCATCATCTGCGGCCACAGCGAGCTGCTGCTGTCAGCGTCGGGTGTGAGTGCGGCCGTCACTGACTCGGCTCTCGAGATCAGCAAGGCCGGTGATCGCGCCGCCGCGCTGACCCGGCAACTGCTCGGCTTCAGTCGAAAGTCGTTGCTTCAACCCAAGCTGCTGGACCTCAACGCGGTGGTTTCGGATACCGCCGCGATGTTGAGTCGACTGATGGGTAGCGACATCGATTTCTCGACGGTGCTCGACCCGCTTCTGAGCCCGGTCAAGGTCGATCCAAGCCACCTGGATCAGGTGCTCATGAATCTGGCCGTCAACGCACGCGATGCCATGCCATCGGGTGGCAAGCTCATTCTGGAGACCAGCAATGTGCTGCTGAGCGACGACTACGCAGCAACCCACCTGGACTGCAAGTCGGGACATCACGTCCTGCTGTCCATCTCCGATACGGGCAGTGGGATCAAGCCAGAGCTGATGCCGAAGATCTTCGAGCCCTTCTTCACAACCAAGAGTGTTGGTAAGGGAACCGGGCTGGGCCTGGCTGTCGTGCACGGCATCGTCCAGCAGAGCGGCGGCTGCATCCACGTCTACAGTGAATTCGGTCGGGGCACCACATTCAAGGTCTATCTGCCGGCTGCCGCCGATTCGATTGTGGGGATTCAGCACCTTCACGAGCCCAGCAGCGTTGCCGGCAGCGAAACGATCCTGTTGGTCGAGGACGAAGCGGGGGTGCGCGGGCTGGCACTCGCCAGCCTGGTTGACCAGGGCTACACGGTTCTGGCTGCGACCGATGGCACTGACGCGTTGAGAATTGCCCGGGCCCATTGCGGGCCTCTCGATCTGATCCTCAGCGATGTGGTGATGCCGAACCTGGGAGGGCCGGAACTGGTGTCGCTGCTGAAGGAGATCGTCCCTCAGGCTCGTGTGCTGTTCATGAGCGGCTACGCCGACAGCGCGGTTGTCCGCAGCGGTCTGCTGGATGCCAGCGTCGACTTCATCGCCAAGCCCTTTACCCCCATGACCCTGGCGCGGCGGGTGCGCGAAGTGCTGGATCGGCCGGAAGACGTGAGCGGCTAGCCGGCGCGCGAAGTGCCGCCAACGGGTGGGAGCATTGCCCGGGTGGCTGTGAGGATGGGCCCCGACAAGGCTCTCGGCTAACGTCCTGCCCGGTCGGAGCCCTGGGGCGGCGCCACCGTGGCTTGCGGCCGATCACGTTTTCGCCCCGGCTCCCGCCTATGTGCGTTCATTTGAACGCTGGCCGGTTCAGGCGTGGTCGGCTATAAGTTGCAGCGATCTGACCCTCGTTTGGCGGTTCTCTTGTCCGAAGAAATTCTGATCAATGTCACCCCGCGCGAAACCCGCGTGGCGGTGGTTGAAAACGGCATGCTGCAGGAGGTCCATATCGAACGGGCCTCGCGCCGTGGCTACGTGGGAAACATCTACAAGGGCAAAGTCATCCGGGTCATGCCCGGCATGCAGGCGGCCTTCGTCGAGGTCGGCCTGCAGCGGGCGGCCTTTCTGCACGCCTCGGACATTCTTCGGCTGCCGACCGCGCTGCCGCTGCCGCCGGACGGCGACGATCCGGCCCCAGCCGCACCGACGCCGCCGATCTCCGAGCTCGTGCGCGAGGGGCAGGAAGTCGTCGTGCAGGTGGTCAAGGACCCGATCGGCAGCAAGGGTGCGCGTCTGACGAGTCAGCTAAGTATTCCCTCGCGCTACCTGGTGCTGCTGCCTTACAGCCGCGTGCTGGGCGTGTCCGCCCGCATCGAGGACGAGGCCGAGCGGGCACGACTGAAGACCGCCATCGGCGAGTTGTCCACGGGCTCCAGCCTCGGCTATATCGTGCGCACCAATGCCGATGGTCAGCCTTCCGAGGCGTTGGCTGAGGACCTTGCCTACCTCGGCAAGCTTTGGGATGCGATCCAGACCGGCTCCGAGCAGAGCAAGGTCGGCAGTTGCATCTACGAAGACCTCTCGCTGCCGCTGCGCGCACTGCGCGATCTGATGCACGGCGACGTGGAAAAGGTGCGCGTGGACTCGCGCGAAACCTTCGAGCGCACCCAGCGCTTTGCGGGCCAGTTCATGCCCGAACTGGTCGAACGCATCGAGCACTATCCGGGCGAGCGCCCGATTTTCGACCTCTACGGCGTCGAGGACGAGATCCAGCGCGCGATGCAGAAGGAAGTGCCGCTGAAGTCCGGCGGCTACCTGGTGATCGACCAGACCGAGGCGATGACCACGGTCGATGTCAACACCGGTGCATTCCTCGGCAGCCGCAACCTCGAAGAAACCGTGTACCGGACCAATCTCGAAGCCGCGCAGGCGGTCGCTCGTCAGCTGCGGCTGCGCAATCTGGGCGGCATCATCATCATCGACTTCATCGACATGACCGACGCCGAGCATCGGCGCCAGGTGCTGCGCCAGCTCGAGAAGTCGCTCGCGCGCGACCACGCCAAAACCACGGTCTACGAGTTCTCACCGCTCGGCCTGGTGGAGATGACCCGCAAGCGCACCATCGACAGCCTGGAGCGCCAGCTCTGCGAGCCCTGTAACGCCTGCGGCGGGCGCGGCACGGTCAAGACCACCGAAACCGTCACCTACGAGATCTTTCGCGAGATCACGCGCGCGGTGCGCCAGTTCGACGCGCAGAAGCTGCTGGTGCTGGCCTCGCCCAAGGTAGTCGCGCGCATTCTCGAAGAGGAATCCAGCGCGGTGGCCGAGCTCGAAGAGTTCATCGGCAAGACCATCCGTTTCCAGGCCGACGAGAACTACGCGCAGGAGCAGTACGACGTGGTCCTGCTGTGAGCCCATCGCTTCGCCGCATCCTGCGGCGACTGCGCCGCTGGTTGGGCGTCTCGATCGCGCTGCTGCTGATCTGTGCCGCCGTGCTGGTGGCGCTGGCGCACCAGCTGCTGCCGGTGCTGGAGCGTCACCCCGAGGAGGTGGCCGACTGGCTGGAGCGGCGTATCGGTCAGCCCGTAAGCATCAGTGGTGTCGAGGCGCGCTGGAGCCGGCGTGGCCCAGTGCTTGATTTGCGCGACCTGCGCATCGGCGGCAGTGACTCGGTCGCGGGGGGGCTCAATATCGGCTCGGCGCGGGTGCGCGTGAACGTCTACACCGGTCTGCTACCGGGCGAGCCGCTGCTGAGCCTGCGCGCACAGGGCCTGCGCCTTGAGCTGGCTCGCACCCTTGAAGGCAGGTGGCAGGCGCGCGGTCTGCACGGCGGCGCGGGGCTGGATATCGAAGAAGCGCTGGCCCAGTTGGAGCGCATCGGCGAGGTCGAGCTGTTCGACGGCACCCTGGTGATCGAAGATCGCTACGCCGATTTCGACGTGCGGCTGGACCGTATCGATGCGCGCCTGCGCACCACCGGCGGCACCTTTCGCTTCGCGCTGCGGGTGCATGCCGAAGACAGCCCGCCGCTACGCCTGACCGGCAAGCTCGACACCCGCCTCCAGGAAGGTCGGCTGCACCTGGGGGCACGTGCGCTGGATCTGCCGTCCTGGCTGCAGGGCAGCCGTCTGGCCGGGCTGGGGCTGGACTCCGGTCGCGCTGATCTCGACCTGTGGCTGCGCGTGCTCGACGGCCGCATCGCTGAAGTCGACAGCGTCGCCCGACTCGACACCCTGCGAATCCGCCCACGCTCCGTCGAGGTGGATGCTCCGGCGGCCGAACTTTCGGTCCTGCAGATGCAGGCATGGCTGCAGCGCGAAGGCGAGGGCTGGCGGCTCAGCGTGCCCCGGTTCGAACTCAGCTCGGACACAGGGCGGTCGCAGTCGGGGTTGGATCTGCGCTGGCAGGAGGGGCGTCTCGCGCTGCGCTTGGATGCACTCGAGTTTGGCGCGTTCGCCGAGCTGCTGCCTGCCTTGACCACCGTAGACCCCGACCTGATGAGCTGGCTGCAATCCGCTCATCCACGCGGACGCTTGCAGGGGCTGGAGTTCGGTTGGGATGGCAGCGGCAGCTTCGACCTCCAGGCGCAGCTGTCGAACCTCGGCTTGGACGCGGTAGACGAGCGACCGGGCTTTGCGGGCCTCAGCGGTAGCGTCCGCGCACGCGGCGGCGTGCTCGAGATCGATCTGGACGCCCCTGACTTCGTGCTGGATGCTCCCGAGAGTCTGAGCGCGGAACTACCTCTTGCGCTTTCGGGCCAACTGACGGTGTGGCGCGATGAGCAAGGCCCGCGCATCGAGCTCAGCCCGCTGCGCCTGCAGGGCATCGACTTTGGCGCCACCCTTGAGGGTTCGGCCTGGCTGGACGCCGACGGTACGCGGCCCAGTCTGGACCTGCGCGCCGTCGTCGATCCCGGCCCGATCAACGCCGCGCACCGACTCTGGGTGCGCAATCGAATGCCGCCAAAGACGGTCGAGTGGCTCGAACGTGCGCTGGTCGAAGGCGAACTGGTGTCGGGCGTTGCCTTGATTCGGGGCGACCTCGACGACTGGCCTTTCAGGAATCAGGAAGGTGTGTTCGATGCGCGCGCCGAAGTGCGCGGGGTGGTCTTGGACTACCTGCCGGGCTGGCCGATCGGAACGCGGGTTGAAGGCTGGGCCCGCTTTCTCAACACCAGCCTCGACGGCGAAATTTCGGCGCGCGTGCTCGGCGTACCCGTGAGCCGCGCTGTCGGAGGCATTGCCGATTTCGCGGCGCCCGTTCTCATGCTGGACCTGGAGGGCGAGGCCGAGGGCGGGCGCCTGCTTGCCTTGTTGCGTGAAACGCCGCTGTGGGAGCGCTTCGGCGAGTACATGAAGGGGCTGAGCGTGGGCGGGCGCGGCGCGGCGCGGGTGCGGCTGCAAGCGCCACTAAAGCGGGAATTGGGTGAACTGGTAGTCGAAGGCCAGATCGACCTGGCCGAGGCCGACCTTGTCGACACCCAGTGGGGCCTGCGTTTCGGCGGCGCCAGTGGGCGCCTGCGCTTCACTCGCGCGGGCTTCAGCGCCGATGCGCTGGGCGTACGCTTTGATGGCCAGCCTGCCAGTCTCAGCCTTTCCGCCGGCAGTTTCTGCGCCGAGCCCACGCATCAGTTCGAGGCCAGCCTCACCGGCAGCTTCAGCCCTGATTCTCTGCTGGCGCTTCGGCCCGAGTTGCATTGGCTGGAGCCCTACCTGGCCGGAAGCTCGACCTGGTCGTTGGATTTCCACGTGCCTGCGTCGGTGACCGCAAGTGTCGCTGCCGCCGGCGAAGCCACTCAAGCCGATCCGCCACCCAGCCCGCGGCCACAGTTGCGGGTGCGTTCCAACTTGGCCGGCACCGAACTGAAACTGCCCGCGCCGCTGCGCAAGGCCCGCGCGGATTCGCTGCCTTTGGATCTGAAGATCGACCTGCCTCTGGCCGGTGGGCGCATCGACCTGCGTCTGGGTCGTTTGCTGCGCCTGCTGGGCGAGCCAGGAGACAGTGCCCAATCGTTTAGAGGCGTCGCCCTGTTCGGCGCTGAACTTCCTCCCGAACTGCCTGAGCAAGGCTTGGCCGTGCGCGGCAGCACCTCGGTGCTGGATGCACCGGCGTGGGTGGGACTGGCGATGGGCGGCGGCGGGCAGGGCGTGTCGATCGAAAGCATCGAACTTGTCGCCGGCCAGCTGCGCATCGGTGAGCGCGGACTGCCCGACCAACGTCTGCAGTTTCGGACCGGCGAACTCGGCCAACGCGAGATTGTGCTGATGGGCGAAGCGGCACAGGGCCGCATCGATTGGCCGCTGGACAGCAGCGAGCCCGTGGTCGCGCGTTTTGAACGCTTGCACTGGCCGCCCGGGCCTGACGAGGTGCCCGGCACGCCTCCGCGTCGCGTCGATGAGGCGGATCCCACCTCACTGCCACCGATCGATCTGCAGGTCGAAGATGCAGCCTTCGGCAAGATGCAGCTGGGCCGACTAGAACTGTTGACACGTCGCGGCCCGGATGGCCAGCTGGTGGAAAAGCTGCAGGCGCGTTCAGCCGATCTGTCGATCGATATCCGTGGCGACTGGAGCCGAAGCCTGAGCGGCAGCGAGAGCCGCTTCACCTTGGGATTCAGCGGCGACGACCTCGGCCGCATGCTTGCCGCGCTGGGCATCGCGCCGTTGGTCCAGGGCGGCAAGACGCGCGCCGATATGGACCTGCGCTGGCAGGGCGGCCCTGGCAATTTCGCGTTTGCCGCTGCCGACGGCCAGCTGCGCCTGACCGTGGGCAAGGGCAGGGTGCCCGAACTCGATCCGGGTGCCGGGCGCTTTCTGGGGCTGCTCAGCCTCGCCGAGATTCCACGCCGGCTGGCGCTGGATTTCAGCGATTTCTTCCGATCCGGTCTTGCCTTCAACTCGATCGAGGGCAGTTTCCAGCTGGCCGGTGGCGATGCCGTCACCCAAGATCTCCGCATCGATGGTCCCGCTGCCGAGATCAAGCTGCGCGGTCGCACCGGTCTTGCAGCGCGCGACTACGCTCTACAGGTGGAAGTGCTGCCGCGTACCGGTAGCGTACTGCCGGCCTTGGGCGCGCTCACCGCAGGCCCTGCCGGTGCGGCGGTGGGTGCGGTGGCACAGGCAATGCTGCAACAGCCGATGAAGCAGATGAATCGAGTCCTCTACAGCGTCGACGGCGGTTGGGACGAACCGCAGATCGAAGTCATCGATCGCGGCCCCGAGCGCGACACCCGCGACACCGAGCGCGGTCCCCGCAACCCACAAGGCGGATCTCGACCCACCGGAACTTGAACTCGGCCTCGGTGATCGCAGAGTTCGAATCCTGCGTTGCTGATCGCGGCCCTTGCGGTCTGCGCAAACGAACCGCGGTGGTGACGAAGCCTGAGGCGCATCGGCCTCACGATCGCGGGCGAGGCGGCCTCGAATGCCGAGACGTTGGGCATCGCCTTTGGCTCCGCCCAACCTACCCGATCGATACGCGGCGACCACAGGGTGGAACCGGAGCTAAGCGCCGGCCTCACTCCTCCAGCACCACTGCGTCATTCGTATCGGCCGGCAGGGTGAGACCCCTGTGCATTGAAGTTCTGGCCGGGTTGTGGACGGGGCCGTGCATCCCCTGCCGGCGGGTCAAGATCCACCCCGTGGGCGCATAGGCTTGCACCTTCACCCCCTCACCCCCATCCTGCAGCGATGACTACCGCACTCGCCCTCGCCGAATCCCGCCTGCTCGCGCCCGCCGGGCTCGAAGCCCAGCAGCTTGAACACGTCTTCGCCCGCCTGATGAGCCCTGGCATCGACTTCGCCGACCTCTACTTCCAGCACAGTCGTCACGAGAGCTGGATGATGGAAGACGGCATCGTCAAGGAAGGCAGCCACAGCATCGAGCAGGGCGTTGGCCTGCGCGCGATCAGCGGCGAAAAGACCGGCTTTGCCTATTCCGACGAGATTCGACTGCCGGCCTTGCTGGAAGCGGCGGGCGCGGCCCGTGCCATCGCCCGTGCCGGGCAGGACGGCACCGCGCGTCCGCTGACGCCGTCCACGCCGCGCAGCCTGTACGCCCCGGTCGACCCCATCGACAGCCTCGATAGCGAATCCAAAGTGCGCCTGCTGCGCGAAGTCGACGCCTTCGTGCGCAGCGCCGATGCGCGCGTGCGTCAGGTCATCGTCAGTCTGGCCGGCGTGGTCGAAACCGTGCTGGTGGCGCGTTCGGACGGCATCCTTTCGGGCGACGTGCGGCCGCTGGTCCGCTGCAACGTGCAGGTGATCGTCGAGCACAACGGACGCCGTGAGCAGGGCTATGCCGGCGGTGGTGGCCGCTACAGCTATCCGGAACTGCTGCAGAGCGGCCGCGCCCTCGACTTTGGCCGCGAAGCGCTGCGCCAGGCGCTGGTGAATCTCGATGCGGTCGATGCACCGGCAGGCAGCATGCCGGTAGTGCTCGGCCCCGGATGGCCCGGCGTGCTGCTGCATGAAGCCGTGGGCCACGGACTCGAAGGCGACTTCAACCGCAAGGGCACCAGCACCTATGCCGGACGCATGGGCGAGCAGGTGGCCTCGCCGCTGTGCACCATCGTCGACGACGGCACCTTGGGCGGCCGCCGCGGTTCCCTCAACGTCGACGACGAGGGCTGCGCCACGCAGTGCACGACCCTGATCGAGAACGGTCGATTGGTCGGCTACATGCAGGACAGCCTCAACGCGCGCCTGATGGGCGTGGCGCCGACCGGCAACGGCCGACGCGAGAGCTTCGCCCACCTGCCAATGCCGCGCATGACCAACACCTACATGCTGGCCGGCGAAAGCGATCCGGCGGACATCATCCGCTCGGTCAAGCGTGGCCTGTACGCGCCCAACTTCGGCGGCGGCCAGGTCGACATCACCTCGGGCAAGTTCGTGTTCTCGGCCAGCGAGGCCTACCTGATCGAAGACGGCCGCATCACCGTGCCGGTCAAGGGCGCGACCCTGATCGGCAACGGCCCGGAAACGATGAATCGGATCAGCATGGTCGGCAACGATCTACAGCTGGACGCTGGCGTCGGCATCTGCGGCAAGGATGGCCAAAGCGTCCCGGTCGGTGTCGGCCAGCCCACGCTGAAGATTGAATCGCTGACCGTGGGGGGTACGCGCGCGGGCTGAGGCGAAGCCGGGAGCAGCGCGAATAAGCTCCTGACTTCAATGGAGGCAAAGCGATCGTGTGTGGATGCGGAGCCAAGAGCGGCGCACACGAGCCCGTGGCTTCGTTAGGGCAAAGCGTCCATGAGTGAATGCAGAGCCAAGGGCGGCGCACAGAAGCCCCTGACTTCGATGGAGACAAGGCGTCATTCGTGGTTGTAGGTTGTAGGGTGGATAAGCGCAGCGCATCCACCAGCACGTCCGGTGGAAGCCGCACGCCAAACGAAGCCCGGGAATCTGCAGGCGCTCTCTGAGTCCCGCGATACGCGTCGCCAGCGCATTGCGTAGAGTGGTTGACCTTTCTTGCCACGCCAATCGCCCAGAGCCTGCATGAACACCGACCCCAGCGCTGACGCCCTTCAGTCGGCGCCTGAGCGCAACGCCACCGACGCCTTCCACTCAGTGCTCGAGCGCAATACCGCAGACGTCATCCTGCGCACGGCCCAGCAGCATCACGTGCAGCTTTCGACCATGGCCGACATGAAGGCCAACATCCTGCTCACGGTGTCATCGATCGTGCTGACCTTGGCGGTGGCGCGCATGAGCGACCCCGATCTGCGGATCGCGATGGCGGTGCTGGCAGGCTTCACCCTGTTCTCGCTGTTCCTGGCTGTGCTGGCGGTGCTGCCGAAGTACCGGCCTATTCGCATGAAAGACCCGGAGGGGCCGCTGCCGCCGGGCTTCAATCTGCTGTTCTTCGGACACTTCGCCGAGCTCTCGCGCGAGCGCTTCGAGCGTGAGATCGCGACCCACATGCAGGGCCAGGGCAACATCTATCGCACGATGGCGCGCGACCTTTACGGGCTGGGCTTCTACCTGTCGCGCTTCAAGTATCGCTACCTGCGCCTGTCCTACCTGTTCTTCCTGAGCGGGTTCGTGCTCTCAAGCCTGATCCAGGGCTTCTTGCTGCTGCGCAGTTGATCGCTCGCGGTAGGCGCAGACCAGACAGGCATGCAGCATCGGTGCGCCGAACGCGGCCACCAGCAAGGCCGCGACCTGTCCTGCGCTGCGGGCGCCGGTTGCACCGATCAAGGGCTCGACTCCCATCGGAAGCGCAGCGGCGACAGCGGCTGCCACCGCATAGACGGTCAACGGGATCGACAGGAACACCAGCAGCCGCCACCACTGCCCGGCCGCGAGCGCACGGCTGCGCTGCATACCGCGCCACGGGCCCAGACCGTCCAGCGCGGCGGCGTAGGGCATGAACAGCAAGCGCACGCCGATCCAGGCAATGGGCAGCGCCACCAGCAGGCTGCCCAGCATGCTCAACAGTACCATCGGCAGCAGATCGAGGCCCTGCATGCCCAGCCACGCGTTGAAGACCAGCAGTGGCACCAGCGGCATCGCGCACAGCACGAGGTACAGCGCCGTCGATGCCAGCAGCTTCGGCAGGCGCAGGCTGGCGTCGCCGAGCGCTTGCAGGGGTCTCGCAGCTTGCCCACGAAGCAGTTGATCCAGCACCCGCGCCTGCGCTGCACCCAGCCACAAGCCCAGCACCGCACTGAAGGCCCAATACCACCAGGTCTCCGCGCGCAGCAGGGGCTCGATCACGGCGAGGCTCACGGCTTCGGGGTCGGCCTGCAGCTCACCCAGCGTCGGCAGGCTGAGCATGGATCGCAGCGAGGGCAGGGCAGCCAAAAGTGCCAGTGTCGCGGTCCAGCGCAGGCCGCGCCACCAGAGATTGAAGCTGTCGTCTAGCAGGCGCGAAAGCGTGTCGATACGGGGAGCACTCATGCGCCGATGATGCCGCAGCCGCGCGTCTGCGACACTGCGCGCATGACCCTTGAACCCCCAAAAACCTGTTTTGATTCGCTGGACGTGCGCGCACTGCTGCGCGAGGCCCGCCAGACCCTGCATGGCGAAGAGGCCGCACGCGAGGCCGAGCTGCTGCTGATGCATGTGTTGGGCGTGAGCCGCGTCTGGCTGTTCGCGCACTCTGACGCGGTGGTGGCGGGCGCGCAGGTGGATGCGTTCCGCCAGCTGCTTACGCGCCGACATGCCGGCGAGCCGGTGGCCTATCTGCTCGGCTTACGCGAGTTCCACGGCCTGCAGCTGCAGGTGACCCCCGCCACCCTGATTCCGCGCCCCGAGACTGAACTGCTGGTCGAACTCGCACTGACGCGACTGCCGCGGCGTGCCGGCCTGCGCGTGCTGGATCTCGGCACCGGTAGCGGCGCCATCGCGCTCGCCTTGGCGCAGGCGCGGCCGGAACTGCAGGTCTTCGCCAGCGATGCCAGCAGCGACGCACTGCAGGTCGCACGAGCCAACGCCGCGGCCCTTGGCCTCGAGCGCGTACGCTTCGCACACGGCGACTGGTGGGCGCCTTGGCTGGGCGAGCAGTTCGATCTGGTGCTGAGCAATCCCCCCTACATCGAAGACGCCGACCCGCATCTGTCGGAGGGCGATCTTCGCTTCGAGCCGCGCAGCGCATTGGCCTCGGGCATCGACGGTTTCGACGATATCCGCCGCATCCTCGACGGCGCCAGCGCACACCTGCAGCCGGGCGCCTGGCTGCTGTTCGAGCACGGCTATCAGCAAGGGCAGGGCGCGCGGGCTCTGCTGCAAGCCAAAGGCTTTGCCGAGGTCGGCACCTGGCAGGATCTTGAAGGCCGTGATCGTGTCAGTGGCGGACGCTGGTTGCTGGCCTAGCAGCCTGTCGGACACTGGCTGGCCGGGCTGCAAGTCCGTCTGCGCGGTCCGCAATCCGTCGATTCTTGGCCGAGCGCCCACTCGGCCTGCAGAACGTCGAAAAACTGTCCTCGCGCAGTCGAGCTTTCGCTTCGACTCCCAAAGCCCGACAGGCTGCTTGGCCTACACGCGAGCCTCACGATTGAGATCTTGCAATTAAATTGCACGCAATCTAATGTGCGCACTCCACCCGCTTCGGAGATGCCCACATGACCCCGCTCTACACCGCACATGCCACCGCTGTCGGCGGCCGCGAAGGCCGCGTCACTTCCGATGATGGCTTCATCGACCAGCAGCTGCAGCTTCCGCCCGGCCTTGGCGGCAAGGGCGGCGCCACCAATCCCGAGCAGTTGTTCGCCGCCGGCTATGCCGCCTGTTTCGAAGGCGCGCTGCGACTGGTTGCCCGCACCCGCGGCGTGGCTCTCACCAGCGCCAAGGTCGAAGCCGAAGTCGACATTGGCAAGGACGAAACCAGCTTTGGCCTGGCGGTGCGCTTGCACGCCCACGTCGGCGGCGTCGATGACGCCACTGCCCAGGCCTTGGCCGACGGCGCGCATGAAGTCTGCCCGTACTCCAAGGCCACGCGCGGCAACGTGCCGGTGACTGTACGCGGCAGCGCAGCCTGAGCCCTTGCTTGGGACGATTCAGGACGCGCCTCAGGCGCGTGCTGAATCGTGGCGAGAATGAAGGTGTCGAGGACCCTCTCGCTTTACGGAACTGCGCTGGTCCCAGTCTCGGACCGCGCAGCACTCGGCGCCAAGTCGGGCCGTCGTCATCGTCGTCGCCCACATACGAGGGCACACCGGCTTGCGTCCCGTGTGTTACGCGTTGAACAGATTCCGAATCGCTGAGCGCCCACTTGGGCGCTCACGGCTGGCGCCGCACTCTGAGCGCCCCGCATCGACCGCACTCCCACCGCTTTCAGGACTCGCATGCCCTCCAACACCTCCCCCTTGTTCGCCCCGTTCAAACTCGGCGCCATCGAGCTTGCCAACCGCTTCGTGATGGCGCCTCTCACCCGCAATCGCGCCGGCCCCGGACGCACGCCGACCGATCTCACTGTCGAGTACTACCGTCAACGCGCTGGTGCGGGCCTGATCATTACCGAAGCGAGTCAGATCTCGCCGATGGGGCAGGGCTATCTCGACACCCCTGGCATCTACTCGCCCGAGCAGATCGCCGGCTGGAAGCGCGTCACCGAGGCCGTACATGCCGCCGGCGGCCGCATCTTCATCCAGCTCTGGCACGTCGGCCGCATTTCACACAGCTCACTGCTGCCCGACAACGCCGCGCCCGTCGCGCCTTCTGCCATCACGGCCAAGAGCAAGACCTTCACCACCGAGGGCTTCGTCGATGTGTCCGCCCCGCGCGCGATGACCGCTGCGGACATCCAGGCCACCGTCGTCGATTACTCACAGGCGGCGCGCAACGCCATCGAAGCGGGCTTCGACGGCGTCGAGGTGCACGCCGCCAATGGTTACCTGATCGACCAGTTCCTGCGCGACAGCAGCAATCACCGCGACGACGAGTACGGCGGCAGCATCGAGAACCGCACGCGCTTCCTCGCGGAGGTCATCGATGCGGTCGTGGCCGCGATCGGCGCCGAGCGCGTCGGTGTGCGCTTCTCGCCAGTCTCGCCCTTCAACGATGTCACCGACACTCAGCCGCAGGCCCTGTTCGAGCGTGCCATCGAGCGCATCGATGCGCATGCACTGGCCTACGTGCACGTGATTGAAGGCGCCACCGGCGGCGACCGCGAGATCGACCCGAGCTTCGACTTCGCCGCCCTGCGCGCCAAGTTCAAAGGCCCGTGGATGGTCAACAACGGTTATGACCTCGATCTCGCCCAAGCTCGTCTCGCCGAGGGCGCTGCCGACCTGTTCTGCTTTGGCCGACCCTTCATCAGCAACCCCGACCTGGTGCGGCGTTTGCAGGAAGGTCGCGCCTTGAACCCACTCGATGGCGGCACCCTGTACGGCGGCGACGCCGAGGGCTATACCGACTATCCGTTCCTGCCGGATTGATCAAGTCGACCATGTCCGCCGCCAATCCCAAGCGTAGCGTCACGGCCAAGCCTGCCAAGCAGGGCAAGCCCGAGGCAGGCGCGTGCGCGGCGGGCATCAACGACCCCCTGCACCTCGACCAGCAGCTGTGCTTTGCGCTGTATGCGGCCAGCAACCGCATCCAGCGTCTGTACCGGCCGCTGCTGGACGGAATCGGGCTGACCTACCCGCAGTACCTGGTAATGCTGGTGCTGTGGCAGTACGGCAAGCGCAGCGTCGGCGAGCTCGGCCAAGCCCTGCACCTCGACTCCGGAACCCTCACCCCACTGCTCAAGCGCCTGGAATCGGCCGGCCTTGTTCAACGCAAGCGTTGCAGCGAAGACGAACGTCGCGTGTATGTCGACCTCAGCGCGCAAGGCAAGGCGCTGCGCAAGCATGCAGTTGAAATTCCCAGAAGCCTCGCGTGTTCGACGTCCTTGAGTGCGGAGTCGCTGATCGAGTTGCGACAAGAGATCCAGCACCTGCTGGATGCTCTGGACGGCGGCTGAGGCAGTCGCGGTGGCATGCGCCTTCAAGCGCAGTCCGCCCTGATTCCAAGGCGGATCGCCCGGTGAGTGCGGTGCAGGTCGGGACGCCCTTTTCGCGATGGTTTTCGCAAACCCAGCTGCTCGCGGACGTCGTAGGGGGCTGGAAAGCCTCGCATAACCCATGCCCGATGCTGGCTTGAGCTCTCTGCCACCGTCCTGGCATTGAAGGCTTGCGGGGTCGTGCCAACCGGCTGTCATGTCTGAAACAATGCGCGCGCCGCTCGCAGCCGCGGGCCCGAAGACTGGCGTGTCGGTCGATGAGGTTATCCGTAGTGCTGCATGCGCCTTGGGCTGCACTTGGCTGGGGCGCCTTCATTCTCCTGCATGCGCATCCGAGCTCCGCGGTGTTCGCGCTGCCCGTATTGCTCGTAGGTTTGACGATGGCGGGGCTACTTGCTCAGGTCGATCTCGCGACACGTCCTGATGCGCGCGAACTGGCGGTAACAGGGTTCGGCATCGCATGGCTCATCGCCTCGTTGTTTGCACTGGACCCAGCGCGGGCACTGGCCTTGTCCGTGCCGACGGCTATCGCCGTGGTCTGCGCACTCGTGTTGCCGCGTGCGGAGTCGCGGTATCCAGGCGCGGCACTGCGAGCCACGGTGCTCGCGCTGACCGCGATCGGTTTGGGCGCCTGCCTTTGGGTGCTTGCGGACGGCGCTTCCGAGTCGCCTGAGCAATTGGTCGAGCGCGCCGCATTTCCTTGGCTGGTGGTGCCCAATGACCTTGCGTGGATGGGGTGCCTGTGGCCGCTGTGGTGGCGCTGGTCCAGGGCCGAGGGCGGGGCGCGTCTCCGGATGTTGGCGGTTGCGGCAATCAGCCTGGTGCTGACGCTTGCGTTGATTGCGCTGCAGTCGCGGCTGGGCCTGCTGGTGCTGGCGCTCGCCATAGGCATCGAACTGATCGGCACTGCCAGGCACAGGCGTTGGATGGCGCTCGCAATCGCCTTCGCGGCGGTTTCGTGTCTCGTGTTGCTGGTTCCCGGCCTGGCCGAGAAGGGCGTGGCCAGTGTGCAGGCGCGTCTGCAGCTGTGGCACGCGGCATTGAACCTTTTCCTGCAGCACCCGACTCTGGGTGTCGGACCGCATGGCTTTGTCCTCGCCTATCCCGAAGCCGTGCAGATCGCCGCGCTGACCGATCCGCGGCTGACACCATGGCCGCACAGTCTTCCGCTCGAGATTCTCTGCTCGGGCGGGCTGCTGCTGGGGCTTGCGAGTGTGCACCTGTTAACACTATCTTTGCGCCCGCCAGCAGGCGCTTTGCCGGCTGCATTGGGGGGATCCTTCCTCGTGCTCTGCCTGTTCGAGGCAAGCACGCTACGGCTGTGGTTCTGGTTCTGGTTTCTATTCCTGGCGCTGCCGCACTCTCCGCGGCGCGCCCCCGGGCGTGCCTGCCCGGCTTTGCAATGACAGGGGTTTTGATGTCCATCGATGCGATGAATCGCGTTGCACCACGGCTGTTGTTTGTGTCCGCCCTGATGGGGTTGGGGTGGATATCGCTGAATGCGCCGGCGTGGGCAGAAGCGCTTAAGCTTGAGGGCTACTACACCGATTTCAGCCTGCGGCTTGGGCTGGACTCCCAGCGCGTCGTCGCCGGGCAGGCTACTCAGCTCAGCTTCGAGGTTTCCAGCCTTGGTCCGGATGCAGCCGAGCGGCCGGTGTTGACTCTTCGGGACGATGTAGGCCTTGAGTTGATCGAGGTCACGCCCTGCGCGCGGACGTCGTCGACCAGCTTGCGCTGCGAACTCCCCGCGCTGCAGCCCGGACAGTCCCTGCCGATCGGAACGCTGCCGGTCCTGACCGATCCGGATGCCCGCGGCGTGCGCCTGGTCTCAGGTTTCGTGAGCTCTGAGAACGCGCCCTCGGCCGGTGGCCCTGGCATCAAGGTCGACGCCGCCTGGCTTGAACTGGTCGGTGAGTTCGATGTCGGCATGGGTCTGCTGGATCAGACTCCGTTCCCATTGCCTGATGGCCATCTTCGCTGGACGTTCGAGATCGACAACCGCGGCCCGAGCGGCGTTGTCGATGCCCTCCTGTTCGTGGGCTCCGCTTCCAACGTGAGCTTTCGCGTCAGCTGCTACGCCTACGGCGGGGCTGTTTGTGCGCAGCCCGATGGCCGGATCCATCTGCCGGTTGGCTCTGTTTTGCACATCAATATCGACGCACCAAGAGGCGAGCTCGACACTCAGCCCTTGGAGGTCTTGAGCTACATCTCCCTGCGCGAGGGGACCCAGATCGGCGGACGGCCCCTGTCAGTCGAGTTGCGGTACCTGCCTTCGCTGTTCAGCGATGGATTCGAGCTCTAGGGAAGCTCTGATTTATCAGAGCTTCCTGCACGCCATGGATGGCGTGCTCGTGAATCAAGCATGCAAGTGCTTGGTTCTGCGCGAGTGAGTCTGGACCTGCGCCGGACTCACGACGTCTGAAGTGCTCCAGGATGGAGTTCTTCAGACCTTCCCTGGCTACTTCGCAGCAGTGCAAGCCCCGGGCGTTGGACGCTGACAGCATCGCGCGCCGGGGACTCACCAGAACCGCCGGGCCTGCTCGAAATCGTCCCAGGCGCGCGGCAGCGCTGCACGCGCGGCTTCAGTTCGTGCGGCGGCATAACCTTCCAGCGCGCCGCGGGCGAAGGGCTCGATGCCTTCCAGAGTCGAGGTGCGTTCGCGCGCAACCGCGGCATCGTTGAAGTCGCCGAGCAACTGCTGCAGCTCGCTCAGATGGCGTACGTAGCGGCGCAGGCCGCGCTCGCTGAAAACGCTGCCGAGCACGTCGCAGGCGTAGCGCAGCTTCTTCACCTCGATGCGCAGGCCATGCAGGCTGTCGATGCAGGTGGCGTCGTGCGCTTTGTGGCTTCGATGCACTCGGCGGGCGGCCTTGCGCAGCTGCTCGCGCGCGAAGTCCTTCAACGCCGGGGCATCTGTCGCGGCGGGCTGTGCGAGTTCCGCGATCAGCATGCCGATCGCCAGCTTGAGATCGGTGTAGTCGCGCGCGGCCAGGCATTCGCGCACGGCGACCTGGGCTGCGAGCCGCTGCACGCGTACGGCTTGGGCAAGGGTCTCCAGCGCTTCCGGTTGTGGCATGCCGGCGCGCAACCGCGGCAAGGTTTCGGTACACAGCACATCCCAGTCGCGGCAGGCGCCCAGTGCTTGTCCGAGACTGCGCAGGCGCGGTTTGAGCGCGTCGATTTCGCCCAGTGTCAGCAACGGGCTGAACAGTCGCAGCAGGGCGCGCAGGCGACGCAGCGCGACCCGCGCCTGATGCAGGAACTCGGGATCCTGCGCCGCGATCACGCCGGCTTCGTTCGCCTCCAGTTGTTCCAGCGCCGCGGCCAGCAGGGCAGCACTGGCGTGCTGTGCAGGGGCTTCGCCGTCCAGCGCGGGCGCGCGGGCCTTGACCGGCTCGGGCTGGATGGGGGCCAGCAGGGCGAAGCCACGCTGCGCTTTGCTGCGGTTGTCGATGTGCAGGGGCTCAAGCGTGAGAAGCCGGCGAGCCAACGCATACAGCTCGCGCGGGCTTCCGCTTATCAGTTCGATCTCGACTTCGCTGATCGGATCGATGTGGCCGTCCGCACGGATCTCGCCGAGGTCGAACGCAAGCTCGGCGACGCCCCCGTCCTCCAGGTTCACGTCAAATGCCGTACGACGGAATGCCGTGGTGAACAGAGGCTTCAGTTCACTGTCGCGGAAGGGCGCGAGTAGCTCGGAGACTCCGTCGAGCGCACACAAAGCTTGCAGGTCGATCGCACCACCGGGAGCCGGCGTTTCGAACTCGCCGCGGGCGTGCAATCCGGCTTGGCTGCTGCCCCGTGTTTTCAGGGTCTGCACCCAGCGTCGACCGAGCTTGCGCAGGCGCAGGGCAATGCCTGCACGGGTAAGGTCGAGCGCAGGCGTATCGAAGTAGGTGCTGTCCAGAGACTGACTGCGGGCGGAGCTGCGTGCGATCTCCTGCAGGACAGTCGCGCGCAGCAGGCGCTTGATGCCGGCGGGTTCCAGGGCGAGTTTCAGTTCGATTTCGACAGTCACGCAGACGACACGGCAGCGGCGGACAGATGAGCATAGCAGCGCGCTTTCCGCCGCAGGTTACAGCGCTCAAGTCGAAGCGGCGCAGGACTGGGCACAATGCGCAAAGCCCCGCTGCGGTTCCACCCTCATGACCCATCCCCACTCTGCGCCTGCCGCGTCAACATCGTCGGAGCCGGCCGAAGCGGCTACCGCCGAGCCGCTCCCCGGCCCCTTCGAGGACGCGCATCGGCACGATCACGGTGCACGCTTTCTGCATGATCCAAAACGCGTGGGCCGGTTGCGCTTCGCCTTCGTGCTGACACTGGTGACGATGTTGGCTGAAGCTGTGGGCGGGGTCATCTCCGGATCTCTGGCGCTGATCGCCGATGCCGGCCACATGGCGGTGGACTCGATGGCCCTGTTGTTCGCCTTCCTGGGGGCGAGCTATGCACGTCGCCCAGCGGATGCCCGGCGAAGCTACGGCTACGCCCGGCTGGAAGTGCTGGTGGGCTATACCAACTCGCTGCTGCTGCTCGGCCTGGTCAGCTGGGTTGTCTTTGAGGCAGTGCATCGGCTGATCGCGCCGCAGCCGATTCTGTCGACACCGATGCTGGTTGTCGCCTGTATCGGTCTGGTGGTGAACCTGTTGGTGCTGAAGGTGCTGGGAGGACATGATCACGACGACGTCAATGCTGCGAGTGCCTACCTGCATGTGCTGGGTGATCTGCTGGGGTCGGTGGCAGCCGTCACCGCGGCACTGCTGATCTGGGCGTTCGAATGGTTCTGGGCCGATGCCGCCGTCTCCCTGATCGTGAGCGCGCTATTGCTCAGGGCGTCGACGCGCCTGCTGCGGCGCTCGGCGCACATCCTGCTGGAAGGGGTCCCCGAGGGCGTGGACCTCGGCAGCCTTCCCAAAGCCATCGAAGCGCGGGTTCCGGCAGTGCACGATGTGCACCATGTGCATGTCTGGCAGCTCACTGGCGGCAGCCGGGTCGCCACCCTGCATGCTGTGCTGGCTCCCGGCCACGATCCGGATTCGGCCATCCAGGCGGTGCGTGAGGCGCTGCACGAAGGTTTCGCGATCGATCATGTGACCGTCCAGTTGGACGGCGTGGTTTGTGCTCAGGTCGACTGCACGCCTTCGTCTGGAACGCCCGAATGTGGTGAGGGTCATGCCCATGAACACGCGCATTCCGGCGGCCCAGACCAAGCGCACTCGCACCGCAGCGAGCACGCAGCCGAGCGCGCGCTCAGCGCACGCTGCAGGGATCCGCATGAGCACTGACCGGCACCGTACGCAGTCATGCACAGCCCCTGCGCCCTCAGGCGGCACGCAGCGTGCATGCCATCCGACATGCCAGTCACCGCCGAACCCGTGAGTGCTCCCGAAACTCCGCGATCCATTGCTCCGGCGCACAGCCGATGGTTGTGGTGGCTGGCGGCCTGGTCTGCCTTCGTTCTTGGTCTGATCGGTGTGGCGCTGCCGGGCCTGCCGACTGTGCCCTTCATGCTGCTTGCAGCCTTCTGTGCGGGACGCGGTTCACCGCGGCTGCGCGCCTGGCTGCTGCGACACCCGCAGTTCGGGCCGTTCATCCGCGACTGGGAGCGCGAGGGCGCAGTCAGTCGCCGCGCCAAGCGCATGGCGACGCTGATGATGCTGCTGTGTTCGGCGGTGCTGGCCCTGGTCGCGACCTGGGTCGGCTGGTTGCTCGCCACGGCCTGCATGGCGGCGGTAGCCGTCTGGCTGTGGCGTCGTCCCGAGCCTTCGAACGTGGGCTGACGCACGGAACGCCGCTGCAGACCGTGACATGTTGCGCTGCGTCAAATTCGCTTCATGCGGGTGACGGCACACTGCGGGGCCCCAATCGCAACGAAGCCGCGCCCCTCGCGTGGCACGCCAAGGTATCCGGACATGAGCCGCGAAGCTCTCGATGCACTGTTCAACCCCGCCTCGATCGCCGTGGTCGGCGCCAGCACCAAGCCGCAAAGCCTGGGCCGGGTGATCGCCCGCAACCTCCGTGCGGGTGGCTTTACTGGGCCGCTCGACGTGGTCAGCCCGAAGTATCCGCGCATCGACGGCATCCGCACCGCGCGCAGCATCAGCGAGCTGGAGCCCGTGCCCGAGCTGGTGGTGGTGACAGTCCCGCCTGCGCTGGTGCCCGGCGTGCTGGACGAAGCCGGCAAGGTCGGGGTCAAAGCGGCCGTGGTGATCACTGCGGGCCTGGGCCAGGGACCAGGCTCGCTGCGCGAGCAAGCCTCGCTGATTGCGCGCCAACATGGCCTACGCCTGGTCGGGCCGAACTGCCTCGGCATCTTGAGCCCGCCGGCTTCGGTCAATGCGAGCTTTGCGGCTGCCCCCGCGCTGCCTGGCGATCTCGCCCTGCTGGCGCAGTCGGGTGCGGTGGTGACCACCGTGGTCGAATGGGCGAACGAGCGCGGTATCGGCTTCTCCGGAATCGTCTCGCTGGGTGACATGGCGGATGTCGATGTCGGCGAGCTGCTGGACTACTTCGCCACCGATCCCGGCACGCGCGCCATCCTGATCTACATGGAATCGGTCCGTGATGTCCGCCGTTTCATGTCGGCAGCCCGCGCCGCCGCAAGAGCGAAGCCGGTCATCGTGGTCAAGGCCGGTCGGCACGAGGCCGGCGCGCGTGCCGCCGCCTCGCACACCGGTGCACTGGCAGGCAGCGATGCGGTGTTCGATGCCGCGCTGCGCCGTGCGGGGGTGCTGCGTGTTGCGGACATGGAAGAGCTGTTCGCCGCGGCCAATACGCTTTCGACACTGAAGCCCAGCAGCGGCAAGCGACTGGCGATTCTGACCAACGGCGGCGGGGTGGGCATCCTCGCCATCGACCGCCTGATCGATCTTGATGGGGTTGCCGCAGAACTGTCCCAAGCCACACTGAAGCGGCTGGACGCGGTGTTGCCGGCAACCTGGTCGCACAGCAACCCGATCGATATCGTCGGCGACGCCGGCGTGCAGCGCTATACCGATGCGCTGGACATCCTGATGGATGCCCCCGAGGTCGATGCCGTGTTCGTGGTGCATGTTCCGACCGCGCTGGTGGCGCCGATCGAAGTGGCCGAGGGCGTGGCCCGCCACATGCGCGCACGCCGCGAGCGCGAGGGCAGCTACAGCCCTGGCAAACCCGTGCTGGCCTGCTGGCTGGCGCAGGAGCAACAGGCACGCACGCATCTGCAGGCTGCTGGAATTCCGACCTATCGCACCCTGACCGGCGCCATTCGCGGCTTCGTGCATCTCACCGAATACGCGGAAGCCCAGCGCCAGCTGCTGGCCACGCCGCCCTCGCTGCCGGCGGATTTTCATCCGGATGCAGAGCGCGCGCGACGCGCCATGGCCCAGGCGGAGGGCAGCGGCCGACGCTGGTTGCCAGCCGCTGCCGTGCATGACCTTCTGGCGGCCTACGGCATTCCCAGTTTGCCGATGGTGATCGCGGCCGATGCGGACGCCGCGGTCGAGGCTGCCGCACCCTGGATCGAGGCCGGCCAGCGCGCCGTGCTGAAGATCGTTTCACCTGACATCGCCCACAAGTCGGATGTCGGCGGCGTGGTCCTGAACATCGAGACTCTCGATGCTGTGCGTCGCGAGGCAAACACGATGTTGGAGCGCGTGCGTGCAGCCGAGCCGAACGCCCGTATCGATGGCCTGCTGGTGCAGCCCATGGTCGAGCGAGCGCATGCGCGCGAACTGATCGCCGGCATCGCCGACGACCCACTGTTCGGGCCGGTGATCCTGTTCGGCGCCGGCGGCGTCTCGGTTGAGGTCGAAAAGGACACAGCGCTGGGTCTACCGCCGCTGCATCTGAACCTCGCCCACGATTTGATCAATCGCACCCGGGTTTCGCGCCGACTCGCGGCCTATCGCAACCTGCCGGCGGCAGATCGCGACGCGGCGGCGCTGACCCTGGTCAAGCTCTCCCATCTGGCGGCCGACCTGCCCGAGGTGCGTGAGCTGGACATCAATCCGCTGCTGGTCGATGAGCACGGCGCGATTGCGCTGGATGCGCGCGTGCTGGTCGAAGACTTTGACCCCGCCTCGCTGCCGCGCGTGCCCTTCGGCAACCCGCGCTTCGCGATTGCGGCGTATCCCAAAGAAATGGAAGGCGAGCTGCGCACCACCAGCGGACGCGTATTCCACGTGCGCCCGGTGCGCCCGGACGATGAAGCCCGACTGCGACGCTTCTTTGCCGGCGTCAGCCCGGATGACCTGCGCCAGCGCTACTTCTCGCCAGTCAAGCAGATCAGCGACGCCTTCATCGCTCGACTGACCCAGATCGACTACGCGCGGGTGATCGTCTTGTTGGCCGTGGACGACGGGGACGAAGTGCTGGGCGTGGCCCAGGTGCATGCCGATCCCGAACTCGATGGCGGCGAGTACGCCATCCTGCTGCGCTCGGATCTGAAGGGCTTGGGCCTCGGCTGGGCGCTGATGCAGCGTCTGATCGAAATCGCCAAGCGGATCGGACTGAAGCAGATCAGCGGCCAGGTGCTGCGCGACAACACCAGCATGCTCGACATGTGCCGACAGCTGGGCTTCGCCATCCGCCCCGACCCGGACGATGGCGCGATCGCCTTGGTCGAGTTGCCGGTGGCCGGCTAACGCACGCTCTCCGCACCGATACGGCGCGTCCGACCCACCAACGCCTCATCCTCACCCCGTGCCCGCAAGGCTCTCGACACACGTAGGGCGGGTCTTGACCCGCCGAAACGCAGTACGCGCCTCAGCCTCGTTTCAGCGCCGCGCCCCACGCCTGGTCCGAAGTCCCTGTGCGGTCGTGAACGCGCGATTGCCTTCGCTGCACTGGGGTTCGCTGGTACGGCCTCACCCTTCGCGGCGCGATCCGCCGAGAGCAGCGATTTCATCGCGGCGGCGGATCAAGATCCGCCTTACGGCAGACTCCGCGCAGGATGCTGTCGGCCCACCGCACGCCCGATGCGCCGCAATGAAGCACACCGCCATGCGCATGGCGCCTCCGCATCAGGGCCTGCCCTGAACCCCATGCGGCGCTCAGCGTCCCACGGCCCGTTCCAAAACCCGAATCAACGAGTCCGCAAGTGCGCCGGCGGATACACAATGGCTTGGGTGCTCATCTCTTCTGGCTTCGGTCGCGACAGATCACCGCCGCCCTTGGCGTAGTCGGCCAGCGCCTGTGCGTAATGCAGATACGTCGGCTCACGACGCTCGCCGCCGATGCGGCCGAAGGTCTCGAAACCATCACGACCGGTAGCGATGTAGTCGTTGGTGATCACGCGGTACGTGCGCTCGCGTTCCAATGGCCGCCAGCCGCCGTCAACCTGCACTTCGACCTCTGTTACCCGACCCTGCTCGCGCGTGCGCGACAGGTCGACCTTCCAGCGCATGCCTGCCGCATAAGGCCAGGCGCCGCTGTTGCTGCCGATGTTGGAAAGAAAGAAGTCGTAGGCATCTTCCAGTACACCATGCACTTCCTCGCCACTCATCAGCAGGCGGTCGAGCATGTTCTTGAAGGGCAGGGCGAGGTAGGCGTCGCCGATGGTCAATGCGCCTTCGGCAATGCCATTGCGCACGCCACCACCGTTCTGGATCGCGATGTCAGCCCCACCAAAACGCTGGCCTTGCGACAGAAAGGCCCGCGCCACCACCTGCTGCACATGGCCACCCTGGGGGTCGGTCGCGTCGGCGCAGCCGGGTGCGCCGTCGCGGCTGCGGTCGTAGGGGCCGGGCGCACGCCGCAGGCACAGTCGCTGCGGCACCTGTCCCACCACTTCCGTGCTGAACTGCTCGATCTGGTCCTGATACGCCTTCAGCACCGCGGCGGACGCCGGCTGCGGTTCCGCGATTCGCACCAACGGATGCGCCCGCAGCTGGGCCAGCAAGGCTTCGCGTTCGGTGCCCTCAATCGTGGTGTCGCCGCGGCGCAGGTCTTCGCCGACCAGCAGCTGCGGCTGGCCCTCACAGTCCAACACGCGTCCTTGCGGATCGAAGCGCACGTCCAGCTGCCCGACCACCCAGGTGTATTGCCAGGCCTGCACCACGCACACCGGATCCCCGTCGGCATTGTCCAAGCGGGTGGGGTATTCGCCACCCGGCGTCAAGCCGAGCTCCCGATAGCGTTCGCCCAGCAGCGTATGCGAGTCGGCACCCACGATCACATCCACTCCGCGCAGCTGCGTTGCAAGCCGCAGATCGTTGCGGTAGCCCACATGGGTGAGCAGCACGATGTGGCGAATGCCCTGCGCCTGCAGCAGGTCAATCTGGGCCTGCGCGGTGGTGAACTCATCGTCGAACAGGGTGCCCTCGTCCGGGCTGGAAGAGGTCTTTGTCTTGCCGGCGATGTCGATGCCGATGATGCCGATCCGCTCGCCGCCGCGTTCCAGCACCACATGCGGCCGCAGGTAGTCGTCGGCGGCGTTCGGAGCGAGCGGCGACAGGCCCACGGTCGGGCGCACGTTGGCACCCAACACGGGCGTGTCGCAGCGGCTGCGATCCTTGCGCAGGTAGTCGACGAAACGCGCGAGCCCGATGTCCCCCGTGTCGAACTCGTGGTTGCCGACCACGAAGGCATCGAAGCACACCGTGTTCATCAGGTCCGCATCGGCCTCACCCTGAAACAGGGTGAAGTAGAGATCGCCGGTAATCGCGTCGCCCGCGTGCAGGGTCAGCACGTTGTCCTGACCGGCAGCGAGCTCCTCGATTGCCTGAGCCACCGCCGGGAACCCGCCGAAGCTGATCTGCACTTCCTGGCCATCCAGCACCAGCGCATTGCCTGCATCAGGCGCCAGCCGCGAGTGGTGATCGTTGATGTGCAGGATGCGCAGCTCCAAGCCCGCTTGCGATGGCGCCACCTGCGGCGTTCGTGTAGCACACCCCACCAACGTGGCCAGCAGAGATACGGAGAGCAGGGCAAGGAGCGCAGCAGCGCGAGCAGATGAGGACATTCGGACAGCACCAGCCGGGACGACAGACCGACAAGCCTAAACCCGTCCTCACGGTGTGGCGAGCAAGACCAAAGCGGACTTGCTGCGCGGCGAAAGCTGCAGAGGCGTTTGTACGGCCGAGCGATCAGGCTCCCGGGCTGTAATTCCCAGGTTGGGCGAAAAGTCAAGTCGGAGTTTCGCTCGATTCGGTGTGCGAAATCTCCGATTGTCAGAATTCTTGTCGTGTGGTTTAGTTCGCGCCCTGTTCGCGTAACCCTCCAACCTGTTCAATGAATCGTCTATTCAATCTCACATCCCCTTTCGGCGACGTCCTTCGTTTCGAGCGCCTGACAGGCCGCGAAGCGATTTCAGAACTGTTCGAATTCGAACTGACCGCCTCATCCGAAGAACGCGGCCTGGCACCGACTTCGGCACTCGGCCAGCCCTTCACGGTCGAGTTTGAAGTCGACGGCGGCGGCAAGCGCTTCTTGAACGGGCAGTGCGTGGGTTTCCGCT
>CAZPHV010000037.1:0-24971 GCA_964586455.1 uncultured Aquimonas sp.
AGTTGTTGCAGGCCAGCACCACGCCGACGATGTTCTTGCCGATGTCGTGCACGTCGCCCTTGACCGTGGCCATCAGGATGCGGCCGTTGTTGCGGCCCATGTCGCCCGTGCGCAGCTTCTCTTCTTCGATATAGGGCAGCAGGTAGGCCACCGCCTTTTTCATGACGCGCGCCGACTTCACCACCTGCGGCAGGAACATGCGTCCGGCGCCGAACAGATCGCCAACCACATTCATGCCGGACATCAGCGGGCCTTCGATGACCTCCAGCGGCTTGGCGAAACCCTGGCGGGCCTCTTCGGTATCGGTCTCGATGAACTCGTCGATGCCGTGCACCAGGGCGTGCTTGAGGCGCTCGGCCACCGGGTTGGCGCGCCAGGCCAGCTTGGCGGTCGTGTCGACGGTCTCGCCCTTGCCCTTCTTGTAGCGCGGGGCGATTTCGAGCAGGCGTTCGGTAGCGTCGTCGCGGCGGTTCAGCACCACGTCTTCGACGCGCTCACGCAGGTCGGCGTCGAGGTCGTCGTAGATGGGCAGTGCGCCCGCATTGACGATGCCCATGTCCATGCCGGCGCGGATGGCGTGGAACAGGAACACGGCGTGGATGGCCTCGCGCACCACGTTGTTGCCGCGGAAGGCGAAGCTCACGTTCGACACGCCGCCGCTGACGTGGCAGTGGGGCAGGGTGTCCTTGATGATGCGGGTGGCCTCGATGAAGTCGACCGCGTAGTTGTTGTGCTCGTCGATGCCCGTGGCGACGGCGAAAATGTTCGGATCGAAGATGATGTCTTCGGGCGGGAAGTCGAGCTTTTCGCGCAACAGGTGGTAGGCACGGGTGCAGATCTCGACCTTGCGCGCGCAGGTGTCGGCCTGACCCTTCTCGTCGAAGGCCATGATCACGGCGGCGGCGCCGTAGCGCTGCACCAGTCGCGCCTGCTGAAGGAAGGCGTCCTCGCCTTCCTTCATCGAGATCGAGTTCACCACGCCCTTGCCCTGCAGGCAGCGCAGGCCGGCTTCGATCACGCTCCACTTCGAGCTGTCGACCATCACCGGAATGCGCGCGATATCGGGCTCGGCGGCGATCAGGTTGAGGTAGGTCACCATCGCCTTCTCGGCGTCGAGCATGCCCTCATCCATGTTGACGTCGAGGATCTGCGCACCGCTCTCGACCTGCTGGCGGGCGACTTCGACCGCTTCGTCATAGCGCTGGTCGAGGATCAGCTTGCGGAACTGCGCCGAGCCGGTGACGTTGGTGCGCTCGCCGATGTTGACGAAGTTGGTGTCCGGCGTGATGACCAGCGGTTCCAGACCCGAGAGACGTGTATATCGACGCTCGCTCATGCCGCGGCCTCCGTCGTCTGGACGGGCAGCACGCGCGGCGGTATCGCACTCACCGCCTGTGCAATCGCGGCGATGTGCTCGGGCGTGGTGCCGCAGCAGCCGCCGACGATGTTGAGCAGGCCGGCTTCGGCGAACTCGCGCAGGGTGGCGGCCATTTCTTCCGGCGTTTCGTCATAGCCCCCGAAGGCATTGGGAAGGCCGGCATTCGGATGCGCGCTGACGTGGGTCGGCGCGATCTGCGCGAGGATGTCCACGTGCGCGCGCAGGTCCTTGGCGCCCAGCGCGCAGTTCAGCCCGATCGCATGCGGGCGCGAGTGCGACAGCGAGTACCAGAAGGCTTCCGCGGTCTGCCCGGACAGCGTGCGGCCGCTGCGATCGGTGATCGTGCCTGAGATCATCAGCGGCAGGCGCGCGCCGCGCTGCTGGAAGACCTCTTCGACGGCGAACACGGCGGCCTTGGCGTTCAAAGTGTCGAACACCGTCTCGACCATGATGATGTCGGCACCGCCGTCGATCAGTCCTTCGGTCGCTTCGCGGTAGGCCGTCGCCAGCTCTTCGAAGCTGGTTGCGCGGAAGCCCGGGTTGTTCACGTCAGGGCTGATGCTGGCGGTGCGGCTGGTGGGGCCGAGAATGCCGATCACGAAGCGCGGCTGGTCGGGCGTGTTCGCCTCGATCGCATCGCAGCAGGCGCGTGCCAGTTTCGCCCCTTCGAAGTTCAGTTCACGGGCGAGATGTTCGAGCTTGTAGTCGGCCTGCGACAGCGTCGTGCTGTTGAAGGTGTTGGTTTCGATCAGGTCGGCACCGGCTTCGAGGTAGGCGGTATGGATGTCGGCAATGATCTGCGGCTGGGTCAGCGTCAACAGGTCGTTGTTGCCCTTCAGATCGCAGCCGCAGCCTTCGGCGTGCCCGTGGCCTTCATGTCCGCAAGGCGGCTGCGACTGCAGGGCATCAAGGCCGTTGGCGAAGCGCTCTCCGCGGTAGTCGGCCTCGCCGAGTTCGTGGCGCTGGATCATGGTGCCCATGGCGCCGTCGATGATCAGGATGCGTTCGGCCAGCGCAGCTTCGAGCTTGGCGACGCGATCGGGCTTGAGCCAGGGCAGGGCGGTGAAGCTGGGCATTGCGTGGTCTTCCTTGGCAGCGCCTGGGGAGGGCGGGCGTTCGGGGATCGGAGAGGGGACTGCGGGATTCGATGCGGGCGAGATTTCGTTTGCGGCGTTTCGTGGCACGGAGGCTTTTCGATCGTGACCGGGGTGCGGCTTGGCTCGCGGTGGGTCAGGGCCCACCCAATGCGGCATGGCTCGGGTACGCGGCCGCACGTTGCCCGCAAGCGCTCAGGTCTTGTGGGCGATCAGGGCGATGACCTCGAAGTGCGGGGGGCGACGTTCGCGGGTCACGGTGCTTGCGGTCTGCACGCTCAAGCCCGCTTTCTCGGCGAAGCGCTTCAACTCCTTGTCGCTGAAGCCGAGGTTGACGTGGCCATAGGGTGCGACCGCCGCGTGGTGTTCGTGCTTGGCGAGGCTGGTCAGCAGCAGGCGTCCGCCCGGTCGCAGTACGCGTGCTGCTTCGGCCACGGCTTTGCCCGGCTTGTCGGCGTAAGTCAGCGCATGCATCAGCACGACGAGGTCGAAGCTGCCGGCGGGATAGGGCAGGGCGTGCATATCGCCTTCCACCACTTCCACATTGGCGTGGCGCGACAACCGTTCGGTGGCTGCGCTGACCACGCGCGCGCTTGAGTCGAGGCAGATGTAGCGCTGCGCGTGCGGGGCCACGAGTTCGGCCAGCACGCCGTCACCCGAGGCGATGTCCAGCACTTCGCCCGGACGCATCAGCGGCAGCGCCGAGCGCGCCAGGGCTTCCCAGGTGCGACCCGGCGAGTAGTGGCGCTCCATGTCGCCCGCGACGGTATCGGCCCAGTTTTCTTCGGCTGCGCGCAGGGCCAGCACTTCCGGCAGACGTTCGGCGTCCTGGCGCAGCAGGGGATCGTCGGCGCCGCTGCGCAAGGTGTCCCACAGCGCACGTTCGGCTGGAGGCAGCGCTTCGTTGAAGCGATAGTAGGCGGACACTCCCGCGCGGCGGTCGAGCACCAGCTCGGCCTCTTTCAGCTTGGCCAGATGGGTAGAAACACGTGGCTGCGCCAACCTCGTGATCGAGGCAAGTTCGGCGACGGTCAGCTCCTCGCGCTCAAGCAAGGCGAGCAGGCGCACGCGGGTGGCATCTGCGAGCACGCGCAGGCAAGCCGACCAAGCATTCAGATCCATTGCTATCGCTTCATCCGGATTCAAAGATGAAGCAGGGTAGGCAGGGGCTTGGGATGCGTCAAGCATCGCAGCTCGTTGTGAGCGGAAGCGCGCTACGCGTGAAGGGCTGCGGAACGCGGGCTCTGGTCGCTGACACGATGTATGAGGAAGTGCGATGTCAGTGCTCGCGTGCAAGCAGCCCTCCTACTCAGAGCGGGGGCGTGCAGCGGCCGTCTGGCGTTGACATGCTTGGCTCTGCACGAATCCCGAATCCCGAATCCCCAATTCTGAATCCCGGCCTCTGGAGGCCCGAGCTTGCTCCCGACCGCGCGTCTGCAGCGGAAGACGTGCGGCTGCCCGCAAGCGCGAATGGGCTGACGTGCGAGACGTCAAGGCGGTCTTGATCCGGTCACAGCCCGCACGGGTTAAACTTGCGGCGCTTTCAATCGACCGTTTGAAATTTCGCCTCACGCCCAGGAGCCCCCATGGACTTCACCTTCACCGAAGAGCAGTTGATGATCCGCGACGTTGCGCGTCGCATCGCGCAAGAGCGCATCGCGCCGACCGCCGCGCAGTTCGACCACAGCGGCGAGTTCCCGCTCGAGAACATCCGCGTGCTGGGTGAGAACGGCCTGATGGGTATCGAGGTTCCGCCCGAGTACGGCGGCGCCGGCCTGGATTCCATCGGCTACACGCTGGCGATGTTCGAGATCGCCTATGCCGATTGCGCGCACTCGACCATCGTGTCGGTCAACAACACGCTCTACTGCAACGGCTTGCTGAAGAACGGCACCGAAGCGCAGAAGCACAAGTACGTGACCCCGATCGCCAGCGGTGAGGCCATCGGCGCCTATGCCTTGACCGAGCCGCACTCGGGTTCGGATGCCTCGGCGATGCGCTGTCGGGCCACGCTGTCGGCCGACGGCACGCACTACGTGGTCAATGGCAAGAAGAGTTGGATCACCTCAGGCCCGGTCGCCAAGTACATCATGCTGTTCGCGATGACCGACCCGGACAAGGGCGCGAAGGGCATCAGCGCCTTCATGGTCGACACGGATCGCGAGGGCTTTCATCGCGGCAAGACCGAACCGAAGCTTGGCATCCGCGCCTCGGCGACCTGCGAAGTCGAGTTCAGCGATTACAAGATCCCGGTCGAGGACCGCATCGGCGCCGAGGGCGAGGGCTTCAAGATCGCGATGGGCGTGCTCGATGCCGGCCGGATCGGCATCGCCGCGCAGGCCGTGGGCCTGTCGCGCGCGGCCTATGACGCCGCGGTCAAGTATGCGCAGGAGCGCAAGAGCTTCGGCCAGCCCATCGGCAGCTTCCAGATGATCCAAGCCAAGATCGCCGACATGAAGTGCCGGCTGGACGCCGCCGAGCTGCTGACCCTGAAGGCGGCGTTCGCCAAGCAGCAGTCGCTGAAGACCGGCGCGCGCTTCTCCACCGAGGCTTCGGTGGCCAAGCTGTATGCCTCCGAGGCGGCCATGTTCATCACCCACCAGGCCCTGCAGATCCACGGCGGCATGGGCTACTCGAAGGAAATGCCGCTGGAGCGCTACTTCCGCGACGCCAAGATCACCGAGATCTACGAGGGCACCAGCGAGATCCAGCGCCTGGTCATTGCCCGCAACGAGACCGGCGTGCGCTGACCTTCTGCGCGCACGGGGCACCTCAGGAACGCGCCGGAGAGATCCGGCGCGTTTCTTGTTTCGGGGCTTCGCTGGTCCACACGGGTGACCTCGGGTCAAGCGGCCGGAGCCTGGCGTCTGGAAAATCCCTTTGTTGAGCGCTTCGCGGGTTCGTGTTGGTTATTCCGGCGTGTCGACGTGCACCAGCGGCCGTTGTCGCTGTTGTTGGTGCGCCACAGGCGCACCCTATGCGGCCGATGGGTTCGGCTGAATCCGCGGCATGGCGTCACGCGTCTTCATGAGGTGCGCCTGCGGCGCACCGAGCCTTGCGAAGTAGGGTGCGCCTGTGGCGCACCGAGGCGCTCCAAATTCCCTCCACGCCCATCTAAGGCGCGGGAACCACGCACACGAATCCGCGATGTGGCCGTGTTCCAGTCGCGGTCGAGAGGTGGGAGAGCGACTGTCCCGAGGCACAGGGGTTCCAAAATCACTTTGGCCCCGTATCCTTCAAGCCCTGCAGGATGCGTCACAGCCCGCGAGCTCGCGCGTCTCGGCAGCTTGATCCACCCGCGTGGGGCGGTGGAATGGAACCGGGGGTATGCGTGGACCGCTTTCTCGACATCGCGCTGTCGTTTCCGACCTTGATCCTGAGTGTGCTGCTGATGGTGGCCGTGGGCTACTGGCTGCTTGCGCTTCTGGGGCTGTTCGATATGGAGGTCTTGGACCTTCCAGACGTCGGCGAGACCAGCGACGGAGGCGCTGCAGCGGGCCTGCTGAGTGGCCTGCTGATCCGCTTCGGTTTGGCTGGGCTGCCTTTCGCGCTGATCTACACGGCGGTGGTCTTCATCGCCTGGCTGGCTTGCTACTTCGTCGTCTACTTTCTGCTGCAGGGCTGGGGAAGCGGTGCTCTGAGTGTGCTGACCGGAGTCGCGCTGGTCCCTGTGCTGCTGTTTCTTGCCCTGCCTTTTGCGGGCCTCATGCTGCGGCCCTTCAGGCGTCTGTTCACGCCGAGCGAAGGTCGGCTTGCTGGATCGCTGTTGGGGGAACTGGTGACCATTCGCAGCGACGAGGTCAGCGAGACGCGCGGGACTGCCGAGTACAACGACGGTGCTGCCGGTCTTGTGTTGCAAGTCCGCAGCAGCGAGCCAGGGCTACGGCGGGGCGATCGCGCCGTGGTGGTCGAGTACCTGGCCACAACGAATGTCTTCAGGGTGACTCGCTCAATGCCCTGACTTTCCGCAAGGCGTCGACGTCACGGCGCCTGCCCAGTTCTGAATCAAATCGCGTAGCCACGCATCACTGCACTCCAAACTCCGGGAGCTCACATGGACCTTTCAGCACTCATTCCCTTCGCGGTCGGCGCGGGAATTCTCGTACTTCTGATCCTGGGCCTGTTCGCGCTGTTCAAGGCCTTCTACATCAAGGTCCCGCAGGGCACGGCCCTGATCGTCAATGACCTGTCGGCTACGCCGAAGGTGCATTTCACCGGCGCGCTGGTCTACCCGGTCGTCTACAAGAAAGAGTTCATGAAGATCTCGCTGATCACCCTTGAGGTCGATCGGCGCGGCAAGGATGGTTTGATCTGTCGTGACAACATGCGCGCCGACATCACCGTGGCCTTCTATCTGCGGGTGAACGAAACCCAGCAGGACGTGCTGAAGGTCGCCAAGGCCATCGGTGTGGAGCGCGCGTCGGAGAAGGGCGCGGTCAACGAGTTGTTCAACGCCAAGTTCTCCGAGGCGCTGAAGACCGTTGGCAAGAAGATCGACTTCGTCAACCTGTTCGAGAATCGCCAGGAGTTCCGCGACCGCATCGTCGAGGTCATCGGCAACGACTTGAACGGCTATGTGCTTGAAGACGTCGCCATCGACTACCTGGAGCAGACGCCGAAGTCCTCGCTGGACCCGAACAACATTCTGGATGCAGAAGGCATCCGCAAGATCACCGAGCTCACCGCCGCCCAGAACGTCATCACCAATGAGCTGGAGCGCAACGAAGAGCTCGCGATGACCAAGAAGAACGTCGAGACCAAGGAAGCGCTGCTGGCGCTGGCTCGGCAGCAGGCCGACGCCGAAGCGCGACAGGCGCGTGAGATCGCCACCATCAAGGCCCGCGAAGAAGCCGAGACCCTGAAGGTGCAGGAAGAAGAGCGCCTGAAGTCCGAAAACGCGCGTCTGAGCTCGCAGGAGCAGATCGACATCCGCGACCAGAACCGCATGCGCGAGGTCGAGGTCGCCGAGCAGAACCGCCAGCGCGCGGTGATCATCGAAAAGGAAAAGGTCGAGCGCGCGCGAGCGCTGGAAGTGGTCTCGCGTGAGCGCGAGGTCGAGCTGCAGCGCATCGAGAAGGAGAAGGCGCTGGAAGAGCAGCGCAAGCTGATCGCCAACGTGGTGCGCGAGCGCATCGCGGTCGACAAGACGGTCGCGCAGGAAGAAGAGCGCATCAAGGAAGTGCGCGAAATCTCCGAGGCCGAGCGTGCCAAGCAGGTCGCGATTCTGGACGCCCAGGCGCGGGCCGAGGAAGAGCTGGTCAAGCAGGTCAAGCAGGCCGAGGCCGACGAGAGCAAGGCCAAGCACAAGGCTGTCGAGATCACCACGCTGGCGCAGGCGGAACTCGAAGCTGCCGGCAAGCAGTCCGAAGCCAAGCGCAAGATGGCCGAGGGCATCGAGGCCGAGCGTGCGGCGCCGGGTCTGGCCGATGCGCGCGTGCGTGAAGTGAATGCCGCGGCGCTGGAGAAGGAAGGCCTGGCGGAAGCCAAGGTCGTCGCCGAGAAGCTGATGGCCGAAGCGCGCGGCGAGCAGGAGAAAGGCTTCGCGCAGGCGCGCATCGTCGAAGCGCATGCCGACGCCAAGCAGAAGGAAGGCCTGGCCGAGGCCAAGGTGCTGGAAGAAAAGCTGGGCGCGCAGGCGCGCGGCGAAGAGCAACTCGGCGGTGCCAAGGCAGTCGCCACCCGCGAGATCGGTCTGTCGGAAGCCGAGGTGCTGAAGCGCCGTTACGAGTCGGAAGCCGAGGGACTGGTCAAGAAGTTCGAGGCGCTGTCGGGCCTGTCGGACTCCGCGCGTGCGCACGAAGAATTCCGCATGCAGCTGGAGAAGAACTTCGAGCAGGCGATGGCCGCGATCGAGGCCAACAAGGACATCGCCCGCGAGCAGGCGGATGTGCTGGCGGCGGCACTGTCGAAGGCCAAGGTCGACATCGTCGGCGGCGGCGGCGAGTTCTTCGAGACCTTTGCGAAGGCGCTCAGCGTCGGAAAGGCGATCGAGGGCGCGGTTGGCAAGAGCCCGGTGGTGCAGGACGTGCTGTCGAAGTTCCTGGGGGTTGGGGCGCCTGTGGGGAAGGTGGCGGCTTTGAAGGCGGAGGAGGCGGATAAGTCGGGCGCTGATGGGAAAGAAGGAACAGCTTCAGCGTCCTGATTCAGATGCGCGATCGGTGACGTAGGTGCCCAGGTGTGATTCGAAGAATCCCAACTGTTCTAGTCCTCGGCGAAAGCCCCTCTCCCTGTGGGAGAGGGGTTGGGGAGAGGGTCCGGATCTTGCGCAGCGGCGCGTGGTCCTGAAGTCCCTTTGGCTTGAGAAGCAGCGGGCAGACCGCCGCAGCTTTGCCACCGAGGACTCCCGAACCCTCTCCCCCGACCCCTCTCCCATGGGGAGAGGGGAGATCGCAAGACCCTCGACTGATGGAGCCTCGCGGAACGCGATCTCCAGCCTCCTCCTGCTCGAAGAGTGCAACGCATGACCACACCCGAATCCCTGGTAGATCAAGCAGTCGCCGAAGGCGGCGCCTATGAAGTGCTGCGGGCGCGCCTGCTGGAGCAGGGCGGGCGGCTGCGTGAGTTGGCCGAAGGCCTCAACCGGCAGCGGCTGGAGGAGTTCGGCAGCAGCGAGCTGAAGATCATCGGCCGCCTGCGCGTGCGCACCGAGCACAATGCGGTGGCGCGCGACCTGGTGCGGGTCGGCGACTATCTGCTGTTCGGCTACAACGTATTTCTGGGCCTGAAGCGTGAGACCCAGATCGACGATGTATTCGCCCTGTATCGACTGGTCGAGACTGAAGGCGGCTTCGACGTCGAGCAGGTCGATCCTGCGACGAGTTTTCTCGGCGCCTCGGGCTTCGCCCAGGATTTCCGCGAGCTCTACGCCTACTACAAGAACACCCGCCTGCTGCAGCTGGTCAGTCGCGATGGCCTGCTGCTGGCGAGCTTCCAGATCGGCGATCGGCTGACCGATGTGCGGGTGTTCCGCTTCAGCGTCTCGCCGGCCGGCGAGGTGCGCTACATCGACAACCGCGGCGAGCGCGATATCGCGCTGCCGCCGATCCACGATTTCGAGTGGACGCGCTGTGGCCGCGAGCATGTGGTCGAGGGTCGGTTCGCGCACATGAATGTGCTCGACCATGTGTTCGTCGAGACCATCGGCGGCGACCTCACCATCAAGATCGAGAACAACACCGAGGACGGACTGGGCATCTACCGCGAGCCGGTCGACGATGCCACCCAGAGCATTGACGACGCGCGCATCGATTTCGCCCGCGTCGGTGATCTGATCCTGCTGCGGGTGCAGCCCTACCGTGAAGAAGTGGTGCGCCACTTCGTCTACAGCCTGATCGCCCGCAAGGTCTATCGCATCGATGCGATCGGCCAGAGCTGCGTGCAGCTGCCCGAGGACCACGGCATCGTGTTCCCCGGCGGCTATGTGCTGCAGAACGGCGAGCAGCGCGCCTTCGAGCGCAGCATGGAAGGCATGCGCTTCAAGCGCAGCATCCGCTCGCCGAACGGTGAGGACGTGCTCTATGTCTTCTATCACCCGGAAGCCGGCCGCATCGCGCTGTTCACCTACAACCTGATCGAGCGTCGGCTGGCCACGCCGCTGTTCGGTCACGGCTACGCGAGGCTGGAGGACGGCCGCTTCGTGCTGTTCTCCCAAGACAGCGACGAGCCCACCCGCGTGCACCCGATGCAGGTCTGGCAGACGCCGTTCTGGAGCGATGAATTCGCTGCCGCCAAGCCGCCTGCGGCGAGCTTCATGGGCCGCATCGGCAATGCCGAATTGGTACGTGGCATCTCGGACCTGCTCTCGCTGGTCCGCGAGATGTCCAGCGAAGAGGTCAGTGCCACCCGTTACAGCCTGCTCAGCCAGAACAGCCGACGCCTGTTCGATCTGCACCATTGGTTGGACAGTGCGGAATGCGCGGGCGTGGCGCCGCTGGTGCGCGAAGTCGCCAGCACGGCCGAGTCCGTGCTGGACGAGTTCGAGAAGGTCGAGAGCATCCGTGCGCAGAGCGATCGGGCACTGCGCGAAGCGCGCAGTCATCAGGGCGAGTTGTTGGCCCGCGCGCGACCCGAACGCTGTGAGTCCGTCAACGATTACGTGGAAGGCCTGTCAGGGCTGCAGGCCCAGCGCGGGCGCCTGCTGGCCCTGCGCGAAGCGCGCTACATGGACCTTGAAGCGATCGATGCGCTGGAAGCCGAGGTCGTCGCAGCGCAGGCGGCTCTCGCATCGGCCACCGGTGAGTTTCTGGCTTCCGCCGTTGCCCTGAAACCACTGGATGAGCGACTGCGCGCGCTGGAGGCCGAAGCCGGAAAGGCTCAGGGCGTAGCGGCGCTGAAAGCGCCGCTGGAAGGCATGGCCCAGCTCTCGCTGGATCTGGATCTGCTCTCGAATCTGTTGGCGGGTCTGCCGATCGAGGATGCGCAGCAGCGTACCCAGGTCGTCGAGACGATCTCCGAGCTGTATGCGCGTCTGAACCAGGCGCGCGCCCGCGCCGAGCAGCAGCGCAAGTCGCTGGGCAGCCGTGAGGCGGTAGCCCAATTCGGCGCGCAGTTCGCGCTGTTCGGCCAGAGCCTGGCCTCGGCGCTCAGCCTGTCGACCGACCCCGAGCGCAGCGAGGAACAGCTGTCACGCGTGCTGCTGCAACTGGAAGAACTCGAAAGCCGCTTCGGTGAGCACGAGCAGTTTCTGCAGGACATCCTGGCCAAGCGCGAGGAGGTGCTGGAAACCTTCGAGAGCCATCGTCAGGCATTGCTCGACGAACGCCAGCGCCGTGCTCAGGGCCTACACGAAGCAGCGCTGCGCATCTTCGAGGGCTTGGGCCGACGCACCGAGCGGCTGGAAACTGTCGAGTCGCTGCACGCCTTCTTCGCCGGCGATGCGCTGATCCTCAAGCTGCGTGAGCTCAGCGGCCGTTTGCGCGAGCTGCGCGACAGCGTCAAGGCTGACGACATCGAGTCGCGCATCAAGGCCGCGCGCGACGCCGCACTGCGCGGCCAGCGTGATCGCAACGAGCTGTTCGAGGACGGCGGCAACACTATCAAGCTGGGGCCGCGGCATCGCTTCAGCGTCAACACCCAGGCGTTGGATCTGACCCTGTTGCCGCGTGGCGGCGAGCTGTGTCTGCATCTCACCGGCACCGAGTACTACGAGCCCACCGGTGATGAAGAACTCAGCCGCCTGCGCGAGTTTGCCGACAGCGCGCTGGAGTCGGAATCCGCCCATGTCAGCCGCGCCGAGTATCTGGCCGCCAGCCTGTTCGAGGCTGCGCGTGCCGGCAGCGAGAGCCAGGATCTCGCCGCACTGCAGGCCGAGCTGGGGCAGCTCGATGCGCTGTCGAAGCGTCTGCGTGAGTTCGCCGCTCCGCGCTATCGGGAGGGCTATGAGAAAGGCATTCACGACACCGACGCCGCACGAATTCTCGCCGCCTGGCTGCCGTTGCGGCAGGCCGCCGGCACTCTGATCTTTCCGCCCGCAGCGAGAGCGCTCGCCGCACTCGCCTGGCAGGCCCAGGCAGACAGTGAAAGCGCAAGCCTGTGGCCGCTGCGCGCACGCCAAGCGCGGCAGTTGGTGGAAGCCTTGGGCCAGCGCGTCGCCAGCGAACGCCTCGGCCACGAGATGGCCCGCGAGATCGAGCGCTTCCGCGCGGCCGCGGGCATTGAGCTGCCCGAGTCGAGCAGCGCCGATGCCGCGCGCTATCTGGTCGAAGTGCTGGGTGAGGAGCATCCGCAGTTCGTGTTCTCGCGCGCGGCCCGTGCGCTTGTTCAGGGCCTGAAGGAGCGCCTGAGCACCGGTCACCGCTGGGAAGACCTGCAGGCGGCGGCGGATGCGCTGTCCGCGCGGCCGGGCGAGGCCTTGGGCCTTTGGCTGCAGTGGTTCGAGGCGCTGTGCGTGGAGGGCGAGTTCGCCGGCCTGCGCGATCACGCCATTGAGGCGGCCGCACTGATGCGCGTCGACGGACACCTGCCCAACCGGATCAGCGAGGCCGACCTGGATGTTGAGATCAGCGGTCTGCTCAGCACCCATGCGCGCATCGAGCAGGGCAGCATGCGTTTGCGCATCGACGATTTCGAGGCCCGCCTGCGCCGTCACCGCGAACAACACCTGCCCGGTCTACGTGCTTTCCAGGCGCGCCGACATGCGCTGATCGAAGCCGGCCGCGCGCGTCTGCGGCTGGAGGAGTTCAAGCCCAAGCCCTTGACGGCGTTTGTGCGCAACAAGCTGATCACCGAGGTCTACCTGCCGATCATCGGCGACAACCTCGCCAAGCAGATGGGCACGGTAGGCGAGGGCAAGCGTTCGGATCTGATGGGCCTGCTGATGCTGATCAGCCCGCCCGGCTACGGCAAGACCACGTTGATGGAATACGTTGCACATGCGCTGGGCCTGATCTTCATGAAGATCAATGGGCCTTCGCTGGGCCATGAGGTGCGTTCGCTCGATCCCACCCAGGCGCCTGATGCCGGTGCGCGCCAGGAACTGGAGAAGCTCAACCTCGCGCTGGAGATGGGCAACAACGTGATGCTGTATGTCGACGACATCCAGCACACGCACCCGGAGTTTCTGCAGAAGTTCATCTCGCTCTGCGACGGCACCCGTCGCATCGAGGGCGTGTGGCAGGGCCGCACCCGCACCTACGACATGCGCGGCAAGAAGTTCTGCGTGGTGATGGCCGGCAACCCTTACACCGAGAGCGGCGAGGTCTTCAAGATTCCGGACATGCTCGCCAACCGCGCCGATGTCTACAACCTCGGCGAGGTGTTGGGCGGCAAGGAAGACGCCTTCCTGCTGAGCTATATCGAGAACAGCCTGACCGCGCAGCCGGTGCTGGCGCCGCTGGCGACGCGCGATCTGAACGACCTCTACAAACTGGTCGAGCGCGCGCAGGGCCGCGAGTTCTCCGCCAACGCTCTGAGCCATACCTATTCGGCAGCGGAGTTGAACGAGCTCACCGCGGTGCTGAAAAATCTGCTGGCGGTGCGCGACATCGTCTACCGCGTCAACCAGGCCTACATCGCCAGCGCGGCCCAGGCCGAGGCCTACCGCACCGAGCCGCCGTTCAAGCTGCAGGGCAGCTACCGCAACATGAACAAGCTGGCCGAAAAGGTCTCTGCGGTGATGAACGCGCACGAGCTGCAGAAGCTGATGGACGACCATTACCTGGGCGAGTCGCAGCTGCTGACCGGTGGCGCTGAGGAGAACCTGCTCAAGCTTGCCGAGATCCGCGGCACGCTGGATGCCACGCGTGCCGAACGCTGGCAGGCGATCAAGCAGGGCTTCCAGCGCAACAAGTCCCTGGGCGGCGCCGACAGCGACACCGGCACACGAGTGATCGCGCAGCTGCATGATCTGGTGGCCAGTGTGCAGGCGCTCGGCGCGCGTGCCGGTGAGGAAAAGCCCGCATCGACATCGCCCGAGCTGATCCAACTGCTGCAGCGCATTCTGGACGAGCAGGTCTTGAACCGAACATTCAGTCGTGACACTGCATCGGACGCAGCGATGTGGCTCGGTGGGCTGCGCAATGCGCTGGACGTCGGCTTCCGGCCGCTGGTCGAGGCGGTGCAATCCCGCCAGCAGGGCAGTGAGGCCGAGCGCCAGCAACTGGCTTCCGTCGCCCAGCAGCTGCAGGCTTTGAGCAAGACGCTGGCTGCGCGGAAGCCCTGAGCATCGGGCGAGGCCATTCGGGAACTTTGCAGCCGTTTCAGTAGTGGCGGCGCAAGGACGAGGGGTTGGCCAAACGGTGCTCTTCACCGTGCTCGCCGTGGGAGGGGTGGGTCGCGGGTGCCTTGTCGGCGTCCTTGCGACTTCGACGTTGCGGAAGCGGCGGGTCAAGACCCGCCCTACGAAGCGCGTTCGGTGTTTCCGGAGCGGCGGGTCAAGACCCGCGCTACGAAGCGCGTTCGGTGTTCCCGGAGCGGCGGGTCAAGATCCGCCCTACGGAGCGCCTCCGGCTTTCCTGGGGCGGCGGATCAAGCCGATGCAGTGCGCCCGCGTGCGCATCAACGTGAAGGTGGAATCCCTTGCGCATGTAGTGGATCGCGATTGAAGGGAAACGGCACTGCGAACGGGTGACCGAGCAAACCCGCGTAGGGCGGGTCTTGACCCGCCGCCGCATCGCTACGAAGCGCTGAAGCCGCCGTTGCTTTTCGACGAAGCGCCGAGCCCGCCATTGCATCGCGACGACATACCGAACGGGGTGAGGTGATTCCACGCGCGGCGGATCAAGATCCGCCCTACGGAGCGGTTTCGGTGTTCCCGGAGCGGTGGATCAAGATCCGCCCTACGGAGCGGCTTCGGTGTTCCCGGAGCGGTGGATCAAGATCCGCCCTACGAAGCGCGTTCGGTGTTCCCGGAGCGGTGGATCAAGATCCGCCCTGCGGAGCGGCTTCGATGTTCTTCGGGCGGCGTGTCAAGGCGCGCGCTACGGATTCGCTGTGGTTGGCTCGTGTTGGGCGATGACCGGGGCCGGTGAGCTCAATGCCAGGTCTTCACCCGGTTTCACCGCGGCGGGTGAGCGGGGCGGGCATACTTCCGGCAGGAGTCTCCCCCCGGATAGCGCCGTCGCGTGGCAGCCTTGACCCGATCAGGCCAGGATCGAAACGCCCACCTTCGGACAGGGTACGGGCGCTTGCGCGTGCTGCTGTTCGTGCTCGCTGCGTGTTTCTACTCCGGCGTGGCCCTTGCCGATTCGGCTAGGTCTGCCCGCGCGCCACTGGCGGAGTACTACGCCGAGCGCTGGGGCAGCCGCGACGGCCTTCCGCACAACATGGTTTCCGGCATGGTGCAGGCGCCGGACGGCTATCTGTGGATGGCGACCCTGGAAGGCGCGGTGCGCTACAGCGGGCGCGAATTCAGAGTGTTTGACGCCGGCAATGTGCCCGGTCTGCGTGGCAACGCAGTGCGCTCGGTGGCGGTGGATGAGGACGGCGCGGTGCTGCTGGCGACGACCCGCGACGGCGTCGCGCGTCAGACCGGTGAGGGCTGGGAGTTTCTGCGTCTCAACCAGGAGGCGTTGGTCGACGCCACCATCACGGTTGCCGCGGGGAGAGCAGGCCGCGTCTGGGCGGGCGGCGAGAATTCGGGCGTGATCCGCTTCGATGCCGACGGCGGTCAGCGCCAGTACGGCGTCGCGGATGGCCTGCCCAGTGCCTATGTCAATGCGCTCGCCGAGAACAAAGAGGGTCGCCTGTGGGTCGGCACCACGCGCGGTTTGGCCTGGATCGAGGGCGATCAGGTGCACGCGGTCGGGACGCAGCGTGGCCTGCGCGCGGGCGCGGTCCTGAGCTTGCAGTTGATGCCCGAAGGCCGGCTGCTGGTGGGTACCGACAGTGGCGTCTACATGGGTTCTGCGGAGCAAGGCTTCACTGCGCTATCGAGCCGATTGCCCGCCGATCAGATCAATCGCATGCTGCTGGATGCTCAAGGAGATCTGTGGATCGGCACGACCAGTCACGGCCTTCTGCGCATGAATGCGCCGCTGGGCGAATCGGCGCACATCGAACGCATCGACGTCGAAGACGGCCTACCCAATAGCCGGGTGTCGGCCTTGGCGCAGGACCGCGAGGGCAGCGTCTGGGTCGGCACCAACGGCGGACTGTTCCGCCTTCGACTGCCGCCGGTGCGCGTGTTCTCGAAGCGCCAAGGCTTGCTGACGCCCTACGTTCGAGCCGTAGCCGAGACGCCCGATGGCGCCCTCTGGGCGGGCACGAGTTCTGGCCTGTATCGACTCGATGACTCGGGCGTGCGCAGCTTTGGACGGCCTGAGGGCTTGCCGATGGACTCGGTGATGAGCCTGCTGGCCGAGCCCGATGGTGGGCTGTGGATTGGCACCGCCGCGGGTGGTCTGGCGCGCTGGGACGGTCAGCGCATCACCCCAGTCGCCAACCGTTCGAGTGGTCTGGCTGGTGACCAGGTGCGCGCGCTGCTGCGAGGCCACGACGGCACGCTGTGGGTCGGCACCACTCTGGGCTTGTCGCAGCTTCGCGAGGACGGCATCCGCAACTGGACGGTGGCCGATGGACTGCCGCGTGATTTCGTGATTGCGCTGCACGAAGATGCGCGCGGACGCGTGTTCGTGGGCACTTCAAACGGCGCGGCGATGATCGAGTCGGGCCAGCTGCGGCCGCTGCAGCTTGGTGACGATCCGATCAAGGACATCTTCCACTTCCACGAAAGCGCAGATGGCAGCGTGTGGATGGCCACCGACCTCGGCCTGCTGCGCTGGAAGGAGGGGCCGGCGGGACGCGTCGCGCGCGCCGCGGGGCTACCGGTGGATGCCGTGTTTCAGATCGTTCCGGACGCACTGGGCGGCTGGTGGCTGACGACCAACCGTGGACTCTTCCGGATCGATGCCGGTGCCGCCGCCACCGTCGCCAGCGGCGGCCGCGCCGAGCTGGAGGTACGGCATTTCAATGAAAGCGACGGCATGGAAAGCGCGCAGTGCAACGGTGCTGCGGGCCCGGCTGCGCTGGCGCGTGCCGATGGTCGGCTGTGGTTTGGGACGGCGAGCGGACTGGCCATTGTCGATCCCTCGGCGGTGCTGCTGTCGCAGGTGCCCCGTGTGCCCGTACTGGTGGAGGCCGTGCGCGTGGACGACAGCATCCGGAGGCTGGATGACAGCATCGAGCTGCCGGCTGGCAGTCGACGTATCGAGATCGAGCTCGCCGGCCTGAGCTTGTTGATGCCTGAGCGCATCCAGTTCCGCTACCGCCTCGGCGGATTCGAAGAGGCCTGGATCGAACTGGGTACGCGCGACTCCCTGCAGTTCACGGCGCTGCCGCCCGGCACCTACCGCTTCGAAGCGCAGGCCCGCAATCCGGAGGGGTCGTGGGGCGAGTCGGCGCGTCTCGATCTGGTGATGCAGCCCCATTGGTGGCAGCGCCAAGGCGTGCAGCTCGCATTGCTGTTAGCACTGCTGCTGGCGATCGTCGCTGGGGTGCACTACCGAGTGGCGCGGCTGCGTCGTGCCCAGCATCAACTGCGTGTGCTGGTGGACGAAAAGACCGCCGATCTTGCCGCCAAAGCGACCGACCTCGAACGCTTGGCGCGGGAGCGTGGTGATCTCGCTGATCGCTTGCACCTGCAGGCGCGCGCCTTCGAGCGCCAGGCCAACGAGGACTATCTGACCGGCTTGCTCAACCGTCGCGCCTTCGATGCGGGGCTGGCCGATGCCTTTCTGCAGGCGCAGCGCAGCGGCGAGCCGCTCAGCCTCGCCCTGCTCGACATCGACTTCTTCAAGCGCATCAACGATCAGTGCTCGCATGCCGCTGGCGATGCCGCGCTGCGCGAGGTCGCGATGCTGATCCGCGAGCAGGTTCGCAGCGTCGACTTCGCCTCGCGCTGGGGCGGTGAAGAGTTCGCGGTGCTGTTCAGGGCGGCTGGCATGGATGAGGCGCGGCGCGTGTGCGAGCGCCTGCGTGCAGCAATCGAGCGGCACGATTTCGGTAGCCTGCATCGGGGCCTACGGGTAACGGTGAGCATCGGCCTTGCCTCGCATGCAGGTCTGAGTCATCACGACAAGCTGATCCAGCGAGCCGATGACGCGCTGTATCGCGCCAAAGCGCAGGGGCGTAACCAGGTCGTTGGCTGAATCGCGCGCACTCTGTTGTTGACAGGCGCGTGCGCGCCGAGCACCGCCGCGGAGCCCCTGCCCACACGCTGCGCCCTGCGGAACGCCCGCGGTCCCGCGTATCATGCGCGGCTTTCCGGCCCCCCGCCGGGCCCACGCGCCCCGAGCCTCGACCCCACGCCATGAGCACTTCCACACCGATCCCCGCCCGCATGCGCGGTTTGAACCGCGCCGAGATCTGCGACCAGAACTTCATCGAATTCGTGCGGGATTGGCGCGGCGGTGTGCAGCCAGCCAGCGGTGATATGCCGGTGATGCCGGGCAGTGAGCTGACTGCGAGCGCATTCGACGAGCTGCTGAAGTCGCAGCTGATCAGCCGGCACCTGGATCTGATGGCGCGCGTGCTGCGCGTGCAGAACAAGGTCTTCTACACGATTGGCAGCAGCGGCCACGAAGGCAATGCGATGGTGGCGCGCGCTGCCCGCCACACCGATCCGGCCTTTCTGCATTACCGCAGCGGCGGCTTCATGGCTGAGCGCTTCCGCAAGCTACCGGGGATGGATCCGATCATGGATTCGGCGCTGAGCTTTGCTGCCAGCAAGGACGACCCGGCCTCGGGCGGTCGTCACAAGGTCTGGGGCTCGAAGCCGCTCTGGGTGCTGCCGCAGACCTCGACCATCGCCAGCCATCTGCCGAAGGCGCTGGGCACGGCAGTCGCGATCGAGCAGGCCAAGCGCATCGGCCACGCGCTGCCGATTCCGGACGACAGCATCGCGATCTGTTCCTTCGGTGATGCCTCCAGCAACCATGCCACCGCGCAGACGGCCTTCAATGCCGCCGCCTGGACGGCCTACCAGGGGCTGCCCGCGCCGGTGCTGTTCGTCTGCGAAGACAATGGCATCGGCATCTCGGTGAAGACGCCGCGCGACTGGGTGCGCGCCAACTTCGAGAACCGCCGTGACCTCGACTACTTCTATGCCGATGGTCTCGATCTGGCGCATGGCTGGGCCGATGTCCAGCGTGCGGTTGAGCACTGCCGCAAGAGTCGTCGCCCGACCTTCCTGCACCTGCGCACCACCCGCATCATGGGTCACGCCGGCACCGATTTCGAAATCGAGTGGCGCTCGCTGGAGGAATTGGTCCAGGTCGAAGCCACCGACCCGCTGCTGAAGTCGGCCGACATCGCCCTGCGCTCGGGCCTGTACACCGCCGACAGCCTGCTCGCGTTGTATGAAGACACCCGCAAGCGCTGCTTCGCGGCGGCTGAAGATGCGGATCGCCGCCCGCGCCTGTCGACGTTGGAGGACGTGATGGCGCCGCTGGCGCCGTATTCCGCGGACAAGGTGCAGGCCGAAGCCACGCGCGTCGACTACGCTGAGGCGCGCCTCAAGGTGTTCGGCGGCGAGGACAAGCTGCCCGAAAAGCAGGCGCCCAAGCATCTGGCCATCCAGATCAATCAGGCCCTGCATGAGCTGATGGCCAAGTATCCGGAGTCGCTGTTGTTCGGCGAGGACGTCGCGCTCAAGGGCGGCGTCTACACAGTCACCAAGGGCCTGTTCAAAACCTTCTCGGGCAAGCGCGTGTTCAACACCCTGCTCGACGAGACCATGATCCTCGGCCTCGCCCAGGGCTACGCCAACATGGGCATGCTGCCGATCCCGGAGATCCAGTACCTCGCCTACTTCCACAACGCCTGCGACCAGATCCGCGGCGAGGCGGCCAGCCTGCAGTTCTTCTCGAACGGCCAGTACCGCAACCCGATGGTGATGCGCATCGCTTCGCTGGGCTACCAGCGCGGCTTCGGCGGCCACTTCCACAACGACAACTCGATCACTGCCCTGCGCGACATTCCGGGCCTGGTCGTGGCGTGCCCCTCGCGTGGTGACGATGCGGCGATGATGCTGCGCACCCTGATGGCGCTGGCCAAGGTCGACGGCCGCGTCTGCGCCTTTCTAGAGCCGATCGCGCTGTACATGGCGAAGGACCTGCACGGCCCCGGCGACGGCGGTTGGCTCACCCAGTACCCCGCGCCCGATCAGGCGATTCCGCTGGGCGAGGGCAGGGTGTACTCGCCCGAGGATGGCAGCGCCGGCGATGATCTGGTCGTGTTCACGTTCGGCAATGCCGTGCCGATGTGCCTGCGCGCGCAGCGCGCGTGGAAGGAACAGCTGGGCTGGAGTTCGCGCATCGTCGATCTGCGCTGGCTGCAGCCGCTCAACGAAGGTTTCATCGCAGAGCAGACGCGGAACGCGAAACGCATTCTGGTCGTCGATGAAGGCCGGCGCTCGGCGGGCGTCGGCGAAGGCATCATCACCGCGATCGTCGAAGCCGGGTTTGGCGCGACACCGCTGAAGCGCGTGGTCGGCGCCGACACCTTTACCCCGCTGGCAGGCGCCGCTTTCCTGGTGTTGCCGGGCGATGAGGAGATCATCGCTGCGGGCGTGGCGATGGTTTGAGAGCTGGGAATCGGGATTCGCGATTCGCGATTCGCGAAGAGCGCTCGGCTGGTCGCTTCGCAGGCGTGACTCTGGATGCTGCGGCAGTGGTTTGCAGGAGCCTGCTTGCAGGCGAGCTGAGCGCTCCGCTGCCTACCGTTGACGGCACGGGCAGGCGGCCCAAGCGCTCGCCTACGGGTCGCGTTGAAGCCTCGATCTACGGCGTTGCCCGTGCGCCGAAACGCGTGTGCACGAAGGTCTCGCTTCGAGCGGAGCGGTGAGCGGGAGCCCGTGCGCAGAACAGGGGCCTCAGCCCGAAGCGAGGCTGTTCTGCAGCCACGCACGCGCCCGCACCCAATCGCGCTGCACCGTGCGCACATCCACGCCCAGCTGTGCGGCGATGCCCTGGCTGTCGAGGCCCGCGAACACGCGCAGCTCGATCACCTCGGCCAGGCGCGGATCGTGGGCCTCCAGCGCGCGCAGGCCCTGCTCCAGGGCCAACAGTCCATCGGGATCCGCACGCTGAGCGCAGTCAAGTTCGTCGATATCGACTTTGTGCCCGCTGCGCTTCGCGCTGGATCGTGCGCGACAGTAATCGATCAAGACATGACGCATCGTGCGTGTCCACAGCGACAGCAGATGCGACTCGTCGAGGATTTCCACCGGGCTGCCACCCGCGACCCGGAGATAGGCCTCGTGCACCAGCACGGTCGCGGACAGGGTGGGCGGCGAAGGCGATTGGCCCAGCTGGCGACCGGCGATGCGTTTCAGGCGGCTGTAAAGTTCGGACAACGGCTGGGCAAAAGCCGCGGCGGGGGCGATGGACATGGCGAACTCCTGAACTGAAAGGGGAAGCCATGAATGGCCTCGTACCTACAAGTCGTCATCAGGAGCCGAAGCCCGCCACGTATCGCAGCTTAGGTGCCACTCGGTCTTGCGTTGAGCCCAATCGAAGAGGCCCGCGGCAACCGCAGACCTCTCCCTTTCCAACGGTGCGCACTCCGATCAGCCGGCCGCCGCCAACTGCCTGAGCACGTACTGCAGCAGGCCACCATGACGGTAGTACTCGACTTCTTTCGGAGTCAGCAGCAGCACTTGCGCATGAAACTGGGTTACAGCGCCATCGCTGCCGGTGGCGCGAACGCTGGCGAGCTTGGCCTTGCCTTCGTCCAGGCCCAGCACGTCGAACACCTCGTCACCGCGCAGCCCGAGGCTGGCAGCGCTCTCGCCCGGCAGGAACTGCAGCGGCAGCACGCCCATGCCGATCAGGTTGCTGCGGTGAATGCGCTCGAAGCTCTGCGCGATCACCGCACGCACGCCGAGCAGATACGTGCCTTTGGCCGCCCAGTCGCGCGAGGAGCCGGTGCCGTACTCCTTGCCTGCCAGCACCACCAGCGGCACGCCCTCGGCCTTGTACTTCATCGCCGCATCGAAGATCGACAGCTTCTCGCGCGAGGGGTAGTGCAAGGTGTCACCGCCTTCTTCGCCGCCCAGCATCAGATTGCGGATACGGATATTGGCGAAGGTTCCGCGCAGCATCACCTCGTCGTTTCCGCGACGGCTGCCGTAGCTGTTGAAATCGGCGGGCTGCACGCCGCGTTCCTGCAGATACAGGCCGGCCGGCGAGCTGGCCTTGATATTGCCGGCGGGGCTGATATGGTCGGTGGTGATGCTGTCGCCGAACAATCCGAGCATGCGCGCGCCCTGGATGTCCTCGATGGTGCCCACCTCCATGCTCATGCCCTCGAAGTAGGGCGGGTTCTTGATGTAGGTGCTGGCCGGATCCCAGGTGTAGATCTGACCCTCGGGCGCGTCGATCTGGTTCCAGCGGCTGTCGCCGCGGAACACATCGGCGTAGTTGTGCTTGAACATCTCCGGGCCGACCGTGGCCGCGATCAGATCACCGATCTCCTTGTTGCTGGGCCAGATGTCGCGCAGGAAAACCGGTTGCCCGTCGCTGCCGGTGCCCAAAGGCTCCGAGCTCAGGTCGATGTCGGCGCTGCCGGCGAGCGCGTAGGCCACCACCAGCGGCGGTGAGGCGAGGTAATTCATCTTGACCTCGGCGTGCACGCGCCCTTCGAAATTGCGGTTGCCCGACAGCACCGACGCCACGGTCAGATCGCCCTTGGCGATGCCGGCGCTGACTTCGGCCGGCAGCGGCCCGGAGTTGCCGATGCATGTGGTGCAGCCATAGCCGACCACGTGGAAGCCCAGCGCTTCCAAGTCTTCCAGCAGGCCCGCCTTCTTCAGGTAGTCGGTCACCACCAGCGAGCCCGGGCCCAGTGAAGTCTTGACCCAGGGCGCGACCTTCAAGCCGCGCTTGACTGCATTGCGAGCGAGCAGGCCGGCACCGAGCATGACCGCGGGGTTGCTGGTATTGGTGCAGGAGGTGATGGCGGCGATCACGACAGCGCCGTCTCTCAGCCCCACGAGCTGGCCATTGAGCTCGATATCGACGCAGCCGTTCTGCAGCACTTCCTGGTTACCGATGGCAGCCCCGCCGCCTTCGGAGACCATCGCGCTGGCTTCGAGCGAGCGCTTGTTGCGCGCATCCGCGTACGGCGCGACATGGTCGCGGTAGTTCTGCTTCATGTCTTCCAGCAGTACGCGATCTTGCGGGCGCTTGGGCCCGGCCAGCGAGGGCTTGACCTCGCTGAGGTCGAGCGACAGCACACTGCTGTAGTCGGCCTCGATCGAGGTGTCGCGCCACATGCCCTGGTGCTTTGCATAGGCTTCGACCAGGGCGATCTGTTCTGCGCTGCGACCGGACAGCCGCAAGTAGGTCAGCGACTCGGCATCGATCGGGAACAGGCCGCAGGTGGCGCCGTATTCGGGTGCCATGTTGGCAATGGTGGCGCGGTCGGCCAGCGGCAGGTGATCGAGGCCGGCGCCGAAGAATTCGACGAACTTTCCGACCACGCCGTGTCGACGCAGCATCTGGGTGACGGTGAGTACCAGATCGGTGGCGGTGGCGCCTTCCGGTAGTTTGCCGGTCAACCGAAAGCCGACCACCTGCGGGATCAGCATCGAGCTGGGCTGGCCCAGCATCGCGGCTTCCGCCTCGATGCCACCAACACCCCAGCCCAGCACGCCCAGCCCGTTGATCATCGTGGTGTGGCTGTCGGTGCCGAACACGGTGTCGGGGAAGGCTTCAAGCACGCCGTCGACCTCGCGCGTCATCACCACCCGCGCCAGGTATTCCAGGTTCACCTGGTGAACGATGCCGGTGTTCGGCGGGACCACCTTGAAATTGTCGAAGGCGGTCTGGCCCCAGCGCAGAAAGGCGTAGCGCTCGTGGTTGCGCTGGAACTCGATCTTGCCGTTCAGATCCAAGGCTTCGGGTTTGCCGAACACGTCGACCTGCACGCTGTGGTCGATGACCAGCTCGGAGGGGATCAGGGGGTTGATCTGCTCGGGCCGCCCGCCCAGCTTGACCACGGCGTCGCGCATCGCGGCCAGGTCGACCACGCAGGGCACGCCGGTGAAATCCTGCAGCACCACCCGTGCCGGCATGAAGGCGATCTCGGTGTCGGGTTCGGCCAGCGGCTGCCAGGCCAGCAGGGCTTCGATATGCGCCGGCGTGACGCTGACACCGTCCTCGCAGCGCAGCAGATTCTCCAGCAGGATCTTCAGCGAAAAGGGCAGGCGCTTCAGGTCGTGGCGTGTGCCCAGCCGCTGCAGGCTGTGGATACGATGGCTGCGTCTGTCGAGCGTGAGGGTGTCGAGCGTGTCGAAACTGTTGCTCATGGCCGGGTCCTTGCCTTGGTGTCGGGGCCTACACCTTAGCGAAGAGGGCATTCACGTTTGGTGTTTGGGTGTGGGATTGGAGATTTGGGGTTTGCAGCTGGCGCGTCCCGCGTCCGGTTGCATCGCAGGTGGTAGATGCGCTTCGCTTATCTACCCTACGCGGGCGGCAGCTTCCGTTTCATTGGATGCAAGGCGTCGTTCGCGGTTGTGGGGCGGTTAAGCGCTTCGAAGTGGTGGACCGGATAGGTGCTGCACATCTTGGGCAAGCCCCGAGGCACGTCGCAACGCAGCTGCAGTGCTCTTCTGTAGAGCCGAGGCTTGACCCTTGCACCTGCGAAAGCAGAAGGGCAGCGGAGCAAGCTCCGCTCTACAAGCTCCGCTCACGCTCACCAGATCCCCACGCCTACCGCTTCATCAGCGCCACCACTGCGCCAGTGCCGCCCTCCGCGGGCTTGGCTGAGGCATAGGCCAGCACGTCGCAACGCAGCTGCAGCGCTCTTCTGTAGAGCCGAGCTTGCTCGGCTTGACCCTTGCACCTGCGAAAGCAGAAGGGCAGCGGAGCAAGCTCCGCTCTACAAGCTCCGCTCACGCTCACCAGATCCCCACGCCTACCGCTTCATCAGCACCACCTACAGCTGCCAGATCCCCGCGCCTACCGCTTCAGCAGCACCACCTACGCCCCAGTGCCGCCCTCCGCGAGCTTGGCTGAGGCATAGGCCAGCACGTCGCAACGCAGCTGCAGCGCTCTTCTGTA
>CAZPHV010000037.1:25071-51022 GCA_964586455.1 uncultured Aquimonas sp.
GCTCTACAAGCTCCGCTCACGCTCACCAGATCCCCACGCCTACCGCTTCATCAGCGCCACCACTGCGCCAGTGCCGCCCTCCGCGGGCTTGGCTGAGGCATAGGCCAGCACGTCGCAACGCAGCTGCAGCGCTCTTCTGTAGAGCCGAGCTTGCTCGGCTTGACCCTTGCACCTGCGAAAGCAGAAGGGCAGCGGAGCAAGCTCCGCTCTACAAGCTCCGCTCACGCTCACCTGATCCCCACGCCTACCGCTTCAGCAGCACCACCTGCAGCCGCCAGATCCCCACAGCTACCGCTTCAACAGCACCACCACTGCGCCAGTGCCGCCCTCCGCGGGCTTGGCGGAGGCATAGGCCAACACGTCGCCGCGGAAGCGCAGCACTTTGTCGGTGAGCAGCTTGAGCACCGGCGTCGAATCCTTTGAGCGCAGGCCTTTGCCGTGGATGATGCGCACGCAGCGGAAGCCGCGATCGCGGGCTTCGGCGAGGAAGATGCGGATGGCTTCATCGGCCAGACCTGCGTGCATGCGGTGCAGGTCGAGTTCGTCCTGTACCGCGTAGCGGCCGCGCTTCAGGTCGCGCATCAGCTTGGGCGAATGGCCGTCGGCCAGATACTCCAGCGCGTCGCCCAAGCTGTCGGCGGCGAACTCGAAGGGGCGCAGCTGGAAGTCCTGCTTGGCCTGCAGCTCGTCGGCCTCGCGCGAGCGCGGCCGCGGCGCGGGCTTGGGGGGCTCGATCGCCGAGGCCTCCACTTCGATCCGGCGCACCGGGCCGATCGCCTCCTGGAACAGGGCGAGATCGTCCTCGCTGGCGCGAATCGGAGGGGTAGGGGGCTTGGCAGGGCGACGCGACATGATTCGCAACATAGCCGGCGCGCCGTGAAGGGGGAAGCCGACACCTTCGGGCCTGTATCATGTCCGGCTTTGCAGTGAGGCTCGCGATGCGCTTTCTGGTCAGCAACGACGACGGTGTGGATGCCCCGGGCATCAAGGTCCTGGCCGAGGGGCTGCGGGCGTTGGGCCCGGTCACGGTGGTGGCGCCCGACCGCGATCGCAGCGGCGCGTCCAACTCGCTGACGCTCGATCAGCCGATCCGCGTGTCCAAGGTCGATGAGCACACCTACCGCGTCGCCGGCACGCCGACCGACTGCGTACATCTCGCCCTGTGCGGCATGCTCGACTTCGATCCCGACATCGTGGTCTCCGGCATCAACAACGCCGCCAACCTCGGCGACGACGTGATCTATTCCGGCACCGTGGCCGCTGCGATGGAAGGGCGCTTTCTGGGCCATCCCGCAGTGGCGATGTCGCTGGTGACGCGCGAGGGCAGTGGCCGCCACTTCGATTCGGCGGCCCGCGCGGCCCAGTTGATCGTGCAGCGCCTGCAGACTGATCCGCTGCCGGCCGACACCATTCTCAACGTCAACGTGCCCGACTTGCCGTGGGACGAGATTCGCGGCTTCGAGGTCACCCGCCTGGGCCATCGTCATCGCGCCGAAGCCTGCATTCCGCAGCAGGATCCACGCGGCCGCCCGATCTGGTGGATCGGCCCGGCCGGGCCTGAGCAGGACGCCGGCGCGGGCACCGATTTCCATGCCGTGCGCACGGGCTTCATTTCGATCACGCCGATCCATGTCGACCTGACCCGCTATCAGGCGCTTGAGAAAGTGTCGGGCTGGGTCAGTGCGCTCAGCGACGCACTGCCGAGCCGCGCATGAGCCCTTGCTCTTCACCGTACTGCGCATGCCGGAAGCCGGCACCGTGAGCCCAGGCCTGCGTTTGCCGCGCGAGGCCATCGGCCTCGGCATGACCTCGCAGCGCGCACGCGACCGCATGGTCGAGCGCCTGCGCGAGCAGGGCATTCGCGACCCGCGCGTGCTCGAGGTGATGCGCACGCTGCCGCGGCATCTGTTCTGCGAAGAGGCGCTGGGAACGCGCGCCTACGATGACACCGCGCTGCCGATCGGCCGTGGCCAGACGCTGTCGCAGCCGTATGTGGTGGCGCGCATGACCGAGGCCTTGATCGAGTTCGGGCTGCCCGGCTCGGTGCTGGAGCTCGGCACCGGGTCTGGCTACCAGGCGGCGGTGCTGGCGATGCTGGTCGAGCAGGTCAGCAGCGTCGAGCGTATCGAGGAGCTTTCGCGAAGCGCCCGCAAGCGTCTGCGCAAGCTGGGTTTCAGCAATGTGCGTGCGCGCTTCGAAGACGGTCGCCTCGGCTGGCCCGAACACGCGCCGTTCGACGCCATCATCGTCACCGCGGCCGCCGATTCGGTCGACCCGCAGCTGATCGCCCAGCTCAAACCCGGCGGTGTGTTCGTGGCGCCGGTCGGTGGGCCAGAGGGTCAGCGTCTGGTGCGTCTGCGCTGGTCCGAAGACCGCTGGCAGCAGGACGACCTCGGCCCGGTGATGTTCGTGCCGCTGCTCGGAGGCATGGCCTGATGCGACTGTTCGGTGCGATTTACGAGCGCTGCCTGCGTTGGGCTGCGCATCCGCATGCGGAGCGGTACCTGGCAGCGGTGAGCGCCACTGAATCGGTGATCTTCCCGATTCCCCCCGATGTCATGTTGGGGCCGATGACCTTGGCGCGCCCCGAGCGCTGGTTCCGCTACGCGCTCATCTGCACCATCGCCTCGGTGCTCGGTGGGGTGCTGGGCTATGCGCTCGGTGCCTATGCGCTGGAGGCGGTGATGCCCTGGATCGAACGCGCCGGCAAGCGCGAAACCTTCGATCAGATTCAAGGCCTGTTCGAGACCTACGGGTTCTGGATCGTGTTCGTCGCCGGCTTCACCCCGATTCCGTACAAGGTGTTCACGATCGCTTCGGGTGCGGCCGGCATGGGTTGGATACCCTTCCTGCTCGGCTCCTTCGTGGGTCGCGGTGGGCGCTTCTTCCTGGTGGCCCTGCTGATCCGCTGGGGTGGCGCGCGCCTTGAGACATCGCTGCGTCGCTACGTCGAGTTCATTGGCTGGGGAGTGCTGGTGGCGGTGGTGATCGGTCTGCTGGTTTGGGAGCTGTCGAAATGAGGCAGGTACTGCGTGCTGGCCTGCTGTCGGCGGCGCTGGCGCTGCTCGCCGCCTGCGGCGTGGCGCCGCGTGCGGTGGTGGTCGATCGCTCACCGCAGGATCGCCCGCCCTCGCGCCCTGCACAGCCGGTCGTTACCGGGCAGACGCATGTGGTACAGCGTGGCGACACGCTGTACAGCATCGCGTTCCGGCATGGCCTGGAGTACCGACAGGTGGCGGCGTGGAACTCGATTCCTGCGCCCTACACGATCTACCCCGGGCAGCGCCTGCGGCTGTCAGCGCCCGGCACCCAGACGGCACAGCGGCCGACGCAGCCGGCGACACGCCCAGCACCGCCACAGGGTACGGTCGCCGGCACGGGCACCACCACCACACCCGGTGTTCCGGCAGGCACGGGTACGACCGCGCCGGTGCCAGCACCGGGCAGACCCGTGGTTACCACTCCGTCGCCTGCTCCAACAACGCCTGCAAGCACGCCACCCCCCGCGCCAACACCCACTCCAACAGCACCCGTGGGTGCGCCGCGCTGGCAATGGCCGACCGCCGGACAGGTGGTGGGGCGCTTCGTCACCGGTGATCCGACCCGGCAGGGCCTGAGCATCGCCGGCAGCGCAGGTCAGGCAGTGAACGCGGCGGCGGATGGCGTCGTGGTGTACTCGGGCTCAGGCCTGATCGGCTACGGCGAGCTGGTCATCGTCAAGCACAACGAAGAATTCCTCTCCGCCTACGGACACAACCGCAAGCGTCTGGTAGGCGAGGGTGAACAGGTGCGTGCGGGCCAACAGATCGCCGAGATGGGCCGCTCGGGCGCCGCCCGCGACATGCTGCATTTCGAGATCCGGCGTAACGGTCGGCCGGTAGACCCTTCAGGCTTTCTGCCGCCGCGCTGACCACCACTTTCCGAGTTGCTGGCAGGGCTACTGTTGTACCGCCTGGTTCGGCTGTCAGCGCTCACCGAACAGGCGTAAGCACTGTCGCCCGAGTCGCTTGGCCGGCTTGAGACGCGCAGAGTCGCTTGGCCGAGTTGCGACGCGCAGAGTCGTGGCTTCGCGAGTTGAGATGCCTGGAGTCACGGCTTCGCGAATTGAGATGCCTGGGCAACGGCTGGTAGATGCGCTGCGCTTATCTACCCTACGACTGCGAGCGACGCCTTGCCCCGATCAAGGCCTGAAGCCGCGCTACGGCCAAGGTGAGCAAGTGCGGCGTATGTATCGCTGCGTATGTACCAAGCAAGTCCAGAGGAAGCGAGGCAAGCAGCTGAGCGAAGAGCACCGGTCCCGCTACCGTCGGCTTCGATTGAGCTGCGGCGTCACCCGTCGTCGTAGGGTGGATAAGCGCGGCGCATCCACCAGAAAGTTCCACCGAAGCAGGGCATCAAGCGAAGCCTCAGACACGCTCCATGACGGCGGCTGCGCTCCACGACACCACCCCAGGCCCCAGAACGCAGAAGGCCCGCTTGCGCGGGCCTTCCTACAGCAGTCATCGCCTAGCCGCGCATCAACCCTGTTCGGGCGTCACACCCGCCAGCAGGTCGCGCACCAGATTGGTCAGCGCAGCTTCGTTGACCGGCTTGGTCAGGTAGGCCTTGGCGCCCTGGCGCAGGCCCCAGACCTTGTCGGTGACCTGATCCTTGGTGGTCACCAACACGATCGGGATGTGCGCGGTGCTCGGCTCTTTCGAGATCGAGCGGGTGGCTTGGAAGCCGTTCAAGTTCGGCATCACCACGTCCATCAGGATCAGGTCGGGCAACTCGCGCTTGGCCACTTCCACGCCCTGGGCCCCGTCTTCGGCGCTGATTACTTCATGGCCGAGCTTCTCCATGATCTTTTTCATGCCCATCAACTGGGAGGGGGAGTCATCGACGATGAGGACACGTGCCATGGAGGATCTCTCTCGTGAGGGGGCGGGCCGAACGTGAAGGCCCGCCGGACCGGTCGATTCTAGCCGCTTCGGCGCGCCGCACAAACCACGGCCTTGGTTCAATCCGCGACGCAGACCAGAGTTCTGCCGAACGAACCGCCTTCCAGCATGGTGTCGAACACCGGAGCCAGCTCGTCCAGGCCCACCGCGCGAGTGCAGATGCGGTCCAGGTGGGCGGGCTTCCAGGGCCCGGAAAGGCGCTCCCAGACGGCCTCGCGAATCGGCCGGGCGGTGCCGGCCGAGGCGATGCCCAGTAGGGACACACCACGAATGATGAAGGGCATCACCGTGGTCGCCAGCGCGTGCCCGCCGGCCAGCCCGCAGCTGGCGATATTGCCGTAAGGCTGGATCACGCGGGTGAGCCCGGCCAGCATCTCGTCGCCCACGCTGTCGATGGCGCCGGCCCAGAGTGCATTCTCGAGCGGCTTCTGGCCCCAGTGCAGGTTCTCGCGCGAGATCACCTGGCGCGCGCCGATCTGGCTCAGGAAGTCGAGCTGACGCAGCTTGCCGGTGATCGCATGCGCCTCGTAGCCGGCGCGCGTCAGGATGTCGAGGGCCAACATGCCGACGCCACCGGTCGCGCCGGTGACCACGATCGGCCCCATCGCCGGCGTCTGCCCGTTCTGCTCCATGCGATACAGCGACAGCGCCGCAGTAAACCCGGCCGTGCCGAGAATCATCGCCTCGCGCAGATCAAGCCCCGCAGGCAGCGGAATCGCCCACTGCGCCTCCAGCTTCAGATACTCGCTGTAGCCACCGTCGCGCGTCTCGGACAGGCCGCTGCCCGTACACAGCACGGCATCCCCTTCCTTGAAACGCGGATCGGTCGAAGCCACCACATGGCCGGCCGCATCAATGCCGCCCACCAGCGGAAAACGCCGCAGGATGCGCCCCTTGCCGGTGCCGGCCAGCGCGTCCTTGTAGTTGATCGAAGAGAACGCGACCTTGACCACGACCTCGCCGGGGCTCAGGTCATCAAGCCCGATCTGCTCGATACCAGCGCGATGCTGGCCGTTGTCGGCGTGGATGCGGAAAGCGCGGAACTGGGCGGGAACGCTCATGCCGAAATCCTGTTCTGGCGGATGACGGTGGAGGATAGCAGGGGTGTTGCGGGTGGCTGTGGGAAGGGTGGCCTTCGCCCCCACCGGTCCTCGAAGCCAGATCACTGCAGCTGAGGCTGCAGGCTTAGGTGGTGGGGATGTGGTACTCGATGAATCGGCTGGCGGCACTCCAGCGCGTCAGCACACGCCAGGAAGCAGTGAATTGCGCCTGCCGCAGTCTCAACGCGTGAGACTGTGATTTCATCAACTCGTGAAGCGATCGCAATCGCGGTCATGTTGCCCACAGGGGGGCGAACGCCATGAGAGTCGCGTGGGGAAAGCTGCAACGAGACACAGACGGGAATGAGATCGCGCGCCTCGATCTCGAATCACATTGCGTCGACGTGGCTGCTGTGGTCGCAGCGCTTCTGTCGGTGGCAACGATCCGCCGCCGCATCGAGACACTTGCGGGTCGTGCGCTGGACGAAGTGGATATCGAGCGCTTGAGCGTGCTCGGATTTTTTCATGACATCGGCAAGGCAAACCAAGGCTTTCAAAGTAAAGCCTTGCCCGATAACGCTCGCGTGGCCTACCTGCGCGCTATGGGATGTGAGCGGTCTGAATGCGGCCACACTCGCGAGATCGGTCCGCTGTTTCGTGACGACGAAGTCCGCGCGCGATTCGAACAGATCTTTCCGCGCGATGCGTTGTTTGACTGGGATTTCGAACACACGCTACTGCTCGCTGCGGTCTCCCACCACGGAACCCCGATCCGAGACGCGGACCTGCGTCAGCCCCAGTTCCGTGGCATCTGGGCTGCATTCGGCGGCTATGACCCGTTGCAGGCGCTCGCCGGGCTGGCCGAGGCAGCGCGCGCGCATTTTCCCGCCGCGTTCGGCCTTGTGCCGCGTCCGCTGCCCGACGCGCCAGCATTCACTCATGCGTTCGCGGGGCTTGTGTCACTGGCCGACTGGATCGGCTCCAGCACCAGGGCCGGATTCTTCCCATACGACCTCGCAGAAGGCCGCTCGCGCTGGTCGATCTCACGCCAGCGGGCAATGGATGTCCTCAAAGCCATGCGTATCGATGTCGATGCTCAACGCAGCGACCTCCGACGCAGAAAGCCAGCTTTCGGCGATGTGTTCCGCGACCTGCCCATCGACCGACCACTGCAGCCCACCGAACTGCAGCAGGCAATGGAGGATCTGGCATTCGGGCCGGTGGTCGTGGTCGAAGCCGAGACCGGCAGCGGCAAGACTGAGGCCGCGCTCTGGCGTTTCAAGACTTTGTTCGAAGCCGGCGAAGTCGACTCACTGGCGTTCGTGCTTCCGACCCGCGTTTCTGCCGTGCAGATCGAAGCGCGTGTCGATCAGTTCTTCAAACAGCTGTTTCCTGATGCCTCCCTGCAGCCGAACGTGGTGCTGGCAGTTCCGGGTTACCTGCGCGTCAGTGGCGTCGAGGCGGAAGGAATGCTCGCGCCCTTTGAAGTGCTCTGGCCCGACCAGGACGCCGAAGGAAACGCCCACCTGCGCTGGGCTGCTGAGAACAGCAAGCGCTATCTGGCGGCGGCCTGTGCCGTCGGCACCATCGACCAGGTGCTGCTTTCCGGCCTGCGGGTGCGGCACGCGCATCTGCGTGGCTTCTCGATGATGCGCAGCCTGTTGGTGGTCGACGAGGTGCATGCGTCGGATCTGTACATGACGCTGATCATGCAGGGCATCCTTGAGCGATATGCCGCTGCCGGCGGACATGCGCTGCTTCTGTCGGCAACCTTGGGCGTCGCCGCGCGCGAAAGCCTGATCCATGGCGATGGCGTTGCAGCGAGCATTGAGACCAGCGAAGAGCGCGAAGCTGCTCCCTATCCATGTATATCTGATGCGCATGGGAGTCGAGAGATCGCCGCGTCGCCGAGAGTAAAGACGGTGCAGGTCTCCCTTCGCCCGTGGCTGGCTGATGCTGTGGCGATTGCGACGCACGCTGCCCAAGCAGTGCAGCAAGGTGCCCGTGTGCTGGTCGTTCGCAACACGGTGCGCGGCGTGCTCGACGTGCAGCGCGAGCTGGAGGCGATCCTCGGCATCGATCATCCCGCCCTGTTTCGGTGTGCGGGTGTGGCGTGTCCGCACCATGGGAGGTATGCCGCAGCGGATCGACGGCTTCTTGATGCGGCCATCGAGCGCTTTTTCGGCAAGCGATCCACGGCCGGCCCCACGGTGCTGTGTGGCTCGCAGACGCTTGAGCAGTCCTTGGATATCGACGCCGATCTGTTGATCACCGATCTCGCACCCATGGACGTTCTGCTGCAGCGCATAGGCCGCCTGCACCGTCACGCCGCCCGGAATCGCCCGGCAGGGTTCGTCGAGCCCCGCGTCATCGTCGTTACCCCCGAAGAGCGCGACCTCGGCGGTTTCCTTCGTGCGGGGCCTGACCATCACGGTCTGGGCGGGTTCGTTTATCCCAACCTTCTTTCGATTGACGCGACCTGGAGCGAGATTGCGGATCGTCCCGAACTGGTGATTCCACTCGACAACCGCGTCTTGGTCGAACGCTCGACCGATACCGCGCGTCTGCACGCAAACGCTGCCGCGAAGGGCCCGGCCTGGATCGAGCACCTTCGCCAGCTGCAGGGCAAGGGCATGGGCCAGCGGCAGGAGGCGCATTTCTCAAGGCTGGACTGGACGACCGAATGGGACGACTCGGCCTTCCCCAACTCCGAGGAAAAGATCCGCACGCGGCTGGGTGCGGAGGCGATCCGGATTCCGCTGCAGACCCCCTGGACCTCGCCGTTCGGCTCGAAGCTCGACGAACTAGCCGTGCCCGCCTGGATGTGGCACGGCAGCACCGAGGGCAGCGACCCTGTGGTTGAAGACCTGGTCGAAGCGCTGAGCGTTTCCGTCAGCGGGCAGCTGTTCCGCTACAGCCGCGTTGGGCTTGAGAAAGGTTCGGAGGCGAGATGATGCCCATGGGTCATGCTTACTTATCCCCTAGATCTGGATAGTTGACTTGATGTCAGCGCGGGAGCAAGCTTCCGCCACGCCCACCTGGAGCAGCCACATGGACTACATCGATTTCCGCCCCCTTTCCCCTGAAGGCGCGCCGATGGCCGGCACGTTGCGGATCAGCGCAGACGGCAGGATGTCTTGGAACGGTCCGCGAGCGACGGGATTTACGCGCATGCCATGCGCGGGCCTTCTCGCGCTTGTCTCGCACTTGGCCCACGATGCACCGACCTGCGATGCTGCAGCCGCTGCGGCTCCCACCGACGCTACCCCACCTATCGTGGGGATGGTCCCTATCCGGATCTGCCTTCCAAATCTCCCCCGTTCACGCGGGGCGGGCACGAAGGAGCGGCCGTGAATCTGTTGACCGATCCGCTCCTGACTGTCCACGTTACAAGCGGTGGGAGCCGCAGCCTCGCGCTCCCTGAGTTGCTGGTCGCGCTGGCGAACGACGAAGTGGTCGATTTTCCGCGACTTCGGCCTCATCAGGCTGCGGCGTGGCATGTCCTGCTGGTGCAGCTTGCGACCCTCGCCTTGCTGGCAGCGGGCAAGGATCGATGCGATTCCGCAAACGGCTGGCGAACTCTGCTCCGCGCGATGACGCCGGGGTTCGACCACGACGAGCCGTGGTGCCTGGTGGTCGATGACTGGATGCGCCCGGCCTTCCTGCAACCGCCCTGCGTTCGCGAATCCGAGCGCGCGGACTTCAAGCGCGAGTACGACTGCGCCGACGCACTGGATGTCCTGATGACGTCCAAGAACCACGACCAGAAGGCCGAGCGGATGATCGCGGCGTCAGCGGAAGAATGGCTTTTCGCCCTCGTCACCCTGCAAACCACCGAAGGATTCCTCGGCGCCGGGAACTACGGCATTGCCCGCATGAATGGCGGGTTCGCCAGTCGACCGGTGATGCGCTGCTCGGCCGCGTCGCTCGGCGCAGGAGGTCAGGTATTTCGGGACGTGAACGTTCTGCTCGCTCATGCGAACGATGTACAGAAGACTGCGCGTTCTATAGGAGTCGGCGGGGCCACCCCAGTCCATCGGCTGCTGTGGCTGCTGCCTTGGGACGGTGCCGACAGCCTGGGGCTTGAGCACTTCCACCCCTTGGCGATCGAGGTGTGCCGTCGCGTCCGACTTGTCGGCAGCGAACTGGCGCTGGGAGCACGCAGCGCCAGTAGCAAGGTGGCACGCGTCAGCGCCAAGAATGCCAAAGGCGTGATCGGCGACCCGTGGATCCCAGTGGACAGGGATGACATCAAGGCTTTCACGGTGACCCATGAAGGCTTCAGCTATCGGCGAATGGTTGCGCTGCTCGATGACACCCAGTACGAGCGTCCACTGATGGCCAAAGCGACACGCGCCGAACAAGCTTCGGGTGTGTCCTTGGTGATCCACGCGGCAGCGCTGGCACGCGGGCAGGGCAAGACCGAAGGGCTGCACAGCCGCCGCGTCGAACTGCCACCGCGAGCCGCTGCTCGGTTTGCGCAAGACAACCAAGTGTTCACCAAACGATCCAATGCGTTTGTCGAGCTTGCTGCGGCAGTGTCAGGGAAGGCCTTGCGCCCGGCGCTGATCCAGTTGGTCCAAGGCAAGGAGGAGCCGGACTGGAAGAAGCCCAGCAACGCCGCGATGGTCGATCCCTGGACAAATCGTTTCGATGCTCTTGTCGACCGGGATTTCTACGCCGTGCTCTCTCGGACGTTCGAGCACGAGCTCTCCGACAAGGACGCCGAAGCCGTCTGGTCTCAGCACCTGGCTACAAGTGCGCGGCAGGTATTCGACATCGCCGCCAACGCAGCACCACGCGGCGACCAGCGACGTGTGCTGGCGGTAGCGCGTGCAGACAACATGCTGATCAACGCACTCAGAAAACAGCTTCCCGCGCTGCGCGCACCCAAAGAGGAAACCACCGATGTCCCCGACTGAGACTCTCGCGCGCCTGGCAAGACGGCTCGCCGAGCCTGGCAACACCGCCGGCAACGGTCGCAGCCTGTCCATGGGCGATCACGCGGCACTGCGGAGAATGAATCCGTTGGCGCCTGGAAAGGCCGCCACCGTCGTCTACGGCTTGCTCGCTGAGCTTGATGTACCGCTCGATCATGCCGAGCTCGTCGAGCGCTGGACGGTCCTGATCCATGCGCTCGCGCTGGTGCATGGTGCTCATGAAAAGTCGACCTCGATTGGCACTGCGCTGTCTGCGATCAATTTTGGCGAAGCGCGCCTGGAGCAGCTACTGAGCGCCGACTTCGGCGTGCTCGCCGACATCGTGCCGCGCTTGGCCCGTCGCCTGCACTCCAAATCTCAGCGGATGGATTTTTCGCAGTTGACCTATCTGCTGCTGAACATCGACCGCGATCCCGACAAGGCCGAAAAGGCTCGACAGGACATTGCAAAAAGCTTCGTCATCGCCGCCCACCACGACAAAGAATCGAGGAAAGCCTCATGAGCACTGCTGCCCGTTTCATCCAGATCCACTGGCTGGCTTCCTATCCGGCAACCCTGCTGAATCGGGACGAAGCCGGCCTCGCCAAGCGGATGCCGTTCGGAGGCGAAACCCGCTCGCGGATCTCGTCGCAGTGCCTCAAGCGCCACTGGCGCTTGGCCGGCGAAGCCAGCATCGAGTCCGCAAACCGCCATCCGTGGTCGCTGCAGAACGTAGGCGTGCCGACCGGATCGCGATCGAAAGAAGTTGTCGACCGCGCCATTCTGCCCGCCGCAACGGAAGGCCTCAGCCCATCGGAAGACTTGCTTGCAGCGGTGCGTGCTGAACTGCTGAAGGGCTTGTACGGTGACAAGGCCGAAGATGCCAAGAAGCGGCAGGCGCTGTTCTTTGGCCAGCCAGAAGTCGAATACCTGGCCGGCAAGGCACGCCAGGCACTGGAGCTGGGCGACGCGAAGGCTGCCGCGGCCTATCTCGCCGAGTTCTTTAAAAGTGAGCGAAAGAACCTGCAGGCACTCGCCCATGGGGCAGGGCTCGAAAGCGCGCTGTTCGGCCGCATGGTGACTTCTGATCGCGCCGCCAACCGGGATGCAGCCGTCCATGTCGCGCACGCCTTGAGCGTGCATGCGATGGAGCGCGAACTCGACTTCATGACCGTGGTGGATGACCTCAAGTCAGAGGCTGCCGATGACGCGGGCTCGGCGGGAATGTTTGATATGGAACTCTCGTCCGGCGTGTACTACGGGTACACCGTTGTCGATGTCAGCCTGCTGGTTTCCAACCTGGCAGGCGATGCCGAAGCGGCGGGCAAGGTGATCGAGCACTTGATCCACCTGATCGCAGATGTGTCGCCCGGCGCCAAGAAGGGCTCGACCGCGCCCTACAGCTACGCCGAGTTCATGCTCGTTGAGGCGGGTGACCGCCAGCCGCGCACATTGGCAAACGCATTCCGCAAGGCGCTGCCGCTGCGAGGTGCAGACATCGGCGAGCGTGCGGTCAAGGTGCTCGACGGACACATCCAGCGGCTTGACCAGGCCTACGGCTCGGCCGAGGCGCGGCGTCAGTTGAGCGTCGTCGACGCCGATATCGAAGGCATCGAGCGCGTGTCTCTCGACGCACTTGCGAGCTTCGCCGCAGCGCACGCGACGGCGCAGTCATGAGAATCCTGCTGCTTCGGCTCGAATCGCCCTTACTCGCGTTCGGAGGCGTGGCGGTGGATGCGTTCGGTGTGATCGACGACTTGCCCTCGGCCTCGCTGTTGACCGGCCTGCTCGGCAATGCGCTGGGTTGGCAACGAACGCAGACCCGGGAGCTGCAAGCCCTGCAGGACCGCCTGCGTTTTGCCGTGCGCATTGATCGCCCGGGGCACCGAATCACTGACTACCAGACAGCGGATCTGCACAAATCGGACCAGGGCTGGACGACGCGGGGTCAGCCTGAAGGCCGCGCCGGTGGCGCCGGTAGTTACGACGGGCAACATCAGCGCTATCGCGATTTTCATGCGGACGCGGCAGTGACGATCGCGCTCGATCTTGCGCCGGCCGAAGTGCAGCCTGACATCGATGCGCTGGCGCACGCACTCGATTTTCCAGCACGGCCGCTGTTTATCGGGCGCAAGCCCTGCCTGCCCAGCGGGCGAATGCTGCTCGGCGTGGTCGAGCGGGACTCTCACCTCGATGCCTTGCGTAGCGCGGAGGCGGCCGACGATGCCGATAGCCCGGCACGCTGCTTCATTCAGGCGGTGGATTCGTCGGTGCGCGGCAGCCGGCGGGCTCATGGGCTGCGCAACTGGGCGAGCGACGTGCATCAGGGCTCGCAGTTCTGGGCCGAAGTTTCGGGAGAAATGGCGCCATGACCAGCATGCTTTCGCTCGTGCGGCTGCAGCCCGACCGCGAGGCATTCGCCCGCTGGGCTGCGGAGCGGCGGCTTACGTCGGGCGATACCGATCAGGGGTATGCGTGGCATGCACTCCTTAAAGCAGTGTTCGCCGACTTGGCGCCGCAACCGTTCGTAGACCGGATGAACCTGCAGTCGAATGAGCTGCTTGGATATGTGGCTGTAGACCCTGCACAGCTTCAAGAGAGCGTTCGAGAATCGCGTGCGGATGTGCTTGCCTCCACTGCTCTCGGCCTGTCACGGCTGCATGCCACGGACATGCCGTCCACGTGGAGGGGAGGGCGGGAACTGAGTTTCGAGGTGCGCACACGGCCAGTCGTAAGGTCGCGGACCCATGCGCGCTCCGGCGCCATCGACGAGATTGATGTGGCCCCGCATCGCGCCCAGCGAGAGCCTGGCATCTCGCGCGAGCAGGCGTATCTGGACTGGCTGGGTACGCAACTCGCCCGCGACAGCGCCGCCGTGTTGGTGGGCGCACGCATGCACGCATTCAGCCGCACACGCGTGGCGCGCCGGACATCCGCTGATGGCAGCGGGCGGCGCTGGGCGACGGTGGAAGGCCCCGACGCCTGGCTGCGTGGCCGGCTACGAGTCAATGACCCGGGCAGTTTCGACGCCCTGCTTCGACGTGGAATAGGTCGTCACCGCGCCTTCGGTTTTGGCTGTTTGTTGATCGCGCCCCCCGGCGTTCTGGAGTAGACCGTGCTCAAGGGCCGCCTCGGGCTGGAACAGGCACGTATTCCGCACGCGGACCGGCACGGTCTCATTTGGCTGGATCGCGGCACGCTGACGGTCGAAGACGGCTGCCTTCGATTCATCAGCGCGGGTGGCGCGATCGACGTGGGTGACTACCGGATCCCGCATCAATCGGTATCGATGGTGCTGCTGGGGCCGGGCAGCAGCGTGAGCCATGACGCGCTGCGACTGATGGCACGCCACGGAACGGCCATGGCCGCGGTCGGTACCGATGGAGTGCGCTGCTACACGGCGCCGCCTCTGGGGCCGGATCGCTCCGACTTCGCGCGTCATCAGGCAGTGCTGTGGGCAGACCCGAAGAAGCGCCTCGATACTGCGCGTCGAATGTACGCATGGCGGCTCGGAGAAGTCCTTCCGCATCGGGACATCGCGGTACTGCGGGGAATCGAAGGCGCACGCGTAAAGGAAAGCTACAAGCTGATCGCCGAACGCTTCGGACTGCGCTGGGCCGGACGCCGCTACGATCGGGCCAACCCGTCTGCGGCAGACGATGCAAACCAGGCCCTGAACCACGCCGCCACCGCCGTGCAGGCTGCCGCAGCCATTGCTGTAGCCGCACTGTCGGCCGTGCCGCAACTCGGGTTCATCCATGAGGATTCGGATCAATCGTTCGTGCTCGACATCGCCGACCTTTTCCGCGAATCGGTGACCCTGCCAATCGCGTTTGCGGTGGCAAAGCATGCGCAGAAGAACCCTTCCGACCCCATCGACCGGCTGGTGCGCATCCAGGCCTCACGAACCTTTCGCGAGCAGGCGCTGATCCCATCCATGATCGACAAGATCAAGGAGCTGCTTGCGCCGCCAGAAGGCACGACCTCGTGAGCATGACGGTGATCGTGACCCGTGACGTCGATGATCGTTATCGCGGCTTCTTGAGTTCGGTGATGTTGGAGATCTCGCCGGGTGTCTACACCAGCCCACGCCTCAGCAAAGGCGTGCGGGAACGCATCTGGGCGGTCATGTGCGAATGGCATGCGGCCTTGGGGCGCGGGTCGATCGTCATGACCTGGAAGTCTGTTGAAGCACCCGGAGGACAGGGCCTGGCCCATCTGGGTGAGCCTCCTCGACAACTGGTGGAAGTGGACGGGATGGTTGTAGTGAAGCGCGGAAACCGCCCGCAGGCGTGAAGCCTTGTTCTTTGAAAACTCAACGTGATCATGGTCTTATGGCCTAGAGTTTCCCCCGCGTACGCGGGGATGGCCCCGCCGGTAATCAGCAGCTGTGCGTCTACGAGAAGTTTCCCCCGCGTACGCGGGGATGGCCCCTTGCCTAGCACATGCCGTTGCCATGCCTGTGCGTTTCCCCCGCGTACGCGGGGATGGCCCCGTTGTTCGCCGCTCGACCGACCGCGAGACCTTGTTTCCCCCGCGTACGCGGGGATGGCCCCCCTCTCGAAGAGATCCGCATCGGCGACAACGAGTTTCCCCCGCGTACGCGGGGATGGCCCCCGTCCCGCTTCACTTGGCTGGGTTCCGCCTCAGTTTCCCCCGCGTACGCGGGGATGGCCCCTGCGGGCGCGTGAGGTGCTTGCTGCTCTCGACGTTTCCCCCGCGTACGCGGGGATGGCCCCGATGCAGCAGCGCGTGCCGGAGTGGGTCGAGCGTTTCCCCCGCGTACGCGGGGATGGCCCCGTCTCCCTCTGCTGCTGTCCAGCGGCCCATGAGTTTCCCCCGCGTACGCGGGGATGGCCCGCTGATAGACAGCTTTGTTCGCGCCCTGATTACGTTTCCCCCGCGTACGCGGGGATGGCCCGCACCTGCTCGCAGAGCACGCACCGGGCGTCCAGTTTCCCCCGCGTACGCGGGGATGGCCCCCCAGAGCTGCCGAGCAGAGGCGCAGGCGATGGGTTTCCCCCGCGTACGCGGGGATGGCCCCCCTCCTGACGATGAAGAGCCTCCCCCGCCGTGGTTTCCCCCGCGTACGCGGGGATGGCCCCCAGCCTGCGCGCCGCTAGCTTCACCCTCCACTGTTTCCCCCGCGTACGCGGGGATGGCCCCGCATCGCGCACGCCCTCGACCAGGTCATCAAAGTTTCCCCCGCGTACGCGGGGATGGCCCCCTCGAAGATAGGCGGGGGGAAGGTCCATAGGGGTTTCCCCCGCGTACGCGGGGATGGCCCCATGCGGGCACCGGAAGGGAAGCGCTGCGCTTCAGTTTCCCCCGCGTACGCGGGGATGGCCCCGCTGAAGGCCGTAGAGCACGCGGGCGCACCTGGTTTCCCCCGCGTACGCGGGGATGGCCCCGCCGTAGCTTGCAGTCGAGCCAGGCCCCAGATGTTTCCCCCGCGTACGCGGGGATGGCCCCGATATCCGCGTGCTCAATGCCGCGCGTGCTGAGTTTCCCCCGCGTACGCGGGGATGGCCCCCGGCGAGTGTTGCGCATGAGCGCCCCCGCACCGTTTCCCCCGCGTACGCGGGGATGGCCCCGTTGAGTGCGTCGAAGCCTTCGGTGGGCGCAGGTTTCCCCCGCGTACGCGGGGATGGCCCCCATCACCGAGCTGCTGCTCGCGCTGCCTGCCGGTTTCCCCCGCGTACGCGGGGATGGCCCCAGAGTGCGCCCTTCATTCATCTGGGTACTTCAGTTTCCCCCGCGTACGCGGGGATGGCCCCTTGCCGTCGCGCGTCAGCTCAAGGAAGCGAATGTTTCCCCCGCGTACGCGGGGATGGCCCCCCATCCGGACGTCCGAGTGCCGCGCTTTCGGGGTTTCCCCCGCGTACGCGGGGATGGCCCGAGGCGATCGGGTCGCTGGCCGGTGCTGCGACGTTTCCCCCGCGTACGCGGGGATGGCCCCTGGGCCATGCGCGTGCCGAGGCCCCAATCGGTGTTTCCCCCGCGTACGCGGGGATGGCCCCGCGCCGCTCGCGTGGTCCACAAACACATAGCGGTTTCCCCCGCGTACGCGGGGATGGCCCCACGGAGAAGTGCATGTCCGAGCGATATGACGTGTTTCCCCCGCGTACGCGGGGATGGCCCCACCACAGCGGCGGAGAGGGGCGCTGCGGCATCGTTTCCCCCGCGTACGCGGGGATGGCCCCGCAGTGGCAGTCATGTCTATCGGCCTCGTGTGGTTTCCCCCGCGTACGCGGGGATGGCCCCCCCTGATTTCATTGATCCACTCCATCAAGAAGGTTTCCCCCGCGTACGCGGGGATGGCCCCGCGCCCGCCAGCGCCGCTGCACTACGCACGATGTTTCCCCCGCGTACGCGGGGATGGCCCCGCCTGCGGCGCGAGTGGTCGCGCAAGGGCCTTGGTTTCCCCCGCGTACGCGGGGATGGCCCCCAGTCCTGGGAGATCGTCGGGCAAGTCGAAATGTTTCCCCCGCGTACGCGGGGATGGCCCCTTGCCGGCCTCCACCAGGCTGGCCGCGAAGTCGTTTCCCCCGCGTACGCGGGGATGGCCCCGCTCATTGCGATTTGCCCCCTGCATTTGCACCGTTTCCCCCGCGTACGCGGGGATGGCCCCTGCGCACGCTGACCACCACCACCCAGATGCACCGTTTCCCCCGCGTACGCGGGGATGGCCCGTTTGGAGCGCCTTCCGCAAGCGCTTCATGGTGGTTTCCCCCGCGTACGCGGGGATGGCCCCTTCGGGCCCGGGCCGCACGGCTATCCGCGCATGTTTCCCCCGCGTACGCGGGGATGGCCCCCGGACTGCCCGGCGCAGGCAAAACGTTGCGCAGTTTCCCCCGCGTACGCGGGGATGGCCCCTCAGCATGCGAGGGCACACCGGATTTCGTGATGTTTCCCCCGCGTACGCGGGGATGGCCCCCCGCCGTCAAGGCGCACCAGATGCTCGTGGTAGTTTCCCCCGCGTACGCGGGGATGGCCCCCTCGAAGATAGGCGGAGGGAAGGTCCACAAGGGTTTCCCCCGCGTACGCGGGGATGGCCCTTTTACGGGCCGCCCTCCGCCGCCTCCCTGAGCGTTTCCCCCGCGTACGCGGGAATGGCCCCTGCCATGCGTATCGCGATGCTGGCGACGCTGTGTTTCCCCCGCGTACGCGGGGATGGCCCCGCTTGCGGCTGGGTGAGTCGGAATGCCGCGACGTTTCCCCCGCGTACGCGGGGATGGCCCCCCCGTCTGGCAGGCGCAGGCGCTGTCGCACGAGTTTCCCCCGCGTACGCGGGGATGGCCCCCGGCAGGAACACCCCCAGCCGTTCGGTGGTGTGTTTCCCCCGCGTACGCGGGGATGGCCCCACGCCGCGGCTCGAATCGACTGGCTCGCGTCCGTTTCCCCCGCGTACGCGGGGATGGCCCCCGCCCCATTGCGTTCGCGTCGTTTCCTGTGATGTTTCCCCCGCGTACGCGGGGATGGCCCCACAGCGCCACCGATCACGATGTAGCTCTCGACGTTTCCCCCGCGTACGCGGGGATGGCCCTTGCTCCGCTGCGGTTTGGCTGTCGATGTCAATGTTTCCCCCGCGTACGCGGGGATGGCCCCGACGTAGCCCGGCCTCATGGCCCATCAGTTCAGTTTCCCCCGCGTACGCGGGGATGGCCCCGTCCAGACCGCTAAGAATCCCGTGGGCTACCTGTTTCCCCCGCGTACGCGGGGATGGCCCCGTCTTATCAGGGCATGCGCGCCGCTGCATTCCGTTTCCCCCGCGTACGCGGGGATGGCCCCAATCGGCGGTGCGCCTGCGAGCATCGTCTGAAGTTTCCCCCGCGTACGCGGGGATGGCCCCTCCGATAATGGCTAGGCCAATCGCAGAGCCCTGTTTCCCCCGCGTACGCGGGGATGGCCCGCACAGACCGTTTCACCGACCTGCAGCCGGGGCGTTTCCCCCGCGTACGCGGGGATGGCCCCTCGTGTTTGTCCGGCGTGTGGATGAGCAGCCTGTTTCCCCCGCGTACGCGGGGATGGCCCCGCAAATTCATCACTCTCACCTACGCCCACGGCGTTTCCCCCGCGTACGCGGGGATGGCCCGTAGTCGGTGGATATGCCGACGCCCTGACCGGCGTTTCCCCCGCGTACGCGGGGATGGCCCCGGCCGGTGGTCCGTAGCTGATCCACGGCTTCCGTTTCCCCCGCGTACGCGGGGATGGCCCACGAAGACAGGGGCCAGGTCGATTCGAGCAGAGGTTTCCCCCGCGTACGCGGGGATGGCCCCTTCACCATCGGAATCCTGATGTGGTAGATCTTGTTTCCCCCGCGTACGCGGGGATGGCCCCTCCGAGCTGCTACCGTCCTCGAAGCGGACCGTGTTTCCCCCGCGTACGCGGGGATGGCCCCGGTGCGATCAGCAATCTGATCGATACGGTGCAGTTTCCCCCGCGTACGCGGGGATGGCCCCGCCGCAGCGCTCGTAGGCCTGGCGGTGCATCTGTTTCCCCCGCGTACGCGGGGATGGCCCCCTCAGCGCTGAAGGTCACCCGCTTGTTGACCAGTTTCCCCCGCGTACGCGGGGATGGCCCCTTCGCGCAGGTGGGCCTACAGCGCGTGACATCGTTTCCCCCGCGTACGCGGGGATGGCCCGTAAAATGCCATGGTCCTATCTCCAATCCAGCCGTTTCCCCCGCGTACGCGGGGATGGCCCCGAGAACGGCAGCGCGTACGCGGCGCGCTTTCGGTTTCCCCCGCGTACGCGGGGATGGCCCGGCCGCCCGACAACGCTCCCGCGCACCCTGGTGGTTTCCCCCGCGTACGCGGGGATGGCCCCGGCCGAGCAGCTTCATGTATAAAGTGGGCTATGTTTCCCCCGCGTACGCGGGGATGGCCCCGAGTGGATCCTCGGCTGGGCAATGAGCCAGGGGTTTCCCCCGCGTACGCGGGGATGGCCCCGGATCTTGTGCTCGCCCGATGTCCCGCGAAGCGTTTCCCCCGCGTACGCGGGGATGGCCCCTCGGGCCCGTCCGCCGCAACCGCTGTTGTAGTGTTTCCCCCGCGTACGCGGGGATGGCCCCTCATCACTGCCTGGCCTTGACCTTGGCTCGCTGTTTCCCCCGCGTACGCGGGGATGGCCCCGCGGAACGCGTCACCTTCAACGAGATCACCGAGTTTCCCCCGCGTACGCGGGGATGGCCCCCTCGATCGCCACCGCTACCCTTTGGTTTCCATGTTTCCCCCGCGTACGCGGGGATGGCCCCCACATAGCGCCACGGCGGCGCCGACGACACGAGTTTCCCCCGCGTACGCGGGGATGGCCCCAAAGCGAAGGCGGAGCTCGGCGCGCACCGGCTGTTTCCCCCGCGTACGCGGGGATGGCCCCGCCACGCTACCAATCGCGTAGCCCGTGGCTGCGTTTCCCCCGCGTACGCGGGGATGGCCCCGTCGCCACCCTGTTCACCGCCATCGGCGACAGGTTTCCCCCGCGTACGCGGGGATGGCCCCCTTGAGGCGTACGTTCGTCGGCAAGATGGATAGTTTCCCCCGCGTACGCGGGGATGGCCCCCTACGCAGAGCTTCAGTCGCGAGCAAATCCGAGTTTCCCCCGCGTACGCGGGGATGGCCCGTAGTGGTGGTTCTGCAGCGCACCGCTTGGCGGGTTTCCCCCGCGTACGCGGGGATGGCCCCTCGTCGCGCGCGCCGACGAAGTGCAGTGCGCCGTTTCCCCCGCGTACGCGGGGATGGCCCCGAAACCGCGGAAATCAGGACGCAGCGCGAAGAGTTTCCCCCGCGTACGCGGGGATGGCCCCAGGTCGCGCAGCCGCCGCAGCTGGCCGAGCAAGTTTCCCCCGCGTACGCGGGGATGGCCCCTCGCTGAGGTGTCCTATGCATGAGCAAGTGAAGTTTCCCCCGCGTACGCGGGGATGGCCCCGCCCTGGGCCGCCTGACTGAGGCCAACGAGCGGTTTCCCCCGCGTACGCGGGGATGGCCCCAGCGAGATCCTCGACAAGGTGCTGGTGGGCGTGTTTCCCCCGCGTACGCGGGGATGGCCCGTGAATACTCAGACCCGACTTGCCCGCCTGCTGGTTTCCCCCGCGTACGCGGGGATGGCCCCGCACGGCTCTCGCTGCTTGGTGGCTGGAATGGGTTTCCCCCGCGTACGCGGGGATGGCCCCTCCGCAGCCAGCTTTTGCGCGTAGCCCACCACGTTTCCCCCGCGTACGCGGGGATGGCCCCTTCGAGGCGGCGCAGTTCGGGAGCGCTGTTGAGTTTCCCCCGCGTACGCGGGGATGGCCCCTCTGTAGGTGGGCGTCTGATGATTGCCGGTGCGTTTCCCCCGCGTACGCGGGGATGGCCCCGCGCCGGCGTCGCCGCCTGCCCCCGTGCCCGTGTTTCCCCCGCGTACGCGGGGATGGCCCTTGACCTTCGTCAGCTGGTATCTGAAGGCAAAGGTTTCCCCCGCGTACGCGGGGATGGCCCCTCGACCTGGATCTTTCCGCCCAGGCGCGTGCGGTTTCCCCCGCGTACGCGGGGATGGCCCCGAGGCGCGCATGATCCTGGGCGTCTCTCTGACGTTTCCCCCGCGTACGCGGGGATGGCCCCTGCTGAAGCACCTGCCGGCCCCAAGCGAACCCGTTTCCCCCGCGTACGCGGGGATGGCCCTCGACAATCAACCTGCTTGGCGGCCTGATCGGGGTTTCCCCCGCGTACGCGGGGATGGCCCCGCACCACGTACTGCCCGACCTGTTCGAGCATGGTTTCCCCCGCGTACGCGGGGATGGCCCCAGCGCGTAGCCGAGTTGGCAGTCGAACATGGAGTTTCCCCCGCGTACGCGGGGATGGCCCCCCCGACTCGCCTCTGCGCGGCGCGGTCTGGGCGTTTCCCCCGCGTACGCGGGGATGGCCCGTAGACGCCGCTGCCGCGCTTGGGGATGCACTCGTTTCCCCCGCGTACGCGGGGATGGCCCCTTCAGCTGTGCAGTGGCGGCGCGCTCGACTTCGTTTCCCCCGCGTACGCGGGGATGGCCCCGGCGGTCTGACCTGGGTGACTCGTGACAAGGCGTTTCCCCCGCGTACGCGGGGATGGCCCCCGAGGGGGGCGCGGAGTGCCTGCCGAGGAGTCGTTTCCCCCGCGTACGCGGGGATGGCCCCTGTTTTTGCGAAGGCCGAGGTCACGTACGGCAGTTTCCCCCGCGTACGCGGGGATGGCCCCGTCGGCGACACATACACGGCCACGCTGTCGGTGTTTCCCCCGCGTACGCGGGGATGGCCCCGTTGCGGATGTGGAACTCCTGTCCGACCACGTGTTTCCCCCGCGTACGCGGGGATGGCCCCGCGAGGTGACGCGCCATGACTGACGCCATACTGTTTCCCCCGCGTACGCGGGGATGGCCCCGCTGAGGCTGGCTTGGGTCATGGCCCAGCGGAGTTTCCCCCGCGTACGCGGGGATGGCCCCATTCCCGCGAACGTGCGCCTTCCGCTGCTGGGGTTTCCCCCGCGTACGCGGGGATGGCCCCTTCGACAGCCCAGCGATGCCCGAGATGATCACGTTTCCCCCGCGTACGCGGGGATGGCCCGCTGGCAAGTCCTACCGCCTGAGCTTCGGCCTGGTTTCCCCCGCGTACGCGGGGATGGCCCGCAGGCAGCGCGCCCCGTGGAACGGGCGCCATAGTTTCCCCCGCGTACGCGGGGATGGCCCCCCGGGCCTGCAGATCGTAGGATTTCTGCCGGCGTTTCCCCCGCGTACGCGGGGATGGCCCCGATCACGCCATCCATGTCAACGAATACCCTGTGTTTCCCCCGCGTACGCGGGGATGGCCCCTTAGGTGCGCTGCTTTCCCGGAGCCGCTACGCGTTTCCCCCGCGTACGCGGGGATGGCCCCACGTCGAGCCCGAGTGCACTGATGAAGTGCTGGTTTCCCCCGCGTACGCGGGGATGGCCCCTTCGCGACTGCAGTTCGCAATGCGCTGGAGGCGTTTCCCCCGCGTACGCGGGGATGGCCCCTTAGGTGCGCTGCTTTCCCGGAGCCGCTACGCGTTTCCCCCGCGTACGCGGGGATGGCCCCGATGATTCGCCGCTTCAGCTCGGGAAGTTCGCGTTTCCCCCGCGTACGCGGGGATGGCCCCGGCATCGCCGGCGCGAAGGGGCAGGGCGATGAGTTTCCCCCGCGTACGCGGGGATGGCCCCTTCGAGGCGGGCACCTATGGGCAGGAGATCTTGTTTCCCCCGCGTACGCGGGGATGGCCCCGCGCCGGGCATCGATCTGGGCGACGAGCGCTTGTTTCCCCCGCGTACGCGGGGATGGCCCCCCGCGATAGTTGCCCCCGACTTGCATCACGAGTTTCCCCCGCGTACGCGGGGATGGCCCGTACTGGTCCGGAATGCCGCCCATGCCGATCAGGTTTCCCCCGCGTACGCGGGGATGGCCCGCGCCGAAACGCGCTGACCTCTTGCTCGACACGGTTTCCCCCGCGTACGCGGGGATGGCCCCTTCCAGTTCGGCGTGATCCACCGTCCGGCGGTGTTTCCCCCGCGTACGCGGGGATGGCCCCCCTCGGCAGCGCCCACGGCCTCGCCGGGCTCTGTTTCCCCCGCGTACGCGGGGATGGCCCCCCGCTGGGGGCGGCGACGAAGGCTCACAAGGCGTTTCCCCCGCGTACGCGGGGATGGCCCCCCGGAAGACCAGCTGCCGTTCGCGCCCGAGCAGTTTCCCCCGCGTACGCGGGGATGGCCCCGCCCCTTCTGCGACTTCGGTACCGCGCGCCTTGTTTCCCCCGCGTACGCGGGGATGGCCCCCCGGCCCCACGCCGATAGGAACCGCCATGCGCGTTTCCCCCGCGTACGCGGGGATGGCCCCAGGCGGGACAGCGCCTCTTCATTTCCGCCGGCGTTTCCCCCGCGTACGCGGGGATGGCTCAGCTTCGGGATGTCGCGGTCGGCCTCGGCTTGAGTTTCCCCCGCGTACGCGGGGATGGCCCCTGGTGAAGGAACAGTTGCAGTGCCATCTCGGTGTTTCCCCCGCGTACACGGGGATGGCCCCGGTGCTCCAGATGAAAGGACGCGGATGTACTCGTTTCCCCCGCGTACGCGGGGATGGCCCCGTCAACCGCCAAGACGGCGGCGATGCCGAACTGTTTCCACCGCGTACGCGGGGATGGCCCCAAGGTCGACCACGTTTGGACGTTTCCAAGCGGGTTTCCCCCGCGTACGCGGGGATGGCCCCGAGCTGACCAGTGTCGACTACGGGTATGACGCGTTTCCCCCGCGTACGCGGGGATGGCCCCCCGGCGCGGCATCAGTACCGGGGTCAAGCTGTGTTTCCCCCGCGTACGCGGGGATGGTCCCAAGATCGAGACGGCCGAATGGCTCTCCAAAGTGTTTCCCCGCACACGCGGGGGATAGCCCCTCGTGCGCTTCGCGCACGGAGGCGTCGATAGGGGTTTGTAGACACCATCGCGCTGAGACCCACGGCTGCAGCTGTTGCCCACGACTGCTGGCCGTACTTCCGAGGCCAGCCCTCCTGCGTCCTTGACGCTACGCGTTCGCAGCGTAGTCTTCGCAAGCGCTGGCTTTGGGCTTCCCGTGCTTGGCATCGAGGTGCAGCGGGTGCTGGCGTCCGAGCCGTTTTCTTGCGGCCTCATCTTGGACTGACTAGGGCAGGGCGCGCATGGCGGACTCCGATGACGACGCTACCCAGGGCCTCGACGCGAGTCTGATTCCGAAGCTCGATGGCCGGCTGCCCTATCGGTACGTTGGGCCTTATCGCTTGTTGCGCTCGCTGGGTGCCGGGGGCATGGGCGAGGTCTTCCTGGCCGAGCGCTTCGTCGATGGGTTCCGCCAGGAAGTGGCCTTGAAGTTGGTGCCCTTTTCGCTGGCCGACGGCGAGCGTGCCGCACGTCTGCGCCGCGAGCGGCAGATCCTGGCGCAGCTGGAGCATCCGAATCTTGCGCGTCTGATCGATGGAGGCGTCGCACCGGATGGCACGCCGTTCCTGGCCATGGAATACGTGCGTGGCCTGAGCCTCGTCGCCTGGCTTCGGGCGCGAGCGCCGGGCATCGAGGATCGGCTGGACCGGTTTCTTGAGCTGTGCGCGGTCGTGTCTTACGCGCACCAACGGCTGATCATCCACCGTGACATCAAACCCGCGAACATATTGATCGATGAAACCGGCAAAGCCCGACTGCTCGATTTTGGTATCGCCAAGCTGCTGGTGCCGGATGCCTCCGATGCGAACTTGACGGTTGCCGGATTGGCTCCGATGACGGCGTCCTACGCGGCGCCGGAGCAGGTTCAAGGCAAACCGATCACGACGGCTACCGATGTCTATCAATTGGGCTTGGTCCTATACGGATTGCTCACCGGATGCCAGGCCCAGCCGCTGTCACGCACCACACGTGCGAGCGAGATCGAGCGCTTCGTGTGTGTCAATGAACCCCTGCAGCCTTCGCGCTGTGTGCCAGGCGAAGACGGCGTGCGGCTGTCGGGGCGCTACGCGGACGACCTCGACACCATCGTCATGAAGGCCTTGCGCAAGGAGCCGGAGCGGCGCTACGCCAGCGTCGAGGCGTTGGCTGAGGATCTGCGTCGAATGCGCGCGCGGTTGCCCATCCGTGCTCGCCCCGTCAGTGCGGTTGATCGACTGCGCCGCTTTGTCGAACGCAACGCCTTCGCCACGGCGGCGGCCGTGGTCCTTGCGTTGGCCTTGCTTGGCTTTGGACTCCACGAGCGGCAGCTGCGCGGCGCTGCGGACTTCGCGCGCGCCGAGGCCGAGCGCTCGCTGGCTGATCGCGATCGGGCCCTGGCGCGGGCGGAGTCTGTGCAAGGGTTTTTGATCGACATGTTCAGTGGCGCCCAGGCGAGCGAGAAGGGCCGCGAGCTGCGCGTGGTGGATGTTCTTGCTGCTGCGGAAACCAAGGTCGGCGAACGCATCACCGGTGATCCCGATGCAGCAGCGGCGCTGATCGCGGCACTCGCCAAGGTGCGGCTGTCCTTGGGCCAGTATTAGGGGAGCTCTGAACAACGCGACCAACTGAGCACTGGGCGGTCCCCCAGCCGA
>CAZPHV010000038.1:0-50872 GCA_964586455.1 uncultured Aquimonas sp.
GAGTTCGCGAGTGTCGAGCGGCGAGGGCGCGCGCTGTGGGTCCGGCAGCGGCAGTTCGGCGAGTTGCGTCAGTCCGCGCTCGACCGCATCGCTGGCCAGAGCCAGCGCCGCCAGATCGAGTCGTAGCGCGCGCATTTCATCCGCCCCCAGATCGACGCCTTCGGCCAAGGCTTCGGCTTCTCCGAGCAGGGTCGAAGCCTGCGCCAGCTGGTCCAGCCCGAGGCTGGCGCGGCCGAGGTCCTGCAGCAGCAGCACGCGCGAGCGCGGGTCGAGGCCGGCCTCGGCGCGCAGACGCTCGGCACCCCGGCTGAGCAGCTTCTGCAGGCTGGGCGCGGTATCGCCCTGCAGCTGCGGATCGGCGGCGCTGAACACATCACCCAGAAAGCGGCGCGCCGCCTCCGCCTGAGCCGCGCGTTCCGCCGCGCGCTGCGCCTGCCACAGGCTGCTGGATACGCCGGCCACCACTGCGATGACTGCCAGCGCGAGGCTGGCGCTCGCCAGCGGCTGACGGCGCATCCATTTGCCGACGCGCATCGGCCAGGGCGTGCGACGGCTCAGCAGGGGCCGCTGCTGCAGCCACGCGCGCAGATCTGCGCCGAATGCAGCGGCGCTGGGGTAGCGCTCCGTCGGCAGCGGCTGCAGGGCGCGCGCGAGGATCAGCTGCAGGTCGCCACGCAGCAGCCGCCGCAGCTGGGCCGCGCCCAGCGCATAGCGGATCGGAGCGTCGCCGCTGCGGGTCCACGCGCGCCATAGCGAATCGGGTGCGCTGCGCGCGGCGGCGCCGGACTCTGCGAACGGCGAACGCCCGCTTAGCAGTTCGAACAGCAGCAGGCCCGCCGAGTAGACGTCAGCGGCGACGCCGACCGGTTCGCCAGCCAATTGTTCAGGCGCTGCATAGCGTGGAGTCAGCGGAGCCGGCAATCGGGTGCGGGTCAGCGCGGCGTCGGCTTCGCTGTCATCCAGCAGCCGGGCGATGCCGAAGTCGAGCAGCTTGACCCGGCCTGCGGCGTCGACCATCACGTTGCCCGGCTTGAGATCACGGTGCACCACCAGCTGCCGGTGCGCGTGGTCGAGGGCGTCCAGCATCTGCAGCAGCAGGCCTACCCGCGCCTGTGGGTCGAGCTGCAGGCGTTCGCAGTAGTCGCCCAAACGCTCGCCCTCGACGTACTCCAGGGCCAGCCAGGGCGCGCCGCCGGCGCCCATGCCGGCATCGATGAAGGCGGCGATGTGCGGATGCTGCAATCGCGCCAGGATCCGACGCTCGCGCAAAAAGCGCGCCGCCAGTTCGGGCCCCAGCCCATGGCGGATGCGCTTGAGCGCGGCCCGCTGGACGACGCCGGCGTCGGCGCGCTCGGCCAGCCAGACTTCGCCCATGCCGCCCTCACCGAGGGGGCGCAGCAGGCGCCAGGGGCCGACTTGATCGCCCACGGTTGAGGCCTGCGTCGAGGCGTCGCCGGGCTGCGCCGATGCACCGGTTGCCAGGGCCAGCGCCGCCCCGCCCTGGGCCAGGCCATCGTCGGCGCGCGCATGCGCGAGCAGCAGTGCGCGCAGGCGCGGCAGCAGACGTGCGCGGCCGGGGTCACGCGCCAGTGCCTCGAGTTCGGTCTGCTGCGACGGCGGTTCCAGCTCCGCCAGCCGCTCGAACAACGCCGCCAGTTCGGCCCAATCGGGATCGCTGTCCGCGTTCACGCGTCCTCGCCGAGTTCGGCCAGCAGGAAGGCCCGCGCCAGCTCCCAGCCGCGGCGCACGCTGCGCTCGCTGATGCCGAGCGCTTCGCCGGTTTCGGCGAAGCTCAGGCCGGCGAAGAAGTAGGCCTCGACGATCCGCACCAGTCGCGCATCGCGGCGCTCAAGTTTCTGCAGCGCCTGGTCGATGGCCAGCAGGTCAGGAGCGTCTGCGGCCGGCAGGGCGGTGCCCAGGGTGACCGCGATCCAGTCGCCGCCGCGCTTCTGCGCACCGCGCTCGCGGGCCAGATCGACCAGCACCTGACGCATCGCACGCGCCGCCAGATTCATGAAATGCGCGCGGCTTTCGAGCGCCGCCACCGCGCCGCCCGGGAACAGCTTGAACCAGGCTTCGTGCAGCAGTTCGGTCGGTGTCAGTTCGGCGACACCGCCTGCGCGCACGCGCTGCGCCAGTGCGCGCAGCTGCTGATAGGTCTGCGCCAGCGCGCGCTCGCCAGCGGCGCTGTCGCCCTCACGCGCGGCATTGATCAGCGCCGTCAATGCGCCCGCTTCTGCAGCAGGGTCGCTCACGGTACGGCGGGGCTCGCGAGTCGCCCGAGCGGGCCGAGGTCGAGGTCGGCCAGGCTCGCCGGCGCCTGCCAGGCCAGTCGGCCGAGACAGGGCACCGGAATGCGCCGCATCAGCGCTTCGAAGTAGTGCTCGGCGAATTCGAGCTCGGGGTCGATGACATTGCAGATCCATCCCGCGACGCGCATGCCCTCGGCCTGCAGCGCGGTCAGGGTGAGCAGGGCGTGGTTGATGCAGCCCAGCCGCAGGCCCACCACCAGCACCACCGGCAGATCCAGCGCGCGCACCAGGTCCGCTTGGGTCAGCTCGTGGTTGAGCGGCGCGCACCAGCCGCCGACACCCTCGACTACCACGTCATCGGCCTGCGCACGCAGGGCCTCGTAGGCCGAGACCAGCTGCGGCAGGCCGAACTGCACGTTCTCGATGCGGCAGGCGATCTCGGGCGCGGTCGCAGCCTGCAGGCACACCGGGTTCACCTGTGCGTAGTCGGCCGCAAACGTGCTGGCGCCAATCAGGTCCAATGCATCCTGGTTGACCCAGCCATAGCGGTTCTCGCGCGCACCTGCGGCCACCGGTTTCATGCCGACCGCGCGCCGGCCGAGGCGTCGGACCGCGTGCAGCACGGCGCAGGCGACGTGGGTCTTGCCTGCGCCGGTGTCGGTACCGGTGATGAAGCAACTGAATTGCATGGGGGCGCCCTCCGGAGTCAACTGCCGCCAAGCATAGCGCCGCGGGCGCGGCTGTTAGACTTGGCGCCCCCTGCGTTCTGCCGAGGTCGAATCCGCATGTTCGAAGCCGCCGCCCTGACTGGTTCCAAGTCGGAACAGTACGCCGCTCTGGTCGAGCAGGCCCGCGCCCTGCTGGCCGGCGAACGCGATCGCGTTGCCAACGCCGCCAACCTGTCGGCGCTGGCCTTCCACGCGCTGCCCGACCTGAACTGGTTCGGCTTTTACTTCTACGACGGCACCGAGCTGGTGGTGGGGCCCTTCCAGGGCAAGCCCGCCTGCGTGCGGATCGCGCTTGGCCGCGGCGTCTGTGGCACCGCCGCCGCGACGGGCCGCACCCAGCGCGTCGATGACGTCGAGGCGTTCCCGGGCCACATCCCCTGCGATTCGGCTTCGCGCTCCGAGGTGGTGGTGCCTATGTTCAAAAACCAGCAGCTGGTCGGCGTGCTCGACATCGACAGCCCCATGCTTGCGCGCTTCGATGCTGAAGACGTCCGCGGTCTCGAAGCGCTGGCCGAAGTGTTCGTGGAGTCGCTGACATGAGCGGTGATCGACTGCGCAACGTGGGCCCCAAGTCCGCCGCCTGGCTGCGTCAGGTCGGCATCCGCACGCCCGAGGATCTGGTCGCCGCGGGCGCGGTGGGCGCCTTCATGAAAGTCAAACGGGCCGGCTTCAAGCCCAGCCTCAATCTGCTGTATTCGCTTGAGGGCGCGCTGCTGGGCTGCCACTGGCAGCAGGTGCCCGAAGAGCGCCGCCTGGTGATGTCGGCCGAAGTGGAGGCCCTGAGCGCGCTGCTGCCGGATCCGAAGAAGAAGCGCCCCGGCGGCCCCGTGACCTACAGCGAAGGCCCGGCCATGCAGCGCGAGGGTGTGGAAGACGAACGCGGGCCCGAGCTCAGCTTCGGGTTTGATGACCCCTACGGCGGCAGTGAAGGCAGCGACAGCGGCGGCGGCTCCGACCGCGATTCTGAGCGCGACTGAGCACCCGGCTTGCCCGCGCGACGCGGGCGGGCTATGGTCTTTGCTGCCGGCCCTGAGGGGCTGCACACAATCGAATTCATCGGCCCGGGGTGCTGTGCTGCAGCCCGGGCCGTTTCGCGTTTGGAGCCCCGATGAACATCACCGCTGAATCCGTTGCCCCCGAACTGGTCGTGTCCAGCCTCGATTTTGACCGTCTTGATGCGCTGATCGCAGCACTGCCACTGGAGCAGCAGGCGGCTGGTCAGGCGCTGGCGACCGAGTTGGCGCGCGCACGCGTGGTGGAGCCGGCCGAACTGCCGGCCGATCGCGTCAGCATGCGCAGCACGGTCTGTTTCGAGAGCACCCACGAGCACCATCCCTCGCGGCTGACCCTCGTGTACCCGCAGGAGCTCGGCAGCGCCGCCGACCAGATCTCGGTGCTGGCGCCGGTCGGTACCGCACTGCTTGGCCTCAAGGTCGGCGACAGCATCGAATGGCGCCTGCCCGGCGGTGAATCGACTCGCGTGCGGATTCTCGGCATCGACTACCAGCCCGAGCGCGAGGGCGATCTGCACCGCTGATCGCCCGGGCATCGAACCTCGCAATCGACGCACAATCCCCGTAGGGCGGATCTCGATCCGCCGCCATCGCCGCCGTCACCCGCACAACAGCACCACCCATCTGCCTGCAGGGCGTCGCACAGCGCCATCGACTTCCGATTCGACGTAGGGCGGATCTTGATCCGCCGTAAGCGCATACCCTCCGGTACGCAACGAGCTTTGCAACCTCACCGCGCCGGACTGTGCCGTCGATATGCAAACAGCCGTGCGGGATCTTGATCCGCCGAACCTGTTGGCCAACCGTAGGGCGGATCTCGATCCGCCGCGTCTGTCTTCCCGGCCTCGTTCCGACCGCCGGCCCTCAGCGCCGCAGATCGTCAATCACGCCGCCGACGCGCAGGAAGGCCGCGCCGTCACCCGAGGACAATCGGCCGTATCCCAGATAGACCGGGCCCAACGGCGAGTCGACGCCGAAGAACAGGCTGGCGCCGAAGTCCAGACCGCTGGTCGAAGGTCGCTCGAAGGGCAACCAGTTCTGTCCGGCTTCCAGGCTGCCGCCGACATACAGCGGCAGGGTCGCGAGCCCGAGATCATTGATGCGGCGATAGAACAATGAGCGGGCGACGAAGGCACGCGAGCCGAGTCGCTCGCTGTCGCCCAGGCCCGAGAGCTGGCCAAAGCCACCGAGGAAACTCAGCGATTCGTCGGCATTGACGCCTGCCAGCGCCCAGTCGGCGCGCAGACCGAGCAGCAGCGTGACCGACTCCAGCGCAACCGGCAGATCGGCGCGCAGGCGCAACACATCGGCGTAGTTGTCTGAACCCAGGCCGGGGCGGAAGAACTGCTGGGCGATGTCGAAACGGCCACCGCGGGTCGGAAAGCCGACATCATCGAGCGTGTCGTAGGTGGCCGCCAGCACTACGCTGGCGAGGTTCGCGTTGTTGGTGCGCTGGATGTCGGTCGAGCCGATCGCGCGTCGCAGCTGGCGTCGACCGTGCTGCAGGCCGGCCGAGAGCTGCCAGCGCGGGTTCGGGTACAGGCCGATCTCGCCGCCGCCGAGGAACTCCCGGCGGGTGAACTCGGCGATACGCAGGCCAAGCACCTCGGCCGGCTGGCGGGTCGCCTCGTACAGGCCGAAGGCCTGCAGGTAGTAGCGGCCGTCGCCACCAAAGGGCTGGTGGATCTCGCTGAACAGGCCGGAGCGCTGGCCGAGGTTCACGCGTGAGCGCCATTCACGACCGCGTTCGTCGAGGCCGGTCAGACGCAGGTCGGCGCTGGCCTGGTAGCTGCTGCGGCCGCTGAAGTCATCGCCCAGCGCAAACCCGAAGTGCACATAGCCTGGGCCCCAACCCTTGTCGACCGGCTGCACCTCGATCACGGCCGAGTCGGCCTCGCGCAGCAGCCGGTAGTTGATGCGCTCGTAGTCACCGCCGGCCATGGCTTCGCCCAAGCGCGCCTCCAGCACGTCGAGGTCGAGTTGGCCGGGCTCCAGGCCGCCCAGCAGTTTGCGCATGCGCAGGGCTGAGCGCGAGCGCTCGGCGCTGACATCGAAACGGGCGATCTGCAGGGCCTCGCGGACGCTGGCGCGGCGCGCGGCCAGGTGTTCCGCCCAGGAATCTTCGTCCAGCGCCAGCGGCAGCAGGGCCGGCAGGGCGGCTTCAGCAGCGGCGCGTCCGATTGCGATCGTCGACAGGCTGTTTTCGAAGTCGGCGGAGGAGTATTCGCCGAGTTCAGGTCGGATCAGCACGTCGTTGGGTTGCAGCTCGGCGAGGATGCGGTCGCTCTCCTGCTTCATCAGCACCGAGATCATCTGCACCGTCACCGACAGCAGCGAGCCCAACTGTTCCTCGCGCAGCAGCGGCGCGCCGACGTCGACCACGATCAATCGCTCTGCGCCCTGCTCGCGCGCTACCCGCACCGGAACATTCTCGACCACGCCACCATCGACCATCAGGCGGTCATCGACGCGGATCGGTGCGAACACGCCGGGCACCGCCATGCTGGCGCGCATCGCCAGCGCAAGGTCGCCGCCGCGCAGCACCACGCGCTCACCGCTGACGATGTCGGTAGCGACTGCTGCGAACGGCAGCGGCAGTTCACCGAAGTCATCGACGCCGGCCACGCTGAGGGTCTGACGGCGCAGCCACAGCAGCAGGCGATGGCCCTGCAGCGCACCGCGCGGCAGCGCCAAGCGGCGGTCGCGGAAGCCGAGCTCGGCGTTGCCGAGGTTGGCGATGTCGTCGCGCTTGCGGCGCATCGGCCGCTCGGCTCGATCCGCTGCGTCGCGGAACAAACGACCCCAGTCGATGGCGCGCATCGTTGCTTCCATCTCCACCGGCGATTGGCCGGTCGCGTACATGCCGCCGACCAGCGCGCCCATGCTGGTGCCGGCCACGCTGTCGACCGGAATGCGGTGTTCTTCCAGCACCTGCAGCACGCCGATGTGGGCCGCGCCGCGCGCACCGCCACCGCCCAGCACCAGGCCGATGCGCGGACGCACCTGCGCGGCGTCGGCAGGCTGCAGGCCAGCAGAGGGTTCAATGACATCGACCTCGGCGTCCGCAGCGGCGCCGAGCAGAGGAACGAGCAGGCTGAGCAGCAGCGCGCAGGCGCCGCTGCGGCGGAGCGGGTGTCGGCTCATGCACGACTTCCTGATTCAAATGCCGCGCAGCATGCCGCAGCAGCATTGCCACGAGTAGAGGCCGGTGCCGGCGCGCGCTGCTGGCGATCCGCGCGAGCTTGAAGCCCGCCGGGCTGACACAGTGCAGGCAGGCGAGCAGCCAGGCCCTGCGTCTGTTCGGCGTCTCAGTCGAACTGGAGCAGACGCCGCCAGCCCTCGGCGCCAAGCTCGCGCAGGTGCTGTTGATTGCGCACCGGAATGGCCTCGACATCGGCGCCGGCATCGACGATGCGGCTGATGCTGTCCTCACGCAGCAGATGCAGCATCGGCCAGGGCGAGCGGTTGGTGCAGTTCTCGATCGCGTCGGCCGCGCTGCCCTCGAAGCGGTAGTCGGGATGAAAGCTGGCGAGCTGGAATTCGCCGGCATAGCCGAGCGCATCCAGCAGTGCTTCGGCTGTGGCCAGCAGGTCGAGGTAGTCCTCGAAGTCGGACAGCAGCTGCGGGATCACCAGCAGGGTGGTTTCGACCTCGGTCCATTCGCGCCCGCGCAGCAGCTCCAGCTCGCGCAGCAGCTCTTCGATCAGCGCATCGCTATCGGTCGCATCACTCAAGACCCAGCGGATGCGCCCATCAAGATGCGGCGCACGCGCGTAAGGGCACAGATTCAGCCCGATCACGGCGCGTTCGAGCCAGCGCTGACTGGCGGCCAAGGGGTCGAGCGGTGGCACTGCGGTCATGGCCAAGGCGGCAAGAACGGGGCGCGCAGTCTGCCAGCACTGCGGCCCGCGTGGAGGCTGAGGCACGCCTGCATCGCTCGCCATGCGTGCTGCAGGGCGTCCGCGCGGACGTCCGTCCGCCCCCTGCGGACGCGCGGATCGGCGCGCAAAAAGAAAGATAAATCAGTCATATAGGTGTTGGCACGGAGCCTGCTAGGTCACGCTCATCTGCCAAGGAGGCCCTGCCCGATGATTCGCGACACTGCTGCCCAGGACCGTGCGCTCGCCCCCGCCACCCTCCCGCTCTGGCAGCGCCCAGCGCTGCGTCGCGGCGCACTGATTGCCCTGCCGATCCTGCTCGGGCTGTGGGGGCTGTCGGGCTGGCTGTCGGCTGAGCGCGGAGTCAATGCCGAGCGGTTGCGCATCGCCGAGGTCAGCCGCGGCACCCTGGTGCGCGATGCGGTGGTCGATGGTCGCGTGGTGGCTGCGGTCAGCCCGACCCTGTACGCGCACTCGCCGGGCACCGTCAGCCTGAAAGTGCAGGCGGGCGCGACGGTCAAGTCCGGCGAGGTGTTGCTGGAGATCGATTCTCCGGAGCTGAAGTCCGAGCTGTCGCGCGAGGAGTCCACCTTGGCGAGCCTGGAAGCCGAAGTCGGCCGTCAGCGCATCGAGGCCGAGAAGCAGCGTCAGCTGGCGAAACGCACGCTGGATGAGGCCGACATCGCGCTGAATGCGCGTCGTCGCGACCTGGAGCGCACGCAGCGCGCCCACACCATGGGCGCGCTCGCCGAGATCGAGGTGCTGCGCGCGCAGGACGCCGTGAAGAGTGCGGAGATCGTGCGCGAGCACGCCCGCAGCGGCGTCGAGCTGGAAAGCCGCAGCGTCGGCTTCGACCTCGCCACCCGCGAGCAGGCCCTGCAGCGCCAAAAACTCGCGGTGCTTGAGCTTGAACGCCGCGTTGACGCCCTGCATCTGCGCGCGCCGATCGACGGCCAGATCGGCACGGTGTCGGTGCTCGATCGCGCCGTGGTCGCTGCCAATACGCCATTGATTACCGTGGTCGATCTGTCGCGACTGCAGGCCGAGATCGAAGTGCCCGAAACCTTCGCCGACGATGTCGGCCTTGGCCTGCAGGTGGCGGTGCGGCTGCCGCAGGGCGAAGCCGCTGGCCGTGTCGTTGCGGTTTCACCCGAAGTGGTGTCGAACCGGGTGCGCGTGCGGGTCGACTTCGAAGGCGGCCAGCCGGCCGGCCTGCGCCAGAACCAGCGCCTATCGGCGCGCCTGTTGTTCGAGTCCAAACCGGATGCGCTGATCGTGCAGCGCGGGCCCTTCGTCGAGGCCCAGGGTGGCCGCCACGTCTGGGTGATGGATGGCGACATCGCGGTACGCCGCCCGATTCGCCTGGGCGCGCAAAGCGTCAGCGCGGTCGAAATTCTCGAAGGCGCGCTGGCTGGCGACCGCATCGTTATCGCCGGCACCGAATTGTTCGAGGACGCCGAGCGGGTGGCGGTGCGCTGAGAGCCGGGATTCGGGATTTGGGATTCGGGATTGGCCGACGGTCGTCGGCGCCACGACAGTGAAGAGCTTCCGCTCCGAATCCCCGCCAAGACCGCCAATTCAAGATCTCGCAGCAACCTGCTCTTACGAATCCCGAATCCCGAATCCCAACCCAAGGAGACGGCGCGCAGCGCCCTCCTAAAAAAAGACAAGGAAACCCCAATGCTCTCCATGCGCCAGCTCAGCAAGGTCTATCGCACCCACATGATCGAAACCCATGCCCTGCGCGGCATCGACATCGAGGTGCGGGAGGGTGAGTTCGTAGCCGTGACTGGCCCTTCGGGCTCCGGCAAGACCACCTTTCTCAACATCGCCGGCCTGCTGGAAGAGTTCACCGGCGGCGAGTACCTGCTCGACGGCGTCGCCGTGCAGGGGCTTGACGACGACGCGCGCTCGCGTTTGCGCAACCAGAAACTCGGTTTCATCTTCCAGGGCTTCAACCTGATCGCCGATCTCAACCTGTTTGATAACGTCGACGTACCGCTGCGCTATCGCGGTTTCGATGCCGCCGAGCGCCGACGCCGGATCGAAGAATCGCTGGGCAAAGTCGGGCTGGCTTCGCGCATGAAGCATTACCCTGCAGAACTTTCGGGTGGCCAGCAGCAGCGCGTGGCGATTGCGCGTGCACTGGCCGGTCAGCCGCGCCTGCTGCTGGCGGACGAGCCGACCGGCAATCTCGATTCGCAGATGGCACGCGGGGTGTTGGAACTGCTGGAACAGATCAATGCCGAGGGCACCACGATCGTGATGGTGACCCACGATCCCGAGCTGGCGGCGCGCGCGCAGCGCAACGTGCACATCGTCGACGGCCAGGTCAGCGACCTCGACCACGGCCACGTCGCCCTGCGATCGGTCAAAGGCTGAGGAGCACGCGATGTTTGCCTACTACCTCAAGCTGGGCCTGCGTAGCCTGCGCAGAAACCCTGTGCTGACCGCACTGATGGTGCTCACGCTCGGCGTGGGCGTGGCAGCCAGCATGTCCACCTTCACCGTGTTGCGGGCGATGAGCGGTGATCCGATTCCGCACAAGAGCGACCGTCTGTTGGTGCTGCAGGTCGACAACTCGCCGGCACCCACGCCAGGTCAGACCCTGCCCGAGAACGCCGGCATCGGTATCGACCTCCCCAACCTGAGCAGCTGGCTCGACGTGCGCGGCCTGCTGGATCACGACAGCGCCTACCGCCGTACCGGCATCTACGGCATCAGCGGGGTCATCGAACCCGAGCAGGATGGCGCCCAGCCGGTGCTCTCGCAGGGACTGGCGGTGAGCAGCGACTTCTTCGCCATGTTCGAGTCGCCCTTCCGCTTTGGGGCTGGCTGGTCGGCCGAAGACGAATCACGGGAGGCGCGCACCGTGGTGCTGGGCGCGAGGCTCAGCGAGCGCCTGTTCGGTGATGAAGACCCAACCGGGCGCAGCCTGCGCATGATGGACACCGACTTCCGCATTGCCGGCGTGCTCGACGCCTGGCTGCCCACCCCGCGTTTCTACTGGCTGTCGGTCGGCCGCCGCTTCGGCGAAACCGAAGACATCTACGTGCCGCTGCGCACAGCGCTGGCGATGGAGCGCGACCCCGAGGGCAACGTCAACTGCAACGGGCCTACGCCAGTGGAACCCGGTTTTGGCGGTCTGCTGCGCTCGGAATGCATCTTCATGCAGTACTGGGTGGAGGTGCCCGAAGGCGGGCGTTCCGATTATGCCCGCCATCTGTCCGACTACGTCGCCGAGCAGAAGTCACTGGGCCGCCTGCACCAGGGTGAGAACTCGCGCGCGCTGGATGTCATGGAGTGGTTGGTCGAACAGCAGGTGGTGGGCGCGGACACACGACTGCAGGTGCTGTTGGCCTTCGCCTTCCTGCTGGTCTGCATCGTCAACACCGTCGGCCTGCTGCTGGCCAAGTTCACCCAGCACAGCGGTGAAATCGGCGTGCGCCGGGCGCTGGGTGCGACGCGTCGCGAGATCTTCCAGCAGTACCTGGTGCAAGCCGGTGTGGTCGGCGTCGCCGGTGGCCTGATGGGCCTGATTCTGACCTTCGGTGGCCTGTGGGTGATGGCCCAGCAATCGGCGGATGTTGCGCATGTGGCAAGGCTCGATACCGGCATGCTGCTGATCACGCTTCTCACCGCGATCGCCGCCAGCGTGATCGCCGGCCTGCTGCCGACCTGGCGTGCCTGCCAGGTGCTGCCTGCCGCCCAGCTCAAGACCCAGTGAGGCCCGTCATGGAAATCCGCCCGATTCTCTCCGCTCTGCTGCGCTCCAAGACCGGCGCCCTGCTGATCGCCGCCCAGGTCGCATTGACCCTGGCCATTCTCGGCAATGCGCTCTACATCGTGCAGAACCGGCTGGCGCTGTCGGCGCGGTCCAGCGGCGTTGACGAGAGCAATCTGTTCTTCAGCCGTCTCGCCGGGTTCCGGCCTGGCCTGGACATTCCGGCCATGCGCCAGGCCGATCTCGAGCGCATCCGCGCGGTGCCCGGCGTCGTCGCGGCAGCTCACGTCAACCAGGTGCCGATGGGCCGCTCCGGCTGGGCTCTGGGCGTGCAGACCGAGCGTGAGAACCCGCGCGTCGAGTTGGGCGTCGCGTACTACTTCAGTGACGGTCCGTTGATCGACACCTTCGGCCTGCAGTTGCGCGAGGGCCGCGACTTCCGGCCGGAGGACGTGCTCGAAGTCGATCCGGCGCGGTCGAATGCCAGCCCCAATACCGTCATCGTGACCCGCGAGACGGCGCGCCGCCTGTTCCCGGATGCCGAGAGCGCGGTTGGACAGCGCGTCTTCCTGGGGGGCGGGGCGGATGCCGTCGAGATGGAAATCGTCGGTATCGTCGAACACCTGCAGACGCCCTGGGCTCAGACGAACGACAACTCCAAGCTCTCGGTCATCGTGCCGATGCGCTACCTGACCGACGCGGTGAGCTACGTGGTGCGCACCGAGCCCGGCCAGAGGGATCGGGTGATGCGCGAAGTCGAGGATGCGCTGACAGCCCTGCGCGATGACCGCGTGCACCTGTCCACGCTCAGCGTGGAAGAGAGTCGCAACCGCCGCTACCGCGCCGACCGCGGCCTGGCCTGGATGCTGCTGTCGGTGACCGGTTTGCTGCTGCTGGTGACGGCCTCCGGCATTGTCGGCATGGCCTCGCTGTGGGTAAACCAGCGGCGCAAGCAGATCGGCATTCGCCGCGCGGTCGGTGCGCGTCGCTTCGACATCCTGCGCTACTTCCTGGTCGAGAACTTCATGGTTACCACGGCCGGCATCGTGGTCGGGCTGGCGGTCGCGCTGGCGCTCAACCAGTACCTGGTGCAGCAGCTCTCGATCGCGCGCATGCCGTTGGAACACCTGGCCTTCGGCGTGCTCGGCCTGTGGGTGCTGGGCCTGCTGGCCGCCTTCGGCCCGGCCTGGCGCGCATCGAGGATTCCGCCGGCGGTGGCGACCCGGGGCGCCTGACGGCGCCCCGGGCGGGAATTGGAAATGGGGATTCGGGATTCGTAGCGCTTCGTTCGACCGTGTCGCGCGGGTCTGGCGGGCGCGCCGATGCAGCTCACGAAGAACACTTCTGCTTGTCGAGCAACTACCAATCTGGCAGCACATCGCTTCTGCGAATCCCCAATCCCGACTCCCGAATCCCGGCTTCACCAGACGCTGCTAACCTCGCGACCTCCAAACTCGCAGCTCCGCGCTTCAACGAATCCCGAATCCCCACTCCCGAATCCCGGCTCTCAATGCCCACCGTCCTGATCATCGACGACAACCCGGCGGTTGCCACTGCGCTCTCGGTGCTGCTGTCTCTGCACGACATCGAGGCCGAGCACGCTGCCGATCCCGAGGCCGGGCTGGCGCGGCTTGAGCGCGGCGGCATCGACCTGGTCATCCAGGACATGAACTTCAGCGCCGACACCACCTCGGGTGAGGAGGGCGTGACCCTGTTTCGGCAGATCCGCGCCGCGCATCCGGACCTGCCGGTGATCCTGCTGACTGCGTGGACGCATCTCGAAGCCGCGGTCGATCTGGTCAAGGCCGGTGCGGCCGACTATCTCGCCAAGCCCTGGGACGACGCGCGCCTGGTTGCCAGCGTGCGCAACCTGATCGAACTCGGACAGGCCAATCGCGAGTTGATGCGGCTGAAATCCAGCCAGCGCCGACGCAGCGAGGCGATCCGGGGTGAGCTGGATTTGCGCGGTCTCGTCTTCGCCGATCCGGCGATGGCGGAACTGCTGCGGCTGGTCGCTCAGGTCGCGCGGGCCGAGGTGCCGGTGCTGATCACCGGGCCCAATGGCACCGGCAAGGAAAAGATCGCCGAGATCCTGCAGGCCAATTCGCAGGTGCGCGACGGCCCGTTCGTGACCCTCAACTGCGGCGCGCTGCCGTCTGAACTGATCGAGGCCGAACTGTTCGGCGCCGAGGCCGGTGCCTACACCGGTGCGCAGAAGGCGCGCGAGGGCAAGTTCGAAGCCGCCGACGGCGGCACCCTGTTTCTGGACGAGATCGGCAACCTGCCGCCGGCCGGACAGATGAAGCTGCTGCGTGTGCTGGAGACCGGCCGCTTCGAGCGCTTGGGCAGCAATCGCGAGCGCCAGGTCAAGGTGCGCGTGCTGAGCGCGACCAATGCCGATATTCCGGCGATGATCCGCGCCGGCCAGTTCCGCGAAGATCTGTACTACCGGCTCAATCTGATCGAGCTGAAGCTGCCGCCGCTGGCGGCGCGTCCGTTCGACATCCTGCCGCTGGCCGAGCACTTCCTGGCGGGCCGCAAGCCGCTATCGTCAGCCGCACGCGAAGCCCTGCAGCGGCATGCCTGGCCCGGAAATGTGCGCGAGCTGCGCAATGTGATCGAGCGCGCCAGCCTGCTGGCTCGCGGTGCGCAGATCGAAGTCGCCGACCTCGGCCTGCCGCCCACTGTAGGCGGGTCTGCTGTCGAGGCGACCAGCGCCGATGAGCCCGACCGTGCCAGCATCGAAGCCGCGCTCGGCCGTGCCGGCGGCGTTGTCGCGCAGGCGGCCGCCGAGCTGGGCCTGAGCCGTCAGGCCCTGTACCGGCGCATGGAGCGCCTTGGCATCGTGCGCTGATGCCGATGGTGCGTCGCCGACGCTCGCTGGCTGGCCGGCTGATGCTGGCCTTGGTGCTGCTGGTCAGCGTGGCGGTCGGGCTGAGCGTGTGGCTGGTCGATCGGCTGCAGAACCCGCTGCTCGCTGCCGCCCTGGCCGTCGCGCTGTGTCTGCCGCTGGCGCTGTGGGCAGCGCATCGGGTGGTACGGCCAATCCTTTCCCTGTTTCGCGCGCTCGGCGGCACCGTCAGCGCCTACCGCGACGGCGATTTCAGCTTCGGCATCGGCTGGGATTCCGACGACGAGTTGGGCGACTTGGTGAAGGCGCACAACGAACTCGGCAGCACCCTGCGCGATCAGCGGCAGTCGTTGGTGCAGCGCGAGCTGCTGCTCGACACCATGCTGCAGAACACGCCGGTGGCGATGCTGCTGCTCGACCCCGGTGAACGCGTGGTCTACGCGAACCTGGCCGCGCGTCGGCAGTTGAACGGCGGTCGACGCATGCAGGGGCTGGCGCTCGACAGCGTGCTCGATGGCCAGCCGATGCCGCTGCGCGAGGCAATCGAGGGTCGACGCGATGGCCTGGTCGGCCTGGGCGATGCGGAGGACGACGACACCTGGCACCTGGCCCAGCGCGAGTTCCGCCTGAACGGGCGCGGGCATCGCCTGCTGCTGCTGAGGCCGCTGACGCACGAGCTGCGCCGCGCCGAAGTGCGGACCTGGAAGAAAGTCATTCGAGTCATCAGCCATGAGCTGAACAATTCGCTGGCGCCGATCGCCTCGCTGGCGCATTCGGGGGCCGAGTTGAACCGTCGCGGCCAGCACGAGCGCCTGGGCCCGGTGTTCGAAACCATCGAAGAGCGAGCGCGGCATCTGAACGAGTTCATTCGCGGCTATGCGCGCTTTGCCAAGCTGCCGAACCCGCAGCCGGAGGCGGTCGAGCTTGCGCCCTTCCTGCAGCGGCTGGCGGCCGAGCGTGGCTTCGCTCTGATCGATGAGCCCCCGGCGCAGGCGCGCTTCGATGCCGCGCAGATGAGCCAGGCTCTGCTGAATCTGCTGAAGAACGCGCACGAGTCGGGCTCGCCGCCTGGGGCGGTCGAACTGTCCGTGCGCATGGAGGCCGGTACGCTGCGCATCGAAGTCGCGGATCGCGGGCCCGGCATGAACCCGGTCGTGCTGGAGCAAGCCCTGCTGCCCTTCTACTCGACCAAGCGCCATGGCACCGGCCTGGGCCTGGCCCTGGTGCGCGAGATTGTCGAGGCGCACGGCGGGCAAGTGCGCCTGGGTCTGCGCGAAGGCGGCGGGTTGTCGGTGGTGCTGGGGATTCCGCAGTCCGGCTGAATCGTTCCACGGCTGACCGGACGCAATGTTCGCGTTATGCTCGGGCTTCCCCGGTTACGCACCCATCGATCCGCCATGAACAGATTGCCTGGCCCGCTTGGGCGCGCCGATGTCTCCTGCATCGATCACGGCACGCTCGGGCTGTTCCTGTCGCAGGCTCCCGTGCCTGCCGGGGTCACCAAGCCGCCGCGCGCGCTCGACGAGCTGACGCCGATCGCGCAGTGGATGGTGCATGAGATGCGCCGTAACGCCGCAGGCCCGGATGCACAGCGCATCCTCAGCTTGAATACCTACTCTATCGAGGCCTGCATCGGTGAGACCCGCGAATGGCCCTGGTGGCAGCAGCTGCTGTCCGCGGGGCACTGGAACCAGTCCTGCGTGGACCGCGGCCTGAGCGCGAAACCGGCAGCGTTTCTGGCCTGGGGCATGCTGGTGCGCCAGGACGGCGCCTGGGACCACAAGCCCATCATCGCGCGGCGCTTCACGCCCGCGGTGGAATCCGGCGAGCAGCACTATCACCGCTACCGCGACCACGTCTATTTCTATGACGTCTGGTCGAATATCCACTACGGCTACGTCGGCCGCGCCTGCGGGTTCAGCGAGGCGGAGTTGCTGGATGGCGCGGGTGTGGAGCAGATCGCGTCGGATCTGCTGCGAGGGGGCATGCCCAGGCAGTCCGAGGGCGTGAGCGGCATGCGGCGGTTTGATCACCCCGAGGATCGAGTAGCTGTGAGCATGGGGATCGAACTGTTCGGGGCCTCGCCCTCAGCGCTGGACGCCCATCACCTGGTGTCGAGGATCGTTGCGCGGCGTAGAGCGCTCGGGGCAAGGGACTACACGCCGTGAAGCACTCGCTCTCGCTGTGCGGGAATGGAGTTTTCAACACGCTTGGCAAACGATCTGCTTGCCGCGTCGCGCTGCGCTTGGCATGTGCTGCGGCACTGATCGGCTGTGGCCCGGGCGAGCCTACCCTGTACGTCGAGTACCGTCATGGCGGCGCCATCGACAGCCCTACGCTGGAGGTGTACCTCCACGCGGGGCTGGATCGTGACTGGGACCCACAGTTCAAGCCGGGGGAGGTAGGGCGAGCGCGGCTGCGCCCCGGACGATCCGTCGTGCTTGCGGACGAGCGCAGTTTGTCAGTCAAGTTCTTCCACAAGGGTGAACTGTCGGGCGAGCCGTCGGAGGAACCGTACTACTGGAACGGCCCCGAAGTGCCACCGGACAAGAGCTACCGGGTGCGCATCGATCTGTACCCCGACGGTCGCGTCGACTCCGAGCACTGCGTGATGCCTTGCAGCCTGCCCTCGCGCTGAGAGGGTGTGGGTTCTTCATGCGTTCGCTGCTGCTGATCGCTTTGGCCGCGTCTGTGTCCTGCACGCCTTCGGAGGAATACATCGACGCACGCATCCATCTCGCAACTCCGCAGCCGAGCCAGGTGACCATCGGAGCGGGGCGAGATCGACATTCGTACAACCACATGGATCCGGGCGAGACGCGGAGGATCCGCTTGGTACCGGGGCGATCTTCGACGCTCGCTGATGAGCGGCGTCTGCACGTGATCTGGTCGGGGCAGGGGAAACGCCAGCAATGGTCGGGGCCCGACTTTCCGCAGGATGTCAGCTACCGGATTCGCGTCACTCTGTACCCTGACGGCCGCGTGGAATCCAAGCACTGCGTGCTGCCCTGCAGCCTGCCTGATCTCTGAGTAGCGTTCAGAGCCGCGTGGCGATGCGCGTGGCCCCAGAATCCCGATCGTGCCCGCATCGAAATCAAGGGGCTGGAAAGCAGGCAGGCCATCCTCGCGGATCGGCTTGCGGGGCGCCACCAGTGCGCCGTATGAGCGTGTCGCAGGCAGGCAGTCGTCGCTTGGCCAGGGGATGTGAAGAGACCTCGCGACCTTCGCCGAGTTGTCCGGGATTTTTTTGCACTGCTATACTTCGCCGGCTTTGGTCGGCCGACAGTGCCGATCTTCACGCAGACAGGTTGCAATCGTGACTTCACCCCTGGCCTCCGGCCGACGTCTGGCGCGGCGCTGTGCGCTCGCCCAGTTGGTCATGGCAGGCGCGCTGGCTCTCGGATTTCTGCTGGTCTCGCCGTCCGCGGCGCTGGCTGCAGGGCTGGGTTCGGCGATGCTGGGGGCGGGCACGCTGCTGATGGGCTGGCGCGCCTTTCCGGGCCGCGCACCCAGCGCCAGCGACGCCCTCGGTGGGTTGGTGGCTGGTCTGCTGTTCAAGATTCTGCTGGTGGGCTGTGTCCTGCTGCTGGGTCTCGGGGTTTGGCGCTTGCCGCCGCTGCCCCTGCTGCTCGGTGTGTTTGTCGGCCTGGTGACCTTCGCAGTCGCCGCCGCCATTCCCGCCTCGAGCGCTGACCCGCGGTCGCGATAGCAGTATTCCAGCCGTGCCCGGGCTCTCCGGCGCACATCACGCATTCAAACGTTTCGGGATTCCTCGCAATGGCGGCTGAAGGCGCTCAGACTCCAACCTCCTACATCCAGCACCACCTGAAGAACCTCACGGTCAGCTTTCAGGAGGGCAGCGCTTGGACGCTGCACGTGGATACCTTACTGACGGCCGTGTTCATGGGCCTGATCGGGGTGTTCGCGATGTGGGTGGCAACGCGTAGAGCCACCGCCGGCGTGCCCGGCAAGTGGCAGGCCTTCGTCGAGATCGTGCTCGAATTCCTCGACAAGCAGGCCAAGGACGCCTACCACGGCGGCTCCAAACTGGTGACGCCGATCGCGATCACCCTGTTCGTCTGGATCCTTCTGATGAACCTGCTGAAGATGATCCCGGCAGATTTCATCGCGGTGCCGATGGGCCATCTCAGCATGCTGATCGCCGAGCTGGCCGGCGCTGCGGACCCCTCCAAGTACAACTACTGGAAGCCGGTGCCGACCGCCGATGTGCATGCCACGCTGGGCCTGTCGATCAGCGTGTTCTTCCTGATGATCTTCTTCGCGCTGCGTGCCAAGGGCCTTGGCGGCTTCATCAAAGAACTTTTCGTGGCGCCGTTCGGCCCCTGGTTGTTCCCGGCCAATCTGCTGCTCAACGCGGTCGAACTGCTCAGCAAGCCGGTGTCGCTGGCGATGCGACTGTTCGGCAACATGTTCGGCGGCGAAATCGTGTTCCTGCTGATCTGGGTCCTTGCCAGCGCCGGCGTGTTCGGCGTGGTGGCCAGCGGCGCCTTCGGCCTCGGCTGGATGCTGTTCCATCTTCTGGTGATCCCGCTGCAGGCCTTCATCTTCATGATGCTGTCGGTGGTCTACCTGAGTCTCATGGAAGAGCACCACTAAGCGCCCGGCGCGGCGTTTGCAAACCCGGCGTCACCCCGCCCGCGTGCGGACTCCAACCCTTTCGTTTCACCCACCTCAAAGCACTTCGCTCTCGGAGAAAAACCCATGGAAGCCATCGTCCAACTCGCCGCCATCCAGTCCTCGACCGCGCTGGCCATCGGCATCATGATCGGCCTGGCCGCGCTCGGCGCCGGTCTCGGTATGGCGCTCATGGCCGGCAAGTTCCTGGAATCCGCCGCCCGCCAGCCGGAGCTGATCCCGGTCCTGCAGGTCCGCATGTTCATCACCGCCGGCCTGATCGACGCCGCGTTCATCATCAGCGTCGCCATCGGCATGCTGTTCGCGTTCGCGAACCCGCTGGTCACCGTGATCCAGGGCGGCTGATCCGGACCTGTCGGCGGCGCCGGCTCTTGAGCCTGGCGCCTGCCGTGCAAGCGTTGCCCCAGCGCCTCGCCGGGGCCCACTTCTCCGGAACACATCCCCATGAGCCTAGCCACAATTATCGCCCAGGGTCTGGCCTTCGCCGGATTGATCTGGATCGTTGCGACCAAGATCTGGCCGCCGCTGCTGCAGGCCATCGAAGAGCGTCAGAAGAAGATCGCCGAAGGTCTGGCCGCGGCTGAACGCAGCCAGCGTGACCTGGTCCAGGCCGAGTCGCGCGTCAATGATCTGCTGAAGGAAGCCCGCGGCAAGGGCAATGAGATCATCGAGCAGGCCCACGCCCGCGCCAACCAGATCGTCGACAAGGCCAAGCAGGACGCTGTTGCCGAGGCCGAGCGCCAGCTCGCCGCGGCCAAGGCCGAGATCGAAGCTGCATCACACCGTGCCCGCGAGGAACTGCGCCAGCAGGTCGCTGCTTTGGCCGTTGCCGGCGCCGAGAAGGTGCTGCGCCGCGAGATCAATGCGGACGCCCACAAGGCTCTGCTTTCCGAGCTGGCGGCTGAGATCTGAGCATGAGCAGCGCAGCCACTCTCGCTCGACCCTACGCCCGCGCCGCCTTCCAGGTGGCGCGCGATCAGCAGGCCCTGCCGGCATGGTCGGCAGCGCTTGCCTTCAGTGCCCAGGCTGCAGCGACTCCTGCCGTGGCCGCGCTGTTTGGACACCCGCACGTCAGCGCGCAGGCGCTGGTCGAGCTGATGCAGGCGCCCGACGCCAGCGAAGAGCAGAACCGTTTCCTGGCCGTTCTGGCAGACAACGGCCGCGTCTCGCTGCTGCCCGAAATCGCCGCCCAGTTCGAAGCGCTGCGCGCTGAAGCCGAGCGCGTGGTGCCCGTGCAGGTGCGCTCCGCGGCGGCTCTGTCCGAGGCCGAGATCGAAGCGCTGAAAGTCTCGCTGAAGAAGCGCTTTGGCGCCGATGTCAGCATGAGCTTCGAAGTCGATGCCGATCTGATCGGCGGCGCCGTGATCAGCGCGGGCGACATCGTCATTGACGGTTCGGTCCGCGGCAAGTTGAAACGTATGGAGCGCGCGCTGGCGTCCTGACGCCAGCCGCGCTGTTTGGTTTTTCGGTGGGCCGCCTGCGAGCGGTTCGCCACCCGCGGAGGGCACGAAGCCTTCCGGGCGCAGGGATGTGCCGGTTCGCGTCGACCCCTTGGGGTCGTCGGCGGACACGGAACCAGAAATTGATGTCGGCTGCTGCGCGCGCGCTCGCCACCTGAGCTGCGGTCGCGCAGCGGGTAACCCAATTCTGGCGCCGGTCCGGCACCCCCATCCACGAATTCGAAATCTCCAGGGATCTCCCATGCAGAGCCAGCTCAACCCCTCCGAAATCAGTGAACTGATCCGCGGCCGCATCGAGAAGGTCAAGCTCGGCGCCGAAGCCCGCAATGAAGGTTCGGTGACCTCGGTCGCCGACGGCATCGTGCGCATCCACGGCCTGATCGACGTGATGGCCGGCGAAATGATCGAGCTGCCGGGCAACACCTTCGCGCTGGCACTCAACCTCGAGCGCGACTCGGTGGGTGCGGTGGTGCTGGGTGACTACGAGCACATCCGCGAAGGCGACACGGTCAAGACCACCGGCCGCATTCTGGAAGTGCCGGTCGGTGAGGCCCTGCTGGGTCGCGTGGTCGACGCGCTGGGTACCCCGATCGACGGCAAGGGCCCGATCGCAGCAACTGAAAGTGCGCCCATCGAGAAAGTCGCGCCGGGCGTGATCTGGCGCAAGTCGGTCGACCAGCCGGTGCAGACCGGCTACAAGTCGGTCGACGCGATGATCCCGGTCGGCCGTGGTCAGCGTGAGCTCATCATCGGTGACCGCCAGACCGGCAAGACCGCGCTGGCGATCGACGCGATCATCAATCAGAAGGGCACCGGCGTTAAGTGCATCTACGTGGCGATCGGCCAGAAGGCCTCCTCGGTTGCCAACGTCGTGCGCAAGCTGGAAGAGCACGGCGCGATGGCCCACACCATCGTCGTCGCCGCCACCGCGTCCGAGTCCGCCGCGATGCAGTTCGTCGCCCCGTACTCTGGCTGCTCGATGGGCGAGTACTTCCGCGACAACGGCGAAGACGCGCTGATCATCTACGACGATCTGTCCAAGCAGGCCGTGGCCTATCGCCAGGTGTCGCTGCTGCTGCGCCGCCCGCCGGGCCGCGAAGCCTACCCGGGTGACGTGTTCTATCTCCACTCGCGTCTTTTGGAGCGCGCCGCGCGCGTCAACGAGGAATACGTCGAGAAGCACACCAATGGTCGCGTCAAGGGCAAGACCGGTTCGCTGACGGCGCTGCCGATCATCGAAACCCAGGCGGGTGACGTCTCGGCCTTCGTGCCGACCAACGTGATCTCGATCACCGACGGCCAGATCTTCCTGGAAACCGACCTGTTCAACGCCGGCATCCGCCCGGCCGTGAACGCCGGTATCTCGGTGTCGCGCGTCGGTGGTGCCGCCCAGACCAAGATCATCAAGAAGCTCGGCGGCGGTATCCGTCTGTCGCTGGCGCAGTTCCGCGAACTTGCGGCCTTCGCCCAGTTCGCGTCCGACCTGGATGAAACCACCCGCAAGCAGCTGGAGCGCGGTCAGCGCGTGACCGAGCTGATGAAGCAGAAGCAGTACGCCCCGCTGTCGGTCGCACAGATGGCGCTGTCGCTGTACGCCGTCGACAACGGCTACATGGACGACCTGCCGCTGAGCAAGATCGGCGCCTTCGAGGCCGGCCTGCACGACCACTTCGCCAACACCCACGGCGAGCTGATGACCAAGATCGTCGACACCGGCGATTGGAACAAGGACATCGAGGCTCAGTTCAAGCAGGGCATCAGCGACTTCAAGTCCACCGGGACCTGGTGATGTAGCCGGGATTCGTCAGACGGGATTCGGGATTCGCAACAGCGACCCGGTTCCCGCCCCACGAATCCCGAATCCCGAATCCCCAATCCCGTGTAGCGAGCAGAGCGAGCGAACCCCATGGCAGGCGGCCGCGAAATCAAGTCCAAGATCAAGTCGGTGCAGAACACCCGCAAGGTGACCCGCGCACTCGAGATGGTCTCGGCATCCAAGATCCGAAAAGCCCAGGACCGCATGAAGGCCTCGCGCCCGTATGCGCGCCTGATGAAGCAGGTGATCGGCCACATCGCACGCGCCAACACCGACTACGTGCATCCCTATATGGCGGCGCGCAACACGGTGAAGCGCGTCGGCTACATCGTCGTGACCACCGACCGCGGCCTCTGCGGCGGGCTGAACTCCAACCTGTTCCGCAAGCTGCTGGCGGAGATCCGCGAGCACCAGCAGCAGGGTGTCGAAGTCGACGTGGTCGCGATCGGGCAGAAGGCCAATGCCTTCTTCCGCCGCCTCAAGGTCAACATGGTGGCCTCGGTCACCCATCTGGGCGAGAAGCCGCAGGTTGAACAGTTGATCGGCATCATCAAGGTGATGCTGGACGCCTACGAAACCGGCACCGTCGATCGCGTCAAGCTGGCCTACAACGACTTCATCAACACGATGACGCAGCGTCCAACCGTTGACCAGCTGCTGCCGCTTCCGCCCGCTGAAGAAATGGCGCAGAGCCACGACTGGGACTACATCTACGAGCCGGATGCGCCGAGCGTGCTGAACGACGTGCTGACCCGCTACGTCGAGTCGCTGGTCTACCAGGCCGTGCTGGAAAACATGGCGTCGGAACACGCGGCGCGCATGGTGGCCATGAAGTCCGCCTCGGACAACGCCAGCAAGCTGATCGACACGTTGAACCTGATTTACAACAAGGCCCGCCAGGCCGCGATCACCCAGGAAATCTCGGAGATCGTCGGCGGCGCGGCAGCGGTTTAAGAGCACGGGATTCGGGATTGGGAGTTCGGGATCGACCAGCGCGGCACCACGCAGCTAGCGCCTCGACTCCCAGCCCGCATCACCGAGCGAACAAAGAAACACACTTCGGAGCACAGAAATGAGCCAGGGTAAAGTTGTCCAGATCATCGGCGCCGTCGTCGACGTGGAGTTTCCGCGTGAGTCGGTCCCGCGCGTGTATGACGCGCTGAAGGTCGGTGGCACCGACATCACGCTTGAAGTCCAGCAGCAGTTGGGCGACGGCGTGGTCCGCACGATCGCACTGGGTTCGACGGAAGGCCTGAAGCGCGGCCTGCTCGCCGACAACACCGGCGAAGGCATCAAGGTGCCGGTGGGCAAGGAAACCCTGGGCCGCATCATGGACGTGCTCGGCAACCCGATCGACGAGGCTGGCCCGGTCAACGCCGAGCACTACCGCGTGATCCATCAGCCCGCGCCTTCGTACGAAGAGCAGGCCGCGGCCAACGAGCTGCTGGAAACCGGCATCAAGGTGATCGACCTGATGTGCCCGTTCGCCAAGGGCGGCAAGGTCGGCCTGTTCGGCGGCGCCGGCGTCGGCAAGACCGTCAACATGATGGAGCTGATCCGCAACATCGCGATCGAGCACAGCGGCTACTCGGTGTTCGCCGGCGTGGGTGAGCGTACCCGCGAGGGCAACGACTTCTATCACGAGATGAAGGACTCCAACGTCCTCGACAAGGTGGCGCTGGTGTACGGCCAGATGAACGAGCCGCCGGGCAACCGTCTGCGCGTGGCCCTGACCGGCCTGTCGATCGCCGAGCACTTCCGCGACGAAGGCCGCGACGTGCTGCTGTTCGTCGACAACATCTACCGCTACACCCTGGCCGGTACCGAAGTGTCGGCACTGCTGGGTCGTATGCCTTCCGCGGTGGGTTACCAGCCGACCCTGGCCGAGGAAATGGGCGTGCTGCAGGAGCGCATCACCTCCACCAAGACCGGCTCGATCACCTCGATCCAGGCCGTCTACGTGCCCGCCGACGACCTCACCGATCCGTCGCCCGCGACCACCTTCGCCCACCTCGACGCCACCGTCGTGCTGAGCCGTAACATCGCCTCGCTGGGTATCTACCCGGCAGTGGATCCGCTCGACTCGACCAGCCGCCAGCTGGACCCGAACGTGATCGGCAACGAGCACTACGACACCGCCCGCAAGGTGCAGTCGACCCTGCAGCGCTACAAGGAGCTGAAGGACATCATCGCGATCCTCGGCATGGACGAGCTGTCGGAAGAAGACAAGCAGGCCGTGTCGCGCGCCCGCAAGATCGAGCGCTTCTTCTCGCAGCCTTTCTTCGTGGCAGAAGTCTTCACCGGCTCGCCCGGCAAGTACGTCTCGCTGAAAGAAACCATCCGCGGCTTCAAGATGATCTGCGACGGCGAGTGCGACCACCTGCCGGAACAGGCCTTTTACATGGTCGGCGGCATCGACGAAGTGTTCGAGAAGGCAAAGGCTATGTCGGCCGCGGCGTAAGCCGCGACCGACCGGGATTCGGGAGACGGGATTCGGGATTCGCAAAGGCGTAGAGCAGAAGCTCGCCTCAGTCCGCTCTTACGAATCCCGAATCCCTAATCCCCAATCCCGCGTACGAGCAAAGCGAGAGAGCACCAATGAGCACCATCCGTTGCGACATCGTCAGTGCCGAGGAGGAGATCTACTCCGGCCCGGTCTCCATGGTCGTCGCCACCGGCGAGATGGGCGAGCTCGGCATCGCGCCCAAGCACGCGCCGCTGATTACCCGCCTCAAGGCCGGCCAGGTCCGCGTGATCCTGCCCAACGGCGAGGAGCAGCTGTTCTACGTCTCCGGCGGCATCCTCGAAGTACAGCCGCAGGTCGTCACCGTGCTGACCGACACCGCCATCCGCGGCAAGGACCTCGACGAAGTCGCAGCCCGCAAGGCCAAGGAAGAAGCCGAACGCATCCTCGCCAACCGCACCGAAGCCGTCGAAGTCGCCGAAGCCCAAGCCCAACTGGTGCAGGCCCTGGCGCAGCTGCAGGCGCTGGAGCGTCTGCGCAAGAACCTCAAGCACTGAGCCGACGCGCAAGCGTCGTGCGGTAAGCAAACGCCGGCCTTCAAGGTCGGCGTTTTGCTTTGTGGGCCCGGAATTCGGCGCCTTGGTGGGCGCTCGGGTTTCCCGTTACGCGTTTAGGACCCGTGATCGGTCGTTGGTATCCGCAATCCATTGTTGGGATGGGGGCACCTGGGCTGAGGACCTTGGGTCTACTGCCTGCCGTCCCTGAGCCCCACTCCCCACGGGAGGGGGCAGGGGTGAGGGGAAATCGAACCATGAGCTCGCTCACTTGCCGAGCAACGCGCTCTCGCTGCACCGTGCTCGCAAACCCGAGCACTCCCACGCGTAGAGCCCCTCTCCCGGTGGGAGAGGGGTTGGGGAGAGGGTCCGAACAGGGCGCACCCTCCACCTGCCGAAGCACGCGCATGGCGCTGCGACTGTATCAAGCACGCCCAAACGCCTGAGCCGTTCTCCCGCGGGGCTCCGGGACCCTCTACGTTGCCACCCAGGGCACGTGCCATGGCAACCATGAGAAATCGCTTCGCCCAGATGAATCATTCTTGAACCTGTCAAGTGTGATCCGTATCATCCGTGCTCATCACAATTCCTTGAACGAGTCCTTTATGGGCCTGCAATATTTCTTGATCGCCGCGCAGTCGGTGATTCGCTCTGCTTCCAATGCCGTGCGCTTCAACGCCGCCGCCGTGACCGCCGTGCTGGGGATCGCGCTATTGCCAGGCTGGGCAGAGGCCACTGAGGGCCATACGGTCCCCGCCATCAGCGCCAGCGTCCTGCTTGCAGCCAAGACCAGCCAAACGCAGGGCATCTTCCGCAGCGGCTTCGAGGCCACCGAGAACAACTGCGCATCCGGCCCCGACACCGATGACGACGGCCTGCTGGATCCCTTCTGCATCCAGCAGTTCACGCCGCCCGATCCGGCCGCGGTGGCACCGCCCATCAACCCAACCGTTGTCACCGACTTCATCGATGCCAACGAATTCATCGGTTTCGGCCCCACACCGATCCAGATGGGCCTGCAGCCCGGCCTGATCGAACGCTACCGCGCTGCGATCACCCGCGGTCGAGTGCTGGACGAAGCGGGCGAGCCCCTGCCGCAAGTGCTGGTGCGTGTGCTCGATCACCCCGAGTACGGCTACACCTACACCCGCGCAGACGGCCACTACGATCTGCTGGTGAACGGCGGCGGCGATGTGGTGCTCGACTTCCAGAAGCCCGACCGCCTGCGCGTCCAGCGCACCATCCGCACACCGTGGCGCGACTGGGCTCTGGTCGACGACGTGCGCATGCTGCGCCCCGACAGCCTGATGACCCCGGTCATCCTTGGCCCGAACGCCCCAGCCCAGTTCGCCGCCGGCAGCGAGATGAGCGACGAGGACGGCAGCCGCCAAGCCAAGGTGTTTTTCCCGGCCGGCACATCGGCCACGATGACCCTGCCCAACGGTCAGCAGCAGCCGCTTCCCGTCATGCACTTCCGCGCCACCGAGTACACGGTGGGTGATGCCGGCCCAGAGCGCATGCCCGGGCAGCTACCGCCCAGCTCGGCCTATACCTATGCGGTAGAACTCTCTGCCGACCAGGCCCTGGCCGCAGGTGCCACCCGCGTGGACTTCAACCAGCCAGTCGGCCTGTACGTCGACAACTTCATCGGCTTCCCCGTCGGCGAGATCGTGCCCGCTGGCTGGTACGACTTCCGCGCGGGCACCTGGGTGGGGTCCGACAACGGCCGCGTGATCAAGCTGCTGGGCGTTGAGCAAGGGCTGGCCCAAGTCGACATCGACGGCAGCGGCGCACCCGCGGATGCAGCCGCGCTGCTCGAACTCGGCATCACCGCAGAAGAACGCGCCCACCTCGCGCAGAACTACGCAGCAGGCGCTGAACTCTGGCGTACCCCGCTCGACCACATGACGCCGTGGGATTGCAACTGGCCCTATGTGCCGCCGGATGACGCTGAAGCGCCGTCTGATCCTGACTTCGATGATGATCCGAACAACCCCGGTGAGTTGGAACAAGACGATACCAACGATGATCCGGATTGCGGAGAAGAAACCGAACCCGGTAGCGTCGTCTACTGCCAGACGCAGTCACTGGGTTTGCGCCTCCCGATCGCCGGCACCGGGAAGACACTGAGCTACCGCAGTGATCGCACCGATGCTGCAACGCTGAACACGCGGCTTGCGCTTCGGTTGAGTGGCCGAAGTCTACCTGCCAGCCTCCAACGAGCAACGGTAGATCTAGAGATTCTCGGGCAACGGATTACTCAGCAGGCTGCAACCATAGTTGGACCGGACGGGCGCCAAGATTTCGTCGAACGCCGCCTGGTCTTCGACATTCCGGTGAGTGACGCCTATGAACGCAGTGGTTGGCAGGGCCCCCTGACATATCAATTTCGTTTGAACTACCACTACGCTGCGAGATTTGCTCGCGGAGCGGAGTTCAACCAGGCGTTCGCCCGCTTTTCGGGACTCGCGTTTGAAGGAAACATTGGGGCATCCAGGAACGAAGGCTTGATCGAACTACGAAGAACGTGGCGGCCTGCGTCGCTGCCGATGTCGTCAAGTGCCCAGTTCAATGCGAGGGGACTTGGCTTCGGCGGTTGGATTCCGAGCGAACTGAGGGTGCTGGATCCGGCATCGATGTTGGTGTTCCACGGTGATGGCGGGCAACGCCATGTTTATCCCGGCAAGCCCTCGGTAGAAGGTGCACTCTTAGAGCGCGGTCCAGTCGTTGAGAATCTAGCGCATGCGGCTCGGAAGGCGATGCCTTCAGGGGGGCTGTTGTTTCTAAACGAGACTCAGGACGCCGACTCTCTGATTTGGCAGTCCCTTGTTGAACGCATGCCCATCGGCGATGAGCGTCTGTTGGCCCGATCCTGCGTGGGGCTGAACTCCGATTCGCGACCCTCCCGCCTTAGTTCAGATGTGTGCCCCGCCGGTTCACAGTTGTGGACGCGTGCGCGTCTGCACGCTGTTGATGACCGGGGGCGTGTGCTGCTGCTAGGAGAATTCGGACTCTACAGAGTGTCTGCCGGCAATCGGGTCGAAACCTTGATCGGCGAAGAAGACCCCATCGGTGTACCCTGCGGCGTGTGGGGCGTTTCAGCCATGGCCAGTCACGGCGATCAAGTGTTCCTGGCTTGCGGAGGCCAGATCCATCTTGTCGATGCTGCCGGCCAAGCGCGTGTTGCCGGAGGCGGAAGCGACACTGGCGAGGACGTGCCCGCGCTTCAAGCTGATCTCGGTTTCGTCAGCAAGATGGCCTTCGAGTCCAACGGTGACCTTTTGATTGGGGTCGGCAACCGTCTGCGTCGGATTTCCACGCAGGGGCGCGTTCGCACCGTGGCCGGCAACGGCACCGTTGGTGAAACGGCTGAAGGGGGTCTCGCACTAGAACAGCCAATCGGCTGGCTGAATGAAGTCGCGGTCACTGCCGAGGGTTTGATCCAGTACGTTGATCAGGTCGGAAGTCAGTTTCGGGTGCGCGAAATCGGTCGAGATGGACGCATCTTCACCCGCATGGGCGGTGGGAGCCTTGCGTGGGCCGCCAGTGATTCTGATCGAGCTTTCGCGCGAGCGTTGCGCTTCAACATGAGCGTGGTTCCGGTGCCACTGCCAGATGGCGGAATCCGCTTGCTCGATCCAGAGGCCCAGCGCATCCTCACGTACGGGACAACGTACTCTGATCGCGCGTCAATGGACCTGCACCTCGTCGCTGAACCAGATGGGTCGACCGTGTCGGAGTTCGATGCTCGCGGCCGACACTTACGAACCCTGCATGCGCAAACCGGTGGTGTACTGCGAAGCTACCACTACGGGCGGGACGGCCTTCTAGATGCCATTGAGGATGGTCATGGCAATCGAACCGAGATCACTCGATCGAGCGGCGTTGTCCGGATCACCAGCCCTTGGGGGGTCCAATCTGAGTACGGGATTGGTAGTGATGGATATCTTTCTAGCGCAACTTTGCCTTCTGGCATCAGCTGGGAGTTAACGACAGGGTTGGGTGGGCTTTACACTGCGCTTCGAAACCCCAAGGGACAGTGGAAGAGCTACCAGTGGAGCCAGTTGCGGCGCGGCCGTTTGCTCGGAAACCTGGATGCTAGTGGTGAGTTATGGTTGAAGGATCCACTTGTCGTTCCTCTACGTCAGGAGCGTGTCGGGCGACGAACCTCGCCTGAAGGGCGCAGTAGCTACGCCCATCGGCAGTATCATCCATTGCAGGGAATCAATGAGTATCGCCTACGTCGCGACGGTAGCTATAACGGTTCCAATCGCGCGCCGAATGGCGTGTTCAATGGCACTGCCAGCACCGGCGAGCGGGTGACTGGAGAAGCTGGCTTTGACCCCCAGTTGCTTGGTTCAAGGTACGCGTTGCGCGCACAGGGCCTAGGGGCGACCGTCATCACTAGACGAAGTGCGACGCCTTTGGGCAGCGGCGCGATAGGTAGCGTAAATCGCAGCGAGACGGTGAGCGTTGACGGTCGAATCAGCGCCAAGCTCTACGACAGCTCGCAGCGCCTGTGGACCGCGCGCTCCCCCGAGGGCCGTGAGACCCGCACTTGGATCAACCTGCAGGGGCAACCCGTCCGCCGTAGTGTCAGTGGCCTTGCTGATGTCGAGTACTCCTATGATGACCATGGGCGGCTCGAAGCGGTCCATGTCGGCATCGGCGCGGCGCGGCGCACCACTCGTTTGAACTACGACAGCCGCGGCTACCTTGACTGGGCAGAAGACCCGCTTCAGCGCCGCGTGAGCTATCAGCGAGATGGTCTTGGGCGTCCCGAAGTGATTCGGCTGCCAGACACCCATCAGATCGGCCTCGGCTGGGATGCCAATTCAAATCTCACGCACGTGGTCCCCCCGGGGCGCAGCGCGCATGAGTTCGAGTACTCGCCTTCAGATCGGCTGTCCGCCTACCGCCCGCCCGTGATAGGGGCAGGAGCTTGGAGCACAAGCTACGCGCGTGACCGCGACCACGAGCTTCGTGCCGTGCAGCGAGCCGATGGTCGCGCGTTGGAAATTGAAAGGGATGGGACGGTCTCCAGCGCTATGCGCGCCATCACTTGGTCGGGTGGTCGGCGCGAGATCGATCAGACACATGGTCGCCCGTTCGCGATCAGGGATAGCAATGGCCAGGAACTTAACTTCGAGTGGGAGGACGAAGTCCTGTCGAGCCAGAGTTGGACCGGCCCCGAAGTCACCGGCCGCGTGTCCTACACCTACGGCTCCGCCCGCCGCCTGACCGGCCTGTCGATCCAGAACGGTGCCAGCGTCACCTTCGGCTATGACAACGACAGCCTGCTGACATCGGCCGCCGTTGAGGGCACCCGCCTCGACCTGATCCGCAACCCCGGCAACGGCCTGCTGGAGGGCACAGGCATCGGCAGCCTCACCGACGTCTGGACCCACAACCCGTTCGCCGAGCCCACCGCCTACAGCGCAAGCCATTCCGGCACCACGCTGTTCCAGGCCAGCTACGGCCGGGACCGCCTGGGCCGCATCGAAACGCGCAGCGAAAACGCGGGCGGCGAAAGCTTCGCCGACACCTACGGCTACGCCCTGTCCGGCCGCCTCGACACCGTGCACCGCGGCAGCGCCCTGGTCAGCGACTACGGCTTTGACGACAACGGCAACCGCACCACGCACCGCATCGGCCCGGCCTCACCGCTGCGCGGCCAAAGCTGGCCTTGCCTGGGCGCGCTGCCCGCAGGCGGCGACAGTATCCTCAGCGGCAGCTACGACGCCCAGGACCGCATGACCACCTACGGCAGCTGCAGCTACGAGTACACCCGCAACGGCGAACTCACCCGCCGTGTAGACAGCGCCACCAACAGCACCACCGAGTACGACTACGACGAGTTCGGCAACCTGCGCCGCGTGGTGCTGCCCGACACCCGCGTCATCACCTACCACATCGACGGCCTGAACCGCCGCGTCGGCAAGAGCATCAACGGCGTGCGCCAGTGGGGCCTGCTGTATGCCAACCAGCTGGAGCCGGTGGCCGAACTCGATGCCGACGGCAACGTGGTCGCCAGCTTCATCTACGCCGACCGCCCACACGTGCCCAGCCTGATGCTCAAGGGCGGCCAGACCTACCGCATCGTGGCCGACCACCTCGGCAGCGTGCGCCTGGTGGTTAACATCGCCACCGGTGCGATCGCGCAGCGGATGGCGTATGACGAGTACGGCAACGTCGTCGAGGACACCAACCCGGGGTTCCAGCCGTTCGGCTATGCGGGCGGCATCTATGACCGTGACACGGGCTTGGTGCGGTTTGGGGCACGGGATTACGATGCTACGACGGGGCGGTGGACGGGTAAGGATCCAGCGCTGTTTCGCGGCAAGCAATCAAATTTCTTTGCCTACTCTCATGGCAATCCAATTCGGTTTGTGGACCTCGACGGTAGAAGCCCCGTCGATGTTCAAAAGATTCGAGGAACCTATATTCAAGCGCTGGATGAAATGATTGCATCAGGCGATAGGCTTCCAACGCAGGGTCATATTGGAGGAGTCCTCAACAATAACCTCTCTAAAGAGAACGGTTGGTCGCCATTGAGGGATTTGTTTGGCAAGAGCACTCTGATTTGTGGCGAGCAATGGGATAGAGTGGCGGAACGGTTGCGCGAAAGGCAAAACGCCGGTGATTTCGATGATGTTTGGCAGTTTGAAGATCTCCACAGCTTTGGCCACCTAAGCGGTATGGCTTCGTCCACTAATCCGTCGGATCCGATAATACTTATTGACCCGTGGGTGAATCAGATCGAGTTGGTCTTTCTGGAGCGGCCTTAATGGAGGTGTTCTGTCTCGACGATAAGAGGAGAGGTTCGCGAAGGTCTCTGTATCTCGTGTATGCTCTGCTGTTGCTAGGGTTGGCGGCATCATTGCTATTTCTTCTAATCACTAGAAGATCCTTCCATAGCCCGCTGGTGGACTATGGTATCATTCTAATCGCGGTGAAGTTTGTCCTGTTCGGGCTGCTGACGCGCTCCCTTAGGTTGACGCTAGTGACATTGGCTCTTGTTGTGATTTTGGCGCCCGGTTACACATACGTGCCATTCGATTTTGCCGTGGATCCAGAATACGCTCAGATCACCCGTCTGGGCTCTGCTGAGGGCGTTTGGTACGTGCAATCAACTAGAAGCGACAGCTTCATTGTGGTTAGGCGGATCGAGGGAAGGTTTGTGTGCACTGGAAGTTATAGGGTTTCGGAATGGGTGTGCAAGAGGGTGTCAAGAATGGTTCGGGATTCATCTTCGGGGAGTTACGAAGATGGTAGCGAAAACCAAATCCCTGAATGAATAAATAGAACATGGTTCCGCACCAGCCACCGCATCGGCCCGGCCTCACCGCTGCGCGGCCAAAGTTGGCCCTGCCTCGGCACGCTGCCGGCAGCCGGCGATAGCACCGTCAGCGGCAACTACGACGCCCAGGACCGCATGAGCGCCTACGGCACCTGCAGCTACGACTACACCCGCAACGGCGAACTCACCCGCCGCGTGGACAGCGCCACCAGCAGCACGACCGAGTACGACTACGACGAGTTCGGCAACCTGCGCCGCGTGGTGCTGCCCGACACCCGCGTCATCACCTACCACATCGACGGCCTGAACCGCCGCGTCGGCAAGAGCATCAACGGCGTGCGCCAGTGGGGCCTGCTGTATGCGAACCAGCTGGAGCCGGTGGCCGAATTGGATGCCGACGGCAACGTGGTCGCCAGCTTCCTCTACGCCGACCGCCCCCACGTGCCCAGCCTGATGCTCAAGGGCGGCCAGACCTACCGCATCATCGCCGACCACCTCGGCAGCGTGCGCCTGGTGGTCAACATCGCCACCGGCGCGGTCGCGCAGCGGATGGCGTATGACGAGTACGGCAATGTGGTCGAGGACACGAATCCCGGGTTCCAGCCGTTTGGGTATGCGGGTGGCATCTATGACCGCGATACCGGCTTGGTGCGGTTTGGGGCGCGGGATTACGATCCGATCAGTGGACGGTGGACGGCGAAGGACCCGATTCGCTTTCGAGGAGGCGATGGAAATCTCTACGGCTACGTGGGCTCTGATCCTGTTGGATTCATCGATCCGACTGGGCTGCGTGCATACAGTCATTGTGAGACTAGGGAATTCTTGGATCGAGCACGAGAAAGCGTTGAAGGCTGGGATCGAGTTCAGAGAATGATCGAAAATCATCGTGCACTCGGTCCGTTCGACTTCAAATATACAGAGCCCAATTCGACCTTCGAGCTCGGCGCTGAAACTTTCACGGCGCCTCAATTTGGAAACTTCATCGCTGGGTATGCAGGCGAGTACATGGGCTGGGGAGGCTATTCCGCGGTTAGATTGGCTGGGATCTATTTCGATTATCATGATGAAGCCAGTAACTGGGATCTTGATAGCAAGGAGCACATAGATGCCGGCGCGAATCGCGCGGATGCTGAGATGAGAGGTTGGATGGAGCCGCCTTGTGCGTGCGGGAGGTGACTGTGTTAATGTTCGTTAGCTGTTCACTTTCTGTCGCTCTAATTGTGGCAGTGAGGGCGCGCGCGGGCCCGCTCTGGTCCACTATTCTAAGCATGCTCGTCCTGTTGTGGTCGTCTTACCTCGTCACGTTATATCTGGACGGGCTTGCCCGTTTTGTGGCGGCACGTCCACCGGAGGCACCTTACGCTGACAGTTTGTATGTCGTCGGTATTATAGAGTACAGGAATAGCCTGATTGATTTCCAAATCTCAATTTTGGTTTTGGTTCTCTCTCTTACTATTTCTGTAATTTGGCGGCGCCGGGAGTAGGCTTTTCACAATGTGCAACGACGAGGGTCAGAGTTGGCGAGGGTCAGATCTTGCACGCGGCGAGGGCCAGATCCTTCTTTGCAACATCTGCTAGCGCAACGAGCTCTTGTGACCGCGGCCGGCAGCAGCTTCGGCGACACCTACGGCTACGCCCTGTCCGGCCGTCTGGACACCGTGCACCGCGGCGGCGCCCTGGTCAGCGACTACGGCTTTGACGACAACGGCAACCGCACCACGCACCGCATCGGCCCGGCCTCACCGCTGCGCGGGCAAAGCTGGCCCTGCCTGGGCGCGCTGCCCGCAGCCGGTGACAGCACGGTCAACGGCAGCTACGACGCCCAGGACCGCATGAGCGCCTACGGCACCTGCACGTACGAGTACACCCGCAACGGCGAACTCACCCGCCGCGTGGACAGCGCCACCAGCAGCACGACCGAGTACGACTACGACGAGTTCGGCAACCTGCGCCGCGTGGTGCTGCCCGACACCCGCGTCATCACCTACCACATCGACGGCCTGAACCGCCGCGTCGGCAAGAGCATCAACGGCGTGCGCCAGTGGGGCCTGCTGTATGCCAACCAGCTGGAGCCGGTGGCCGAACTCGATGCCGACGGCAACGTCGTGGCCAGCTTCATCTACGCAGACCGCCCGCACGTGCCCAGCCTGATGCTCAAGGGCGGCCAGACCTACCGCGTCCTCAGCGATCACCTCGGCAGTGTGCGCCTGGTGATCAACATCACCACTGGCGCGATCGCGCAGCGGATGACGTATGACGAGTACGGCAACGTGGTCGAGGACACGAATCCCGGGTTTCAGCCGTTTGGGTATGCGGGTGGCATTTACGATCAGGACACGGGCCTGGTGCGGTTTGGGGCGCGGGATTACGATGCGGTGGCGGGTAGGTGGACGGCGAAGGATCCGTCAGGCTTCTTGGGAAGGCAGTCGAACCTCTATTCGTACGTTCATTCTGACCCTGTAAATCTGATTGACTTCAATGGTAAGGCCGTCGTTTGTAGTCGTCCATTGGAAGGCATGGACGCAATTGCTGGGCCCCTAAGGCATGATCAGATATGGTATGACGACGGCGGCAACAGTGGCTTCTTTCCTGATGGGGTTCGTCCAGACAAGCCAGAGTTTTCCCGGGAGAACTATTCTGAATGTCGCAACATTGGACCAGATCATCTGGTTGTTGCTGCAGAGCAGAATCTAGCAAATAGGTTCACGAGCACCAACTACAATCTCGCATCGGGCCATCATTGCCAAAAGTATGCGCAAGCCGTTGAAGACGAGGTGCGACGGATGCAAAGAGGTGAATCCCTCACAGAGCAGATCTTGGGGATCATGGAGGATATCCATGGAGTGATTCGCGGTGAAGGGCCGCGGCTGCAATGAAGAAAAAGCTCCTAATGCTCCTTGTCCTCTTGGTCATCGCCTCATTGGTGGCAGTCGCCGCCGTGCAATTGGTCTTCAGGACGAGCGCTTGTCAAGCATGTCGGAGTGTCATCGAGCTGTTCTGGAGGCCGGCCGACTACTTTCAGGCCATTCTTGAGTTTGATGCTGAGTGCAACATCTCCAAAGAGGTTTCTGTTGTCGCGAGGTATCCTGGCACGCACGTGATTTCTATAACTGAATCCCCGGATGAAGAGTTTCGGATGCACGTCGATTGCAAATCCGAAGAACGTGGATTCTCGGCGGTTGCATCCGCCGATCAGGCATCAAGGCACTACAAGGCGGATGGAGTGACCTACATTGTTTTTTGGCTGAGTGGAGAGCGAGCGCTTGGCTCTTCACCCATGCGATGCGAAATCACGGTTCAATGCGAGCGCAATGCGGGTGATTCCTATGTCTTTCAGGTATACAAGATCTCGGATCTCTAACTAGAGGGTCTCGCACGATCACGTGTCCGCATAATCAGGAAAGTCGACTATCAGGATTAAACTCCAGCTCAAGGCGGCAGCTGATTAGGTGTCGGGTCCCGGACGATCCCGAGCCTGTTCGTAACGGCCCGAAGCCCACGAACCCCAATCGACGCCTAAAGCGGCAAGCCCTGCTCCGCCTTCACCGTCCGCAGCACGAAGCTCGTGTTGACGTCAGCCACCGCTGCCGAGGCCAGCAGGGTGTCCAGCAGGAAGCGTGAGAAGTGGGCGAGGTCGTTGACGACGACCTGGATCAGGTAGTCCGTGTCGCCCGACAGCGCGTAGCAGGCTACGACCTCGGGCCAGTGCTTTACGTCTTCTCCGAAGCGGCGCACGGCGTCTGCGTCGTGGTGGCGCAGCTGCAGACGTACGAACGCCGACAGGCCCAGGCCCAGCGCGGGTGCGGAAAGCACGGCGCGGTAGCCGGCGATCACGCCCGCGGTTTCCAGGCGCTGCACCCGGCGCAGGCAGGCTGAGGCCGACAAGTTGATGCGCTCCGCGAGATCGGTGTTCGCGATGCGGCCTTCCGCCTGCAGGATGGCGAGCAGGCGCAGATCGGTGCGGTCCAGCTGGATGTCTTCCATTTCTTGCGTGGCCAGCGTCGTCAGAGACGGAAGATTGCGTCAACTTCGCCCTGTTCAGCAAGTACGCGCGCGAATTGCGTCCTTGCGCCGATACATTAGGGGCTCTTGCAAGCGTGCCGAACGAGTACGCCCGTCGACTGGGAGGTTCCGATGAACACGCCACAGCGCGTCGAACACGCGATGACCGACAAGGGCTATGTGCCGCTCTACGCCACCGGCGTGGTCGAGCAGCCCTGGGACACTTACAGCGCGACGGACCATGCCGTCTGGGGTCAACTCTATCGACGCCAGCGCGAGCTGCTGACGGGGTTGGCCTGCTCCGCATTTCTGCAGGCGCAGGACGCGATGGGCATGGGAGAAGAGCAGATCCCGCGCTTTGATGAACTGAACGAGATTCTTGCGCGCACTACCGGCTGGCGGATCATCGGCGTCGAGGGCCTGCTGCCTGAGCTCGATTTCTTCGATCACCTCGCCAATCGCCGCTTCCCGGTGACCTGGTGGATTCGCAAGCCCGAGCAGATCGACTACATCGCCGAACCGGATCTCTTCCACGATTTGTTCGGCCACGTACCCCTGTTGATGAATCCGGTGTTCGCCGACTACATGCAGGCCTACGGGCGCGGCGGCGTGCGCGCCCACGGCATCGGCCCCGAGGCTCTGGTCAACCTGACCCGTCTGTACTGGTACACGGTCGAGTTCGGCTTGATCCGCGAACCAGCGGGGCTGCGCATCTACGGCGCCGGCATCGTCAGTTCGGCGGGGGAGTCGAAGTACAGCATCGAAAGCAACGCGCCCAACCGTATCGGCTTCGACATCAAGCGCGTCATGCGCACGCGCTACCGCATCGATACCTTCCAGAAGACCTATTTCGTCATCGACGATTTCGAGCAGCTGTTCGATGCCACCCGGCCGGACTTCGCGCCAATCTATGCCGAGCTGGCGCCGCTGGAGAGCTTCCCCGCCGGCAGCATCCAGCCGGAGGATCGGGTCATCACCCGCGGCACCGGCGAGGGCTGGCTGAGCGGCGGCGACGTCTGAGCGTCTCAGCCCGCCGTGGGTGGGGCTTTCACGAGCGCAGGGTGTTGACTGATCGCATGAGCTTGGGCGCATGACTTCGCCTGCTCGAGCGAAGCGGCAGCGATGGGAACCCCTGTCGTCTGCGTCTTCAGGGCGTTCTTCCCGGAGCGTGAAAATATCCACGCTCGCGCGAGAGCCGCAGAGCCGGTAGATGCGCTGCGCTTATCTACCCTACGCGGCACGGAGTTTCGACCTCGTTGTCGGCAAAGCGTCGCTCGCATGCGTTCACCAAGCCGAAACGGATAGGCGCGGATTGCGCGGGGGTGCTTCGTTGCAGGCTCGGCGTCACTCGTGGTCGTAGGGTGGATAAGCGCAGCGCATCCACCAGCGCGTCCTCTGGAAGCGGGGCGCCAAACGAAGTCCGGGGGCCTGCAAATACCCTCTCAGCTCAGCTCAGCTCAGCGCAGTGCAGTGCAGTGCAGCGCAGCGCGGACAGCGTCAAGCTTGCCTCGCCATCAACGCATGCGCTCGCCGATGACGAAGCTGTCGCCTGGCGTCGCTGCGACTGCGTCCGTACGGCGCCGATCCCCGCCGCACGCGCTTCACCGCACCAACCAACCGTACGGCCCGTCGATGAAAGGCGACTCGATCGCGACGCGCCTTGGGCCAGGCGAAGGCGTCTTTCGCGATCGCCTGTACGCGGTACGCGCACCCTGCGAGTGCAGGTGACGCGATGCTCCAGACGCGGCCGAACCGACCGGTCACGTAGGGTGCGCCTGCGGCGCACCGACAAAGGCAAAGCGCATCGGCTGAGCCACACAGCGATGCGGGAATTGCCCGCGCGTTTCCGCGACGAGCCAGTTTAGGCATGCCGATCCTTGACGTACTCCGTGGTTGAGAGCCTTGGAGTTCGCAGCCCTCGAACACCTGCAGCGGCTCGGCGCCGGCACCCAGCACCCGCGAAGCAGAAGGCCCGCGCATCACTGCGCGGGCCTTCGTGTTTCAGCATGCTGCGCGAGCGGTCATCGCTTCATGAAGTTGAAGAACTCCTCGTTGGTCTTGGTGTTCTTCATCTTGTCGAGCAGGAACTCGATTGCGGCGAGCTCGTCCATCGGGTGCAGCAGCTTGCGAAGGATCCAGATCTTTTGCAGGAAGTCGGCATCGATCAGCAGCTCTTCGCGGCGGGTGCCGGAGCGGTTGATGTTGACCGCCGGGTAGACGCGCTTCTCGGCGATGCGGCGATCCATATGGACCTCCATATTGCCGGTGCCCTTGAACTCCTCGTAGATCACCTCGTCCATCTTCGAGCCGGTCTCGACCAGGGCGGTGGCGATGATGGTCAGCGAGCCGCCTTCCTCGACATTGCGAGCAGCGCCGAAGAAGCGCTTCGGGCGCTGCAGCGCATTGGCGTCGACACCGCCGGTCAGCACCTTGCCCGAGCTCGGCACCACGGTGTTGTAGGCGCGGGCCAGACGGGTGATCGAGTCGAGCAGGATCACCACGTCCTTCTTGTGCTCGACCAGGCGTTTGGCGCGCTCGATCACCATCTCGGCGACCTGCACGTGGCGGGCGGCCGGCTCGTCGAACGTCGAGCTGACCACTTCACCGCGCACGGTGCGGCTCATCTCGGTGACTTCTTCCGGGCGCTCGTCGATCAGCAGCACGATCAGGTGGACGTCCGGGTGGTTGTAGCTGATCGCCGACGCGATGTTCTGCAGCAGCATGGTCTTGCCGGCCTTGGGCGGCGACACGATCAGACCGCGCTGGCCTTTGCCGATCGGGCTCATCAGATCCATGATGCGGCCGGTGATGTCCTCGGTGCTGCCGTTGCCACGCTCAAGCACGAAGCGCTTACGCGGGAACAGCGGCGTGAGGTTCTCGAACAGGGCCTTGTTCTTCGAGGCTTCCGGCGGCTCACCGTTGATGGTGTCGACCTTGGCCAGTGCGAAGTAGCGCTCGCCATCCTTCGGCGAGCGGATGCGGCCGGTCATGTAGTCGCCGGTGCGCAGGTTGAAGCGTCGGATCTGGCTGGGCGAAATGTAGACGTCGTCCGGGCCGGCCAGGTAGCTGGCCTCGGCGCCGCGCAGGAAGCCGAAGCCGTCCGGCAGGATTTCCAGCACGCCTTCGCCGGCGACGCCGTCGCCGAAGCGGGTCAGCACCTTCATGATCGCGAAGGTGACGTCCTGCTTGCGCATGCGCGCCACGGTTTCGGTGATGCGCAGGGTTTCAGCCAGGTCCATCAACTGGTCGGCGCGCATGCGCTTCAGCTCGGTCAGGCTGTAGCTCGGCATGTTGGCCGGCGGCTGGTAGGGCGTGCTCTGCGGTGGCGGCAGGCTGTCATCGTCGACGTCGCCGCCGTTCTGCTGGCCGCCGCCTTGCGCGCGCTCGCGGTTGCGGCGCTCGCGGCGGCGTTCGCGGAATTCGCGGCGGCTCTCGCGGCGTTCGCGGCGGGCCTGCTCGGCGGGGTCTTCGGGATCGCCCTCGGCGCGTGCGGCGCCGCCTTCGGCGCTGGCCGGGGCACCGTCTTCGGAAGCGGAAGGTGCTTCAGATGCAGGAGCTGCCTCGACGGCAGCGGCGGCTGCAGCTTCGCCCGCTTCTGCTGCGGGCGCCTTCGGGGCTTTCGGAACAGGGGCTGCCGCTGCGGGCACTGGGTCTGCTGGGGCAGACGTTGCTTCCGACGGTGCCTCTGCCTGTGTGGCTGCCGGTGCGGCTACAGACTCGGCCTTCGCCTGAGCCTTCTCTGCGCGCGCAATCACCTGAGGGGACTCGGCGGGTGCCGAAGGTGCTGCGGGCGTTGCAGCGGCGGCGGGCGGGGTTTCGCTCGCAGCCGGCGCCAGTGGCAACTCAGGCTGAGTCGCCGCAGCACTTGGCTTTGGGGCGCGTGGCGCGCGTGGCGTCTTGGTCGGTGCGGGCGCGGGTGCGGCCGTTTCGGGCGTCGCGTCGGCGTGCGGCAGCGCGGCGTCGCCGTTCGGGGTTTCGTTCTCGGACAAGGGATACCTCGCGCAGTGCGAGCGATGGATTCGTGAGAATCGTTGGGGGGAAAGCGGGGAGGGGTGCTGCAGAGGGTGGCGGGCGTGATCGCACCGCGAATAAAGCGAACACTACACGCCGACGCGCAGCCCGGCAAGACGCCTGCAGGCTTTGGCCGGGCGGGGTTCAGGCTGCAGATGCTTCCCGCCGGCGGCGAGATTGACCCTTGTCAAGCCATCGCCTCGAGATGACGGGCAGTCTGCGGGCTCGATTCCTTCAACCTTCGAGAGAACCCATGGACGCTTGGCGTGCCCTGTTCAACACCGATGCCGGGCTGGCGAGTCTGGCCGTGATCCTTTTCATGCTGGCGATGGGCGGTTACATGTTCTGGAAGTTCCGCCGCTACATCGCTGAGGACGAAGCCAAGTCCAAACGCTCGTAGCGGGAAGTCGACGCTGCCGCAACGCGCCGAGCGGGCAGGCCATCGCCCGCCCGCTCGGCGATGGCTTCAGATCGCTTTCTCGACAAACTGGGTCAGCTGGCCGCGGTTGACCGCGCCGACCTGAGTTGCGGCGACCTTGCCGTCCTTGAACAGCATCAGGGTCGGGATGCCGCGCACCGCGTACTGGCGCGGAGTGCCGGGGTTCTGGTCGATGTTGAGCTTGACCACCTTCACCCGGCCGGCGAACTCCTGCGCCACCTGGTCGACGATGGGGCCGATCGCCTTGCAGGGCCCGCACCACTCGGCCCAGAAGTCGACCAGCACGGGTTCGCCGGACTTCAGCACTTCGGCGTCGAAGTCGGCGTCGCCGACGTTCTTGATGTGTTCGCTCACGATGGGACTCCTGGAATGGGCCGGTCGACACGCCGGCTCGCTGTTGATTGTGGGGCAGGGGCGCGTGAAGCGGGCGCCGCTGCGGCCGCACGGGCTTGGGCTACACTTGCGGCCAATGCCTGAACTTCACAAGCCGTCCGCCCCGCATGCCGCCCCGACCGGGGCCTGCTTCCGCGCCTGCCGCGGAAGCCGAGGGCGTCCCTCTCGGCCTTTCCTTCTGTCGCAGCGGAGCCCGGGCGCAGCCGCCTGGGGCGCCGAAGTGTGCGGTCGCCGGACGGGCCACGCAAGCGTCCGCGATGCCCGCCGACCGCTGGAAAACCCATGAGCGACAAGCCTCTTACTGACATTACCTTCTCCAGTCTTGGTCTGAACCCCGTGCTGCTGGACGGCCTGACCCAGGCCGGTTTTACCCGCTGCACTCCGATCCAGGCCCTGACCCTGCCGCTCGCGCTGACCGGGCGCGATGTGGCCGGACAGGCGCAGACCGGCACCGGCAAGACCATCGCCTTCCTGGTCGCGGTGGTGAATCGCCTGCTGACCCGCCCGGCGATCGCCAACCGCGGTGAGACCGACCCGCGCGCGCTGATTCTTGCGCCGACGCGCGAACTCGCGATCCAGATCCAGAAGGATGCGCAGAAGGTCGCTGCCGAAACCGGCCTGCGCTTCGCCTTGATCTATGGCGGCGTCGACTACGACAAGCAGCGCGAGATGCTGCGCTCCGGCTGCGACGTGATCATCGCCACCCCCGGTCGGCTGATCGACTACCTGAAGCAGCGCGTGTTTTCGCTGTCGGCCTGCGAGGCGGTGGTACTGGACGAGGCCGACCGCATGTTCGACCTCGGCTTCATCAAGGACATCCGCTTCCTGCTGCGGCGCATGCCGGCCGCCGGCGAACGCCAGAGCCTGCTGTTCTCGGCCACGCTCAGCCATCGCGTGCTCGAGCTCGCCTACGAGCACATGAACGAGCCCGAGAAGCTCACCGTCGAGACCGAGACGGTGACTGCCTCACGCGTGCGCCAGGTGGTCTATTTCCCGGCGGCGGAAGAGAAGATCCCGCTGCTGCTCAACCTGCTGTCGCGCAACGATTCCCGCCGCAGCATGGTGTTTGTCAACATGAAGGTCGCCGCCGAGAAGGTCTGGCGCCGGCTCGACCGCCAGGGTCACAAGGTCGCCGTGCTGTCGGGCGACGTGCCGCAGAAGAAGCGGCAGAGCCTGCTGGCCAAGTTCCAGCGTGGCGACCTGCACATCCTGGTGGCCACCGACGTCGCCGCGCGCGGCCTGCACATCGACGGCGTCAGCCACGTCTACAACTACGACCTGCCGAACGACTGCGAGGACTACGTCCACCGCATCGGCCGCACCGCGCGCCTGGGTGCCGAAGGCGATGCGGTCAGCTTCGCCTGCGACATGTATGCGATGAGCCTGCCGGAGATCGAGGCATTCATCGAACAGAAGATTCCGGTTGGTCAGATCACGCCCGAGTTGTTGGCGCCCGTGGCTGTGCTGGCCCGCGAGGCTTCGGCTGCCGACGAGGAAGATGAGGACGACGGCTCGATCGCGACCAATCCGCCGCCGTCGGACAAGGACGAGGCCGCGCGCAAGCGGCGCCGACGTCGACCGTCCGGCAGCGGTGGCGGCGCACCGGCACGCCCGGCGCGTTGATCGAACATGCAGGCTGCGCTGGCCCGCGTTTCGACCGTTTTCTGGGCGCGACTGCTCGCGTTCGTGGCCGTGCTGTGTCTGCTCTGGGCGCTCGCCCGTCTCGCTTTGCTGCTGCTCGCGGGGCCGGCGGTGCCGCTGCAGCCCTCGGGCTTCCAGCCCTTGGCCGCGAGTGCGGAGGCCGCCCAGGGCGGCGTGGCGCGCTGGAAGCTGTTTGGCGAAGCGGGGGGCGCCATGGACCTCGCCGCACTTGCGGCGCAAGCCCCTGAGACTTCGCTGAAGCTGACCCTGCGCGGCACCCTGAACCTGGAAGACCAGGAGGACGGGCTTGCGATCATCAGCGATGAGTCCGGGCGCCATGCGCGCTATCGGGTCGGCGATGAGCTGCCCGGCGGCGCACGCTTGACCGCGATCAGCGCCGGTCGCGTGCTGCTTGAACTCAACGGCCAGACCGAAGGCCTGAGCCTGCCGCGCGAAGACGGCTCGCGGCCTGCGCCCGGTGCGCGCCCCGCTGCGCTGGCCACACGCGATCGCAGCGGTCCGATCGACCGCAGCATGCCTTCGCCCTTCATCAATCCGATGATCGCGCCGGGCGGGCCGAGTATGGAAAGCATCCGCGATGCCACCGGCATCGATGCGGCTGCGCTGGCCAGCCAGGTGCAGGTGTTCCCGGTGCTGGAGAACGGCCGCTTTGCCGGCGTGCGCCTGTCGGCCGGTCGCGACAGCGAGCTGTTCGAACGTTCGGGCCTGCGCCCGACCGACATCGTCACCGCGGTCAACGGCATTCCGCTGGATGGCCCGCAGCGGCAGAGCGAACTGATGAACTCGCTGCGTGACGCGCGCAGCCTGCAGCTCACCGTTCGCCGCGACGGCCGCGATCAGCAAATCGGCGTCGATCTCAAGTAGCGCGCGGGTCGGCCTCGCTGCCGGCTCGCGCTATGATCGGCCGCCGCCGCGCCCGCGCGCTGCGGACACCCTTGAATCGCTGCCCGGATCAACCATGCGCCTTGCCCTGCTGACTGCTGCCATCACCTTCGCGCTGGCCTTGCCGGCCGCCGCCCAGACGCCCGCGCAGCCGGCCGCACCCACCGTGATGATTCCTCAGCTCGAGCAGCCTGCGGCGGTGCCGCCCGCGTATGCCAATGGCAGCGGTCGCCACACGCTGAATCTGAAGGCCGCCGACATCAATGTGCTGATCGAGACGGTCAGCGAGATCACCGGCAAGAGCTTCATCGTCGACCAGACCGTGGCCGGCGCGGTGACCGTGGTGTCGCGGCAGCCGATGAGCACCGACGAGATCTACGAGGTGTTTCTGTCGGTGCTGCGCGTGCACGGCTATACCGCGGTGCCGGCCGGCAGCATGGTCAAGATCGTGCCGGACGTCAGTGCCGCCCAGCAGGCACCAATGACCGGCCTCGGCGGCGGTGATGCGCAGCTGACCCGCATCATCGATCTGAAGCATGTGTCGGCGCAGGAGATGATGAATCTGCTGCGCCCACTGATGCCGCAGCAGGCGCACATCGCTGCGCACGGCGGCAGCAACAGCCTGCTGGTGGCGGACCGGGCCGCCAATCTTGAGCGCATCGCCGCGATCATCCGCCGCATCGATGTCGCCGCCGATTCCGAGATCGAAGTGATTCCGCTGCGACATGCGCGTGCCTCCGAGATCGCGCGCACCTTGCTTGCACTGGAGCAGGGCGGTGCGCCGGCCGCGGCCGGGCAGGGCAGCGCCTCGAAGGTGCTGGCGGACGAGCGCACCAACTCGCTGCTGCTGTCCGGCGACCGCGCCCAGCGCCTGCGTGCGCGCAGCCTGATCGTGCATCTGGACACCCCGCTGGATGGCGGCGAGTCCACCCAGGTGGTCTACCTGCGCAATGCCAAGGCCGAGGATCTGGTGCCGGTGCTGGACGGCGTCGCCGCCACCTTGACCGGCTACGCGGCGCCGGCCGAAGGCCAGCCGGGCAGCGCCAAGACCGCCACCATCCAGGCCCATGCCGAAACCAATGCACTGATCATCAGCGCCGCGCCCTCGGTGTACCGCGAGCTGGAGGCGGTGATCCGCCAGCTCGACGTGCGCCGCGCGCAAGTGCAGGTCGAGGCGATCATCGCCGAGGTCAGCGACGAACTCGCCTCCGAGCTCGGTGTGCAGTGGCAGAGCGCCGATGTCGGCGAGGACGCGCGTGGGGTGATTGGCGGCACCAACTTCGGCGGCAGCACCGGCTTGGGCGGCATCGTGGGTGGTCTGACCAATCCGCTCAGCGTGATCGGCGGCAACGGTCTCAACGTGGGCTACCTGCGTGGCTCGGTGAGTCTCCCGATCGGGCCCAACGGGTCGGATGTCACCGTCTTCCAGCTCGGCGCCCTGGTCAAAGCCCTGCGCGGCGACGGCCGCGCTAACGTGCTGTCCAGCCCCTCGATCGTCACCCTCGACCATCAGGAAGCGCAGATCAAAGTGGTGCAGGAAGTGCCTTTCCTGACCGGCCAGTACACCAACACTTCGACCACGGGCGGCGCCAACCAGCCGACCAACCCCTTTCAAACCATCGACCGCAAGGACGTCGGTGTGATCCTCACCGTCACTCCGCACGTCAATGAAGGCGACGCGGTGCGGCTGGAGCTCAAGCAGGAAGTCTCGGCGCTGGCGCCGCAGGCTTCGGGTGCGGTCGATCTGATCACCAACAAGCGCGAGCTCACCACCACAGTACTGGTGCCCGATGGCGGCCTGCTGGTGCTGGGGGGGCTGACCTCGGAAGAAGCCACCGAGAACGTGCAGGGCGTGCCAGGCATCTCGCGGATCCCGCTGCTGGGGCATCTGTTCAAATCGCGCGCGGCCAAGCGCAACAAGCGCACGCTGATGGTGTTCCTGCGTCCGACCATCCTGCGCGACGCGGCCACCGAAGCCGCAGTCAGCTCCGAGAAGTACAACTACATCCGCGCCGAGCAGCTGCAGATTCGCGAGCGCGCCGGCAGCCGCGTCGGCGGAGAGCAGCAGCCGCTGCTGCCGGAGCTGCCGCGCGACCTGTTCCAGAACCCGCCGCCGGTGCAGCCGCCGCTGCGCAGTGACGCGGAGCGTCCGCGCCCGTGAGCCTACCCGCGCGCCCGGGCTTCGGCTTCGCCCGCCGGCACGGCGCCACCGTGCTGGCCATGGACGATCAGCAGGCGCAGATCGTGCACCGGCCCGGCGTGTCGCCGGAGGTGATCGCCGAGCTGCGTCGCCACGTCGGCCGGCCGATCACGCTGAGCGCCCACAGCGCGGACGACTTCGAGCGCCTGCTGCGCCAGCTGTACGAGGGTGGCGCCGACGATGCACGGGCGATGGCCGCCGACTTTGACGAACGCGCCGATCTGAACCAGCTGGTGGACGCGCTGCCCGAACCGCAGGACCTGCTGGAGAGCGAGGACGAAGCGCCGATCATTCGCCTGATCAACGCCCTGCTCACCGAAGCGGTGAAGGAGAACGCCTCCGACATCCATCTGGAACCCTTCGAGCACAGCCTGCTGGTGCGCTTCCGCGTTGACGGCGTGCTGCGCGAAGTGCTGCGCCCACAGAAGGCCGTCGCCCAGCCGGTGGTCAGCCGCATCAAGGTGATGGCCAAGCTCGACATCGCCGAGAAGCGTCTGCCGCAGGACGGTCGCATCAGCCTGCGTGTTGCCGGTCGCCCGGTCGATGTGCGCGTGTCGACGATTCCGGCCGGCTTCGGCGAACGCGTGGTGCTGCGCCTGCTCGACAAGCAGGCCGGCCGGCTCGACCTGGCCGAGCTCGGCATGGACCCGGTCACGCTGGGCCACGTCGATCGCCTGATCCATCGCCCGCACGGCATCCTGCTGGTCACCGGCCCGACTGGCTCGGGCAAGACCACCACGCTGTACGCGGCGCTGTCGCGACTCAATGACAGCACCCGCAACATCCTGACTGTGGAAGACCCGATCGAGTACTACCTCGACGGCGTCGGCCAGACCCAGGTCAATCCCAAGGTCGAGATGACCTTCGCCCGCGGCCTGCGCGCGATCCTGCGACAGGATCCCGACGTGGTGATGGTCGGCGAAATCCGCGACCTGGAAACCGCCGAGATCGCGGTGCAGGCCTCGCTGACCGGTCATCTGGTGCTGTCGACCCTGCACACCAATTCAGCGGTGGGTGCAGCGACCCGCCTGCGCGACATGGGCGTCGAGCCCTTCCTGCTGTCGTCGTCCTTGCTGGGCGTGCTCGCCCAACGCCTGGTGCGCCGCCTCGACCCTGCGCAGAGCGAGTGGTACACGCCCAGCGCCAGCGAATGCGCCGCGTTCGGCCGGCAGCCGGCAGAAGGCGTGCAGTTCGCGCGTCCGCGCAGCGATCTGCCGGGGCGTGCTTCGGGCTATCGCGGGCGCAGCGGCGTCTACGAGGTCGTGCTGGTCGACGAGGCCATGCGCGCACTGATCCACGGCGGCGCTTCCGAGGCTGAAATGACCCGCGCAGCACGCCAGCACACGCCTTCGATCCTCGATGACGGCTGGGCCAAGGTCAGTGCCGGCCTGACCTCGGCGGACGAAGTCCTGCGGGTCACGCGCGAGGACTGATCGCGCGGCATCGCTGGCAGTGCTGCTGGCACGAACGATGCAGCGGGAAACTCTGGGCCGTGCGACGCGGGGGGCGTCGCAAGCCTGGGCCGGGCCGGTGACCGCTTTCGGCAGCGTTTCGCGTCATCCCCACGCACCGGCCCATCGACTTCGGCGTACGCCCCTGTCGAGACGCCCGGGCCATCGCTACGCCACCGCTCCCGGAGATCGCCATGCCCGCAGCACGCTTTGCTTTCGCGCCACTCGCAGCCCTTGCCGCCGCACTGGCCTTTTCCTTTGCTGGCGCAGCGCAGGCCAATGAATACGAGGCCGTGGTGCGCGCCCAGCTGGAGGCCGTCAAGGTCATCGGTCAGGGCGAGGGTTTCCGTCATGCTTTCGACGACCACTACGACCTGCTCGGCAATCAGGCCAGCGACGAGTACAGCTTCGAGCTGAAGTCCGGCCGCGAGTACTTCATCGCCGCCGTCTGCGATCAGGACTGCTCCGACCTCGACCTCAAGCTGTTCGACGAGAACGACAACGTGATCGCCGAAGACGACCTGGTCGATGACGCTCCCATCGTGCGCGTCACCCCGCGCTGGAGCGGCAAGTTCCGCCTCAACGTGACCATGTACGACTGCAGCAACGCGCCCTGCTTCTACGGCATCAGCGTGATGGGGCGCTGAGCTTCGCGCAGCGCCAGAACGACAAAGCCCGCCGATCGGCGGGCTTTGTGCATCGGGATCGAGAACCCTCAGCGCTCGAGGATGGCGGTCACGCCCATGCCGCCGGCCGTGCAGACCGAGACCAGGCCGCGACCGCTGCCGCGCTCTTCCAGAAGCTTGGCGAGTGTGGCGATGATGCGGCCACCGGTTGCCGCGAATGGATGTCCGAAGGCCAGCGAGCTGCCAACCACATTGAGCTTGGCCGGGTCGATGCTGCCCAGTGGGGCTTCCAGGCCGAGCTTGTCGCGGCAGAAGCTTTCGCTTTCCCACGCGCGCAAGGTGCACAACACCTGCGCGGCGAAGGCTTCATGGATCTCGTAGAAGTCGAAGTCCTGCAGCGACAGGCCGTGGCGCTGCAGCATCTGCGGCACTGCCCAGGCTGGCGCCATCAGCAGGCCATCGCCGTGCACGAAGTCGACTGCAGCGACCTGCGCATCCACCAGCCAGGCCTGCACCTTCAGGCCGCGGGCGTCCGCCCACTCCTGCGAGCCCAGCAGCACCGCCGAAGCACCGTCGGTCAGTGGCGTCGAGTTGCCGGCGGTCAGGGTGCCGCGGCCAGAGATCTTGTCGAAGGCCGGCTTCAACGTCGCTAGCTTCTCTGCGGAGGTCTCGGGGCGGAGGATGTTGTCGCGGGTGACACCGCGGAACGGCACCACCAGATCATCGAAGAAGCCACGCTCATACGCGGCGGCCGCCTTGTGGTGCGAAGCCGCCGCCAGGGCGTCCTGATCCGCGCGCGGGATTTGCCATTCCTGCGCCATCAGCTCGCAGTGCTGGCCCATGCTCTTGCCGGTGCGCGGCTCGCCGACGCCCGGAAACTCGGGCTTCAACTCGCGCGGCGAGAACCCGCGGAAGGCGCGCAGGCGATCACCGGTCGAGCGCGCCATGTTGGCGTCCAGTAGACGACGGCGCAGCGGCCGGCTGACGTTGATCGGCACGTCCGAGGTGGTGTCGGAACCGCCGCCGATGCCCGCGTCGATCTGGCCCAGCGCAATCTTGTTGGCGATGTGGATGATGGTGTCGAGGCTGGTGCCGCAGGCGCGCTGCAAGGTGATGCCCGGCGTCGCTGGCGACAGCCCGGAGGACAGCGTCGCTTCACGGCCGAGGTTCCAGTCGCTGCTGTGCTTCAGCACCGCGCCGAGCGCGACCTCACCCAGCTGTGCGCCGTGCAGGCCGAAACGCTCGACCAGTGCGCCAAGGGTGCGGATCGACATGCCGAGGTTGCCGACGTCGGCGTAGGCGGTGTTGTTGCGGCAGAAGGGGATGCGGACGCCGCCGAGGATGCCGACGGGGCGGACAGTGCGGGTGGGGCTCATGCGCTTCATGCCGTGAGTGCCATAGGACGGTCGATAATAGCCCAGTGATTCCGAGCGAAGACTTTAGCCCCCGCAGACTGTGGCGGCGCCGATTCAAGGACCGAGTGGATGGACGAGAACCTCAACTGTTTCGGCGCACTGGCGCTGGAGATCAGCCCGCAGGCCGCGGGCCCCGATGACGCCGTGCAGTTCGCTACAGGGCGGGAGACGCTGGAGCGCGATGTCGCCGAGCCCTTGCTGGAGCCGATCCTGATCGACCTGCAGCGCCTGCTGCCGGCCGCGGCCCAGCTGGATCTGGGCCTGGCGATGGCCAGCTTTGACCCGGCCGAACTGCTGCGGCCGGGCTGGCCGGTGTTTACCGCGCTGGCGGATTTGCTGGTGGGCGCGCCGGGTGAGCGCTCGCAGGCGCGGGTGGTCAGCCTGTGCGCCAACGATGGGCGCATGCCGGCGCCGGGCCTGCAGCCCGATCCGGGTCTGCGCGGCGGCCCGCTGCGATTGCTGCCCTTCGTGCTGCACGGCGGCGCTGCGCGTGTCGCTGAAGTCGGACGCGAGATGGAAGCCGAGCTCATCGAAAAGGGCATGGCGGCCGCGGCAACCGCGCTGGCCGCGCAGAGCGCGTTCGGGCTTCCGCTGGAGCACGCGCGCTATCTGAGTCTGCACGATCTTTGCGCGATGACGGCGATGCAGTACGAGCACGCGGGGCTTGCGCCCGTCTGGCGTCTTCTGGAGTCGGCGCTGTTCGCGCCGCAGGGCGAGGAGTGGGTCGTCGAGCCCGATGAGCCCCCGGCGCTGTTCGCGGCCGGCGAGGTCCGTATAGGCATCGAGACAGCGGCAACCCTGAGCGCGTTGGCCGAAGCTCAGCAGCTGCCGGTCGCACGCTTGGCGCAGCTGCGACAGATGCGGGCGCGTCAATGGCAGGCCGTGCTGTCAGCGCACGGCGTGCCTTCACAGATCGCCGAGTTGACGAGCGCAGACGCCGAGGGCGAGCTCAGGGCGGCGCTGCGGAGGCACTGAAGAGCCGGGATTCGGGAATTGGGATTCGGGATTCGAAAGAGCGCACATCGATCGCCTCTGTGAATCCTAGGAGCCTGTCGGGCTTTGGTGGTCGAGGCGAAGACTCGGCTGCGTGAGGAC
>CAZPHV010000039.1:0-87 GCA_964586455.1 uncultured Aquimonas sp.
CGAGCCTCGCCGCTCCCCAGGGGCCCCGTGAACAGCGCGGGCTCCTGCCCGCAAGGGCCGCAGCAACGGCGACAGCAGCCGCAACAG
>CAZPHV010000039.1:187-50339 GCA_964586455.1 uncultured Aquimonas sp.
CAACCGCAAGAGCAACCGCAAGAGCAACCGCAAGAGCAACCGCAAGAGCAACCGCAAGAGCAACCGCGAACGCTGGCGAGGCCGGGGGCTTCTTTCCCAGCGCACTCGCGTGCACGCACCGCCAGCGTGTCTGGCCGACGCTACCCGTCGAAGCCCGTGATGCCTGCTCCCGCCTGGGCCGCGGCGGGCATCCAGCAGACTGTTCCGGGCAGTGATGTCTAGCGACTCGCGTGGTCGACACTGCCGGGTGCAACTCACATGGGTATGCAAACGAACTGTTGCAATAACGTTACACAAGGGGGCATGCGAGATCGCCGCTCCTTCGACACGCATGCTTCGCCCCGCACAAGACACTACCCAAGCGCCATGCCCCGGAAGTGCTCATCGAATGCCAGGCACTCCCTTGGGCAATCCCTCGTCACCTCGCGCGCGAGCACCGCGAACACCGCGAACACTGCGAACACCGCGGCCAGCCCCACGCCCGCCATCGAACTTCAAGAGCCCCTCAATCCCGCTCGCCAGCGAACGCCTCCAAACCGACTCAAGCCCGCCCCTGCCAGCTCCGCGCGAAGCCATATTTCACCGACATGACCGGATTGTCATAAAACCGCAACCGCGCGGTCATAGCGTATTGGGCTGCCGCGGGCACCCTGCTCCGCGCTGATCCATGCCGTCCGGAGCTTTCATGACCCGCCCCAACGCGTTTCGTCCGCGTGCACTGGCCGCCTTCGCCGCCCTGTGCCTCGTGGCTGCCGTTCCCGCCCCGGCCCAGGATGCGGCCGATGAGTTGGCTCAGGGCCTGATCCGCCTGCGCGGCGAGGTCGAGCAGCTGAACTCGGAGCTTGAGCTGCTGCGGGAAGAGCAGCGGGTCATGCTGGCGGGGCTGAACCAGCAGCGCGCGGAGCTGACCAATAGTGCCGAGCGGCAGGGCCTGTCGGCGCGCGAGGCGCGCGAGAAACTCGCTGCCAAGCAGGCGGAGATTCTTGAGGCCGGCGCCAGCGGTGACAACCTGCGGCCGGCTCTGTACAGCGCGATCGATGCGCTGAAGACCCATATCCAGTCGGGTCTGCCGTTCAAGCTGGAAGAGCGCGTTGACGAGCTCGACCGCTTTCGCGCCGAGCTGGAGAACGGCAGCGTGCCGGCCCAGCGCGGCGTGAATCGCCTCTGGGCCTACTTCGAGGACGAGTTCCGGCTCTCACGCGACAACAGCCTACATACGCAGACGCTCCAGCTCGGCAGCGAGCGTGTGCTTGCCGATGTAGCGAAGCTGGGCTCGATGGCCCTGTACTTCCGCACCCGCGATGGCCGCGTCGGCCAGGCCCAGCGCCAGGGCAGCGGCTGGGCCTTCGTTGAACTGACTGAAGCCAGCCAGCAGGCGCAGGTACGCAACCTGTTCGATTCGCTGGGCAAGCAGATCCGCCAGGGCTGGTTCGAACTGCCTTTGGCCGCCGCCGGAGCCGCCCGATGAACCGTCTCGCTTCTCTCCTGCTGCTGGGCATGCTGCCCTTCGCCGCCAGCGCCCAGGACACGGCCCCTGCTGCAGCTGCAGCTGCAGCCGCACCCGCACCCGCACCCGCCGCCGTCACGGCACCCGCGCCGACCGTCTCGGTAGAACAGGCCTACCGCCGCGAGTTCGCGCTGCTGGAGGCGCAGAAGCGCGAGCTCACCGCACGCGTGGCTGAAGTCCGCCAGCAGACGGCGAGCCAGCGTTCGCGTCTGGAGACCGAAATCGCCGCGCTGGAAAACCGCGTGTTCGCCCAGCGGGCTGAGGCCGAAACCGCCAGCGAGGAACTGACCCGTATCGAGCAGGCCGCGTTTGCGCTGGCCGAGAACTCGGGCTTCATCGACGCCACCCTGGAGCAGGCACGCAGCACGCTCGCCGGCTTCGGCAACAACGCGCTGTCGGCCGACGAGTTCGCCGCACGCGACGAGTTGAGCAAGCTGCAGGGCATGTTTGAGCAGGGCGTGGCCCAGCTGCGCGTGCTGGGCGAAATCCGCCGCGAGCCTGGCACGTTCTTTCTCGCCGACGGCACCGAGGTGCAGGGTCAGATCGTTCGCTTCGGCAACATCGCCGCCTACGGCGTCAGCGAGCAGGGCAGCGGCGCCCTGGTGCCGGCCGGCGGCGGTCGCTTCCGCCTTTGGAAAGACCCTGCTGACGAAAGCGCGCAGGCGCTCGCGCAGGGCCAGCTGCCGGGCACCCTGCAGGCTTATCTGTTCGAGAACGCCAACACCGCCGTGCTCGATCCCGAAGACAAGACCTTCGTCAACGAGATGAAGAAGGGCGGCCTGATCGGCTACATCATCCTGCTGCTGGGTCTGTCCGCGGGCATCCTGGTTGTGCTGCGTGCGCTGTTCCTGCAGCGTGCCGGCGCCAGCATCCACAACATCATCGAAGGCGTCTCACCAGCCGTGCGCGCGCATCGAATTGACGACGCCATCGCGGCTGCGAAGCGCTTCAAGGGTTCGGCCGCACGCGTGGTCACCGCCGCGCTGCGCAATCTCGATCGCGATCGCGAGCATCTGGAAGACATTGTCTCGGAGTCGATCCTGCACGAGTCGACCCATTTGAACCGCTTTGGCGCCTACATCCTGATGATTGCTGCAGTCGCGCCCCTGCTCGGCCTGCTCGGCACGGTCACCGGCATGATCCAGACCTTCGACGTCATCACCGAATTCGGCACCTCGGACCCGAAGCTGCTCTCCGGCGGCATCGCCACGGCGCTCGTGACAACGATGCAGGGCCTGATCGTGGCGATTCCCGCACTGCTGTTCGGCAGCCTGTTGAACGGCTGGGCCGAGAGCATCAAGGACGACATGGAGAAGGCCGCGCTGAAGGTAGTGAACCTCTATCAGGACGTGCGCGCCGGCGCACCCGCGCGCAACGCCGCCTGACCCTCACGCGAACGGACAGCAGACAGCCATGGCTCTGGGACTCGACCCTGACAGCGGTTTGATCGAATCGATCGGCGCCTACATCGGCTCCGGCGGCTTCGTGATGCCGGTGCTGGTGGTCTGCGCGGTGGTGCTCTGGTACGCGATCGGTGCGCGCTGGGCCCTGCTGCAGCGCGGTAGCGGCAAGAACGTTCGGGTGCTGATCAAGCGCTATGCCGACGGCCGCGCCAAGGCGCCCGACGGCATCGTCGACCAGGCCATCGTGCGCGGCATGACGGTATGCGCCCAGCCGCGGCCGAGCCTGCGCCGTTACCTGGACGAAGCCTTCGGCGACTTCGACGGCCAGCTCAAGCAGCACGCCACCATGATCACCGCGGTGGTGGCGATCGCGCCCCTGCTCGGCCTGCTCGGCACGGTGATCGGCATGATCGAAACCTTCCGCTCGCTGGGCGATATGAGCATGTTCTCGCAGGGCGGCGGCATTGCCGCCGGTATCTCCACGGCCCTGTTCACCACGCAGATGGGTCTGGTGGTCGCGGTGCCGGGCGTGATCGTGAAGTTCTTCCTCGACCGTCGCCAGCAGCAGCTGGAGCTGGATCTCGCGCAGATCAAGGATCTGTTGATCAGCCGCTTCGACCCCGAAGCCGACCACCGCCATGTGCCGGCTGCGCCGGCCAATGCATAAGGCCGCCTGACCATGCTGCGCCGTCGGATAAGCAAGTCCCCTGAAGCCAACGTCGATCTCACCCCGATGATCGACATGACCTTCATCCTGCTGATCTTCTTCATGGTCTCGACGACCTTCGTCAAGGACATGAAGTTGGACATCAATCGTCCAGCCGCCCAGACCCAGGTGGTCGCGTCGACCAAGGCCGTGCGCCTGTACATCGACCGCCAGGGCGAGACCTATCTCGACGGCGAGCCGGTGCGCGAGTGGGTGATCCAGTCGCGCGTGCGCGACCAGCTGAAGGGCATGACCCAGAAGTCGGTGCTGGTCATCACCGATGACATGGTGCCTGCTGAAAAGCTGATCCGCGTGGTCGATGCCGCGCGCCTGGCGGGCGCCGAAGACGTCGGCGTCGCCACGGTCGCTGAAGCCGGAGAGGGATGATGCGCCTCCGCGATCCACGCCTGGCCGGCCTGGGCGCCTCCGCGCTCGGCACCGCCCTGGTGCTGGGCCTGGTGTTGTTCATGAATCGCCCCTTCCAGAAGCCCGAGGGCGACGACGGCAACGCTTTCAGCTCGATCGAAGTGGTCAAGCGCGAAAAGCCGCCGGCCGCTGAACCCGTGCGTCGCCCCGAGCCACCCCGTCGGCCGCCGCAGCGCAGTGCGCCGGCGCCCATCGTCGGCCTTGACAGCGGTCTTTCCGGGCTGGACTTCGGCCTGCCGGGTTTCGATGCCAACGAGCTCGGCCTCGGCAACGACATCCTCGGCGACAGCAGCAATGTGGTGATGACCGACGACACCGTCGACGTCGCCCCGCGCCCGATCCTGCAGACGCCGATGGCGTATCCGGCGCGTGCCCGTGCCCAGGGCGTGACGGGCTACGTGCTGCTGAGTGTGCTGATCGGGCCGACCGGCCAGGTCGAGCGCGTGCGTGTTCTGGAAGCCCAACCCGCCGGCGTGTTCGACGATGTCGCGGTGGCCGGCGTGCAGACCTGGAAGTTCGAGCCCGCGACCTACCGCGGTGAGAACGTCCGCGTGTGGGCGACCCAGCGCGTGAGGTTCAACCTGTCATGAGTCGTCTGATCGCGTTCGCATTTCTTCTGGCGCTGATCGCTCCTGCTTTTGCGCAGAAGGACAGCGACGAAGTCGATTTCATCGAGCTCGCCGCCCTGCTGATGCGCGACGGCGAAGCCGCCCGTGCCGCCGAGGCCCTGTCGCGCGTTGACCTCAGCGTCGAAGGCATCGATCTCGCCAAGTACCACACGGTGCGCGGCCTGATCGCGCTGGAGCAGCAGCAGCTCGAGCCCGCGGCCGAAGCCTTCGACGCTGCCGTCGCAGCCGGCCAGAACGAGCCGATGATCCATCTCTACCGCGCCCAGGCCTATTTCGGTCTGGAGCGTTACGAACAAGCAGTCGCCGCGCTGGACGAAGCGGGCGAGGCGGTTGCGGGCATCAGCGGCGCGTGGATGCTGCGTGCGCACGCGCAGTGGATGCAGGGTCAGCGCCAGGCCGCGCTGGACACGCTCAGCGAGGCCGGCAACCGCTTCCCCGGCAACCTCGGCTTTCAACGTCGACAGGTGTTCTATCTGGTCGAAGCCGGGTTGTATGCCGAAGCCGCCGATCTGGGTCGCGACTATCTCAACCGCGGCGAGCCCAAGGCCGATGACTACGCTGCGATCGGCACCGCGCTTCGGCGCAGCAAGTCCTTCGACGAAGCCCTGCGCTTTCTGGAAGCCGCGCGCCTGAAATACCCCGACAACGGGGCGATCGCACGTGCGCTGGGGCAGACCTGGCTGGAGAGCGGCAACCCGCTGGCCGCGGCCGAGGTGATGGCGGCGCAGGCCGAGCGCGAGCCCGAACTGCTGGTCGAAGCCGCCGAGCTGTACCGTCGCGCCGGGCAGATCACCCGCGCCCTGAACCTGAACGCGCGTGTCGAAGACGGCGAGCGCAAGCTGAAGCAGCGTGTCGGCCTGCTGATCGCCGCCCGAAAGTACGGTGAAGTCACCGCGCTCGAAGGCGGCCTGCGCCGCGCCGGCCTGTGGGAAGACGAAGACCTGCGCTACGCGTTGGCCTACGCCTGGTACCGCCTCGGTCAGTTCGACCGGGTCGAGGGGCATTTGCTGGTGCTGACCCGTCCCGAGCTGTTTCGCCGCGCCACCGAGCTGCGTCGCCTGATGCAGGAGTGCGCCGACACCCCTTGGACCTGCGCCTGATCCACTCGCCGGCGCCGTGCGCGCTGGTCATCGATCTTTGGAAAGCCCCGCCATGAAGCGCCGCCTGCTCGCCCTCGCCGTCTCCGCCCTCGTCTGTTCGCAGGCGGGCGCCGCCGAGCCCGCCGAACTCTCGCTGTATCTGTTCGACGAAGGTCGCCCGGTGGTCGATGCCGAAGTGCAGATCGACGCCGCCACCCGCGGCCGCACCAGCAGCGATGGCGCGCTGAACCTGAAGATCGAGCCGGGCGCGCGGCGCCTACGCGTGCTTCGCGAAGGCGCCGAAGTCTTGAATCTTGAGCTGAACCTGGTCGAAGACGAGGACGCCCAGATCATCGCCACGCTGTACGCCGATTCCGCGCCCAGCGTATTCATCGAAAGCACCAATGCCGGCGCCGCCGCCGCGGCCGAAGCCAAGCCCGAGCTGGGCCCGCCCGGCACCTTGAGCGGCCGCATCGTCAATGCCGAAGACGGCAAGCCCGTGGCCGGTGCGCGCATCTATGTGTCCGGCACACCGATCGACCTGGTCAGCGACGCGGAAGGCCGCTACAGCGCCGAGATTCCACCGGGCAGCTATGCCGTCTCGGTGCTGGCGCCGCGGTTTGCGTCGCGCAGCTTCGAAGGCGTGGCCATCAACAGCGAGCAGACCACCGAGCAAGCGATCGAGCTGACGCCCGCCGGGGTCGAGCTGCCCGAGTTCGTGGTGCTGGAGCCCTTCATCGAAGGCTCGCTGGCCAGCTTTGTCGAAGAGCGCCGCACCAGCTCTGCGGTCACCGATATTCTCGGTGCCGAACAGATCTCGCGCGCAGGCGACTCGGACGCCGCCGGTGCCTTGAAGCGCGTCACCGGCCTGACATTGGTCGACGGCAAATTTGTCTACGTGCGCGGCCTGGGTGAGCGCTATTCGAGCACCTTGCTGAACGGTGCGCAGGTGCCCAGCCCCGACCCCACCCGTCGCGTGGTGCCACTGGACCTGTTCCCCACCGAAGTGCTGCAGGGCATCGTGGTGCAGAAGACGTATACGGCGGACATGCCCGGCGAATTTGCTGGCGGCACGATCCAGCTGCGTACGCGCGGTGTGCCCGAGGAATTTTTCTTCCGTAGCTCCTTGACCGTGGGCTACGCGGATGGAACGACCGGTGAGGAGGGTCTGCGCTATAACGGCGGGCGGCGTGACTGGCGCGGCAGCGACGACGGCGCGCGTTTCGCTCCCAGCGTGTTCGGGGTCGATCGTCTGCCTACCAATCCTGCCGAGCTGCAGGCCGCAGGTCGGGAGCTGGCGGCCTTGGGTTATGCCACGCGCAACGACAGCTTGGGCCCCAATGGCAGCCTGGGCCTGGGCGTTGGCGATGATTTCCGTTTCGGCGAGTCCGACGTGCGCCTCGGCTACGTTGCCGCGGTGCGTTATGCGCATGCGTGGGACGACAGCACCGAGACCCGGCGCAGCTACAGCCTGTTCCAGGACCGGCTGCTGCCAGCGGAGGATTTTGAGCGCCGCAGCACCGAGCGCTCGATCGATAGCAGCGTCTTTGGCGTGCTTGGTCTGAAGGTGGGTGAGCACCATGCAGTCGACTTCACGTTGACCCGCCTGCGCCAGACCACCGACGAGGTTCGGATCGACGAAGGCGTTCTCGGTTCCGGCAATATCGACCGCGTCACCAATCTCGAATGGATCGAAAACGGACTGGACACCCTTCAGTTCGCGGGCGAGCACAGCTTTCCCGCGCTAGGCGGCTTGCACCTGGCCTGGCAGGCCACTGACGCCAGCGCCAGTCGTTTTTCACCCAACGCGCGCAGTTTCCGTTTCACCTTCGACGAGGGTGTCGGCGACTACATTTTCGAGAGTTTCAACCAGCAGCGCTACGAGCTGCTGGACGACGAGGCCAGTGACTACAGCATCGATCTCAAGAAGCTGTTCAAGCTCGGCGATGCGGTGGAACTGGGTGTGCAGGCGGGCGCCGCGCAGATGGAGCGTGACCGCGTCTCCAACATTCGCCGCTTCCGCTTCTCGGGACGACGCCCGCAGGGCGATATTTTCAACTACGAGGATCTGCTGCAGCCCGGCAACATTGGTCCAAACGGGCTGCGCCTGGAGGAGGGCACGCTGTCCAGCGATGCCTACACCGCCAGCCAGAAGCTCGATGCACGCTACTTGATGCTCGATGCAGCCTGGTGGCAGCTGCGCGCCAACCTCGGCGTGCGCCGAGAGGACATGCTGCAGAGCGTGACCACGGTGCGGCCCTTCGATCCGAATGCCACGCCTGTCATCGGCACGCTCGACAACAGCGACGATTTGCCGGCGGCCTCCCTGACCTGGGCCTACTCGGACAAGGCTCAGCTCCGATTGGGGTACAGCACCACGCTGTCGCGTCCGGACATCCGCGAGCAGTCACCGGCCAACTTCGTCGACCCGCTTCTAGATGTGCGCGTGCAGGGCAACCCGGATCTGGTGCAGGCCGAGATCGAGAACATCGACCTGCGCTGGGAGTACTACTTCAGTACGCTGGAGAGCTTTTCGGTCGCGCTGTTCTCGAAGAAGTTCACCAACCCCATCGAGCTGATCTCGACGCCGGCGTCGGGCGAGCTGCTGGCGCTCGACAACGCCGACAGCGCCACCAACATCGGCATCGAGTTTGATGCCTACAAGTCCCTGGACGGTGTGGGCAAGCTGGGCTTCCTTCCCGGTTTCCTGCAGCGCCTCCCCTGGCAGGATGTCTACGTCGGCGCGAACTATGCCCGCATCGACTCCGAGATCGACCTCGGCGACCCTGGCATCCAGACCAATACCGTGCGTCCGCTGCAGGGCCAGTCGAAGTACGTCGCGAATGCGTCCCTGTCCTACCTGCATCCGGAAGGCCGTACCGAAGCCCAGCTGTCGTGGAACCTGTTCGGCGAGCGGATCTCGCGCGTCGGCGTGAACGGTCTGCCCGACGTCTACGAGCAGCCCTTCAACCAGCTGGATTTCACCCTGTCGCAGAAGCTGCCTTGGGACGGCTTCGGCCTGAAGCTGCGTCTGCGCAACCTGCTTGATCCCGAAGTTCGGTTTGAGCAAGGCGGTGAGCCTACTCGCGCTTTCCGCAAGGGCCGTGAGGCCGCGCTGTCGGTGGAATGGAAGTTCTAGGAGCCTGTCGGGCTTTGGGGGTCGAGGCGATTGTCGACTGCGAGAGGACAGTTTTTCCACGATTCGCAGGCCGAGTGGGCTCTCGGCCAAGAACCGGCGGATAGTGGACCGCGCAGACGGATTTGCAGCCCGGCCATCCAAAGTCCGACAGGCTCCTAGGGTCCGAACTCCTGCAGCAGACCTTGGCCACGAGGGCGGCCGCCACGTCGCTGCGCGCGCCCGCTCCTCCGCGCAGATCCCTTGCACGCGTCGCCAGCCCTCGCCACAACGGTCTGAGAACTCCGTCAGGGGAAATCTTCAAGGATCGTCGGTCCGTTGGAAGCCCGCTGTATCCATTCCCGCTGAATACGTCGCCGCGAGCCGGATTCGGCGGCGAGCCAGCTGCGGAACCTCAAAAGCTGCGCTGAACGCATCTCCTCGCCAGCGCATGAAGCGGGTGCGGGCACTCAATGGGGTGCATTGCTGAAGGCAGTGTCACCAAACCGTCATGCCCGCGCAGGCTCGGTGAAACAAAAGCTTCTTACTGTGCAGGTTCCCGTCGGCACCGTCGGCGCGATCCCCCACTTTCGGAGCTTCCCCATGCGTTCATTCCGCAAGACCCTGCTCGCGACCTCGTGCGCCCTGGCAATCGCCGGGCCGGCTTCCGCCTCCATCGTTACTGAAGCCTTCGACGGCGCCTGGACGAACGTCGAAGGCTCCGACAACAAGGGTCTGCTGCTCGACTACATTCCGAACGCCAACGCCACCTTCGGTGCGTTCTTCACCTACGACAACAGCGGCAACCAGGTGTGGTTCACCTTCGCGATCCCGATGGTCGCGGGTCAGAACGACTATGCTGGCGTGAACCTGTTCCGTTACAGCGGCGGTCGCTTCAGCGAGCGCGGCACCCCGGTCGATAACGTGTTCGCCACCGCGCAGGTCTCGTTCGCGTGTGACGGCGTGGTCGTCAACATCGCCCCGAACGCCGCTTCCGGCCTGGCCAACGCCAACTTCGTGTTTGCCCCGACCAGCCCGATTTCGGCGCTCGAGTGCAACGAGCCGCTGGCCGCCTGCCCCGCGGGTACCACCGCTGCGGGCGACGACTGCCAGCTGCCGAACAGCATCACCAACAACCTGTTCCTGCCCGCCGGCAAGAAGTACATCGTGCGCGGCCAGGTCTCGGTTGAAGCCGATGCGCGTCTGACGATCGCGCCGGGCGTCACCGTGCAGGGTTCGACCGACCGCTCTTCGCCGAACTTCATCGCAGTGAAGCAGGGCGGCCGCCTCTACGCCGAAGGCACCCCGAGCCAGCCGATCACCTTCACCGGTCCGGAAGCGACCCCGGGTTCCTGGGCGGGTCTGGTGCTGAACGGCCGCTCGATCTGCAACGACGCTACCGCCACCACCCCGTGCCGCTTCGAAGCCGTGCCTGAGCTGACCTACGGTGCGGTGCCGCCGGTGCTGGACGACAACTCCGGTGCGCTGCGCTATGTGCGCATCCTCTGGGCCGGCCAGCAGATCGCGCCGAACGAAGAGCTGAACTCGCTGACCCTGAATGCGGTGGGTTCGGGCACGGTGCTCGAGTATGTGCAGGTCGACGGCGGCCTCGACGACGGCTTCGAGATGTTCGGCGGCAGCGTCAACGGCCGATATCTGGTCTGCTCGAACATGGGTGATGACTGCTTCGACTTCGACCAGGGCTACAACGGCAAGATCCAGTTCGCGCTGGGCTGGCAGGGTCTGAACCCTGACATTGGCGGCGACTCCAACGGCATCGAGTCGGACAACGACAACCCCGCTTCCGACAAGCTGCCGCGTACGCAGCCGACCGTGGCCAACATGACCTTGGTCGGCAACCCGAACGTCGGCAATGAAGGCGCGCGTATCCGTCGCGGTTCGGGCGGCAACTACTTCGGTCTGGTCATCACCGGTTTCCGCGACCGCTGCATCAACCTGGTCGATCCGCAGACCTATGCCTTGAGCTCGGCCACGCAGACCGGCACCACCCTGACCATGACCCACTCCTGGGTTGGAACCTGCGGCGCCGGTCAGTTCGAAGATAACGCGAGCGCAGCCTACCCGGTCAGCGCCTGGTTCAATGCCGGCACCGGCAACGGCACGGGCGACCCGCTGCTGGTCAGCGGCGGCTTCCTGCCGACCGAGACTTCGCCGCTGCTCACCGGTGGTCAGGCCCCGAGCGACGGCTTCTTCCGTCCGGTGCAGTACCGCGGCGCCTTCGCCGGCCCGCGCGACAACTGGACCGCTGGCTGGACGGTCAACATCCCGCGCTAAGCCTTCGCGACCTGGCTGGGAGCGAAGTGAAGGGGCCGGCACTGCCGGCCCCTTCTGCGTTTGTGGCACGGCCGAATCAGTGGCACGTCGGTAGTTGGACCCGTTCTCTTTCATCATTGGTTGCGTGCAGCGTGCAGCGTGCAGCGTGCAGCGTGTCGAGAAAGAGCGCGTGGCTGCCGTGGCGGGTGTTGTTCGATGTGTAGCGTCCCTCGGAGTCGTAGGTGCGCGACACGCGCACCCTACGATCACGAACGACGCCCTGCATTCAACGAAGTTGAGGCTGCACCACGCATAGGGTGCGCCTGTGGCGCACCGCCTTCGCCCACCAACAACGCCGCGCATCACACGAAGCCGAGGCCCCGCTTTGCATAGGGTGCGCCTGTGGCGCACCGCTCCTCACCAAGCTCGGGCCCACAGCCGCAACGTCGGCTCCATCGCGCTTGCGCCGGAGCGCGCTCAATGAAAATCCCGCGAGCGCGCATCCAGCGTACCCAGCAGCTCGCTGACATCGCTCAGCCGTCCGGCGATCAGGTGACGCACACCGTCTGCACTTTCGAGGTGGCCTTCCACCATCAGCAGGCGCGATTCCAGCAGGGCGCGACGATCGCGGATCGCCACCCGCTGCCAGACCACCAGGTTCACCATGCCGTCCTCGTCCTCGAGGGTGACGAAGGTGACGCCGCTGGCGGTGCTGGGCTGCTGGCGCAGGCTGACCAGGCCGGCGAAGCGCACGTGGCTGCGATTGCGCATCTGCTCCAGATCGCGCGAGCGTCTGCAGCGCAGCGCATTCAACTGCGGACGCAACAGGGTCAGCGGATGCGGCCCGAGCGAGAGCCCGGTGCGCGCGTAGTCGGCCAGCAGGTTCTCGGCCGCGCTCGGCGGCGGCAGCTGCACGCGCGTCTCCGGCGTCGGCAGGTGCTCGAACAGGGGCAGGGTGGTCTCGACCCCGGCCACCGCCCAGCGTGCCCGGTGCCGATGTCCGGCCAAGCCTCGCAGGGCGCCGGCTTCGGCCAAGAGGCCGAGGTCGCCGCGGTCGAGCTGGGCGCGATGGGCGAGATCCTCGACGTCGCGGAAGTCCCTGTGCGCACGCGCCTGAACAATGCGCTGCGCGGCCTCGCCCTTCAGCCCGCGCACTTCGCGCAGGCCCAGCCGGATCGGCCCGCGCGCGGTTTCGCCGCCGGCCTCAAGGTGTGAGTCGAAGTCGCTGTAACGCACGTCCACCGGATGCACGCGCACACCGTGGCGGCGGGCGTCGGCAATGAGCTGCGCGGTCGAGTAGAAGCCCAGCGGCTGGGCGTTCAACAGCGCGCAGGCGAACGCATCCGGGTGGTGGCATTTGAGCCAGCAGCTGACGTAGGTGATCAGCGCGAAGCTCGCGGCATGTGACTCCGGAAAGCCGTAGCTGCCGAAGCCCTTGATCTGCTCGAACACCTGCTCGGCGAACTCGACTGGATAGCCGCGCACGGCCATGCCTTCGAGGATGCGCGCGCGGTGGTGCTCCAGCCCGCCGCGGCGCTTCCAGGCCGCCATCGAACGGCGCAGCTCGTCGGCCTCACCGGGCGTGTAGCCGGCGGCGACGATGGCCAGCTGCATCACCTGCTCTTGGAACAGCGGCACGCCGAGCGTGCGCTCGAACACCTGTTTCAGATCCTCGGACGGATAGATCACCGCCTCCAGGCCCTGCCGACGGCGCAGATAGGGATGCACCATGCGGCCCTGGATCGGCCCCGGCCGCACGATCGCGACTTCGATCACCAGGTCGTAGAAGGTGCGCGGTTTCAGCCGCGGCAGCATCGCCATCTGCGCGCGCGATTCGATCTGGAACACGCCGACGGTATCGGCGCGCTGGATCATCGCGTAGGTGGCCGCATCTTCGGCCGGGATCGTGGCCGGCGTGAGGTCCACGCCGCGCGCTTCGCGCAGCAGATCCAGGCAGCGCCGCACGCAGCTCAGCATGCCCAATGCCAGGCAGTCGACCTTGAGCAGGCCGAGGCTGTCGAGGTCGTCCTTGTCCCACTGGATGATGGTGCGATCGGGCATCGCGGCGTTCTCGACCGGCACCAGGGTCGACAGCGGCGCATCCGAGATCACGAAGCCGCCGACGTGCTGCGAGAGATGGCGCGGAAAGCCTTTCAGCTCACTCGCGATCTGCAGCAGGCGGCGCACGATCGGGCTCAGCAGATCGAAGCCGCGTTCGGCCAGGCGCTCTGCGATCGGCACTGCGCTTTGCCCACGCGCGGCCGCCGCGCTGAGCTGCTCCAGCTGGTCGGCCGGCAGGCCCAGCGCTCGCGCGGCGTCGCGCAGGGCGCTGCTGCTGCGGTAGCAGATCACGGTGGCCGCCAGCGCCGCGCGCTCGCGGCCGTAGCGCGTGTACAGGTACTGGATGACCTCTTCGCGGCGCTGGTGCTCGAAGTCGATGTCGATGTCCGGCGGCTCGTTGCGCTCCTTCGACAGAAAGCGCTCGAACAGCAGCTGGCTGTGCGCGGGGTTCACTTCAGTCACACCCAGCGCGAAGCACACCGCCGAGTTCGCCGCCGAGCCGCGGCCCTGACAGAGGATGCCGCGCTCACGGGCGAAGCGGACGATGTCGTGCACGGTCAGGAAGTAGGCCGCGTAGTCGAGCTCGGCGATGATCGCGAGCTCCTTTTCGATCTGCGCCTGAACCTTGTCCGGCACGCCCCGCGGCCAGCGCCAGCGCGCGCCGACTTCCGTGAGCGCACGCAGCCAGGAATCCGGGGTGTGATCTTCGGGGACGACTTCGCGCGGGTACTGGTAGCGGATCTCGGTCAGCTGGAAGCGGCAGCGTTCGGCGACGAGCAGAGTCTCTGCCATCAGCGCTTCGCCGTAGATCGCGAGCAGCGCGCGGCGCGTGCGCAGATGGTGCTCGCCGTTCGGGAACAGCAGCCCGCGCGCCTGCGGCACGCTCAGCCGATGGCGCAGCGCGGTCAGGCAGTCCTGCAGCGGCCGCCTTGCGCGCAGGTGCATGTGTGCGTCGCCGCAGGCGACGGCCGGCAGGTCGCAGCGTTCGGCGAGATCGAGCAGTTCCGCCTTGCGCGCTTCGTCGTCCGGGCCGCGGTGCAGCTCGACGCCAAGCCAGCAGCGATCGCGCCACTGCTGGGCCAGCGCTCGCCCCTGGGCTTCGAGGCTGTCATTGTCCAGCGCCTGCGGTATCCACAGCAGCACGAGGCCCGGCGGCGCGGGGTCGATATCCGCGAGCTCGAAGCGGTACTCGCCCTTCTTCGAGCGTCTCCGCGCCCCGGTGATCAGCTCGCACAGCGCGGTGTAGCCGGCGCTGTCCTCGACCAGCAGCACGCACTTGAAGCGCTGATCCGGAGTGCTGAACTCGGCGCCGACGATGAGCTTCAGCTCCGTCGCCTTGGCGGCCTCATACGCTCGCACGATGCCGGCGAGCGAGCATTCGTCGGTGATCGCAAGTGCGCTGTAGCCCTGAGCGCGGGCGCGCTCGAACAGCTCCATTGCGCTGGAGGCACCGCGGCCGAAGCTGAAGTTGGAGAGGCAGTGCAGTTCGGCGTAGGGCGGGGTGGTGGTGCGGGGGCGCTTGGGTGTTGGGCGCGAGGGCGACGCGCCGGTCGCGTTGTTGCGGGCGGGCTTGCGGGGGAGGGGGAGGATGTTGGTCTGGGTGGCCATTGGGCGAGGGGCGGGCGAAGCGTCGCTTCTAGCCCCTCTCCCATCGGGGAGCGATTCGGGGGCGCTCATCGGCTGCCGGTGGCAGCCGATGACCCCGAGAGCCCGAGCGAAGCGAAGGCAGGTTGGGGTGAGGGCCGGGCGGAGCGGGCGCTCTGAACCTGGCCGAGCGGGAAGCCTCGGCTCTTGCTATGTGTGTTTCTCATCGCTCGCCGCTCGCCGCTGGAAGCTTGCCGCTGAAAGCGAAGAGCAAGAGCTTTCGGTCCGTCCTTCGGCCGGCCCGAGTCACTTTTCTTTGAGTGGCCAAAGAAAAGTAACCAAAAGAAAGGCCACCCCTCGTCCGCGCCCTCTGCGCATCCATGCGCAGAGGGTTCGCGTGAGTCCGTGGGTATTCGTGGACAGGCCCTCCCTGGCCTGTCACGAACATCGCCGGCCTCCCTGCCGGCGACCCTTCGGGCTGATCCACGAACTCCCGCCGCTCCCCAGGGGCCCCGTAGAAGAGCGCGGGCTCCTGCCCGCAAGAGCCGGAGCGAAAAGCCAGAGCCAGGGCAACAGCAACAGCAAGAGCAAGAGCAAGAGCAACAGCAACAGCAACAGCAACAGCAACAGCAACAGCAACAGCAACAGCAACAGCAAGCAGCAACAGCAAGCAGCAACAGCAAGCAGCAACAGCAAGCAGCAGGCATAGGGTGGGCCCTGGCCCACCGAAAGCCGGACACTCGCCCCGGTCAACCGAGATCCACATGCGTCCGCTGCGTGTTCAAGCACTGCACTGTCGCCAACGATCCGAATCGCGATCGCGTATACCGCCAATCAAACGCCTTGCCTTGCAGGACCGGAGCGAGAGTCGAGCTCATGGTGGGCCAGGGCCCACCCTATGGCGACCCGCTCGCGACGTCGCGCCCTGCGCGGCCATCGATCTCCACACCACCGGCTTCAAACAAATCCCAAATCCCTCCCGGCCCTCGCGCATAGCGCTCGGGCGTTCGTCGGCTCGCGCGGCAGTGCCGCGCAAGCGAGCCGGACCACCTCGAATCCCAACTCCCAAATCCCGAATCCCGGCTCTTCAAGCAAACCACCCCTGCAGCATCCAGCCCTGCAAGGTCGCGACATCGCCCGCCGGCCGGAATGCCCAGGCGCGCTGGCCGCTGCGGGTCTCGATGAGGTAGTAGTCGCGGCGCTGGTCGGCTTCGTCCCACCAGCCGGCTTCGATGCGTTCGGGCCCGGTCAGCACGGCGGCGACGGCGTCGCGCAGCGGGCGCGGTTCCGGTAGCAGCCAGGGCGGGCGTGGTACCGGGCGCTGGGCGGGGTCGCGCTGGTTGCGCGTGGCCACCCACTGCTGGGCGCGTTCGGGGCGTGGGTCGCCGGTCAGCACCAGCTGCTGCAGGGCGTCCTCGCCCAGTCGCGCGCGCAGGCGTTCGCGCAGGCCTTCCCAGGGCTCGACCTGGCCGGGCGCGGTGTCGAACAGATCGTTGCGCGCCGGAATGAAAGGCGGCAGCTCGTCGGCCTCCAGCCGCAGTGCCAGCGCAGCCTTGGGCAGGGCCAGGCGCTCCAGCCGGCCGCGGGCGAGTTCGAACAGGCGCGTGGCTTCGCGCTCGGGCGCGAGCAGGCCGATCTCCAGCGTGGTCGCGGGCCGGCCTTCGTGTTCCAGCGCCAGCACGAAGCGCTGCACGCCGCCGTCGCGGGCGGTGAGGAATTCGGCGAGGTCGCTGCACAGCCGGCGCAGCGGGAACAGCAGGGGCGTGAAGTGTTCGATCTCGTAGCTGAATTCGACGCGGGCGGCGAAACGTTCGGGTGGGCGGTAGAGGTCCTGCGGGTCGGGCGCGTGGCCGAGCAGGCGATCGATCTGGCCCAGCAGCGCAGGGCCGAAGCGCCGCGCAAGCCCCGCGCGCGGCAGGGCGAACACCTGACGCAGCGTGCGCAGGCCCATGCCGCGCAGGCTGTCGGCTTCGCGCTCGGGCAGCGGCAGGGCTTCGACCGGCAGCGGATCCAGCGCGTGCTTGAGCGGGTCGGGCCGATCCACCGCCAGGCCGTCGCGATGTGCGGCCAGCAGGCAGGCGCCGCTGATCGTCGGCGCGGCGGCGATGCGGTGCTGCACGCCCAGCGCGGTGAGATCCGCGCGCAGGCGGCGCTCAAACGCCGGCCAGTGGCCGAACAGGCCAAAGCTGCGGCCGACCTCCAACACCACGGTCTCGGCCTGCGGCAGGCAGACCATCGAGCTGTAGCGGTAGGCCCACGCGGCCAGCAGTTCGAGCAGGCGTTGCGCATCCTGCGGGCGGTGCTCCAGCACACGCAGCTCGGCGCAGAGCGCGCGTGCCGCCGCCAGCGCCTGGCCGCGCTGCACGCCGACGCTGCGCGCGGCGCGGTTGGCATCGAGTACGCGGCGACGCTGGGTCGGGCCTTCGATCAGCGCCAGCGGCGCCTCAGGTTCGGACTGCTGGCGCAGCACCGCGTCCAGCGCCAGCTGCGGCAGATGCACGGCGGCCCACAGGGGCGGAGGTGTAGAGGTCGACATCGCGCGCCGGCATCAGTGCAGGGGCAGAACGGACTGCAGGCCGGGCTGCGGCGCGCCGGATTCATTGCGATTGCCGGCGGCATCGCTCAACTGCAGCGGACGCTGCGGCGCGTTGGAGGCATCGCGTTGCCCGATCGCATCGCGCTGCAGCGTCCGCAGGCCATTCGATGGAGCTGCCACGGTCGCAGCCACCGGCGCGCGCTGCCGCCAGCGCAGGCTGCGCGTCGGCGGGTTGGCACCGCGGGCTTTCAGCACGCGCAGCTCGCCCTCGGCATCCAGCGTGAGACGCAGCGCAGCCGGTGAGGTCTGTGCGGCCGAGCGCAGCGGGCGCAGTGCGATGCCCAGGCTGTGCCCGGCTTCCGCCGCCAGCTGCAGGCGACGCAGGCTGCGCTCGTCGGCCTCGCGGCCTGCATCCGGCCAGCACAGCACGGCCGCGCAGCAGCCGGCGCGCAGGCACTGTTCGGCGGCCCACAGGGCGTGTTTCGGCGGCGCCTGTACGACCACCAGCGCGTCCAGCTCGATGCCGCACTGGATCAGCGCCGGCGCATACGGTCGATACGGCGGCGCCACCAGCACCAGGCGGCCGCGCCCGCTGCTCAAGCGCGCCAGCAGCGGCAGCACCAGACTGAGTTCGCCCTGGCCGTCGGCGGCGAACAGCACCTCGCTCAGGCTCGACTGCGGCCAGCCGGCGGTGGGCAGGAAGGCGTCGAGCTCGGCCACACCGGTCGATTCGGAAGCGCGCTGGCTGCGCGCGCTGCCGGCCCGCCACAGGCGCGGATCGGTCAGCAGCTGTGCCAGTGGGCTGACGGCATCACCGCTCATGGCGTGCGCCCCGTGCCCAGCCGCAGCACGCCGACGAACAGGCCCTCGATGGCGAAGCTGTCGCCGGAGGCGGCATCGACCTCGATCGGCGCATAGGCCGGGTTTTCCGACAGCAGCTGCAGGCGCTCGCCGCGATGGCGCAGGCGCTTGACGGTGATCTCGTCCTCGATGCGCGCGACCACGATCTGGCCGTCCAGCGCCTCGGGCGTGCGGTGCACGGCGATCAGGTCGCCGTCGAGAATCGCCGCATCGACCATCGAATCGCCCTGCACGCGCAGCAGGAAATGCGCGCGCGGCCGGAACAGGCCGGGGTCGACCGCGACATGCCGCTCGATATGCGCATCGGCCAGGATCGGCCGCCCCGCCGCCACCCGCCCGACCAGCGGCAGCCCGGCCTCGGGCGTCGGCAGCAGCAGGCGAATACCGCGCGCCTTGCCGGGCCTGAGCTCGATCAGCCCCTTGGCCTCCAGCGCGCGCAGATGGTCCTGCGCCGAGCGCGCCTGCTTGAAGCCAAAGGCCTCGGCGATTTCGCCCAAGCTCGGCGGCGAGCCGTCCTGCGCGAGGCGGGCGCTCAGGAAATCGAGGATGGCTTGCTGGCGGTCGGTGAGCGGCATGGGCACAAATTTATGTGGTAGTCGGGGCGGCGGCAAGCGCGGAGGTGTGAAGAGGACCGGGAATCGGGAGCCTGATTGGCGTCACGCGTCAGCTGTGTCGCCGGCTGGCCGAGTCAAGCTCCTCTCCCTGCGTGGAGTGAGGGGGCGTGTCGACTGCTGGCGGTAGCCGACGCCCTCCTTAGCCCGAGCGAAGCGAAGGTCGGGGTTGCGGAGAGCGGGAGAGGCTTGCGGAGGCATTCACCCCTCTCCCCCGGCCCCTCTCCCACAGGGGGAGAGGGGAGAACAGCATCCACCTGCACGCAGAACAGCCGCGCAAGCACAGCGCGGCTCCGTCTCGCGGAGTGAGAGTGGATGCTTCCGGGCGGGTTGGGGCGTAGGCGCTAACGCGCCGCGCCGGGCCGGGGTGCAGATGCCTTGGCTTCAGTCGGCGTGCAGCGTAGTCAGGTGGTTCGAGGCGATAGCGCTTTTATGAAGCGCGGCATCGTCGCGTGCAGGTCCCACGGCACATCCGCCGATCACATGGGCAAGCGACCAGTAAGGCGAATCGTGCCTGCCGTGACGCAGCCCTTTTCACGTGTTTGACACAAACATCAACAAAAGTATGATGCGCCTCGCATTTTCCTGTGCATCGTCTGTTCACGGCTCGGCTTGCCCGAAACAGAAACGTTTTCGTAAGCCACGTCTTCGTTGGGGTTTCCATGAATCGCAGCTTTTGGAGTCTGCAGAGCGCTTTTGTGCTTCTGCTGCTGGGTGTCGCTCTGTGCCTGTCCGCTGGCGCTTCCGCGTCTGCACTCAGGGTGGAGCGGGGCGAGCTCAAGTCCTGGCTGAATGTGTTCACGGGCTCGGCCAAAACCGATCTGCCCAGCGCCGTCAGCGAATGTCCCCTGCTGCCGATCGCCCTGCCCGCGTCCGCCCTGAATGGCGTCGTGACCGGCGCCGCGCTGCCGCGGCTCACGCGCGGAACGGGCGCCACCCATTTCAGCTGGCTCAGCTGGACCGGCAGCGAAGACCCCGAGCTGTTCGGCTACAGCCTGAAGCCGCCCGGCGACAGCCACACCTATCGCAATCCCGACAACGCAGATGATCTGACCGTCGATATGGGTGACTGGGTGTGGACGCAGTCCACAGCCATGAACACCTCGCTGGTGCAGACCAAGCTGGATGCGCTGCGCTACACCGATGTGATCGTGCCGGTGTGGGAGCAGGCCCGCGATGCCAGCAACCGCCGTCAGCTGCAGGTCCAGCGCTTCGTCTGGGTGCGCCTGAGCAACTTCCGGCTGTCGGCCACGCCCTGGATCGAGCTCACCTATCTGCGCGATGCCAGCTGCGACAACCGTCCGCCGCGCTTCATCACCGAGCCGCCGCGCTTCGCCCGGGTCGGACGTCCCTACGGCTATGACTCGGCCGCTCGCGATCCGGACCAGGATCCCGTCACCCTGAGCCAGACCCTGGGCCCGGCGGGTACCGCCTTCAATCCGTCCACCGGCCGACTGACCTGGACCCCCACCGCAGCCCAGCTTGGCGTACACGCCATGGGCCTGCGCGCGGCCGACCCCAAGGGCGCCAGCAGCGACCAGAATTTCGACGTGCGGGTGGTGCAGGACTTCTGCCCGATCTACCCCATCACCCTGCCGTCCACGGTGCTGGATGGGCTGTCAGTGGGCGCCACGATCAACCAGCTGCCGCGCGGCACTGGCCCGGGCAACTTCAGCTGGCTGAGCTGGGGCGGCGCCACCAACGCGCCGACGCTTGCCGCCAGCCTGCAACCGCCGGGCGACAGCTACACCTACCGCAACCCGGACAACAGCGCCGATCAAGTGCTGAACATCGACGACTTCGCCCAGGGCGCGACCGGCTCGATGAATGCCGCCGCCGTGCGCGCAGCGCTGGATCGCCTCAAGCAGGAAGACATCCTGCTGCCGGCGTGGAGCGAACGCCGCGGCCAGGGCAGCCGTTTCGACTATCGCGTGCAGCGCTTCGTGCGCGTGCGCCTGCTTGACTACCAGCTCACCGGCCAGGGCTGGCTGAGCTTCGAATACAAGGGCGAGGGCCAGTGCTACAACACGCTGCCGGTGGCCCAGCCGCAGCGCCTCACCACCCCGGAAGACGTGCCCTTGCCGCTGCAGCTTCAGGGCAGTGATGTCGATGGACAGGCACTCAGCTTCACCGTGCTGAGCGCGCCTGCGCATGGTCGCCTTGAAGGCACGGCGCCCAATCTCACCTACGTGCCCGACGCCGACTTCAATGGCGAAGACGCGTTCGAGTTCAGTGTGTTTGACGGCATTGACGAGTCCGAGCCCGCGCGCATCGAGATTCTGGTCACGCCGATCAACGACGCACCGATCGCCCAAGCGCAGGACCTCGAAACCGCCGAAGACACGGCGCTTGCCCTCATCCTTGAAGGCAGCGACCCCGAGGGTGCGGCGCTCAGCTTCCGCGTCTTGCGCGGCCCGCTGCACGGCAGCCTGCAGGGCAGCCCGCCTGCGCTGGTCTACCAGCCGGCGCCGGACTTCCACGGCGTCGACAGCTTCGAGTTCGTGGTCAACGACGGCGAGCTCGACTCGGCGCCGGCGACCGTGCGCATCACGGTGACGCCGGTCAACGATGCACCGACCGCACAGCCGCAGCAGCTGAGCACGCCGACCGGCATGGCCTTGCCGATCACGCTGACCGGCACCGATTCCGATGGCGATGCACTCAGCTTCCGCGTGGTGCAGGCGCCCGCCAACGGCAGCCTGAGCGGCAGTGGTGCGGCCTTGGTCTACACCCCGCAGGCCGGCTTCCGCGGTGAGGACAGTTTTGACTTCGTCGCCAACGATGGCCAGCTGGACTCCGCGCCAGCGCGTATCCGCATCGACGTGATCGGTGGCAATGAGCCGCCGCGGATCGTGAGTGCGCCGGTCACGGCTGTCGCGGAAGGCAGTGCCTATGCGTACGACGTGGACGCGATCGATCCGGATGGTGATGTGCTGCGCTACGGCCTGGTGCGCGGACCGATGGGCCTGCAGATGGCGCCTGATTCGGGTCTGCTGAGCGGCACGCCCGACGGGCTCACACCGCAATCCCTGCAGGATGCGCACACCGCCTGCTACATCGAAGTCGAACAGCCGATCAATCCGCAGCCGAACGAAGCCTTGAAGCGCCTGATCTGGCGGACGCGCGCGGCAATCCAGAGTGGCAGCGGCTTCGTCGCGCCCGAGGCGGAGGCCTGGCATCGCCGAAACACCTGTCTGGGCTGTCATGTCCAGACCCAGGCAGTGCTTGGGTTGCAGGCCTCGCGCAGCAAGGCACGGGTGGATGAGCGCGTGGCCGAGTATCTGCTCGCGGAAATCCTTGGCAGCCAGCAGGCGGATGGCTCGATCCGTCGCTCCAATCCCGAATTCTCGCGGGACCAGACAGCCTTCGCCCTCTGGTCGCTGAGCTACGTCCCGGATCGTGCGCGCACGTTCGGCGTGCGCGCACGCGGTCTGGATTACCTGTGGAGCGTCCGTCAGAGAGACGCCGGCACGGTGTACTGGACTCATGACCACAACAGTGGCTGGTTGAACAACTGGGACTCGATGTCCGCTCTGGTCGCGCTCTCGGCCAATCGCTTTCTGATCGATGCCGAGCAACGTGACACCTTGACGGCGCCAGAGCAGGACGTCGTGCAGCGTTTCACTGATGCCATGCCGTCTTTGGCCGAGTTCTTCCTGCAGCGGAACATCGAGACGGAGAGTGACAACCTCTTGCTCGCTTTCCGCATGCTCGGCCTGGCAGAAGCGTTGCCACACATTGTTGATCCGGTGCTTCAGCAGCGTGTCATCGCGGCGATCGATGCGATCGACCTGCGGTTGCGAAGTCGACAGGCGCCGGATGGCGGTTGGCTGCGCAGCCATACAGGTCAGCGGGGCGACCCGCTGGTCACCGCCTGGGTGGGCTTCGCCCTGGATGCCAAGCAGCCCTCGATCGACGACCCGGTGGTTCGTGCGGCGATCGAGAACCTGCTGATCAGCCAGCGTGAAGACGGCACTTGGGTTACCACGACCGGCCTGTTCACGACGCACTTCGCCACCACCAGCCTGGTGATGGCCTATTTGCCGATCGCACTCGACTTCCTTGGCGAGGGGATCGATCTCCCGCCCGAGGCGGCAGCCGATCTCAGCCTGGGGCATGTGCTGCTGGTCGAATCGGCGGGCACCTCCCGGATCAGCGCCGACGTGCGCAATCGGGGACTGGCCGACTTCCGCCAGCCGATCGAAGTGCGCTTCCATCAGGCTGGGCAGTCATCGCCGATCGGCAGCCTCACCCTGTCTTCGCTGGAGCGCGGTGCGACCGAGCGCGTCACCCTGGAACTGCAGAGCGCGCTGCTCACTTCCGATGTCCGCGTCGAGTTGCATCCGCAGTCGCCACAGCCGGAGTGCGTTGAAGACAACCAATTCTCCGAAGCCCGCCTCGTGGTCGTTGGCGCAGCCGATCCGCTTGGCCTGAACGACCAGCAGCGCTATCTGCTGAATCTCGACAATGTCAACGAGCCGCCCACCATCACGTCGATTCCGCCGAACTGGCTGACGCTTGGTTTCCCCTATGACTACCAGGTAGTGGTCGACGATCCGGACCTGGGTGACGGCCATCGATTCGAACTCGTCGTGGCGCCACCGGGCTTGAGCCTGGACGCCTTCAGCGGACGCTTCCGCTACAACGAGATCGAGCTTCGCGAGGGGCAGCATCCGGTCGAACTGCGGGTGATTGACCTCGCAGGCGCGCAGGCGACCCAGACATTCACTTTGACGGTGGACCGTGACTACCAGCCGCCCAGACTGACTTCCACGCCACTCTTGCGCGCCGTTCAGGGCCAGCAGTACCGCTACCCGGCCACGGTTGACGCAGATCCGCGCGCCGATCTGCAGTTCGAGGTGCTGACCGGGCCGCCCGGCCTCGTGGTCAACGCAGACTCCGGCGAAGTGACCTGGGATGTGCCTGTCGGGTTCGCCGGCCAGCGTCGACAGGTCGCCCTGGCCGTGGTCGATCAGTTCGACAACTACGACCTGCAGATCTACATCCTGCAGGGCGATGTGCCCAACGTCGCGCCGGTCATCATCGGTACGCCGCCTGCGTCCGTGCAGATCGGCATGGGCCTGAGCTTCGACTTCGATGTCGCAGACCCCAACCTCTTTGAGGTTCACACGTGGCGAGGCCTTGCCCTGCCAACCGAGGCCACGATCGACGCGAGCACGGGACTCATGCGATGGCCCGCCGCGATGGTTGGCGCCGCAAGCCCGGGTGCCGAGATCAGCGCCCACAACGCGCAGTGCCGAGTGGCTGATCCGCAGGCGGCCAGTCTGAGTTTGGCATCGCTGCAAAGTGCGAACTTCACCACCTGGTTCACGCAGCCCCTTGTGGGCCCCCTGGTTGATCGCAATCGCAACGGGCGTCTCGACCCGCGCGATGGTGTGGCCCTGGTCGGTGTGAGCTGGACCGATCGAGAAGTCGGCGGTCCGCGCATCCATGCGTTCGACTACGAGACTCTCAATCGGCGCTGGAGTTACAACGCGCGCGTGCCCAACTGGTATGTCGCCCCGGCCATGGGCGATCTGAAGGGCGATGACCAGGTCAGCATCCTGTTTGTCGACAACCAGGCGCGCCTCGTTGCGCTGGACGGTGAAGGCAACCTGCGCTGGGTAAGCGAAGTGCCGGTCGGCGCCGGCTCATTGAACTACACCTCGATCAACCTGGCCGACCTGGACGGCGACGGACGCGCCGAGATTCTGGTCGGCCCTTCCGTGTTCGACGCAGATGGGCGCCTGCTCTGGCAGTTCCCTGCATTCTCTTCCTCGCAGAGCACGCCGCTGGCCGTCGATCTGGATGGCGATGGCCGCATGGAAGTGCTGCACCGCCATCAGGCACGTCGTCACACCGGCGAGCTGCTGTGGACGACACCAAGCGGCAGCAACACGACAGTCCAGTACAGCGTGTTTGCGCCGATCACGCTGGCGGATGGCAGCCTCGGCATTGTCGCCAGTGAACAGACCCATGCGGGTCAGCGCCTGTCGCTGCTGCGTGCCGATGGCAGTCAGATCTGGCGTCGCGATGCCGCCGAGGCCGGGCTGGTGGCGACCCCCCTGGTCGCCGACTTCAACGGTGATGGCGCGCAAGAAATATTTCTGCCATCGAACGGTGTGCTCTACGGTCAGGATGGGCAGCGGCGCTGGGCTGTGGTCGGCATGGCTTGGACTCAGCGCGAGTTCCGGGCCGGTGTTGCCGGCGATATCAACGGCGACGGTGCACTCGAAATTCTGATGGGTAGCGACCAAGGCCTTGCCGTGATCAACGGCCCGAACGGCGCCCTGATGGCGCTCGATTTCAGCTGGGTGGACAGCGGCAGCTTCAACTCCGTACCGGTGCTGGTGGATGCACTGGGCGATGGCGAGCCACGCCTATTTGCAGGCGGGCCCAGCGGCCTGCGCAGCTACCGCCCCATGCAGGGCAGATGGCGCACCCGCGCGCAGGTCTTCAATCAGCAGCCTTGGGCAGCCGACCGCGTGACCGATCGACTGTCGATTCCGCCGGCGCAAGCCGGGCGTGCGCCTTCGCCGATCCAGCTGCTTGCGCCCTCAGAGCGCCCTGCCGATATCGGCCTGCTGTCCGACCTGCATCTACAAGCGCCCTGGGCGCTGCCGCAGGGCAACGATTTGCAGCTGCGCAGCACGATCACCAATCGCGGCACCCTGGCCAGCCTCGGCTTTGCGGTCGAATTCCGTCGCGGCAGCCCAACTGCACCTGGGGCGCTACTGGGGCGCGTCGAGCAGGGTGCGCTGGCGCCGGGCGCCAACGCGGCGATCACCCTCAACGACATCAGCCTCGACACACTGGGCCGAGAGGAGTTCTTCGCCGAACTCATCACCGACCCGGCCGAGCAAGAGTGCGAGACCCGCAACAATCGGGCGTCGGGCCGAGTGTTCGAGATCGCCGTGGTCGACTATGGCGGCGCGGAGGCGCGGCGTGTCTGGGCTGCTGGTGTGCTCGAGGCGCGCGACACGCCTCGACTGGTCAGCACCGCGCCGGCAACGGTGGTCGCGGGTGCGCCCTACACCTACACCGCACAAGCCGTCTCAAGCCTCATCGGTGACAGCCTGAGCTATTCCCTGAATGCCGCCCCCGAAGGCGCACGGATTGAGCCGGTCAGCGGTCGGATCGAATGGCAACCGGGCTGGAATCAGACGGGCCTCAACTACTTCGTGGTCGAGGTGCGCAGCCTCAGCGGCCGATCGACCAGCCACGGCTGGTACGTGCACGTCAGCGCCGCCACCGCCCCCAACACCGCCCCGGTCATCACCTCCAGCCCGGCCCTGCAGGCCAGCGTCGGTGAGCCCTGGTCCTATCTGATCGAGGCCGAGGACGCCGAAGGCCATGCGCTCAGCTATGCCCTGGTGAGCGGCCCGAGCGGCATGAGCTTCGATGCGGCCGTCGGTTACGCACGCTGGACGCCGAGCGCGCCGGGCAGCGCCAGTGTCGAGGTGCGCGTCACCGACGAGCGCGGCGCCAGCACCAGCCAGAGCTTCCAGATCCAGGTGACCAGCACGCCGAACCGTGCGCCGCAGTTCGACTCCACGCCGCAGGGCATCGCCTATGTCGGCGAGGAATGGACCTATGCGGTGCAGGTGTCCGACCCGGATGGCGATACGGTGCAGCTGGCGCTGAACGCGGCGCCCAGCGGCCTGCTGTTCGATGCCGCGGCTCGCCTGCTGCGCTACACCCCGCCCGCGAACGACCTCGGCCTCCAGTTCATCGAACTGGAAGCCAGCGATGGCCGCGGCGGCAGCAGCCTGCAGCGCATCCAACTGCCGGTGGTGCAGCCGGTGCCCGGCAACCAGCCACCGAGCCTGAGCGGCAGCCCCGCAGCGACGGCCATGGTCGGTGCGACCTACAGCTACCAGCCCAGCGCCAGTGACCCCGATGGCGACAGCCTGCAGTTCTCGCTGAGTGCGGCGCCTGCCGGCGCCCAGATCAACGCCCTCAGCGGTGTCTTGAACTGGACCCCACGCACCGAGCAGCTCGGGCCGCAGGCCTTTGTGCTGCGCGTCGATGACGGCCGCGGCGGCTGGGCCAGCCAGAGCTTCAGTGTCAGTGTTCAGCCCAGCAACAATACCGCCCCGGTTATCACCAGCCTGCCCGGCACCCAGGGCAAGGCCAGTCGCGAGTACCGCTATGCCGTGGTCGCCACCGATGCCGATGGCGACGCGCTGAGCTACAGCCTCATGGTGGCCCCGGCCGGCATGCAGATCGCCGCCGATGGCCGCATCACCTGGACCCCTGCGGCGGCCGGCAGTGTGCCGGTGCGCGTGCGTGTGCAGGACGCCCTGGCCTGGGTCGAGCAAAGCTGGACGATCGACGTGGTCGCGGCGGACGTGCCGCTGCATGCGCAGGTCAGCGTCAGCCCCAATCCGGCCCAGGCTGGTGCGCCGATCACGATCACCGTCAGCAGCAGCGGCGCGGCGGCGGCGATCACGAGCACGGCGAGCTTGAACGGCCAGCCGCTGACGCTCGATCCAGCCGGCAGCACCACCATCACGGCCCCCAGCCAGCCCGGCAATTACACGCTGGTGGTGACGGTGAGCGATGGTTACGACACGGTGCAGAACACCACCACGGTCAGCGTGGCCAATGCCGGCGGCAGCGCGCCGCCGACGGTCAGCATCCTGAGCCCGCGTGAGGGCCTCGACGATGACGTCCTGGTAGTCACACAGCGCCTGCAGGTGCGCGCTTCGGTAGAAGACGACGACCTGCGCAGTTGGGAGCTGGTGCTGGTGGAGCGTGGCGCGCGCCTGGAGGAGTTCATCCCCATAGCCAGCGGCAGCAATACTTTTACCGATGTGGAGATCGGCACGCTCGACCCGACCCTGCTGCAGAACGGTCAATACGGCTTGGTGCTGCTGGCCGAAGACCTGTCCGGGAACCGCGTGCAGGATGTGGTCTCGCTGTCCGTCGAAGGCGAGATGAAGATCGGCCACTTTTCGATCAGCTTCGAGGACGTGTCGGTGCCGGTGGCCGGGATTCCGGTCAGCGTCACCCGCACCTACGACACCCGCGTGCGCCACAAGCGCCAGGACTTCGGCCACGGCTGGTCGCTGGACTACCAGAACGTGCGCGTGCAGGAGAGCCGCCGCCCCGGTTTCGGCTGGGATCTGCGCACCTATCCGTCCGGCCCGCTGGGCCTGATCCCGCGCTATTGCGTCGAGTCCGCACTGGGCAATGTGGTCAGCATCGTGCTGGGCGATGGCCGCGTCGAGAAGTTCGCGGTCAAGGCCTCGCCGGCCTGTAACCAAGCCATCCCGATTCTTGACATCCACTTCGTGTTCGAACCGATCGACGGCGCACGCGGTCGGTTGGAGACAGTCGGAGCCGTCGGCGGCCGGCTGATCAACGGCAGCATTGCTGATCTGGCCGATCCCAGCCTGATCTCCGACCCGGACAACTACCGCTACATCGACCCCCAGGGCCGCGAGTACCGCATCGACCAGGGCTTTGGCCTGCGCGAGATCCTCGAGCGCGAGGGCGGCAACCGGGTGACGTTCGATCGCAACGGCATCACCCACTCAAACGGCTTCGCCCTGCAGTTCACCCGCGACGCCCAGGACCGCATCACCCGCATCAGCGGCCCGGGTGGCATCGACCTCAGCTACGCCTACAGCAGCGACGGTGATCTGGCGAGCGTGGAAGACTCGGAAGACAACCAGACCCGCTTCGAGTACCAGTCCGGCCACTACCTGCGCGACATCATCGACCCGCGCGGCGTGCGCGTGGCGCGCAACGAGTACGACGCCGATGGCCGCCTTGTCGCGGTGATCGACGCCGATGGCCATCGCGTGGAATACAGCCGCGACATCGACGGCCGCGTTGAGCGGGTGCGTGACCGCAACGGCGGTACCACGATCTACCTGTACAACGAGCGCGGCGACGTGCTCAGCGAGACCAACCCGGCCGGCCAGACGGTGGCCCGGACCTACGACAGCAACGGCAACCAGCTCAGCGAGACCGATGCGCTGGGCCACACGCGGCGCTGGACCTACGACAACCTGGGCAATGTGCTGACCGAAACCGACCCCTTGGGCGGCGTTACGCGCAGCGCCTTTGGCGTGTTCAACCGGTTGCAGAGCATGACCGACGCGCTGGGCGTGGTCAGCCTGCGCCAGACCTACCGCAACACCAACATCCAAGGCGTGCCGATCTACCCTGGCCCGCTGGTGAGCCTCACTGACGCCAACGGCGCAGTGACTGGCCTGGGCTATGACCCGAGCAGCGGAGTGCTCACCAGCCTCACCGACGCCAGCGGCGCCACCACCCGCTTCGAATACGACGCCCACGGCTTCAAGATCGCCGAAGTCGATGCGCTGGGCCAGCGCACCGAATACGTCAACGATGCTCAGGGCCGCGTGCTCGAAGAGCGGCGCTGGCGTACCAATGCGGCCGGCCAGCAGGAGACCCTGCTGACCCGCCACACCCTGGACGCCAACGGCAACGTGATCGCCACCGAGCACGCCGACGGCAGCACCACCACCACGGTGTTCGATGCCAACGGCAAGCCGATCGAGCAGTGCGACGCGCTGCTGCGCTGCGTGGTCACCCACTACGACGACCGCGGCAACACGGTGCGCGTGGACTATCCCGATGGCAGCTCCGAGACCACCGAGTACGACGGCAATGGACAGGTCGTCGCGAGCACCGACCGCGGCGAACGCACCACGCGGCAGGTCTACGACACGGCCAACCGCCTCATCGAAATCATCCACCCGGATGCCACGCCCGCCGACGACAGCGACAACCCGCGCAGCCGCACCGGCTATGACGCCGCCGGCCGCGTGATCAGCAGCACCGACGCCAACGGTCATGTCACCACCTATGCCTACGATGCGGCGGGCCGTCGCACGCACACGCGCTTGGCGAGTGTGGACGGCCAGGTGTCGGAGATCGTCGTCGAGTACGACCTCGCCGGTCGCAAGACACGGGAGACCGACCCCACGGGCGGCGTGCGCCAGTTCCACTACGACGACGGCGGCCGCCTGATCCGCATCACTGAACCCACCGTGGTGGGCGAGGGCACCGCAGAAGTGGTCACCGAGTACGACGCGGCGGGCCGCAAGTCGGCCGAGATCGACGCCATGGGCCGCATCACCCGCTATGCCTACGACCCGCTGGGTCGGTTGCTGACGGTGGTGCTGCCGGACCCGATCTCAGGCGCCAACCCGCCCTTGGTCAACGGCGAAAGCCCGGACAACCGCACCCTCACCACCCGCTACAGCTACGACGCAGTCGGCAACAAGCTGACGCAGACTGATGCCGAAGGCCGCACTACCCGCTGGGAATACGACGCGATGGGCCGCGAGACCGCACGCATCCTGCCCGGCGGCGAGCGCGAAACGCGGGTGTACAACGCGGCTGGTGAGCTGATCGAGCACACCGACTTCCGCGGCGTGGTGACGCAGTACCGCTACGACCGAACCGGCCGCCTGATCCAGACCGACTACCCAACCGACGCCGACCACCAGCACGTCTACAACACCGCCGGCGAGCGCATCGAAGCCGTCGACGCGCGTGGAGTCAGTCGCAGCACCTATGACCGCCGCGGCCGCCTGATCCGCCAGCAGGACGCCGACGGCGGCGTGATCGAATACAGCTACGACGCCACCGGCAACCTGCTCACACGGACCAGCCCCAGCCAGACGCTGTCGTATGTGTACGATGCCCGCAACCGCCTGACCGAGGTGACCCGCAGCGTGCAGGGCGAAGCCCCGACCATCACCCGCTACGAGTACGACGCCGCCGGCCGCCGCAGCGCGATGATCGGCGGTGACGGCACGCGCACGGAGTACAGCTACGACGCCCGCCACCGCCTGCGCGGCCTGATCAAGCGCAGCGCCCTGGGCGCCTTGCTGCTGTCGATGAACTATCAGGTCGACGCCAGCGGCCTGCGCACGCAGATCAACGAGGCCGATTCCGCCGGCGCGATCCGCGAAGTCAGCTACGCCTACGACGCCGTCAAGCGCCTGGTTCTGGAACAGATCGATCACCGCCTCGACCTGCAGGACCGCCAAGCGAGCTGGACTTACGACCGCGTCGGCAACCGGCTCACGCAAACCGTCACAGCAGGCGGTGCCGCCGAACAGACCGTCTACAGCTACGACAACAACGACCGTCTGCAGACCGAGACCACGCCGGCCGGCACCACCACCTACAGCTACGACGCCGCCGGCAACACCCTGAGCAAAGCGGCACCCCAGGGCCGAACCGACTACGTCTACAACGACGCCGGTCGCCTGGTGGAAGCCCGTGACAGCACCGGCGTTACCACGTACGTCTACAACGCCGACGGCCTGCGCGTACGCAGCACCCACACCGCCGCTGGCGCCAGCCCCGCACAGTCCACCACCACCTGGTCCCTGCAGGACCCGAACTACGCCTACGCGCAGGAAGTCGAGCGCTGGACCAGCACCGGCAGCGGCCCACGTCGCCGCAGCGCGGTGTATGCGTTTGCCGACGACCTGATCAGCCAGACCCGCTACGACACTGCGGGCATCGCGACCACGTCCTACGTGCAGGCGGATGGCTTTGGCTCAACGCGCTGGCTGACGAATGCGGCGGGGGTGATTACGGATGCGGTCGACTACGACGCCTTTGGCAACGAGATCGGGCGCAGTGGCACGACTGCGGTTGAGCATCTGTATCGGAGTGAGGCGTTTGACCCGAACGTGGGGTTCTATTACCTGCGGGCGCGGTGGATGGATCCGAGTGTGGGGCGGTTTACGCAGCAGGATGCGTTTGCTGGGTTGCCGTCAAGCCCGCAAAGTCTGAACAAGTATGGTTTTACCCATTCGGATCCCATCAACAATAGCGACCCCTCGGGATACACCAACCTTGCCGAATCCAGCGTCGCAAGCGGCGGACATTTGTCTCTGATGCTTTCATCGATTCCGAATATCACGATCAACACGGCGCGAGTGGCAGCCAACGACGCGTTGTTTGCGAGCGCGGCCAGCGGTGCTGCCCTCTTTCGCGCTGCTGGAGTGGGGATCATGACCTCGTTGGCGCTGACGGCAAGTTCGTCCCAGCGAGATCGCCTGATCGGCGTGCCGATTATTGTGTTCGGACAGGAGTTTCCCGGGCATGCTGATCACATTCGCGATGCTCAGACGGGCAATGGCTCCAGCTTCTGGAGCGCTCCATTTGCACTGAACCGAGCGCCCGCTTGGCCGCGAGGCTGGTATAACGTTGATTCGGTGGTTCAATGCAATCGAGAAGCGCGCGCTCGGTTCCCGGTGTCGCGAGCATGCGATGAATATCCGTTCGCCTCAACGCGACAGGGTGGGCCCGTCAACTATGTGCTCGGGGGAGTTTCCTTGAGGTTGCTTGACTTGAATGAGTCGAATCGTTCAGGCACCTTTTTGAATACTTTCTACACTACGGCCGGAATTGACTCAGGTGGATTTTCAAAAGAGAGTCGATTTATTGCGCTCGGCGTTCCATCGATCAGAAGTTTCTTCACTGATAGGCGAGGGGTCGTCTATCGTTAACCCAAAGGGAAAAAGCGAGTGTTAAAAGTTACTTTCTGGCATGCGCCTGAGTATTTCGCCTTTAGGGCCAAAGATCCGGAGGCTAAGGCTGGGCTCGACTGGCTGAACGAATCTGACGAGGTTGTTGCTCACGGATTCAGTGCGCGCGCGGGCTATGTGGTTGTGGGTGCTATTAGTGAGTTCACCGAGATCCCAATAACTGTCGAATTTGACCGATATGGGCCTGATCCGATCGCTGAGTCTTCGTGGGATCGCATAGTTGAGTGTCCCCTTGCTGTGGGGTCGAAGGCGATAGTTTTCGAAAGCGCGGTAGGTGATGAATTCGGTCGTCTAGAAGTCCCATCAGGTCTCTACCGCCTCCGTATTTGCTACGGCGGTCAGAACACAAGACAGCACAGCGGAGAGTCAGAGGACTTCTATTTGATCCAAATTTGGCCAAGCAAGGACACCAGCACCCAAATCATCAAGCCTTGAAATGGCATCGTCTTACGCCGCGCTTGGCGAATGTCGGGGGCCAGGTGTCGGAGATGCTGGTGAGCTACGACCTTGCCGGCCGCAAGACAAGGGAGACCGACCCGACAGGCGGCGTGCGCCGGTTCCACTGCGACCCGCGCGGCCGCCTGCTCCGCCAGCAGGACGCGGACGGCGGCGTGATCGACTACAGCTACGACGCCACCGGCAACCTCAATCCACCCAAGTTGAGCAGCCCACATCCCGCCTGCGCCATGGACCCGCAGCGCTGTTGGCGCTGCCTCGATTTTTGCAGATTTCGCTTGACACTCCTCGCGCTTCGTGAGGCCGCCGCGCTGCTTGCGCACGCTTTTAGCGCAAGCAGCGCGGCGGCCAGTGAGGTTCGTTTTCGAACCTCAAGCGCCCCATGGACCTCACACGCCTCTTCGCCTCGTTGGCCGAACACCTTGCGTCCGATGCGTTCCTCAAAACCGCTCGACATCCCGAGCATCCTGCCACCTTCTCGCGCCGCCGCAAGCTGCCCTTGACCGCCTGCGCATTCCACGCAAACCAGTCACTGATTCCACGTCATGCCGGTCGCTGATTCCAGCGCATGCCGGTCATGGATTCCACGGCATGCCGGTCGGGGGTGGCGGGCGGATGGACCGTGCTTGGATGGGGTGACTCAGGTCAATCGGTTCCGTCGGTTCGATCGAGCACCTGTACTGCGGTGAGGCCTTCGACCCCAACGCCGGCTTCTACTACCTGCGCGGCCGCTGGATGGATCCGCGGGTGGGAGGTTTACGCAGCAGGACGCGTGGCAGGGGCGGCGCGTGGATCCCCTACGCGCATACATGTCGATCGGCGAGACATCGACCGCCATGCGAGTCCAAGCGATACTGCAAGCGCAGTCGCGACTCGTAGTTGAAACCGCCACCCTCAAAGCCGATTAATTCTATGTGCCATGGACAAACAATTCATCCGCCACGTCAATGGCACCCTGGCCTCGCGATTCGGGGTGAGTCTGACTGAGCGTGCAAGCAGCGACGGCAAAGTGTATGTCGCGGAATTGCCGGAGGTGGCTGTTTGCCTGAGCTTCGCCCCGTTGTCCGGCCGAGACGAGCTCATTCTCGGTCTGGCCTGGCCCCCAGCGGAAAAGACAGTTGGGTACGCCGATCTGCGCAGGTTCTCGCCGACGGGCCGGCAAGAGCCCGGGTTCTGGATCGATGTGCGCTGGCTGGAGTCGGTCGACCGCAGCTTTTCGTCGGACGTGCGACTCGACACGCATGCATTCCTACCCCGCCCCGTGGACTTCGCCGACATGGTGGCGGCGCTTTCGGGCGCAAGGCTGACCCTGGAGCAGTTGGCCAAAAGGTTTGACTACTCAGTGGAAAAGACTCAGCGGCTGTTGCAGGGTTACTACTTGGAGCACCCTGGCGAGATCACGCCCGCAGTGCGCCGCAGTCTGCCCGATTGGTCGACCCTGGGCCGCGCCGGGTTCTTGCCCGTGGCGCTCGTGGCGCAGGCCTGCGCCCATTGGGACGCGCTGCTGGACTGTGTCGTAAACGAGGGCGTCGCCGAGTTCGTCGTACTCCTAAATGAGCTACCGCGCGAATGCCTGCCCACCGAGCCACCGCAGGTGCGTTGAGTCCGGTGGAGCCGCGCGTTGGGACCGGCAGATGCAACTGAGAATTCCAACTCGATTCGCCCCTTAAGCGAACGTCGCCCGAGCAAGGCTGAGCTTAGAAGGCGACTTGCCGCGATCAAACTGTGCAAGTGATCTTGCCGAGAGCGAGTCATACTTGCTTCCCGCTCCCTGCCGCCCTCGATCCACCGCAGGGCGTCTAGGCGCGAAGTTCGAAAACGGTGAAACTGCATGTCAGATTCGTTCAAGGTAGATGCACAATCCGCCATCGCGACCGCATGGTCTGATGGCCTCGGGCTGGCCCTCAAAAAGCAAAAGCCGGAATCACTAGAGCTGGTCGGTGAATGGGCCGACCTTTCGGTCTTTGCGGGCGCGGTGGACTCGGTGCGCAATCTGCGTCTGTCCGGCGCTGAATCGAATGGCAGGGTACGTTCGCTTGCGGGTTTGGAGTGCTTCGTGGGCCTGAGCTCGCTGAGCTTGGCAAATCGAGTTGAGGCTTGCCTGGAAAACCTGGCTGCGGTTCCGATCGAATCGCTCCATGCGACCGCACAACCTGGCCTCATGGACTGCCTCTCCGGCAGCAGCATTCGTCATCTGAACCTGGTGGCGGCAGACGGCTCTTTGCTCGACACAGCCCGGAATCGACCTCAGCTCACACACCTCAATCTGATCCGACCCAAGATTGCTGACCTGCGGCCTGTGGCGGGCTTCGTCTGTCTGAAATCGCTCCAAGTTGCGCATGCACCACACCTGCTCTCGTTGAACGGAATCGAGGCGCTGCAGCTTGAACAGCTTGCGGTTGAGACAGCGACGCGTCTCGCAGACTTGGGAGCGCTGGACTTCGCGCTGAGCCTCAAATCGCTGCGGCTTGTCGCAGTCGCGAAGGGCGCGCGGCATCCATCTCTGAGCAACTTGAAGTCTCTTGAAGTCGTCCACCTTGGAGGCAAGGAGTTCGGTGCAGTCGACTGGAACATGCTGCTTGCGCTCCCCCGACTTGCGAAAGCGTTCGCGCCGTGGGAGCCCGCTGCGATCGCGCGATCAGAAATGGAACAACAGCTTCTGCCTACGCGTCGGATTCGAACCTTTGATCCCGCCGGTACCAGGGGCGTACGAATGGTGTTTGTCGAGATCGAGTAGCGCGATACGTTCTGTTCCATGAAGTGACCGGAGGTGAGGTGCTGCCCTCACCGCAGAAGACATCGAGAGCACCGGGCAACCTGCATTTTCCGGGCGTAGGATCAGTCCATGACCACACCCCCACAGCTCTTCCAGTTCGCCCTGCTGGTCCGCGACTACGACGAGGCCATCGCCTGGTACACGCGGGCGTTCGGCTGGACCCTCATCGAGGACACGCCGCGGTCGCCGGAGAAGCGCTGGGTCGTAGTGGGCGTGCCGGAAGGCATGCAGGTGCTGCTGGCGCGGGCGGCCAACGAGGCGCAGGCGGCGCATATCGGTCGGCAGGGCGGCGGGCGGGTCTGGTTGTTCCTGCGCAGCGCGGATTTCGATGCGGACTACGCACGCCTGGCCGCGGCCGGTGCGCGCTTCACGGAGACTCCGCGTAACGAGGACTACGGCCGCGTGGTGGTGTTCGAGGATCTGTACGGCAATCGCTGGGACCTGATCGGTGCGCCGCTCGCGGTGGGCGCAGATGCCTCCAGCATGGCCTCCTCCCGCGAGGATCCCTCCGCCGAGGCCGCCGATTAGCTGCCTTCAATGAGGCTGCTTCAATGAGCATGGGCTCGGCGCCGCGGCCGCGGCGCTGACATCGCTGTGAGCGCCTGAGTTCTTTTTCCGAGGGCGTTGTCGTTTCCGTCGGTTTTTCTCGAAGCCGTGGGTCAAGGGCGCACTCATTGCGCCTGGCAGGGCGCGGTCTGCCCTGTTTCGCGGCGGCAATCGGGCGATCAGACGTGCTCTGCTTGTGTGCAGAGGCGTCGGGCCTGGTTGGCGCAGCCCCCGCCCAGGAGATTCGACATGTCCTCAATGCCCTCGCCGCGCCGCGGCCTGCCCACACGCGCTCGCCCCGCGGCCCTGTTCACGCCCGCGGCCCTGCTGCTCTGCGGCCTGAGCCTTGCCGCCCACGCCCAGAACGGGCAGATCGGTGAGGTGCTGTTTGCCAATGGTTTCGAAACCGACCCCAGCATCGCCATTGATGCCCAGGAGCTGCGCGATGCCAGTCAGGAAGCGCTGATCAATCTTCTTGGTGAAGGCGGCGGTGACATCGAAGTCTTCATCACCTACATCGGCAAGGGTCGGCTGCGCGATGGCGTCGGCGAACAGCCCGTGGATCCACAGCCGCCGGTGAGCACAGTGAGCCCGCTGTCGCAGGGCTTCAGCGCCTTCAACCCGAACACCGGCAACGAGTTCCGGATCCAGATCGCGCGCACCGATCTGCAGGCCATCGGTGATGCCGGTTCCCGCGCCTTTCTCGATACCGGCGCGGGCAGCCTCGGGCAGCCGGTGCCGCCTGACAATCCCGACGTGCTGCCCGGCCTGCTTGCCGGCAAGGCCTGGAGCAACAACATCGACGGCCGCATCCGCTATTCGACCGTCAATGTCGGCACCACCACCTGGCCCTGGCGAGCGATCTCGCAGCTGGGCGGCGGCTGCAGCGGCACCCTGGTCGGCCCGCGCCATGTGGTGACCGCGGCGCACTGCATCTACAACCGGCGCACCAACAGTTGGAGCACCGGCTTCAACGTGGTGCCGGGGCAGTCGGGCGGGGTGTCGGTCTACGGCAGCTCGCTGATGCCCTCAGGCAGCTTCGCCTGGTACTTCACGCCCTGGCAGTGGCGCTCGGCCGCGCCCGCCGGCGGCGCACGCCAGTACGACATCGGCATCCTGGTGATCCCCAACCGGCTCGGCGACGCCAGCGGCTGGATGGGCTATGCCGCGATCAATGACAACAGCATGGCCAGCAGCGCGATCTACAACCGCGGCTATCCGCTCTGTAATGCCACCGATCCTGATGGTGTGCCGCGTACCGATGATCCGGGTGATCCAGGTAGCAATGTGGTTTGCCTGCCGCGGCATCTGTACGGCGATCCGGCGACCTGCAGCACGGGCGAGTCGGCCAACCTCGACCCGCAGGGCTGGCCGCGCCTGATCAACCATTCCTGCGACGCCAGCGCGGGCCAGAGCGGCTCGCCGCTGTATCGCTACTTCAACAATGGTCCGGCGGTGGTGGGCGTGCATGTGGCTTCGCTCTGCGGCAAAACCGCGAACGACGTGCCCTGCACCAGCCAGAGCGTGCGGCCGCTGACGGCTGTGCGGCTGACGCCGGAATACCGCGACTGGGTGACCTACTTCCGCAGCTGGAAGCCGTAGTCGGTTCGCCACAGGCTCGCAAGTGGTGGGGGCTCGATGCGTCGGCTCCGATCCGGAGCCACGTGCAATGCCGCCCAACGCACAGGTGTTTGCCGACGGCTGCGAGTAAGCGCTGACGCTTGGCCGTTGCCGAAGCAGGGCAGCGGCCAAGTACCGGGATGCACGCCATCGACGCCGCATGCGCCGAGCACGGCGTTCGCTTTGCCTGCGCCGACGCATTCCTTGGGGCAACCACCGCCGCATCGAGAGCGCCGCCATGCCCCGAATCCGCCGTCTTTCACTCGTGCTGCTGGCGAGCCTGCAGGCAGCACCGACCCTGGCCCAGACCGGCCTGCTCAACGACACCGGCCAGCGTGCGGTCTACACGGCCACGGCGATCTCGCCGCTGCCGGATCCCCCCGACTTCCCGGGTCAGGATGCGCGCTACGGGCGCGACATCGCTTTCGCAGAAGGCGCGCTCGCCAAGCAGGGCCGAGGCGCGGCGGGATTCGACTTCAGCGCGCTGGGCGCCGATGGCCAGCCGCTGGCGGTGCAGGGCCAGACATGGGCCCGCGACGCGCAGGGCTTCGACGCCGGCAGCGAAGCCGCTGGCACGCGCTGGTCCTGCGTGCGCGACCACGTCACCGGGCTGGACTGGGAGGTCAAGACGCATACGCCGGTGCCGGCGCTGCGTGACCGCGCCTGGACCTACAGTTGGTACAGCAGCGCGCAGCGGCCCGATGGCACAGCAAACGCCAGCAACGGCGGCAGTGCGGGCAGCAGCAATCGTGGCGAGTGCTTCGACAAGTACGACGTCGACAGCAACCCGGGCGGTCTGTTCTGCGACAGCGCCGGCTATGTCGAGGCGGTCAATGCTGGCGGGCTGTGCGGCAGCAGCAACTGGCGCATGCCGACACGACGCGAGCTGGAGACGATCGTCCACTACGGCGCACGCGGGCCGGCGATCGATTCCGCGCTGTTCCCGAACGTGCCTGGCGACTTCGGCAACCCGCAGGTGTTCACCCCCAACATCACCTGGACTGGCACGCCCGCGGCCTTCAGCGATCAGGCCTGGAGCCTCTATTTCGATTTCGGTGCGGCCATCAACGGCAACAACAAGGCTCTGGCTGCGTCCGTGCGGCTGGTGAGGAGTGCGCCATGAGCCCCGGCATGAAACCCGGCGCAGCCCGCAGCTCGCACCTGCGCCTGTCCCGGCACGCGGGCGTGCTCAGCGCGCTGCTGCTGCTGGCGGCTGCCGGCATGGGCAGTGCCAGCGCCCAGAGCTGCTCCAACACGCAGCTGGCAGCCACCACGCCCAGCGCTGATTTCGAGCAGGGCGCCGACGGAACCGCAGTGCACCTGCCCAGTGGCCTGCACTGGATGCGCTGCTCGCTCGGCCAGAGTTGGGCCGCCACCACCTGCAGCGGCAGCGCCCTGAACCTGACCCAGTGGCGCGATGCGCTGCAGCTGGTGCGCGCCGTCAACCTCGGTGAGTCGAATGCCGACGGCGACGGTGCCCCCGGCTTTGCCGGCCACACCGACTGGCGCATGCCCAACATCAAGGAGCTCAGCAGCCTGCACGAGGCCTGTCGGCGCAACCCGGCGATCAACGACCAGGTGTTTCCGAACGCGCCCGTGCAGGGCGTGCACTGGACCTCGACGACGGTGCATGGGTCGGCTGTCGTCGCCTGGTTCTTCGATTTCGGCGAGGCGCGCAACGGGTTCGCGCTGAAGTCCGACAGCCTGCCCCGCTTCGCGCGGCTGGTGCGCGGCGGGGCCGGGGCCACGGGCTATTCGGCGGGCAGCAATCGGGTGTTTGCGGATGGGTTTGAGGCCAGTCCCTGAAGGAGCGTCGCCTAAACGGAGATGGCCTCGGGTCAGGCCCGCTCAGAACCGACGGCTGCGCACGGCGGGGTCAATCCGCGGCGGTGAAGCGCATGAACAAGTCCAGCGACTGAGCGCCGGTGTGGAGGATGCTCCACTCCCCGCCAAGGCGGGCGTGGGCGCCCGCGCTGCTTGATGCCGATGCAGCTTGGTGAGCGGGCGGGTCAGGGAGATCGCCCCATCCGAGCGGCCCGTGATTGATTCGTGCACGCCAACTGCGCACAGTGTCGCCGTCCTCTCGCGCAGACCCGTACCCGCCATGGGCGATTCCGGCGCCGCCAGCCACACCACGGCCTTCCTGCTGCACCGCATTCGCGACGGCGATTCGGCCGCGCGTTCGGCACTGGTGGCGCGGGTTGGGCCACTGCTGCAGCGCTTTGCACGCGGCCGCGTCCCGCAGCTGCTGCGCCACCAGCAGGACACCGCCGACCTGCTGCAGCTGACCTGGCTGCGCGTGCTCGAACGCCTGCCGCAGATCCGCACCGAGTGCCCCGGTGACTTCTTCGCCTACCTGCGCACGGTGCTGATCAATGCGTTGCGCGAAACGCTGCGCCGGCAGGGCGCCTCGCCGGTGATCGGACCGGGCGGTGAGGACGATGCCGCGGCCTCGGCGGCGCTACCGGCCGCCGAGGTCGACCCCGACGATTGGCTGGCCTACGAACAATCCCTGCAGCGCCTGGAGCCCGCGCATCGCGCGTTGGTGCTGATGCGCTTCGAGTTCGGCATGAGCTTCGCCGAAATCGCCACCGAACTCGGCGAGACCGCGGACGGCGTGCGCATGAAGTTGAACCGCGCGATCGCGCGTATGGCCACTGCCTGCGAGCCGCGGTGAGGCAGGCGGCTCGCCTGCGCGGCACTGCCGCACGAGCTGACCAACGCGCGAGCGCCATGCGCGAGGGCTGGGAAGGGATTCGACCCGGCACAGGGTGGAACGTGGCCTGCCGAAGCTCGTTAGCAGCGCGGTGGTTGCGACGGGCGGCTTGGTGCGCGACACGCGTAGCCTATGCGGCGACCCATGGGGTGGGTCTTGACCCACCGAAGCTCGATGCGTGTCTCGTATCGTCCTTTCCTCATCGGCCGGACAGCTCGGCGGGCACCTGCACTTCGAGGTCAAGCAGCTGGCTGGCGCTGTCGCCAAACGGCGGTGGGTCGAAGTGTTGCTGCGCCACACCGATGTCCCAAGGCCCACCCCAGGACGCGCCCAGTACCACCGGGCCCTGCAGCTGCGGCCCGCGGTTCTCGATCAGCACGCGCAGGCGCAGCAGACCGTTCGGCTCGGCCCAGGGGTCTTCGGTCGCGGCTTCCAGCAGCACCACGCGCGCGCTTTCAGCTCGGATATCGCGGTCGGAGCCGTCGTGCTGGCGGGGGTGGATAAAGCTGCAGCCGCTGCCGTCGCAGCTGCCGCGGGCGGCGTGCAGGCGCGCCTGGTTGCCGATCGCCGCATCCGCCCCGATCGCCATCGTGTAGCCCAGCACCAGTTGGTCGAGGGCATTGCTGCCGATGTCCTGCCAGATCACGCCTGGGGCAGCGTCGGCGTCGAGCGGCTGCGCATCCACGCCCACCCGCAGCAGCATCAACCGGCGCTGGCCAGCCGCGCTCAGGCTGCGCCGCGGTTGGCGTACGAAGCTCAGCACCGGGGTGCCGCTCAGGCAGGTCGCGCGCGGCAGCTGGTCGGAGCCACTGCCCGCTTGGCCACACGCTGGGCGGTCTGCCAGGCGCCGTTGACGAAGCCTGCGCCCCAGACCTCGGTGGCTAGGCTGAACGGGTCCGCCCGGGTGCCGCGCAGCCACACCGCCTACGCCGCGATTGCTCGGGCAGGCCGGCCAGCGCGGGCTTGCCTTCGCCCCCGACCGGGGCTGCGCCGGGTGCGATCAGGGCCGGCGCAGTCCAGCTGCCATCGCTCTGGCGCAGACGGAACTGCATGCGTCGGCTGGCGGTGGCCTGGCTCAGGCTGTTGGCGAAGAATGCGCCTTCGCGCAAGGTGGAGCCGGCTTAAACCATCACCGCCTGACCGGGTGCACGGTGGCGCTGCCCGATTCACTGCTCCAGCGGCACGCTTGCGAACCACGTCGGCGGTGCCTGGCGTGCGCGGACTGCGCAATCGAGCGAGACGGCGCCGAATACGTCATCCGAGTGATCGCCAAAGATGCTGCATGCGCAAATCAGAGCGCGTCTTCAAGCCTGTGAAGCTTGGGTCGCGACCTCGTGAATCACCTTTGTAGAGACTGAGGTCGGGGGCAGTCGTTCGGCCTCGGCCGCAGCACAAAGCCCGCCCGCGCGAGCGCAAGCTCAGTCAATGCTCCAGCGAAGATGCCCTCTATCCGAGAACGCGTATCTGTTCGAAAAGGTACACATCATTCCTGTGTTCAAGCCCCGGGCGTTGATGAGAATCCGGAGGGTATCCCCCACCCTGAAAATTTCACGCGCGAGCAGTTGCAGCACGGAATTCGACAAAGCCTGAACGCCAGCTGCACGCAGCGTGCACGGCTGTGGGCGCCTCCTGCGGCGGCCGATCTCTCGAGTCGGCGCATCGGTGCATGCGGTTCGGCAAGCGTCATCCGAACCGCGAAGGGACCAGGGGTGCCGGTGCAAATGGACGGGTGAGAAATCGGCTGACACGCAACCCATGCCCAAAGGGGGAGAAGGTTGAGTCAGGTCGGTCGGTTTCCGCAGGGCAATCCACACAAGACGCCTGCACAGGCACGGAGAGTTTGATTATGGAAGCCATTACCGCCGGCCAATACGCGCTGGTCTACAACGCGTTTTCGTTTGGCATCGCAAGCTTCGCGGCAGCCACGCTGTTTTTCTGGTTCGGACGCTCTCAAGTTTCGACGCATTACAAAACCGCGCTCACCATCACGGGTCTGGTCACCTTCATCGCGTTCTATCACTACTGGCGAATCTTCGATAGCTGGGATGCGGCCTACAACGTGGTGGATGGCACGGTCACGGCAACGGGGGCGACCTTCAACGTTGCTTACCGCTACGTCGACTGGCTGCTCACGGTGCCGTTGCTGCTGATCGAGTTGATCCTCGTGATGCGGCTGTCGCAGAGCGAGACCGTCTCGAAGTCGCTGAGCCTCGGCACCGCGGCTGCACTGATGATCCTGCTGGGCTACCCGGGCGAAGTTTCGGGCGGCATCGACACCACCCGCCTGATCTGGGGTGCGCTGTCGATGATTCCGTTCCTGTACATCGTCTACACCCTGTACGTCGGCCTGGGCGAAGCCATCGCACGCCAGCCTGAGGGCGCACGTGGGCTGGTGCGTCTGGCCCGCAACATCACCGTGGTCTCGTGGTTCTTCTATCCGGTGGTCTACTTCGCACCCTTCGTGCTTCCGCTGTCGGGCGGCATGGCGACCACGGTGATCGAGGTCGGCTACACGGTGGCTGACATCACGGCGAAGGCGGTGTTCGGCGTGTTGATCTACATGATCGCCGTGCGCAAGTCGGAAGCTGAAGCGGGCCACGCTTGAACGCTTGAGCCCATGAAGTGAATTCGTCATGGACTGCGGCCTGCCGCAGTCCATGGCGCACTCCGGTTTGCCAGAACAACGAGGCGCACATGCAGAGTCCTGATCTAGGAGGTCCGCTGAAGCTTGTCGAGCAGCGCATGCGGCAGCTCGCCTGCGAAGGCACAGACCGCGCCGGGGAGGCAGCTGGGGCGCACCTCAACGCTGGCGGCAGTCGCGTGCGAGCACGACTGGCGCTGCATGCGTCGCAAGCGCTTGGGCGCTCACGCAGAGAGGCGATTGCGATCGCCGCCGCGTGCGAGCTGCTGCATAACGCATCGCTGGTGCATGACGACCTGCAGGACCGCGACCCCCTGCGGCGCGGCCAGCCGTCGGTGTGGTGCGCACACGGCGATGCCGCTGCGATCTGCGTCGGCGACCTGCTGCTGTCGAGCGCCTACGCCGCGTTGGCCGATTGCGGCGCGCAGGCAGCACGCCTGATCGCACATACCCATCAGCGCGTGGGCGCGGTGATCCGCGGCCAATGCGCCGACCTGAAGTTGAAGGGGCGCGCGGACGTCAGCCTCGCCGCCTACGAAGCGGTCGCGGCCGACAAGTCCGGCCCGCTGTTGAGCCTGCCGCTCGAACTCGCCCTGCTGCTTTCCGGCGGCGAGCGCGACTTGCCGCGCGCGGTCGATGCCGCCTCGCTGTTCGCAGTCGCCTATCAGATGACCGACGATCTTGAGGATGTCGAACGCGACGCCCTTAACGAAGAACTCAACGTGGTTGCCGTGCTCGCAGCTGCGGGCGTGCAGCTACCGCTGCAGGCGGCGGCCCATCTCGCCCTGCAACGCTTCGCCGAGGCCAAAGCGGCAGCCCTGAACCTGCCTGCGGGCGCTGGCCAGCTGCTGTCCGATCTCGCCGATCAGCGCATCCGCAGCCTGTCGGCCATGCAGGTGCCAGCATGAATGCACGCGTTGCCGAACGCGACTCCGCGCCGCGGGTGGTGGTGATCGGCGGCGGCTTTGGCGGCATGGCCGCGGCTCTGCGAGCGCGCGCCAAGGGCTACGCAGTGACCCTGATCGACCGCTGCCCACGGCTCGGAGGGCGAGCCCAGGTGTTCGAGAAAGACGGCTTCCGCCACGACGCCGGCCCGACCGTTCTGACCGCGCCTTTTTTGTTCGAGGAGCTGTTCGCACTGTTCGGTCGCGACATCGCCGACTACGTGAAGATCGTGCCGCTCAAGCTGTGGTACCGATTCCGCTTCAACGACGGCGACCACTTCGATTACGGCGGCGGGATCGACGACACCCTGGCCGAGATCGAACGCATCCACCCGCCCGATGTCGAGGGCTACAGGCGCCTGCTGGAGCATTCGCAGCGCATTTACGACCGTGGCTTCACCGAGCTGTCCGATCGGCCTTTCCACCGGTTCTGGTTCATGCTGAAGCAGGTGCCCCATCTGCTGCGGCTGCGCGCCGACCGCTCGGTCTGGCAGATGGTCACGCGCTACATCCAGCACGACAAGATCCGCCAGGCGTTCTCGATCCAGCCGCTGCTGGTCGGCGGCAATCCCTTCGACACCACGTCCATCTACGGACTGATCCATTTCCTGGAGCGCGCCCACGGGGTGCACTTCGCGATGGGCGGCACCGGTGCATTGGTCGATGCCTTCGAGAAGCTGATGCGAGAGCAGGGCATCGCGATCCATCTCGACACGACGGTCGCCGCGATCGAGGTCGAGCAGGGGGCGGTCAGCGCCGTTCGCACCGCCGACGGCCGCCGTTTCGAGGCCGAACACGTGATCAGCAATGCCGATCCCGTGCATCTGTACGAGCGGCTGCTGCCGCGCGATACGGTCAAGCTGTCGGCGCGGATCAAGGCGCGCCACGCCGAACAGTCGATGGGGCTGTTCGTGCTGTTCTTCGGCACCGAACGCAGCTATCCCGAGGTCGCCCACCACACCATCTGGATGGGCCCGCGCTACCGCGAACTGCTCGACGACATCTTCCACAAGGGCGTGTTGGCCGAGGACTTCTCGATCTACCTGCACCGGCCCACCGCCACCGACCCCAGCTTCGCCCCGGCCGGCTGCGACAGCTTCTACGCGCTGGTGCCAGTGCCCAATCTGAAGGCCGGCATCGACTGGGCGGTGGCGGGCCCGCGGCTGCAGCAGCGCATCGTCGACGCGCTCGACGCCACGATCCTGCCCGGGCTCAAGACCTCGATCCGCGCCGAGTTCCACATGACGCCCGAGCACTTCGAACACCGCTATCTGTCGCCGGCTGGCGCCGGCTTCTCGATCGCCCCCCACTTTCACCAGTCGGCCTGGTTCCGCTTCCACAACCGCGGCGAAGGCCCGCGCAATCTGTACCTGGTCGGCGCCGGCAGCCATCCGGGTGCGGGCCTGCCGGGGGTTGTCTGTTCGGCCAAGGTTGTTGATCGCCTGCTTCCACGGGCGCAGCCGCGCCTGCGGCCCGTGGCGGCCACGCTGGCGCCTGCATGAGCGCGCTGCCGGCGAGCCTGGAAGCCACCTCCGCACCGGAAGCTGCCGCCCGCGTGCTTGCCCGCCACGGGCGCAGCTTCCACTTCGCCAGCCATCTGCTGGGCGCCCGCCACGGCGATCGCGCCGCGCGCCTGTACGCCTTCTGCCGCCGGGTCGATGACCTCGCCGACGAAGCCACTGACGCGCCGTCGGCGAGACGCGCGCTGGATGCGTTGGAAACCGCCCTGCAGCGCGGAGAGGGCGGCCCGGCCTGGCTGGCCGAGCTGCGCCAGCTGCAGGCAGAGACCGGGCTTGCCAACGCGCCGCTGCTGGACCTGATCGAAGGCGTGCGCAGCGATCTGGGCGAGGTCGCGATCGCCGATGAGGACGCGCTGATCGCCTACGCCTACCGCGTCGCCGGCAGCGTCGGCCTGATGATGTGCGCTGTGCTCGACGTGCGCGACCCGCGCGCGCATGCCTTCGCCATCGATCTCGGCATCGGCATGCAGCTGACCAATATCGCCCGCGACGTCGGTGCAGACGCCGCGCTCGGGCGGCGCTACCTGCCCGCGGCCTGGGTCGATTCGGCCTCTGCCGAAGATATTCTCGCGCCAGATGAGAACCTGCAGGCGCGGCTGCGTGCGGCGACCGCGCGCCTGCTGGCGCTGGCCGACCGCTACTACCGCAGCGGAGAGGCCGGGCTGGGTTTCCTGCCGCTGCGCGCGCGACTGGCGATCCTGACCGCGGCCCGCGTCTACCGCGGCATCGGCGCGCGCATCGAAGCGGCAGGCTTCCGCAGCTGGGACCAGCGCGCGGTGGTCGGCGGCGCCGGCAAGCTCGGCCATGCCGTCGGCGCGCTCTGCGCGTTCCTCGCGCGGCCATCCCTGCATTCGCAGCGCGCCCACCACGATCGCGCGCTGCATCGGCCGCTGCACGCGCTGGTGCGGAGCTGAAGTGCGCGGTCGCCTGCGCCCACGCCTGGATGCCGACCTCCTGATTCTCGGCGGCGGCCTCGCTGGCCTGAGTCTCGCGGCTGCTTTGGCGCGCCGCGGCTACCCGGGACGCGTGCAGGTGCTGGAGCCGCGCCGTGAATATGTCGATGACCGTAGCTGGGCGTTCTGGGCGCGCGCGGGCCACGCCGAAGCACAGGGTGCCGAGCAGCAGTGGGCGCAGTGGCAGATCGGTGCGCTCGACCAGCCGGCGTTGCGCTGCGCAGCACCCGGCTGGCGCTACTGCTACCTGCGCAGCGCCCGGCTGTACGCGCAGGCCCAGCAGCAGATCGCCGCCAGCGCTCAGATCCAGCTGCGCCTGGGCTTGGCGGCGGACCGTCTGCAGGCGGTCGGCGATGCGCTGCGCGTCGACACCGACGACGGCCCGCTGTTCGCCGCGCAGGTGGTCGACACCCGGCCGCCGAGTGCGGAGCAGCGCGCGCAGTCCAGCCTCTTCCAAGTGTTCGCCGGGCGCGAGCTGGAATCGGCGCAGGCGCTGTTCGACCCCGACAGCGTCGAGCTGATGACCGATCTGCGCTGCGACGCCCACGGTCTGGTGTTCAGCTATGTGCTGCCGCTGTCGCGCCGCCGCGCCCTTGTCGAGGTCACCCGATTCGCCGCCAGCCCGCTGCCGCGCGCGCTGCTGGAGACCGAGCTGGACGCGCTGATCGCACGACGGGGCTGGCGGTCGGCTGCAGCGCTGCGCCAGGAGTTCGCGGTCTTGCCGATGGGGCTGCCGACTGCGCCGCCGCGGCCAACCGGCGCGGTGCGCGCCGGCGTCGCCGGCGGCGGCCTGCGCGCGGCCTCGGGCTATGGCTTCCTGCGCATCCGCGCCTGGGCCGAACGCTGCGCCAGCGCGCTGGCCAGCGGCGGCAGCGCGCTGGCGCACCCGCCCGAGCCGGCGCTGCGGCGCTGGATGGATGCGCTGTTCCTGCAGGTGCTGCGGCGCGAGCCTGAGCGTGCACCCGAGCTGTTCCTGCGGATGGCGCGCGGCGTGCGCGGCGCGGCCTTCGTGCGCTTCATGAGCGACTGCGCGAGCGTCTCCGATTACGCGCAGGTGGTGGCCGCGCTGCCGCCGGCGCCCTTCCTGCGCGCGCTGCTGTCGCGTGGCCCGACGTCCGCGCGGCGGGCGCAGCGATGAGCACGCGCTTCCGCGCTCGATCTGGTTGGCTCGCGGCGCGTCCTGAAACCGCGCTGTTCCTGCTCGCGGCCGGGCTGGCCGTGCTGGTTGCGCTCAGCGGCGCGCGCGTACTCGAAGCGGGTGCGACCGGCATGCTGCTGCTGGTCGCGGCGGTCGCCCTGATCGGGCTGCCGCACGGCGGTCTGGACGCCTGGCTGGCGCAGCGCAGCGGGCTGGTCCGCAGCACCCGCGGTCTCGCCGTGTTCCATCTGCTCTACCTGCTGGCGGCTGGCGCGGTCGCGCTGCTGTGGCTGTGGCAGCCAACGCTGACCCTGGTCGGCTTTCTGCTGATCTCGGCCTGGCATTTCGCTGGCGACTGGCCGGGGCTGCCGGCGCCGCTGCGCGCGCTCACCGGCGTCGCCCTGCTGGGCCTGCCGGCCTGGTTCTGGGGCGAACCGGTGGCGGCCGTGTTCGCGGTGCTGGCCGGCAGCGGCGGCAGCGCGCTGGCGCAGGCGCTCGGCGCACTCGGACCAGCCTTCGCGCTACTGCTCGGACTTGCGCTGTGGCGGCTGCGGCGGCAATCGAGCGCCGTGCTTGAGCTTGGCGCGCTCGCCGCACTTGCCCTGTTCACGCCGCCGCTGCTGTTCTTTGCGGTGTACTTCTGCGCGCTGCACAGCCCCCGGCAGCTGCGTCTGAGCCTGGCCCAGGCCGCACCGGCGCAGCGGCGGTCTTTACTTTCCCAAGCGGTCGCGTACGCCGTGCTGGCGGCGCTGCTGGTCGTGCTTGCGGGTCTCGCCGCCGCCGCCGTGGGCGAAGGCATGCGGGTCTGGCTGGCCCAGTTCGACGCTGAGCGAGGACTGCGTCTGCTGTTCATCGGCCTGGCCGCGCTGACCGTGCCGCACATGGGCGTGGCCTGGCTGGCTGCGCGTCGATCTTCGGAGCCTGCATGAAACGTCTGCGACCCGTGCCACCGGTGGAAACCGTCGAAGCGCCGATGGCCGCCCGCAAGCGCGACCACATCGACGCGGTGCTGTCGGGGCGCGCGCAGGCGCGCCACATCGACGCCGGTTTCGATGCGCTGCGCTTTGAGCCCTGCGCGCTGCCCGAACTGGATCTGGACGCGATCGACCTGTCCACGCGCTTTCTCGGCAAGCCCCTGAAGCTGCCCTTCCTGATCAGCTCGATGACCGGCGGCCAGGGCGGCGCCGAGCGGATCAACGCCGCCCTCGCCGAGGCCGCACAGGCCCTGGGCATCGCGCTCGGCGTCGGCTCGCAGCGGATCGCGCTGGCCGAAGGCGGGCGCGCCGGCATCGACCGCAGCCTGCGTCAGCGCGCGCCGGACATCGCCCTGTACGGCAACATCGGCGCCGCGCAGCTGCAGCGCGACTTCGGCAGCGCCGATTTGCAGCGCGTGCTGGCGATGATCGAAGCCGATGCGCTGATCATCCATCTGAACCCGCTGCAGGAGGCCCTGCAGCAGGCCGGCGACACCGACTGGTCCGGCCTGCTCGGCCGTATCGATGCGCTGTGTCGCGCGCTGCCGGTGCCGGTGATCGTCAAGGAGGTCGGCTTCGGTATCTCGGCGCCGGTGGCGCGGCGCCTGGCCGACTGCGGCGTTGCCGCGGTCGACGTCGCCGGCGCCGGTGGCACCAGCTGGAGCGCGGTCGAAGGCGCGCTCAGCAGTGACCCACGGCGTGCGGCGCTGGCTGAACTGTTCCGCGACTGGGGCATCCCCACCGCCACCGCCCTGCGCGAAGTGCGCGCGGCCCTGCCGACGCTACCGCTGATCGGCTCCGGCGGCGTTCGCAGCGGGCTCGACGCCGCCAAGGCGATCCGCCTCGGCGCCGATCTGGTCGGCCAGGCCGGCGCCCTGCTGCAGGCCGCAGTCGACGGCCCTGAAGCCGTGCTCGCCCACTTCGCCCAACTCGAAGCCGCCCTGCGCCTGACCTGCTTCGCCACCGGCGCGCGCGATCTGGCAGCGCTGAAGCGGGTGAGGCTGCTGTAGCAGATCCCGTTGCCGCACGCCGGCTCGCAGCACGCAGCTTCGTAGCTTGGGGTAAGCCGCAGGCGCACCCCAACGTCGCGCCATCGAGGCTTGCGAGCGAGCCTACGCTTGCCGACGACCCGTGTTTGATCCAATCGCGCTAGGAGTGTTCGCTTTGCGGACTTTGGCGACGCAGCTTTTGCATGCCCATCCAGATCGCCACCAGTACGCAGCCCGCAGCAATGCCTACCCCGGCGTTGATGCCGAGTTCGACCAACAGCGCCCACCCACCGAGTGCGGGCAGAACATCCTGCACCCAGTGATGCAGCGGACCGATGCCATGAACAAGGATGCCGCCGCCGACCAGAAACATCGCAGCGGTGCCGGCCACCGACAGGAACTTCATCAGCCACGGTGCGGCGTAGAGGATGCCGCGACCGATCGCCTGCTTGGCGGCTGAAGCGCGCTGCGACAGGTACAGGCCTAGTGTAGCGTTGCATTCTGTTTGGAACTTAAGCGGGTGTTTGCTCGGATCAC
>CAZPHV010000040.1:0-50215 GCA_964586455.1 uncultured Aquimonas sp.
CACCACCTCTGGCGCATCGACGCCTCAGCGAGGGGGTGAGTCCATGTGATTACGGTACGCCGCTCTGGTTCTCAGGCTTGGCGCCGCCGATTCATGCGGGGCCATTGGCGGTTGGGATACACCGAAGGCGCATCCCAACGTCGCTGCATCAACCCATGCGCCGATGACAGCAGACCTCGCGCCATCGCCCTGGCGTTCGTACAGAATCTGTACGATCAGGCGGCCGACTCCCGATTGGTGAACGTGGTCAGCCCGCGATCAGCGCGTCCCAACCCGGCCGCGGATTGAAGCGCGGGCCGTGGCGGCCTGCGAGCTGCTCCAGGCGGGCCTTCAGCTTGGCGGCGCCCTCGCTGCGCGCGTACTGGATCGGGCCGCCGCGGAAGGGTGCGAAGCCGGTGCCGAAGATCACGCCGGCGTCCAGCAGGTCTTCATCGGCGACAACGCCCTCGTGCAGGCAGGCCACGGCCTCGTTGACGAAGGCCAGCACCATGCGGTCGGTGAGGTCTTCCGGTGCCTTGTAGTCCTTCGGCACCTCGGGCTTCTTCGCGCGGCCGTTCTCCCAGGTGTAGAAGCCCTGACCGTCCTTGCGGCCGCGCTTGCCCGAAGCCAACAGACCGTCGAGGCCGCTCGGCACCGGCAGGTTGAGAAACTCGGCCATGATCGTGCCGACGCTCGCAGCCACATCCAGACCCACGGTATCGGCCAGTTCGATCGGTCCCATCGGCATGCCGAACGCGAGTGCGGCCTTGTCGATTACCGGGCCCGGCACGCCCTCGCTGTACAGCGTCATTGCTTCCAGCAGATAGGGCATCAGGATTCGATTGACCAGGAAGCCCGGCGTGCCGGCGACCGGCACCGGCAGCTTGTCGATCGCGCGGCAGAACGCTGCCAGGCGACGCTCGGTTTCAGGATCCATGCCGTCGTGCCGAACGATCTCCACCAGCGGCATCATCGACACCGGGTTGAAGAAGTGCAGACCGGCGAACTGGGCCGGGTGCTTGAGTTCGGCGCGCAGGTCGGTGAGCGGGATCGACGAGGTGTTCGAGGTCAGCAGGCTGCCCTCGGGCAGGCTTTCCTCGACCTTGGCGTACAGCGCGCGCTTGGCGTCGAGGTTCTCGAAGATGGCTTCGATCACGAGGTCGGCCTGGCCCACGCCCGCGCCGTCCACATCCGCCTTGAGTCGTGCAATTGCGCCGGCGCGCTTGTCCTCGCGCTTGATCTTCTTTCCGTAGAACGTGTGGGCGCGGGCGATGGCCGGCTGGATCTGCTCCAGCGAGCGGTCCTGCAGGGTGGTCTCGAAGCCGCGCAGCGCGCTCCAGGCGGCGATGTCGCCACCCATCACGCCGGCGCCGATCACGTGCACGTGCTTGATGTCGTGCGCCTTGCCGCCGAGGCCCTTCAGGCGCTCTTGCAGGAAGTAGACGCGCACCAGATTCTGTGCGGTCGGCGTGCCGGCGAGCTTGGCGACGGACTTGGCTTCCGATACCAGTCGCGATTCCGTGGTGCCGCCGCTGCGGCGCCAGGTTTCGATCAGCGCATACGGTGCCGGGTAGTGCGCTTTGCGCGCCTTGCGGCTGACCTGTTTGACCAGCATCGGCGCCAGCGCCTGGCGCACCGGCCACCAGTTGGTGGCCCAGCCGGCGAGGCGCTGCTTCAGTGGGCGCTGCGCGCCACGTTTGAGCAGGCCGAGGGCGGTGTCGAGCAGCACAGCCGGCTCGCAGGTCTTGTCGACCAGTCCTATCGCACGTGCGTTCGAGGCCGACAGCGCGCGCCCCGTCAGCATCATGTCGAAGGCGGCCGGGGCGCCGACCAAGGGCGGCAGGCGAACACTGCCACCCCAGCCCGGATAGATGCCGAGCTTCACTTCGGGCAAGCCGATGCGGGTGCTGTCATCGGTGCTGGCCACACGGAAGCGGCATGCCAGCGACAGCTCGGTGCCGCCGCCCATGCAGAAACCGTGGATCGCGGCTACGGTCGGGCAGGGCAGATCCGCCAACTTCTGGAACACGTTCTGGCCGTAGCGGATCGACTCGAACACCGTGCCGCGCTCGTGATACGTGCGGAACTCGGCGATGTCGGCGCCGGCGACGAAGCCCGAGCTCTTGCCGGAGATCACCACCACGCCCTTGGGCTTTTCGATCGCAATGCGCTCGATGAGCTGCTCAAGCTCCTCCAGCACCTCGCGGGCGAGGGTATTCACGCTGGACTCGGCGCGGTCGAAGGTGAGTACCACTACGCGATCGTCACGCAGCTCAGGGCGCCAGTGATTGAAGCGCAAGCCGTCGAACATGGGAAGTCTCCTGCGGGTGGGTCGGATCAGCGCCAGAATCGGCCGTACCGGCCCCGGGGTGAACACGTATCATCCGGACTGCCTGAGGGCGCGGTCAATCCGGACGCGTATGGTGGGCGCCGCGAAGTGAACTTTCACACTAGACCGGCGGTCGCAGGCAGCATGAACGCAGTCCTCAGTTTTGGCAGCCTTGATTCGACCGTCTTCCGCCTGCCGGAGACGCCCGCGCCCGCAGCCCCAGCCCAGCGCGCGCCCGATGCGCGTACAGAACAACAACAGGGAGAGCGGCCTAGGATGGCCGAGAACGAAATCGATTACGAACTCGTGCGCCGCGTTCAGGCGGGCGAAAAGGGTGCGTTTGATCTTCTGGTGCGCAAATACCAGCACAAGCTGGTCAGCGTCATCTCGCGCTATATCAACGACTGGAGCGAATGCCAGGACGTCGCCCAGGAGAGCTTCATCCGCGCCTACCGTGCCCTCGGAAACTTCCGCGGTGACGCCCAGTTCTACACCTGGCTGTACAAGATCGCGGTGAACACCGCCAAGAACCACCTGGTGGCGAAGGGTAGGCGCCCGCCGACCGATGACATCGATGCGTCGGATGCCGTGCAGTACGACGGAGGCACTTGGCTGCGCGACGTCGACACGCCGGAGCAGGAGCTGTCCCGGCAGGAGATCGAGCGCACGGTGGCCGACACAGTTGCAGCCCTGCCTGAAGAGCTGCGCATTGCCATCACCCTGCGCGAAGTCGATGGTCTGAGCTACGAAGAAATTTCTCAGACCATGGGCTGTCCCATCGGAACCGTGCGCTCGCGCATTTTTCGCGCCCGCGACGCCATCGACCAGAAACTGCGCCCAATGATGGGCACCGAGCGAGTCCGCCCATGAGCACTGACAAGCCTCTTGATTCAAGCACCGAGCTGCGCGAGCAGGTCTCCGCACTTTGCGACGATGCACTTGCCGCCGACAGCCGGCGCTTTCTGCTGAGGCGTCTGGCTGACGACGCCGAGCTGAAGTCCGCGTGGTCGAACTACCACCTGATCGGCGACGCCCTGCGCGGCCAGGCCGGTCCAGCGCTTGCCCCTGATTTTGCCCAGCGCGTGCAGGCGGCGCTTGACGCCGAGGCGCGGGAGTCTTCGCGCCATGGCTGGGTGCGGTGGGGTGGTGGTGCTGCTGTTGCTGCGGCAGTGGCGCTGGCCGCGATCATTGCGGTGCCGGTGCAGCAGCCCCTGCCTGTGCAGCCTTCGGCCGGCATGGTGAGCACTTCGGCCGAGGTTGCGCCCACTGGCCTCAGTGAACGCGACCTGCGTCCGGACATTTCGCGAGCAGCACAAACCGTCGCGGTGGGTGCGACCTCGCCCGGCTACGGCACCCTCAACAACGGCCTGCCGGTGCGCTACGTGCCGGTTCTGCAGGCGGACGGCCGCTTGGTTCTCGTGCCCTACACCCCGCTGCTGCAGACGCCGGCCCAGCAAGTCATGACCTCTCCGCCGCTGCTGCCGGCGCGCGCCGAGTAAAGCTCCGGCGTGGAGCGCCGCCCCGCAGTGGTGCTGGACAGTGCGCAGGGCCGCGTGCGTCTGCGCTACACAGCCCGTTGCAGCAGCTGCGGCGGCTGTAGCGGCCGCTGTCAGGTGTTCGTCGAGTCCGATGAGGCCGAGGTCGAGATCGCGGATCCGGGTTTCGATTTGCGTGAAGGCCAGACAGTCGAACTCGAGCTGCCGTCCCCGCTGCTCTTGCGTCAGGCGGCCTGGGGCTATGGGCTTCCGCTGTGCGGTTTGATCCTGGGTGCCGCCCTGCTCAGCCCCTTGGGCGACGCCGCAGCCGCGGCAGGTGCCGTGCTGGGAACTTCACTGGCAGTAGCGTATTCAAAGCGCGCCGTGGGTCGCCTGCCGGCACCGCGCGTTCGAGCTGCCGCTGACGCGTCTTGAAAGCCGGCAACGGTGGCCGCATGCCCAAAGCGCAGCTGGGGCGCAAAGCCCCTCGAAACTTTCACTCTACTCATCATGAGGAACCGGATGCCCATGAGCATGACCCACCCGATGCACGCGTTCTGGCTGGCCGCCGTGCTGGCCCTGACCGGCCGCGCTGCCGAAGCCCAGAGCCTGCCGGACTTTACTGACCTGGTTGAACAGGCGGGGCCCTCGGTGGTGAACATCGAAGCCACCCGCACCGCTGAAGCGGCGGCTCGCATGGGCCCGAACAGCATGGACAGCGAGGAGGTTCCCGAGATCTTCCGGCGCTTCTTCGAACAGCCCGGCATGCCGCAGATGCCGCGCGACCGCACCTCGATGGGCACCGGCTTCATCATCTCCAGCGACGGCTATGTGCTGACCAACCACCATGTGATCGACGGTGCGGATCAGGTGATCGTGCGTCTGCGCGATCGGCGCGAACTCGAAGCCACGGTGGTCGGCTCGGACGCGCAGAGCGATGTCGCCCTGCTCAAGCTGGACGAAAACGGTCTGCCCAGCGCCAGGATTGGTGAGTCCCGCACGCTCAAGCCCGGCCAGTGGATGGTCGCAATCGGTTCGCCCTTCGGCTTCGAGCACTCGGTGACCGCGGGTATCGTCAGTGCGCTGGGTCGCGCCTCGCAGATGGCCGGCCAGCAGTACGTGCCCTTCATCCAGACCGATGTGCCGATCAACCGCGGCAACTCCGGCGGCCCACTGCTGAATATCAATGGCGAAGTCGTCGGCATCAATTCGCAAATCTTCTCGAACACCGGCGGCTACATGGGCGTGTCGTTCGCGATTCCAATCGAAGTCGCGATGGATGTGGTCGATCAGTTGAAGGGTCAGGGTTTTGTTTCGCGCGGCCTGCTCGGCGTGCAGATCCAGGAAGTCAGTCGCGAGGCCGCGCAGGTGCTGGGGCTGCCGCGACCGGGTGGCGCTCTGGTCGGCGGGTTCAGCCCGGACAGCGTGGCCGAGAAGGCCGGCATCCAGCGTGGTGACGTTATCCTCAAGTTCGGTGACACCAACATCAATCGCAGCAGCGATCTGCCGCCGGCAGTGGGCGCAACCCGCCCCGGCACCAAGGTGGATGTGACCGTGTTCCGTGATGGCCGCGAGCGCCGTATCCCGGTGACGGTCGGCGAGTTGCCCCGCGACGAGACTGCGCAGAATCGTCGCAACAGTGAGCGCAGCAGCGCTCCGGCCAACCCGCTGGGTCTGGATGTCGAAGATCTGACTGCCGAGCAGCGCGAGCCGCTGGGTCTGAAGTCGGGCGAGGGCGTTCTTATCCAGAACATTCGCGGTATCGCCGGCCAGCGTGCGGGCCTGAGCCCGGGCGACATCATCCTGATGGTTGGGCGCACTGCAGTGGGGACCGCCAAGGCCTTCAACGACGCAGTCAAGGATGCCAAGCCCGGTGAGCCGGTGATGCTGCTGATCCGCCGCGGCGAAGCCACCCAGTTCGTGACGGTGACGCCGCCGCGCGAGGACGCTCGCTGAGCACGCCCGAAGTCATCTGAATTGCCGCGCCGATCGCGGCTTCGCCCAAGGACGGGCGGGCCGCGATCGTTCAAAGCCCGCGCCGTGCGATCCGGCGCGGGCTTGTTTTGTGGCTCATCGCGGTTCGTGTGGGGGATTCGAGTGTGCTTGCGTGGCTCAGCGGGCGTGCTTCGCCCCTATTGGTGCGCCGCAGGCGCACCCTATGCGGCCGATGGGTTCGGCTGGGTTGGGGGGCAGGGCGTCGCGCGCTTCGTAGGGTGCGCGTGCCGCGCGCGGGTGATATCCAGAGACGCCTTGGCAAGCCCGAAGCCCGGCGCGATCGACGCGCCTTTCGCCACCGTGCCGGGCGGCGCAGGCAGGCCGGGCGGTTTCAGTGCTCCCCCGTCAGTTGGCCTGGCGCGTGCCTGCCTTCCACTTTGGCCGGGCGGCCTGGCCCGGGCGTTTCACGCCGGCGCCTGAACGTGCCGCGAGCCTCTTGCGGCACAAGGTGTCAGCTGCTTCGGCCCTGTACGCCTGCATGATCGCGCTTCGGGGCCCTCGCAACGGTCTTGCCGGCCAGACACCCCAGGCCAGGCGATCATCCGCGACCGGAGCGAAATTTCGGGGGGTTAGAAGCGGTCTTCGCTGCCCAGTTCGGCTTCCAGGCCGTCGGCCACTTCGGCGATGAAGTCGATGGCTTCAACCAGACGCAGTGGGCTGGAGCGTGCCGGCAGGCGAACGATCAGGGTGAGCTTGCCGCGGTCCAGGCCCCAGGCGCCCATCACCAGCGTGTTGTTGGCTTCCAGCACGCGCTGCGCCATGCCGGCATCGAGCACCGCGTCCTCGTCGATGCGATGGGCAACCGAGTACACCTCGCGCCATTCTTCGCTGCGGTAAGCGTGGGTCTGCGAACGCAGGATGATCGACTGGCTGCGCTCACCTGCGAGTGCGGCAGTGACCTGCAGGTCGCCCGAGGCCCGCACGCTGTAGCGGATGCCGGCCGCATCGAGGGCCGCGCTCAGGCGTGCATCGGGCTCCGCGGTCTTGGCGGACTTGAGCTCGGCCTCGTCCTGCGCATGCGCCTGTAGTGCCAGACCCAGCAGGGGCAGCAGGGGCAGCAGGCAGACGCGAACGAGCAAGGGCGCTGGATCGAACATGTTTCGGCTCTGTTTTGGCGCATGGGTCAGTATGCCGCGTGCGTGAGACTCGGCGCAGGGCTCTACTCGGGCTTGCCGCCGATTCTGCCCGCCACCTGCACCACCTGCGGGAGCTCGTCGTCCAGGCGCAGGGCGGTCAGCTTGCCGCCCCAGACGCAGCCGGTGTCGATGGCATGCACGCCCAAACCCTGAAACAGCCCCAGCGTCGACCAGTGGCCGCAGACGATACGCAGATCGCGCTGCGCCTGGCCGGGTACGGCGAACCACGGATACAGGCCCGGCTTCTGCGTGCCCGGGCGCCCCTTGTGCTCGAAGTTCATGGTGCCCTTGGGCGAGCAGAAGCGCATCCGCGTGCAGATGTTGATGATGGCGCGGAGGCGGTCCATGCCGTCGAGCTTGGGGCTCCAGGTCGCCGGATTGTTTCCGAACATGCCGCGCAGCAGCTTGACGTGGTTGGGGCCTGCCAGGCGGGCCTCGACCTCGTGTGCGCGGGCCAGCGCAATCTTGGGCGTCCACTTGGGTGCCAGCCCGGCGTGCACCATCATCCAGCCCAGTGCCGGCTCCAGATGCACCAGCGGCCGGCAGCGCAACCAATCAAGCAGCATCGGGCCGTCCTCGGCGAAGATGACCCGCTGCAGTTCCGCATTGGTGCGTCGGCGCTCATTCTCGGGGCGGGCCGCAATCGCGAGCAGCGACAGGTCATGATTGCCGAGGACGACGGTGCTGTGGATATCGAGCGAGTGGATCAGGCGCAGCACTTCCAGCGATTCGCCGCCGCGGTTGACCAGATCACCGCAGAACCACAGGCGATCGGCGGCCGGGTCGAAGCGGATCGCGTCGAGCAGCCGCTGCAGGGGCTCCAGGCAGCCCTGGATGTCGCCAATCGCCCAGACCGCCATCAGTGCAGGACGCGCGGCATGCTGAGCACGAAGCCCGGGATCGGCGAGCGGAAGCGGCGCTCATCGTCGGTCTGCCAGCCATAGCTGCCGCGCATGCGGCCGACTGGCGTGCGCAACACGGCGCCGGAGGTGTATTCGAAGCTCTGCCCCGCTTCCAGGCGCGGAGTTTGGCCGACCACGCCGGGGCCGCGGACCTCTTCGACGCATTCGTCGGCGTCGGTGATCACCCAGTGGCGATCCACCAGCTGTGCAGGCTCACCGCCGAGGTGAGTCATGCGCACGGTGTAGGCGAACGCGAAGCGATCTGCTTCCGGCTCCGACTGCTCCGGCAGGTAGCGGGTCTGAACTTCGATCTGGATACGCGCGCAGGGCGGCGTGGTCTTGAGGGCACTCATGCCCCGCATTCTAGTCCGAGCGGCTGAACGTGCGTGGATGCCTTGCAGCGCAGATGCCTTGCGAGGTGACGTTCTGGGGCAGCCCGCGCTGCCGGTAGCCCGTTGACCTGGATTGCTTGCGGCGCATGGGGCCGAGACATTCAGCTGTCAGTCCGCGAGCGAATTCGCCAGCGCCACGTAGTCTGAAACGGCCACCGTTTCAGCGCGCGCGCCGGGGTCGATGCCGCAGGCCTGCATCTGTTCGGGAGTGCACACATCCGACAGGGCATTGCGCAGGGTCTTGCGGCGCTGTGCGAAGGCAGCGCGCACCACGTGCTCGAACTTCTTCGGCTGCAGCAGCCCGACCTCGCCGGGATCGAGTGGTTCAAGCCTCACTACCGCCGAGTCCACCTTGGGGGGCGGACGGAAGCAGCCAGGCGGCACCTTGAACAGGGGAGTCACCCGGCAGCGCGCCTGCAGCATCACGCTCAGCCGCCCGTACACCTTGCTGCCCGGCGCCGCTGCCATGCGGTCGACCACTTCCTTCTGCAGCATGAAGTGCATGTCGGTGATCACGCCGAGGTGGGCGATCGCATGGAACAGGATTGGCGAGGAAATGTTGTAGGGCAAGTTGCCGGCCAGGCGGATCGGCGCGCCAGCCGCCAGGGCGGTGAAGTCCACCGTCAGCACGTCGGCATGAACAATCGAAAGCTCCGCTCCGAGCTCGACGCCCAGCGCCGTCAGCGGCTCGATCAGGTCGCGGTCGAACTCGATCACGGTGAGCGTGCCGTGTCGCTTGAGCAGGGGGCGGGTGATCGCGCCGGCGCCCGGGCCGATTTCGACCAGACGCTGTCCGGGTTTGGGGTCGATCGCGCGCACGATCTTGTCGATCATCGCGGCATCGGACAGGAAGTGCTGGCCCAGCGATTTCTTGGTCTGGTGACTCATGGGGCGAGACTCCGGCGATGCAGGGCGATCGAACAGGCGGTGCGGTGGGCAGCGATCAGGCTGCGGGCATCCGCCGCGCCGGTGCCGGCCAGCGCAAGCGCTGTGCCGTGGTCCACCGCCACGCGCACAAAGGGCAGGCCGAGGCTGATGTTCACCGCCTGCTCGAAGCCGCTGTACTTCAGCACCGGCAGGCCCTGGTCGTGATACATCGCCAACACCGCATCGAAGCCATTGAGCAACTGCGGCAGAAACGCGGTATCGGCTGGCAAGGGTCCGATCAGGTCCAGACCTTCGGCGCGCAGGGCTTCAAGACAGGGGCCGATGATCTCGATTTCCTCGCGGCCGAGGTGGCCATCTTCGCCGGCATGCGGGTTCAGACCAAGCACCGCGATCCGCGGGCGCTCGATGCCGAAGTCCTGCCTCAGTGCTGCGTTCAGGCTGTGGGCGATTTGCGCGATGCGCTCGCCGGTGATTGCGTCAGGCACGGCCCGCAAGGGCAGGTGGGTGGTGACCAGCGCCACGCGCATCTGAGGCGAAGCCAGCATCATCACCACGCGCTCTGCGCCACCGCGTTGCGCGAGACGCTCGGTCATGCCGACGAAGGGCACGCCAGCGGCATTGATCACCGCCTTGTGCACCGGGCCGGTGACCAGACCTTCAAATTCGCGCGCAAGGCACAAATCGATGCCGCGATCGATGCAGCGCAGGACCTGGGCGACGTTGCGGGTGTCGACGTGGCCCGGCTGTACGGCCACGGCGAGCGTCTCGGGCATGACCGACAGGTGGCCCGCGCGACGATCGATGGCGTCGCCGGTGCTCAGGTGAATTTCGACCGGCAATCGAAGTTGTTCGGCCAGCGCTGCCAGCTGGTCGGGGTCGGCAAGTGCAAGCAGATCGGAAGTGCGCACGTCGAGTGCGAGCTTCAGTGCGAGCTCGGGGCCAATCCCGGCGGGTTCACCGGGAATCAGCAGCAGGCGCGGCGCGCCTGCGCGCGGAGTCGCGCCCATGGCGTTCTTCAGCTCGCCAGACGCGTTTCGACGTAAGCCTCATCGCGCATCTGGCGCAGGAAGCGCTCGTACTCGTCTTCCGCCTTGCGGCGGCCGATCGCCTCGCGCGCTTCACTGCGGCGCAACTGCTCGGTCACGTCCTGCTCGCGTGAGCCCAGGCGCTGCAGGATGTGCCACCCAGCCTCGCTTGCGAACGGCTCCGAGAGCTGCCCGTCATTCAACGTGAGCAGCACTTCGCCAGTGGCTTGGCCCCAGGCGTAGACCGGGAACCAGCCCATGTCGCCGCCCTGATTGCGGGTTGCGGGGTCTTCGGATTCCGCGCGAGCGAGAGTGGCGAAATCTTCGCCCGCTTGCAGGCGCGTCAGCAATGCATCGATGCGCGCGCGGGCTTCCTCACTGGTAACCACTTCATTGATACGAACCATGATGTGGCGGGCCTGATACTCAGTCACGCTCTGCGGGCCCTCGTTGCTGCGTTCCACCAGCTGCAGCACGTGATAGCCACCCGGGCCACGCACGGCTGGCGAAACGTCACCGGTCTGCATGCCTTCAAGCATTCGCGCAAACAGCGGCGGAATCTCGTCGAAGTTGCGCCAGCCCAGATCGCCGCCCTCCAAGGCATTGGGCGCGTCGGAGTAGCGGATCGCCGCGGCCTGAAAGTTCATCTCACCGCGGTCAATCAGACCCTTGACGCCGTCGATCTTGGTCTTGGCCAACTCGATCTGCTCGGGTGTGGCACCGTCCGGCAATGCCACCAGAATGTTGGCTGCGCGAACCCGGCCCGATTGCAGAGTCTCCGAGGCCAGCAGGATGTCGATCTCGCTTTCGCTGACCTGCACTCGGGTCTGCACGACCTGCTGGCGCAGCCGCTGCACCACGATTTCATCGCGCAGCGACTGCGCGAACTCGGGAAAATCGATGCCATCAGTGGCGAGCTGAGCACGCATCTGGTCCAGCGTGATGTTGTTCTGCTGGGCGATGCGACGGATCGAATCCTCGACTTCCGCGTCGGGTACGCGCACGCCCATTTCGCGGGCACGCTGCACCTGCAGGCGCAGCAGGATCAGCCGCTCAAGCACCTGACGTTCCAGCGCGGCCTGGGGCGGCAGCTGCTCGCGGCGGTCGGCGTACTGGGCAAGGATGTTGGCCATCGCGCGGTTGAGTTCGCTGCGCAGGATGACGTCTTCCTCGACCACGGCGACGACGCTTTCCAGCGGCGTGATCGGCGCAGCCAATTGGGCAAACACGGGGGCGCAGAAGGCGCCGGCAAGCAGGGTGATCAGGGCGGTGCAACGCGTGGCGATCCGGTTCATGCGAGAACGGTCTCGTGGGTCAGCGGGTGGGTGGGTCAGTGCCGGGGTCCGGCGGCCCGCAGGCTCGCACGGAGAATATGGACACGGCCTAAACGGCTGCATTGGTCGGCAGGCGCTGCGTCTAGCGCGAATAGCCGAGGATAGCACGCTGCAAAATCTCCTCGGAGTCACGCCCGAAGCGGCCGAGGCCCTTCAGCTCGATCTCAACGTACAGCGCGTTGTTCTTCTCGCCCTCGCGGTTGCGCACATAGTGGCGACCGAGCAGGCGCACCGCCACGCAGCAGCTTTCCCACTGCAGGCCGGCAAACGCCTCGATGGTGCGACGGTCGGCAATCGAGTAGTTCCAGCGACCGAGGATGCGCCAGGCCGAGCCGACCGGCACCAGCCAGCTGCTGTCCAGTTGCTCGACCGGCTCGCCGGTGGTGCGGCGGAAGCGATAGCTCAGGTTGGCCACCGCGCCGTCGTCGCGACGGTACTGCGCACGCAGCGCAGAGAGATCGGTGCGTTTGGCATCCGGATCCCACTGGCTACCGATGCCGGCCGAGAAGTTTCGGGTGAAGTTCGCCGACAGCTCGCCTACGAAGGGAGATGCGTTCGGACGGGTCGGCAGCCCGCCTGGCTGCAGGCCCACCCGCGGCGGGTCGAAGTAGCGGATCTGTCCGACGCTGGCGGCAAAGCGTTCACGTCCATCAGCGGTGTCAAAAAAGCGGCTGCCGACGGCCAAAGTGAGCTGGTTCGCATCCATTTGACGGTCGGCGCCGGTGAAGCGGTTGGAGCGGAACAGCTGCGCGAAGCTGAAGGACAGCTCCTGGGTATCAAACAGGGGCAGATTTTCCTGGTCGCGGAAAGGCGCACGCAGGTAGAACAGACGCGGTTCGAGCGTCTGCTGCAGGTCGGCGCCGAACAGCCGGGTCGGGCGTTCGAACAGCAGGCCGGTGTCGAGGCTGAAGATCGGCAGGCTGCGCTCAGGGCTGCGCTCCGGAAAGCTTGCCGCAAAGCCCTGGTCCAGCCGATAGCCGGTCTGCCGGAACGCCAGTTCCGGGCGAATGAAGCCCCAAGCCCGCTCGATCGGCGCACGCAGCCAGGGGCGCAGGTCATAGCGGCTGCCGGCGTCGCGGTTCTGGTGACCGAACGCAACCACCTCGGCATCGATACCGAAGCGCAGCGGGCCGGCCGGTAGCCAGCCGCTATAGCGGAGTTGCGGCAGCTGCTGGAAAGGCGCGGCGCTGTCTGGAATCAGAGGGTCGACCAACTGGAAGTCGCGGAGGACGGCACTGGCCTGCCACTGCAGCCCGCGGCCGCGCAGGCCGGCCTGGCTTTCCAGCAAGGTGGTCGAAATGCTGGTCAGCGAGTCGCCAAAGTCCTCGAAATAGCGATCGTCGGACACGTGGTTGAGATCGACATGGACCGCCCAGGTCGGAGACAGCCGGCCCAGGTGCTGGTAGCGCAGGGCGCCGCGGTCGCGGTTGCGGACGTCGTCGTTCGGCAGCCAGTCGCCTTCGAGCAGACCGCTGAAGTTACGCCCGAGGTAGCGGAACTCACCGCCAAGCATCAGCCCGCGCCGCCCGAGACTGCGCAGGGTCAGGGTCGAGTCGTAGTTCGGCGCCAGGTTCAGGTAATAGGGCAGACGGATGTCGAGACCGTTGCTGTTACCGGAGCCTACCCCCGGGTAGAGGAAGCCGCTGCGGCGGCGCTCGTCGATCGGAAAGGTCACGTAGGGCATGTAGAACACCGGCACGCCGGCGAGTTCCAGACGCGCATTGCGCGCCTTGCCGAGCCCGGTCTCGGTGTTGAGCTCGATGTGCTGGGCGCGGAACTGCCAGGTTTCCTGCTCGGGCTCGCAGGTGCTGTAGGTGACCCGATCCAGCGCGCTGCGCGTACCTTCGACGCGGGCGGCATCGGCTACGCCGTTGCCACGCTGCATCAACAGCTGGTAGCGAAGTTCGCTGAGCTCGGTGCGGTCAGCCTGCAGATTGCCCTTCGCCGACGCCGCCTCGACCAGTAAGGCCTGATCTTGATACTGCAGGCCCTGTGGCGCTTCGAATGCGCCGCTGCTGGCGATGAAGTTGAGTTCAGGCGCCACCAGACGCTGGTCGGCGCGAACCAGTTCAGCCTCGCCTTCGAGCGTGTACACGCCCGGGCCATCGATCCGGAAGGCGCGTGCGACCACGTCGATCGGCGCGGTCTCGCGCGCGACGTCGCGCGGCAGATCCGGACGATAGAAGGAAGGATAGTCCCGTGCGCGGCACAGGCTCCAGTCCGGCAATGTGGACTGGGCAAGAGCGGGGCCGGAAAGCAAGGCGCCCAACGCAATGCACAGCGGATGCAATCGAAGTCGATTCGGGCTCAAGGGAACAGCTCGGAGTTCGAGGTGGAGAAGAGCGTGCCGAAGAAGCACGGGCCAGGCGGAGTCTCAAGGGGCGGTATGCGCCTGGGCGGCACGGTGCGTCCTTGGCCTCAAGCTTGCAGGATAGCCCGAAGGGCCGGCAAACGCGGCCGAAGCTATCGCCGCTCCCTGTGCTCGGCTGGCCGTATAGTGCGCTCAGGCGCCTTGGGGGAGGTTGGTCGGTGGGGCTCGTGGATCGCTTCAGGCACTCGGATACGGTAGTGGCCCTGCTCTGCGCCGATCGTGGCGTGGTGCTGGAGGCGAACGCCGCGCTGGAGCGCGTTCTGGGCTATCGCCTGGACGAGACGCTCGGTCGGCGCCCGCTTGAAATCGGTCTGTGGCCCGACATGTCAGTGCGCACCGCGATCTGGTCGCAACTGCGCGAAAGCGGACGCGTCAGCGGTCTGCGGGTCACAGTGCGTCATGCCTCCGGCCATCTGCTGGCTTGCCGGCTGAACGCCGAACGCGTGGACGCAGGTGAAACCACCCAGGTCTTCGCGCTTCTGGATGTCGCGCCCGAGCGGCTTGCCGAGTCCAGCCTCGAACCGCAGCGGGAGAGCTATCGCTCGCTCTACTGGCATGCCGCAGAGGGTCTGTACCGTAGCCTCCCCGGGGGCGGGCTGATTGACGCGAACCCCGCGATGGCGCGCATGTTCGGCTTCGAATCGTCGGCGCAGATGCTACTGCTGCTTGCCGAACAGATGGACAGTCTGTATGCCGACCCGGACGACGCACGTCGCGTGCGCGAGGAGCTCTCCGCGAGCGGCCGCGTGCGCGGCCGGCGCCAGCGCATGCGTCGGCGCGACGGCAGTCTGCTCTGGGTCAGCGAGAACTCGCGTGCGGTGTGCGATGCGAGCGGCAATGCGCTGTTCCTCGAGGGGTCGCTGATTGACGTCAGCACCGAGCAGGAGGCCCTGCAGGCCCTGCGCGAGTCCGAGGCGTTGTATCGGGCGCTGGTGCAGAACTGCCGCGACGGCGTTTTCCTGATCCAGCGCGGGCGCATGCTGTTCCTGAATCCGGCGCTCGCCGAAATGCTGGGCTATGAAGCACAGGAGCTGATCGGCCAGAGCTACATGTCGCTGGTACATCCCGATGATGCGCAGGCGCAGGCGGCCCGGCGGCAGGCCCGCGAGGACGGTTCGCTCGACGTGCAGCGCTACGTGATTCGCCTGCTGCATCGGCAGGGTCATGTGTTGAGCGTCGAGGTGCATGCCGATGCGATCGTCTACCACGGTGACATCGCCTCGACCGGCGTCATGCGGGACATCACGGTCGAGCAGCGCCAGCTTCAGGCCTTGGCCGACGCCGAAGCGCGCTATCGCGAACTGTTCGATCGTTCTCCGGTCGGACTGTTTCGCAGTACTGAGCAGGGGCGTTTTCTTGACGTGAATCCGGCGCTTGCGCGCATGCTGGGTTACCCGGACGCGGCCAGCTTGGTCGATACGCTGGAGCACGTCGATCGGCTGTACGCTGACCCTGAGGATCGTGATCGCATGCTGGAGTGTCTGCGTGAGACCGGCGCCGTGATCGACTTCACCACCCGCCTGGTCGCCCACAAGGGCGGCCTGCTGTGGGTCAACCTGTCGGTGCAGCGCGCCGGTGAGCACGCAAGCGGCATGGAACTCGCCGGCTCGGTGGTGGACGTCAGCCGCCAGCGCGAGGCCGAACACCTGCTGCGTTTCCACGCCAATTTCGACCCGCTTACCGGCCTGCCCAACCGCTGGCAATTCGAGCAGCAGCTGCTGATCACGCTCGGCGAGGCGCAGGGCCGCGATCGCCACGACTACGCAGTGCTGTTCCTCGATCTCGACGGCTTCAAGTGGGTCAATGACAGCCTGGGCCATGGCGCTGGTGATCGCCTGCTGGTGGCGATCGGCGAGCGCCTGTCATTGACGCTCGGGCGCGAGGCGCTGCTGGCGCGTTACGGCGGCGACGAGTTCAGCCTGCTGCCGAAAGGCGCCTGCCCGCGCGAGCGCGCGGAAGGCATGGCGCGTTTGATCGCCGAGCTGTTCCAGCGACCGTTCCGGGTCGATGGGCAAGAGGTCTACTCCGGCGCCAGCGTCGGCATCGTGCTGGGTCACCCCGACTACCGCTGGCCCGAGCAGATCCTGCGCGATGCGGACACCGCGATGTACCGGGCCAAGGCGCTGGGCAAGGGGGGGTTCGCCGTGTTCGACGAGGCCATGCATGCGGAAGCGCGGCGTCGCTTCGAGCTGCAGACCGACCTGCGCCTTGCGCTGGGCCGCGGCGAGTTCGTCGTGCACTACCAGCCGATCGTCGAGCTCGACAGCGGTCGCGCGCTGGGCTGCGAAGCCTTGGTGCGCTGGCAGCATCCGCGGCGCGGCCTGCTGCTGCCGGGCGAGTTTCTGCCGCTGGCCGAAGAGGCCGGCCTGATCGGAGAGATCGATCTATGGGTACTTCGCGAGTCCTGCCGGCAGGCAGCGCTGTGGCGTCGGACTCTGGGGCGAGAGGGCTTCACGCTGAGCGTCAATATGGATGAACGCCTGGTGGCCCTGCCGTCGGCGCCGCAGGAAATAAGCGCCGCGCTCGCGGCGGCAGGGCTGCCCGCCAGCGCGCTGCATATCGAGGTCACCGAACGCGTGTTCAGCGCCGACATGAACCAGGCAGGTGAGCGTCTGGCCGGCCTCAAGGCGACAGGTGCGGCGCTCGTCGTCGATGATTTCGGTACCGGCTATTCCTCGTTGGAGCGCTTTGCCGACTCGCCCTTCGATGCGCTCAAGATCGACCGCGGCTTCATTCGCGACATGGGGTGGAACGTCCGCCACCGCGCCATCGTCCGCACCATCATCGGCTTCGCCGGTGACCTGGGCCTTTCGCTCACTGCCGAAGGCGTGGAAAGCGAAGAGCAACGCGCAGCACTGCTGGCCATGGGCTGCGGCCGCGGCCAAGGCTATCTGTTTGCGCCAGCGCTCTGCGCCGCAGAGTTCGAGGCCTGGTCGCAGCCGCCGCGCGCCTGAAGCCGCGGGTGCTCGCGGTTACACTGTCCGTTCCCTGCTCCGTGTCTTCCTGCCCATGTCACTTCGTCCGCCCGGCGAGGCCGATCCTGCCCGCACCCGCGATGAGCGACGCCTGCTCACTCGCGCCCAGCTGCTGGCGGCGGCCCTGGAGCTGATGGGCACCGGGCGCAGTTTCGCCTCGCTGAGCCTGCGCGAGATCACGCGTGCAGCGGGCGTAGTGCCGGCTGCGTTCTACCGGCATTTCCCGAACCTCGACGAGCTTGGCTTGGCGCTGGTGGAAGAGTCAGGCGCTACCTTGCGTCGGCTGCTGCGTGAAGCCCGCCGCACCGGCCTGCCGCCAACCCAGATCCTGCGCAGCTCGGTGCTGATCTTCCGCAGCTATGTGCAGCAGCACCGGGCCCACTTCCTGTTCATCGCCTCCGAGCGTGGCGGCGGCGCGCCGGTGATCCGTCAGGCCATCCGCACCGAAGAGGGCCACTTCGCGCAGGAGATGGCGCAGGACATGCGCCGGCTGGACCTGATGCCCGGCCTCGATGCCGACACGCTGGCCCTGCTGTGTCGGTTGGTGGTGGCCACCGTCATCAATGCGATCACCGACATCCTCGATCTGCCACCCGGACACGCGCAGGCCGAACGCGAACAGCTGCAGGAGCTGACCCGCCAGCTGCGGATGATTTTTCTTGGCGCCCAGCGTTGGCGCGAGGTGCGTGGGCGGGTGGGGTGACGGCCGCGCGGTGTTTGCCGAGCGCCTGCACGTGCTTCAGTGCGGGCTTCAGCTTTTCAGGGTGATCACTGCGCTTCGGCGACGCGCTCCACCTCGAACACCAGCGAAGCCCCAGGCGGGATCGCACGCCCGGCGCCGCGGTCGCCGTAGGCGAATTCCGGCCCCATCCTCAGCACGCGCTGCCCACCGGGCCGCAGGCCGATCAGACCTTCGTCCCAGCCGCGGATGACCTGGCCCGCACCCAGCACGAACTCGAACGGTTGACCGCGCGCCTGCGAGTCGTCGAACTTCGGCCCAAGGCCTGAGGGCGCGCGCTGGTCGAACAGATGGCCGCGATAGTGCAGGCGCAGGCGCTCGCCCGCGGCTGCCGGCGCACCCTCACCCTCCACCCGGTCCTCGACCTGCAGGCCCTGGATGTGGCCATACTCCGGCGGTACGGGTGCGGGCGCGCATGCCGCGAGCAGGCTGAGCAGCAGGGATGAGGCGAGCAGTGCGCAGCAGCGCAGAAGAACGGGGTGCGTGGAAGTCGACATGGCAGAAGGACGTAGCGGGCGATGCGCAAAGTGTACGAGGCGGACAACTACATCGATGCCCAGATCGCGCGCGGCTGGCTGGAGGCCGCGGGCCTGAGTGTCCTGCTGGCGGGCGAGCACCTGGGTGGTGCCATGGGCGAGCTGCCGGCGTTTGGCCTGCACAGCCTCTGGGTACCGGATGAGCAACAGTCTGCGGCGGAAGCCGTGCTGGCTGAGCTCGCGGACGAGCGCGCAGCAAACCTCGCCGATTCACGTGCTGAGCAGGACGATGCGGCGCGAACTGACGACCCGGACGTGCTGCGCGCCTGACCCCCAAACCGTAGGGCAGATCTCGGTCCGCCGCCACCGCATCCTCGATCCGCATCGAATCAAGCCCACCCCACGCGAGCCGATCGCTGCACATAGGGCGGATCTCGATCCGCCGCCACCGCATCCCCGATCCGCATCGAATCAAGTCCACCCCACGCGAGCCCATCGCTCCCCGTAGGGCGGATCTCGATCCGCTGCCGCCGCATTCCCAATCCGCATCGAATCAAACCCACCCCACGCGAGCCCATCGCTCCCCCGTAGGGCGGATCTTGATCCGCCGCCACCGCATCCTCGATCCGCATCGAATCAAGTCCACCCCACGCGAGCCCATCGCTCCCCGTAGGGCGGATCTTGATCCGCCGGCTCGCCCACATCGCCCCGTTTCTCACACATGCGACGGCGAGAACGCGCTTGGCAGAACGGGCAGCCCCAAAAACGCTCAGCGTTTGGGCGCAAACGCCTGGCCCAGCAGCTCACCTTCGAAGCCCTGGCTTTCGCCTTCACCGCTGGCATAGCGATACAGCGCTGCAGAGTAGATGCCCGACAGCGCCGATTGGATCAACGCGCCCAGCACCAGGGCGATCACCAGCGCAGCCACCGCCAGCACGATCAGCACCAGGCTCTTGGTGGCAGCAGCGCCGACGATCAGGGCCACGCCCAGCAGCACCACGCCGACATTGATCAGCCCGAACACGAGGCCGATACCGCCCTGGCCAATCACATTTTCGCCCCAGGTGCGCTTGAGCATCAGCGCGCTTTGCTTGACCGCCTCAATCGGGCCGACATCGCGGCTGACCAGCACCGGCACCACCAGGAAACTGGCCACGGTCCAGGCCGCGCCGAGCAGACCGGCGATCCAGCGGCCGATGAAACCGGCGCGTTCCTGGATCGCGCGCAGGATCATGCCGACGGTCGCCGCGATCAGCGCATAGCCGAAGATCACGCCGAGCTTGCTGCTGGCGATGCGCAGGCCATCGCTGACCGTGGGGTCACCGCCCTGCAGACGGATCATGGCTGCGCCCACAAGCGCCGTATTGAAGAAGAAGATGACGAAGTACTGGACCAGGTAGAACAGGAAGGCCAGCACATAGGCCAGCGGCGGCAGGCCGTCTTCGCCCATGCGGTCGAGTCCGTCGAGGGCGCCCAAGCCCAAGGCCGGCAGAACGAAGGCCGCGGTTACCAGCAGGGTGGCGATCGCCGACAGCAGCGGAAACAGCAGCAGTTCCTTGTCCTGCTTGAGCACTGAAGCGCTGGCCTTGATCAGCGACCAGCTGCGCGCGAAACGTTCGAACATGGCACACCCCCGAAAAACACATCCGCCCCCCGTGGGCGTCGCGTGAAAGACGAAGTATGCGATGGATCGTGACCTCTGCGAACCGGCTTTACTTGTCGACGAAGGCGCGCTCGAACACGTACTGCCCGGGGCTGCCGATCCTTGGGCTGACTTCAAACCCGCGACGGTCCAGCAGGGCGCGGAAGTCGGCCAGCATGGCCGGGCTGCCGCAGATCATGGCGCGATCCAACTGCGCGTCCAGCGGTGCCAGTCCGAGGTCGCGCATCATCTGGCCCGAGTCCATCAGGTCGGTGATGCGGCCCTGATGCACGAAAGGCTCGCGGCTGACTGCCGGGTAGTACAGCAGCTGTTCGCCCACCTTCTCGCCGAGGTACTCGTGCTGCTGCAGCTCGCGGCTGAGGAAATCCCGGTAGGCGAGGTCGCAGATTTCGCGCACGCCATGCACCACCACGATGCGCTCGTAGCGCTCGTAGGTTTCAGGGTCGCGGATGATCGCGAGAAACGGGGCCAGACCGGTGCCGGTCGCCAGCAGGTAGAGATTGCGGCCGGGCTTGACGTCCGAAATCAGCAGGGTGCCGGTCGGCTTCTTGCTGATCAGCAGCTCGTCGCCCGGCTGGATGTGCTGCAGCCGCGAAGTCAGCGCGCCGTCCGGCACCTTGATGCTCAGGAACTCCAACTGCTCTTCCCAATTCGGGCTGCAGATCGAATAGGCGCGCAGCAGCGGCTTGCCGTCGACCATCAGCCCGAGCATCACGAACTGACCGTTCTCGAAGCGCAGACCCTCGTCGCGCGTGGTGTGCAGGCTGAAGTACTGCTCGGTCCAGTGATGGACGGCGGTGACGCGTTCGATGCGGTAAGGCTTGTCGGCTTCGGCGCGGGCGGGCTGGAGGGCAGCATTCATGGGTGCAGGAGTTCCGCGCGGCGCCTGCGAGGTGGCGGGGCTGCGCTTGATGGGGAAGGGGATGGCCTCGACGTGGAGGCGATTGTCCGCTTCATTATCGCCTGCCAGCTTGAGAGGACTCAAAACGGCGGCTCCGGCGCCGCGCCGACGAGCGCTGGCTTCAGAGGCCCACTGGCTGAACGGTGGCTGGCTGATGGTTACTGGGCTGACAGGTCTGCAGGCTTGTCGGAGGCCGCCGCGAAAGGCACAGTCGCGCTCGGCCCGTTCGGCCTTGATCGATCACTGGAGCCTCGCATGTTCAGTCACTGTCTGAAGTTCTGGCTACTCATGGGCCTGGGCCTCGCGGCTTCCGCTGCCCAGGCGGAAGACCCCCGCGCCGCGGCCCCCTCGTCCGACTGCCTTGATGCGCGTCAGATCAATCGGGTGTATCCGGTCTCCGAATGGCAACTGGCGGTCGTCCAGGACGATGGCCGGCGCTTTCGGGTCGAACTCGACCGCGCCTGCCCGGAAGTGATCGCGGCCAATGCCCGCCTGAGCCTGCTGTCCGAGCAGGGCTGGGCCTGCGGTGCTGCCAATGAGTTCGTCGTCGATGCCGACAGCGGTGCCGTGTGCGGCGTCGCTGCACTGGCGCCTGCGGACGAGCGTGAGTTCGCGGCACTGTTGCGCGATGCAGGCCGTTCCGGGTCCAACCAGTTGGCGCAGGTGCAGGTGCAGGCGCGTGTGCCGCGTGCTTTCCGTGGCACCCACGACCACTGCTTCGCCGCTCGGCATGTGCGCGCCTGGAGCGAATCCGGCGAGTCATTGGAAGTCGAGGTCTCCTCTCGGCGGTCCGGCGGCAATGCCCGCTATCGGATCGAGCTCGGCGAAGTCTGTCCGGACCTGGGACGCGCCATCACCGTGGGCTTTCGCTCGGGTACCGATAACGGGGTCATCTGCGGCAATACCGGCGACCGCGTCGAACTGGTCGATGTGGGCCTGATCGGCACCAGCCCGCTGGGCTCGCGCTGCTCCATTCGCGAAGTGTTTCCGATTGCGCAGGCGAGCCTGCGATGAGCTCGCAGGCTCTGCTGCGAGGGCTCAGCCAGGTGCTGGCTCTGGGCGTGTTCGCGAGCGTCAGCGCACAGGCACGCTCGCCTGCTCCGTCGCCCGACTGCCTCGACGCCCGCTTGATCGAAGCCTTTCACTCCCCCTCGGCCTCGCAGTTGGCGGTCGCGCTGTCGAACGGACAGCGCTTTCGCGTCGAGCTGGCGGATGCCTGCGAGGCCGTGACCCGCCCCGAGGCCGAACCGAGCCTGCTGGCGCGTGAGGGCTGGGCCTGCGGCGAAGGCGCCTTCGTGAAAGTCGAGCCGGGCGGCGAGACCTGCGCGGTGGCCACGCTGGCCGAAATCGACAGCCGCGAGTTCGCGCGACTGGCACGCACAGCCTCATCGCGCACGCTTGCTACGGTCGAGGTGAAGGGCAAGGGCCGTGCCGGTTTCGGAGGCAGCGCCGACTTCTGCTTCGCCTCGCGTCATCTGCGTGCATGGAGCGAATCCGACGGTGGCCTGGTGGTCGAGACCTCGGCCCGTCGCGGCGGTGGGCGCAGTCAGTACCGCGTCGAGATCGACGGCAGTTGCCCCGATCTGGGCCGCTTCAAGAACGTCGACTTTCAATCAGGCGCCAACAACGGTCTGATCTGCGGCAACACCGGCGACACCGTGATCATCCTGCCTGACGAGCGTGCGGGCCTCGCAGCCATGGCCGCCAGTCGGCTGGGCAGTCGCTGCGCGATCCGCGAGGTCTACCCGCTGTCGATCAGCCCAGGCTGAGTGCAGCGGCCTCGATGGCCGGCGGGCGCACTTTCACCTGTTCGCGATGCTGCCGCGTTCAGCCTGCGTCGCCTGTCAGCCGATTGGAGCCCACCATGTCGACACCCCGCCGCCTCGACCAGAACGACTTCCACCCCGAAGTGCTGCGCCTGTTCGACCAGTTCGTTCATGGAGTGATCGATCGGCGTGCATTCCTCGCTGGTGCCGGTCGGTATGCCGTGGGTGCAGCGGGCGCCGCGGGGCTGCTTGCGGCCCTGAGCCCCCGATTCGCCACCGCGCAGCAGGTGGCAGCGGACGACGCGCGTATCCGCACCGAGTACCGCGAGTTCGAATCGCCGCAGGGGCATGGAACCGGACGCGGCTATCTCGCTCAGCCCGCTGAAGCGGCAGGTCCGTTACCCAGCGTTTTGGTGGTGCACGAGAACCGTGGGTTGAACCCGCACATCGAAGATGTCGCGCGCCGGTTGGCGCTGTCCGGCTATCGGGCGTTTGCGCCGGATGCGTTGTTCACCCTCGGCGGCTATCCCGGCGACGAAGATTCAGCTCGCGCACTGTTTCCGCAGCTCGACCAGGCCAAGTGCCGCGAGGATTTCGTCGCCGCCGCGCGCTGGCTGCTGAAGCTCGACGGTGGCAACGGTCGGCTCGGTGCGACCGGCTTCTGCTACGGCGGTGCGATCGTCAACCTGCTGGCCACGCGCCTGCCCGAGCTCGCCGCCGCCGCGCCCTACTACGGCGGCGCCGCACCGCTGGAAGGCGTGCCGGAGATCAAGGCGGAGCTCCTGGTGGTTCTGGCCGCGGACGACGAGCGCGTCAACGCAACCTGGCCTGTGTACGAGGCGGCACTGACCGCGGCCGGCACGCGCTTCGAGCTGTTCCAGCCCGAAGGCACTCTGCACGGTTTCCACAACGACACCACGCCGCGCTACAGCGAGGCAGCCGCGCGGGAGGCCTGGGCCAAGACCTTGGCCCTGTTCGAGCGCGCCCTGCGTAGCTGAAGCGGGCGGGGCAGCGTGGAGCGGGGCGTATACTTTCACGCCCTCTCCACGGTCTTTGTCATGTCTGAAGCCATCCCCGCGTGCCCGCAGTGCGCCTCGGAGAACACCTACCCGGACGCTGAGCTCTACATCTGCCCGGACTGCGGCTTCGAGTGGCCGCAGCAGGCGCAGGTTGACGAGGACGAGAGCGAACGAGTGGTGGTCGATGCCAATGGCACGCCGCTGGCCGACGGCGACTCGGTGGTATTGATCAAGGACCTCAAGGTCAAGGGCAGCTCGACCGTCCTCAAGGTCGGCAGCAAGGTCAAGAGCATTCGCCTGGTCGGCGGTGACCACGAAGTCGATTGCCGCATGGATGCCGGCAATTTCATGCTGAAGGCCTGCTACCTGCGCAAAGTCTGATCGGCCCTCGGCGTTGCTGCTGCCACGCCCGTGAGCAGCAGCACGATTGATATGGCGTCGAACAGCAGCACCCGCTGCAGCGCCGGCGTCAGTGGCCAGTGCTGCAGACACAGCAGCGCGAATGCGATGTCGCTGGCCAGCAGCAACGCGCAGCCGGCACGCAGCGAGCCGCGTCCTGTCAGCGCGAACGCCAGCGGCAGGCTGAGCAGGGCGAACAGCAGAGCACGGTGCTGCAGCAGCAGTTCGACGCTGGGTTCGATCTGCGCATCCAGCGCATACAGAGCGCTCAAGTAGTCCGCGCCCAGCAGGCCGGGCAGCGGCAGCCAATGGATGGCCACCGCGGCCCACAGTCCGGCTCGCGTGGAGGCTCTCCACCACGCGTTGGGCTGCGCGGACATTCAGGCGGTCGCCGTCTGCGCCGAAGCTGCAACGCGTTCGCTGCGCCGCAGGCCGAGCCACTGCAGCTCGGCGAACACCAGCACGCCGACGGCCTGCGCGACCAGCAGCGTCCAGCCGAGCGGGGTCGGGTTGATCCAGCCGAAAGCAGGCAGCAGCAGGCTCACTGCGGCCCATTCGATGTTCACTGCGATGGTCATCCACACGGCCCACACGGGAAGTCGCGCCTGGCCGCTCATCCAGCCGGTCCATGCGGCCCAGCCGAACATGAAGGCGGCGATCAGGATCATCTGATCGCGACTGAAGCCGAGTGCGGCAGCCAGCGGCTCCAGCAGCAGCGGCACCGCAGCCGCGGCAGCAAGGCTGAGGACGGCATCAAGCCGCAGGCCCAGACACAGCAGCGGGGAAGGGTGTACAGCAGTCATGGCGAAACTCCTTGGTGGTTGGATTCGCCGCCAGCTTCGGCGCGCCGATGCAGGCCGTCGATTACCTGCCAGGTAATGCCGTGACTGCGCTTCCGCGGGTAGCATCGCTGACCATGGACAGCACCCGAACCGCCCCCGCCACGGCTGCCGCGTCGAGCATCGGCGGCCTGCTGCGCGACTGGCGTCAGCGCCGTCGGCTGTCGCAGCTGGATCTCGCGCTGGAAGCGGAGATCTCGACCCGACACCTGAGCTTTATTGAAACCGGGCGCGCTCGCCCCAGCCGCGAGCTGATCCTGCATCTCGCCGCGCTGCTGGAGCTGCCGCTGCGTGAGCGCAATCGCTGGCTGTTGTCGGCCGGCTTCGCGCCGGCCTATGCCGAGGCGGCGCTGGACAGCCCGGCGCTGTCGGCCGCACGCGAGGCCGTGCAGCGGGTGATCGAGCTGCATTCGCCGTTTCCGGCCGTAGCTGTAGACCGCCACTGGAATCTGCAGCTCGCCAACGCCAGCGCGCAGGCGCTGCTGGGCGCGGTGGCGCCCGAGCTGCTGCAGCCGCAGGCGAACGTGCTGCGGCTCAGTCTGCATCCGCAGGGCCTGGCGCCGCAGATCGTCAACCTGAAGCAGTGGCGCGGGCACCTGCTTGCGCGACTGCGCCGACAGGTGCAGGACAGCGGCGATGCGGTGTTGGCTGCCCTGTTGGCCGAGCTGTCGGCGTATCCGCCGCTGCCGCATGAGGCTGAACACCACGACACGCCGGACTCGCCCACGCCCGACGTGTTGATGCTGTTCCGCCTGCGCAGCCCGCTGGGCGAGCTCGCACTGTTCAGCACCATCACGGTGTTCGGCACGCCGGCCGACGTCACCCTGTCCGAACTCGCGCTCGAGTGCTTCTATCCGGCCGATGCGGTCACGGCTGAGCGGCTGCGGGCACTGGTGCCCGTCTGATCCACAGCGCCTGCGTTGGCCCGGGTGTCGTGGGCACGTGGGTCGAAGCCGAAAAAGTCCGGAATTCTCTGTGTGTCCATCAGCCGCTGCTTGCCAGCTTCAGGCCAGCGATGCCGGCGACAACAAGCAGCAGACTCACCAGCTTGAGCGTCGACATCGGCTCGTCGAACAGAATGATGCCCGCGATCGCGGTGCCGACCGCGCCGATGCCCACCCACACCGCATACGCCGTGCCCAGCGGCAACGTGCGCAGGGCCAGGCTGAGCAAATAGAAGCTCGCCGCCATCGCCGCCAGGGTGATCGCGGTCGGCGCGGGGCGGGTGAAGCCCTCGGTGAACTTGAGGCCGAGGGCCCATACGATTTCCAGCACGCCCGCGAGAAACAGCCAGAGCCAACTCATTGCAGACACTCCCTGTGTGACAGGGTCGTCCCTGCAGATCGGATCGGAAGGCTGTCGGGGTCGTCCCCGCCGCGCGCAGCGCGTTGCTGCGTGTATGAGCAGCCCGAGCGGGCCGCGGGCCAGCATAACCGCGCCTACTCGCGCGGTGCTAGCCGAGGACTGAACGGCAACTCCAGCGCCAGACGGTCGACAGCCTGCGTCGCGGTCCCGCAGCCCGCCTCACGGGGCCTCGAACCCGTCGCGGAACACAGGCCCTGCAGCCACGGCGGCCACCGCGACCGAGCCCAGAATCACCCGACCATCGCTGTCGCGCGGACCGCTGTTGAGCAGAACGTTCTGGCTGCCCGGCACCAGCGGCATCAAGCGCAGCCGCAGGCTGTAGTCGCCGGGCGGGACATTGGCGGGCAAGGTCTGGTTTTCGATGACAGTAAGCGTCTCGCCTGGAACGACTTCGCGCAGATCGGCCGCGGAGAGCAGGGTGAAACGACTGGCCCCACCCGCATCCACCCCATCGATCGCGACCGCGTAGTCATGGTAGAGCGGCGCCACGCCGCTGTTTGCAAGGGCAAGTTCGATACTGAAACTCTGCTGCGGAAGCAGAACGTCCGGCACGCTCACGCGATCGACGTGCAGCCGGTAGCCGAGCTGGCGTCGGATCCGGTTCATCGCGGTGCCGTGGCCCGACTCCTGGTGCTTGCCGGCAGGGCCCAGAAAGCTGAAATGGAAGTCGCGCAGCAGGCTCAGTACGTCGTCGGTGCGCTCGGTCCACGTGTTCTTCTGGTCGCTGAAGGGGCTTTCGCCCGAGATCGGCGCGCTGCGCCAGTTGTCCTGCGAGCCCGGGGTGATATTCAACATCGCCCATTCGAGGTTCCAGTCGCCGCTGGAACTGCAGCGCGGCATGGGCGGGCTGAAGCGTGCGCACAAGCCGGTGAACGAGGGGAAGTAGTCCTCGTGGAAGCCGAACTCCACGCCGAGGGCATCGGGCGAGCGCGCATAGCGGGTTTGCAGCGGCGTGCGCTTGAACGCGGCGGCGTAGGCATCGCGCACGCTGGCCTTGATGGTCGCCCCCGGCGCGTTCTGGGCGCAGCCGGACTGGTGCCATTCGCCCCACAGGCCGAGCAGGCCGACCTGCACGGCGGTGATGCGTGGATGGCCGTCATAGCGCTGCGCAAGTGCGGTGATCAGCTGCCCCATCTGCACGGCCATCTGCGGATGGTTCCAGTCCGGCGTGCGGCCCGGTCCATCGCCATTGCAGCTGCTGTAATCGGTGCCGGCGATGTTGAGTGGGGGCTGCTCCAGGAACAGCGGATAGTCCCGCTGGTTCTGTCCGCCCGTGTAGTGCGTGCTGATGCCGCTGGCGCCGCCATTGGGGTAGTCGGCCACCAGCCGCAGCACGAAGCTGGCGTCGGGATTGGTGTTCAGCAGCGGCTGCAGGCGGCGCTGCTCGAAGCCGGCCCAGTCGAACACCTGATCGCTGGTTTCGATTTCCCGCCAGGGTACGTAGACGTGGTAGATCCTCGCGGCGTAGTGGTTGGCGCTGCCGGCGGTAGTACCCCACAGCATGAAGCCGATATGCGGGTTGGGATGCAGCTCGTCGCTTCGCGCCGGCAGGAATTCCGCGGCATTCGCGCGCCCCAACAGGGCCAGCCCGCTCATCAGCAGGGCTGCGTACACCACCTGACAGAGCAGGCGGGTGGTCGGTCGGGGTCGGATGAATCGACTTGGCATCATCGCGGTCGTGTGGTCTGGGCGCCGCGACTATAGAATCCGTGACATTGCGATACGTGTGTAAAGGTCACGGTTTGCGAACCCAACCTGATCGCGCCACCGACTGCTGCTTTCCGCGCTGCCTGTGTCGTCGGCAGAGGCTTAAGCCTCGCGGCGGCGCACTCGCGACGTTCGGGATGCCGCTGGCGGCGCTGCCAAAACCCGGAGAGTTTCATGCGCGTATGGAGTGTGTTGCTGATGCCGATCCTGATGAGCCCAGCCGGTGCTGCGGCCGCCTTACCCACGATTTCCACCGAACAACTGCCTGGCCTACGGCCGGCGACCGTCGAGGAGCGGGCGGGGATTTCCGAGGAGTTGAAAGGCACGAACATCCTGTACGACTTCGCCCGTGGCGAGTTTCAGGTGCATGACGGTGACCTGCATGTGCCCGGGCATTTCGTTGCCTCGGATTGGCTGCTGGTCCGCGGTGACCTGAGTGTCGATGGTGTCTACGATGATAGTCGTGGCTGGAGCTACGGGCTCGTTGCGGTGCTGGGCGATATGAAGGCAGACCACGTTTCCAGCAAGGCCTCGTTGTACGTACAGGGGGACCTGCGGGTGGATGGCGTTATCGTTACTAGCAATAATGACTTCAGCCTTGAGGTGGGAGGTCTATTGCATGCCAGCGGGCTGGTGGTTGAGGACAAGGGGGCTTACTACAAGACGGGTGAGTTGGGTTTCCTGTTCGACGATGACTACTTCGGCCACGATGAGCCTTCCGAAGAAGAGCTCCAGCGCTTCGAGAATGGTCTGCGCCGACTGCGACCGGAGTTGATCAGTTCGCTGCGCGGACGCAGCGGAGTCGGTCCTCGCGAGAGCATTCATCAGCAGCCGGTAGATCACGACGCCGTGCGCAAAGCGATGCACGAAGGCCGTCCCCTGCTGCGCGCCAGCGAGGCGCCGGCCGAGATGCCGCGCTGGCTGGAGACGGCAATCGATTTCGAAACCGACGAGGCCATCCTGCTCGCCCTGATCGGCAAGGATCCATTGGTCGATCAACTGATGGCCGCCCGCGAGCAGCTGAGCGCGACGGTTGCGGAGGCCTTGGCCCGTGGTGGCGATCCGATCGTGCTCGAATGGCTGTCGCAGAGCTACCCGAAGATCGCCGAACGGCACGCAGGAGGAATCACAGCAACGGAGTGAGGTCGCTGCAAGCAATCACGCGACGCCGGTCGAGTCGATTGCAGGGTTGCTGGCCGACGACGTGGACGAGGTGCGCTACATCGCTGTGCCGCACCCTTCCGTGAGCGTGCAGAGCATCGCCGAGCTGATGGTGACCATCGAGACCTGGCGCGCAGGCTGGGACATGCCGCCACTCTTTGCCGAAGCTTGGCGCGCGGTGGCAGCCCGCCAGACCGGGCACGGCGCGCGCCTGAAGGCGCTGGAGTGGGCGGCGATCGCCGAGCTGGAAGAGCAGCGTCGCCGCATGCCCTGAGCGCGTCCGAGGGAGAGCAGGTACGGTGCCTCCGCGGCACGAGATCTACACAACATCACGCATTCGGAGCGCATTCCAGAACGCCCCTTTTTCTGCGTTCAGATGTACGCCTGTTCGCTGACTGAACACCTGTCAGATCCGACAGGTGTGTGCAATTCGCATGGGACGCACGCGGTCGCAGGGTCTCTGGTTGTGCTGGCAGATGCAGCCCCGGCATTGCGTTCCGCGGCTGGCGCGCTGCCGTTCCCGCAACGAAAGGGAGTCGCCCCCATGTCCCATGCACACCTGTCCACTTCAAATCTTCGCGCACTGCTCTGCGCGACGCTGATCGGAGCCCTGAGCTTGTTCAGCGGCAGCCTCGTGCTTGCTGCAGCAAGCCCTGCAACGGCCGCTGCCATCGAGTCCGTACCGACTCTGGAGGGGGTTGAACTCACTCCCCTCGAGCGGGCCGGTCATCCGGATGGAAACGCCCGCCTGCGGCTCGCCTTTGACAAGCGCGAGCAACTCGGCGACAGCATCACGCTGGAGATCGACGACCAGCGTTTCCTGTTGAAGCGTGACGACCGCGATTCACCGGTCTTCAGCGGCATGATCAAGCTCGACTTCGACCGCTTCGTGGCTGAGCTGAAGCAGCGCGAAGCCCTGATTCGCGAAAGTCGCGAGGAGGTCGCGCCGGTGTTCGCCGGACGCGAGCTGCTCGGTCAGAAGCGCTTCGAGTTTCTTGACCCCGCCGTGGTGGAGCGCGCGCGTATCAGTTCGACTCCGTTCCTGATTCCGGCCGGCGTGTTGATCATGCCGCTGGCCTTTGTCGACCCTTCACGCGAACTGCTGATCACGTCCACACGGGTGGTCAATGATCCGGGTCGGACCTTCGACATCTGCGGCGGTGTCGGCAACCCGAACGGCGCGTGGACTTTCAAGACCCTGATGAGCAACATGGCCAACCAACCGCAGACGGGTGTTGACCCGGCGGTGTTCGTCGAGCGCTGGCTGAGCACCTGGCAGGTCAACCACACCATCAACGGCTTCGCCGTGCCGGCCCGCGCCAATATCGGGCCGCTGGTTCTGAACAATTGGCCGCGCATCAATGGCCGTCTGGACCTCAATCGTTCCCCGTTCCGGCTGCTTGCCATCGTCAACCGTGTCGATTTGCGCGGCAACAGCGTGTACGGCGCCAGCAGTGCGGGCGAAGGGCGTTTCGTGTTCGGGGTGGTCAACCGCAATGCCAATGGAGGCTGTTCGACCACGCCCTTCACCGTGATTCTGGAGTACGGCGTACCGATTCGCGGCTGTTCGGCGGTGCGTGACTATGGCCAGCAGTGGGCCGATCTCGGCAATCTGGTGCTGGGAAGCGCGCCCTACAACGCCGCCCTGCAGAACATCACCGACCAGTTCACCAGCGCCAATGCCGCGCCCTTCAAACCCAATGGCAGCGCCATCAACCAGGTACGCAGCAACGAAATCGCACTGAGCCGTCCGTGGGAGCTGCGCGAGTTCGTGCTGCAGCAGGGCAGCCCGCTCTTGCGCATCGTTTCCACCCAGCAAACGCCGCACCACACGCTCAACAATGGCGGCCTGCTGGCGAACTACATCAATGCCAATGCCGCCGCAATCGTTGCGGACTCGCACGTCGTGCCGAACCAGTGGTTGGGCCAGCCCTTCCTGACCGGTTCGAACTTCAATTTCTCCACCGCCAATGGCGCGGTATGGAACGCACCTGGGGTGGGCAATCAGCCGCGGCACAAGTTCTCGCTGGGCACCTGCAATGCCTGTCACGGAGGCGAGACCCGCGACAACACCTTGGGATCGAGTGATCTGCACTTCGTGCACATCGATGTGCGCCTGCCGGCGGCACCCAGTGCGCTGTCAAAGTTCCTGATTGGCAACGGCAGCCTGGCCTTCCCCACGAACTACAACAAACTCGACCCGATCAATGGCGCCCCGATGCGTCAGTTCGGTGACCTTGTTCGCCGGCAGCAGGATCTGTCGAACCTGATCAACACCAGTTGCGTCGGCACGGGTGTCATCAGCGAACTGCAGTTCGCGCCGCTGCGCATGGTGCACTGACCCTCAGCACTGCGCAGCCCTCTCCGGAGTAGCCGTGGGCGACTCTGGAGGGGGCTGTGTTTTCCTCGCGAGGCTGCGGGTTGAACTGGGCTGATCGGCAGCAACGATGCTGGCATCGAGCCTGCACGGACACAGGCCCAGACACCGACATGTGCGCGCCACCAGGTTCAACCGCGCACTGCCGCAGGCGCTTTGTGAGCCTGCGATCCGCTGGATCCGAGCAATCAGCGTTGGCGAGTACTGCCGCGACGTGGTCCGCGGGTGGCGTCGTCACCGATGCGATCGCGATCCGTGGTGCCGGATTCAGATGCAGCTCAGTCGGTTGGCAACTCACCCGACACGGGGTTCCCAGCTGCTGCGCCCTGGTGCACATCGCGACCCAGCAACATATCGAAGATGCGGCGGTCGCGGCCCTCGTCAAACCCGCAGTCGCGCACGTACTCCTTCGGGTTCACCCAGGTGCCGAACAGCAGATCCCACAGCGGCAGGCCGTAGTTGCCTGCATGGTGGCCGCGCTGGTGATGCACGCGGTGCATTTCCGGCCGCTGGATCAGCACGCCCAGCCAGCGTGGGGTGCGCACGTCGGCGTGGATGCAGAGGTTGAACAGGCTGGCGAGCACAAGCGCCACCGCGGCGCTGCGGTAGTCCAGGCCCAGCACCAGGTAGCAGCTCGCACAGGTGATCAAGGTCGCGAAGAACGTGTCCAGGGGATGCGCAAAGAAGGCGGTGTGCGCCTCGATCCGCTGCGGGCTGTGATGCAGTTGATGCACCGTACGCCAGAGAAAATCGCTGTGGTGCGTGGCGCGATGCCAGCCATAGGCGATCAGGCTGGCGAGCAGGAAGCCCACCACACCGCCGCTAATCACGCCCAGGCTGTCGGCCCACTGGAACAGCGAGATCCCCTGAAAGCTGCGCTCGAACAGAAACCCCGCAGCCAGGGCCGCGAGGGCCTGGCTGATGCTCAGTACCGTGGCCAGGATCTGCCAGCGCCGATCACAGGTGGCGCCCGAGGCCGGCGCGATCACCTCCCGGGTGAAGATCGCGACGAAGGCAATAGCGACCAGAAGGCCGGTCAGCAGCGCTACAAGCATGTGGGAGGTCCGGCGGAAACCAAGGAATGGGGTCTTCAACAGCGCTGGCATCAGCGCAACACGCCACGGCTGAAGCTTACGTGGCGGAGCGTTTGCGACGCCAGCGCGGCTGGGGTTCGCACGCACTCCAGCACTCAATGGGCGAGGCAGAACGCCGCGCCAGGGCGCGCAGAGTGAGGCGAGATTGAAGTGTGGCGAGTGTCGGGTTGAAGCGCAGGCGCGACCGCACACCTCACTGCCGCAGCCAATGCCGCATGTGGGGGTAGGGCTCGGTGCCCAGCTCGCGCGCTTCGGCCAGGCCGTAGGCCATGCCTGCCTGCATCAGGCCATGCAGGCCCGGATAGACGCCCACTGAAAAGGTCATCGCCAGACCTTCGCCGCGGCCGTGGTAACCGCCGGCGTGGAACAGCACGTTGGCGGGCAGCCCGATCGCACAGGCTGCGGCATAGGCCCAGGCCGTGGCTTCGGCTTCGCCGGCATGCGCCACGTGCTCACACTCATGCAGCGCGCCTGACTGCGAAGCGCGCAGTGCGGGAGGCAGCACGGCCAGGTGGCCGGCCTCGTGCAGCAAGTCCGCTGGCCAGGTCAGACGCGTCAGGTCGACCCGCAGTCGTCCCTCGTGAATCTCGATGCCGGGCAGAAAGCAGGTGTCGGTCAGCGGGGTTTCGATGACCTCAAGTCCGATGCTGCGCAGGAATTGCAGCAGGCGCTCGGTGAACTCGTCGGGTCGCGCAGTGGGATGCATTGAGAGTGTCTGTTCTGACTATCGATGAGGCGCGTCAGCTCCACTGAGTCAACGCGGCCTGGAAATTCGAGCGGGCCTTGTGGTGCGGTTTCGCAGCAGCGCCCAACGGAGTGCCATTGTTGTCGTCCGGGCCGCGCGGAGCACGCTCCAGCTGATCGGGCCTGTGCAGGGGCGCGTGCTGCGACCGGGTGACCCGTAGCATCAACGTGCGGCCACCGCCTGACACCAGCGTTCCGCGACGGCGGGTGAGGTGACGCAGACCGCGCGCTCGGACGCCACGCGCACGGCGCGCTCGAGCAGTTGAATGTCGGCCTCGTGCTGACGGGCGACGTGCGGGTCTTCGAAGAACACCACGCGCTGGCAGCGGTCGGCCAGTACGAGCTCGGCGATCTGTGCGTCGCCGCCAAGCGGGCCGCTTTGGTAGCGGTCGACGAAGTCACGTTCGCGCGGCCAGCCCTTCGACCAGGCCAGTTCGTTCAGTCGACCACCGGTGGTGCCGGTGGCGATGCGACGCGCAAAGCGCGCCAGCAGATCGAAGTGGCGGTCGGCGAAATCGAGCATCGTCTGCTTGCGAGAGTCGTGGGCGATCAGGGCCATGGTCTGCTGCTCGAATGCGAACAGCGGCTCGGCGTCTTCGGTGGCACCGAGCCCGGCGAGAACGCGCTCGATCTCGATCCACTCGACCGCACCGGCAAGCGTCGACACGAAGGGCTTGTCGTGGGTGACGCACTGCCGCTTCAGGGCCTGCGCCTCGGGATAGTTCGAAGACGGATCGACCGGGTCCATCAGATAGATCGCGCCGTCGAGCGCAGACGAAATCTCGGTGCCGCCTGCAACTCCGGACACCAGTTTCATCAGACCGCCTTCGCGCCCCATCGGATAGCGCAGCAGGCCTGGATGATCGGGCAGGGCGCGCCGCGACTCGATCACATCGAAGGTACGGCCAACGGCGTGCAGGCTCAGCTCAAGCGCGCGGATGCTGGGGCCCGAGCGGCGCAGCCAGCGGAACAGCAGGGCATCCGGGCCCTCGTGGTGACGACGGTTGGCAGCGAGGCCGAAGCGCAGGGGCATGGTGGGTCTGTGGCTGAGATGGGCCGCTTCACCTTACTCAGGCTGGAGGGGCAACGCCAGATTCAGCGCTTCGGCGCGGCGGCATCGGAGCGCGAAGGCAGACAAGCGCGATGCAGCGATGGGTTCTGCTCCCGTCGAGAACGCGCCGGCACTGCGCGCGACTGCGCGGGCGCGCACTCTTGATCGATTGCGCGCCCGCGGGGCTGGGCACTCAGCGCCGGGTGGGAAAGGGCTCAACGTCGGCCAATCAGACCGAACCCGATCGGCCCATTGTCGCCCACCAGAACAAGTCGCTCGACGCTGTCGCCGCGCTGTACCCAGCCGCGTCCGCGGAATGCCGGCTGCGCTGCGAACTGGCGATCGCTAAGCTCGAATTCGATGAAGGCGGGGTTGGCGGCGACCGGCTGCAGGCGGCCCTGCAGCCGGCACTCCGGCTCGATGGTCGCCAAGCCCACACGCAGACAGAGCGCGCCGTCCGTGCTGATCTCGAGCTCGCCGACGGCTTCGAGGAACTGGCCGCGCATGGGCACCTGCCAGCGGCCCGCCAACACTGTGGGCGCAAGCGGGCTCAGCACCTGCTGGGGGCTTGCCGAAAGCGACAGCGAGTGGCCCCGACCAGAGTCGAAGGCAAAGCTCAGCGATCCGCCATCCGCGTCGAACTGCCCGCTGGCGCGGGAGGGCAACTGAGCGTTTGGCTGGCCGAGGATCCAGTCGCTGCCGTAGCGCTTGAATTCGATGCTGCCGTCCAGCGCCGTGCGCGCCTGGGTGACCCAGCCGGGCGTGCCCACGAAGGTGCGGCCCGGCACTGCGTCGGCGGGGCTGGAGAGCGGAGTCAGCATCCACAGGGTCCGGTTCTCATCAAGCGCGGCATAGGCCTGCGGTAGGGCACCGAAGAACGAACTCTGCTCGATGCCCGTCAGCAAAGCGGCCTGCGTCGGCGCGCTTGAGTCGAGTTCGCAGTCCAGCCCCGCGATGCGGGTCAGCCGGCGGATCTCGCTGCTGCCGCTGCCATATTCGGCGAGCTCGCTGTCCCAGCGCAGCGTTCCGCGCTCGCAGCTGCTGAAGTCCATCGCCACTTCGCCCCAGATCGGCATTTGCAGCTGCTCAGTGCGAAAGCTGCCAAAGCGCATACCGCTCGGCGCATAGGCCGTGGCCTCGATGCGATGGCCCTCGATGCGTCCGTCCAGATAGAGGTGCACTGGATTGCCCTGCGGGTCGTAGACGTACCAGAAGGCCAGCGCGCGGTTGTCGTCGAGGATCTCGACCGAGAGCCCGTGGCCGCTCTGCTGAGGGTTGTACCAAGCGCCGCTGATGCCGGGAGGCAGCTGGGCAAGGGCGACTGCAGGAAGAGACAGAGCCAGGCAGGTAAGGCTGGCGAGCAGGGGTTTCATGGTCGACACTCCGGAAGTCGGAAACACGAGGCGCTGAAGGAGCCAAACCCCACCGTCCTGTCTGCGCGGGTTCGGTGAGGCCGGAAAGGGCGCAGCGCAGGCTGCGAGCGCAGCTTGCCAAAGCGTCAGCTGCAGCACTGTTGCAGAAGTGTAGGCAGGATGTAGTCGGGGTCGCCGCGGGCGGCGAGCCGTGCGTGCTCAGCGCGCTTCGGTGTCAGCCACCGTGCTCAGCCGAAGCGGAATACTCCGCCACTCGGGTTTTGAAGCTTCAACCGGCCGCATTTCGATGCAGTCGACCGGGCAGGGCGGCAGGCAGAGGTCGCAGCCGGTGCAGAGTTCGGCGATCACCGTGTGCATGCGCTTCGGCGCGCCGACGATGGCATCGACCGGGCAGGCCTGGATGCATTTGACGCAGCCGATGCAGAGCTCTTCGATGATGAAGGCCACCCGTGCCGGTTGTTCGACGCCGTGTTCGGCGCTCAGAGGCTTGAATTCGCGCCCCAGCAGTTCGGCCAGCGCGCGCACCCCGGCCTCGCCGCCGGGTGGACACTGGTTGATGTCGGCCTCGCCGGACGCGATGGCCTCGGCATAGGGTCGACAGCCCGGATAGTTGCACTGGCCGCACTGGGTTTGCGGCAGCAGGCTGTTGATGCGTTCGACCACCGGGTCTTCATCCACGCGAAAGCGCTGCGCAGCCCAGCCCAGCAGTGCGCCCAGCGCCAGCGCCAGCAGCACGAAGGCGATCAAGCCGCTCATGCAGGGGGCGCCTTGGTGCTCACTGTGCCGAGCTTGCGCCCAGATGCGCGCGCAGGGCGGCGCCCATCGCGATCTGCGGCTCCGAGGGCGTCAGGTCTTCCTCCGCCTCGCGCGCAGTGACCGTCGCGCTGGCGAGCGCGAACGCCTGTTCCCAGTCGAGAGTCTCGTTCAGCGCCTCGATCAGCAGGGCACGGCCGAAATAGGTGAAGTCGGAATCGACCCCGCAGCCGAACGAGGTGCGGTCTGCGCGAGCGGCCGTGATCACCAGCGTGTGTTCGTCGGCCAACGCTGGCAGGAAGCCGCCCGAATAGCAGGCGGACACGATCAGGATGCGCCAGCGGATGCCGGCGGCATCCAGCATTTCGCGCAGGTCTTCAGGGGCAATCGGGTTCAAGGGCAGCGGGTGCAGCGCGACGTGCAGACGATGGTCCTCGGAGCCATGACTGGTCAGGAACAGCAGCAGCACGTCCTCATCGGTATTCATGCGCCGGCCGATCTGCTTCAGCGCCAGCGAAAGATTGGTGCGTGTCGCCAGCGGCGCCTGTTCGACCGTGGCCGGATTGTTCAGCAGGCTCAACACCCGCGGGCCGGCGCCGAGGGTGTCGGCGAACAGCCGTGTCGCGTAGTCGACCTCGTTGCGGAACACGTCTTCTGCGCCGTCGGCGCCGAAAGCGATGGCATACAGCTCGCGCTCGCCATCCACGCCCGCAGGGATCGGCGCCAGCGCCTCTTGCAGTCGCTGGGCCTGCGCGTACATCAGGGCTTCGGGGTCGAAGTCGATCTGTGGCTGCGCGGCCTCCCAATCGGCCGCCAACGCCGACAGGTCCGGGTACCAGAAGCCCGTGTACAGCGCGCCCTGCAGCGGCACCAGCCCACCCACCGCGAGCACGACGCAGGCGCCCAGGTGGCGCAGCGCTTGGGGTTCAGGCACCAGCCAGCGCAGCAGTCGCCAGATCACGGCAAACACGAACAGCCAGGCCAGCAGCAGAAGCAGCGCGGTTTCGCTCTGACTGGCAGCGGCCGAGTCCGCGCCGAGCAGCCAACCCAACCAGCTCTCGATGCCCTCAGGTGCCTCATACGGCAGTACCGCCAGCAGAATGCGCAGCGGCACCAGCCCGATCAGCAGATAGCCCGTCAGCGGCTGCCAGCCGCCGGGTCGACGCAGCAGGCGAGCCGAGGCGCCGGCCAACAGGCCGAGCAGGGCGACGCTGCCGCAGACCGCGACAAGATGCGCCCAGAACAGTTCGCGCGGCTCCTGGATGGCATGCCAGCCGGCCACGAGTTCGACCAGCAGATGCAGGCCCAGACCCCAGACGATGAGCCGCCCCGAGGGCGGCAGCGGGCGCGAGCGTGGACGCAGCAACAAGCCCAGCTTGAGGCCTTGACCGAGGCCGGCCAGGCGCGCGCGCAGGCTCATCCGAACGCAGCGGGGTCGATGCCGCGAAAGCCGACGAAGCGCGCGTGGCCGTGTGCGGCCTCGCCCTCGCGCGGCTGCGGGTAGTCCTCGCTGCGGTCGATCAGCGCGGTCTGCATGCCGGCATCGCGCGCGGCGTCGAGTTCCTCGACCACGTCCGACAGGAACAGAATCTCACCCGGGCTGCGTTCCAGCGCGGCCGCAATCCGTGTGTAGCTCGCGGCCTCGCGCTTGCCGCCGATCTCGGTATCAAAGTGGCCGGAGAACAGCGGCAGCAGATCGCCGGCTTCGCTGTGGCCGAAGAACAGTTTCTGCGCACCGACCGAGCCCGACGAATACACGTACAGCGGAAGGCCGGCCGCATGCCAGGCGCGCAGCTGTTCGGAGGCATCCGCGTAGACATGGGCCGCGAAGTCGCCGTTTTCGTAGCCGGCTTTCCAGATCATGCCCTGCAGCGCTTTCAGCGCCGTGTGCTTGCGGTCCTCGTCGATCCAGCCCTGCAGCACCTCGGCGATGCAGGCATCCGGCCCGGCGGCGCCGATTTCGGCCGCCACCGCATCGACCCAGCGGGCGACTTCCGGGTCCTTGCCGCGCGCCTTCAGAAATGCCGGCAGCGCGCGCCGCGCGTACGGGAACAGCACGTCCTTGACGAATGAAATCGAGCTGGTCGTGCCTTCGATGTCGGTGAGCAGGGCGCGGATAGTCATGGGCTTCAAGCGGGCTCGCGCTCATAGCGCGGGAAGCGCTGGGCGATGTCGGTGCCGGTGAAGTTCGCCACCCAGCCGGCCGGGTTGTTGAACAGGCGGATCGCGATGAAGTGGGGGTGTTCACTCATGTCGAACCAGTGGCGGGTGTTGGCCGGCACGCTGATCAGATCACCGGCTTCGCACAGCACCTCGTAGACCTTCTCGGTCGGATGCAGGGTGAACAGCCCGGAGCCACCTACGAAGAAGCGCACCTCATCCTCTGCGTGGGTGTGCTCGTTCAGGAACTTCTGGCGCAGCGCGGCGCGGTCCGGGTGATCGGGGCTCAGGCTGACCACATCGACAGTCTGGTAGCCACCCTCGGCCATCAGGCGATCGATGTCCGCGCGGTAGGCCTTGATCACTTCGTCCTGCGACGCACCGGGCTGCACCGGGGCAGCGGCTTGCCAGCGCTCGAAGCGCACGCCGATCGTGCGCAGCTGATCGGCAATCGCGGCGTGATCGCTGCTTTCGAACAGCGGCGAGTCGGGCGTGGCTTCGTCGAAAATGCGGATACGGCTCATGCGTTCAGTCTCCTCAGGTCCAGCTCGCAGGCGAGCAGGAATTCCAGTGCGTCCAGATGACGTCGGGCTTCCGCCATGTCGCGGCCCCAGGCATACACGCCGTGGCCGTCGATCAGGTAGCCGAACAGATTGGGCTGATCGAGCAGAGGTTCAATCTGCGCCGCCAGCGCGTCCATGTCCTGGCTGTTCGGCAGCACCGGGATATCGACATCCATCTCGTGCGTGCCGTTGCCGCGAAAGGCTTTCAGCAGCTCGTAGCCGGACAGGCGGATATGCCCCGCCTTCGCGAACAGGCGCGAGGCCACGGTCTGGTTGTGCGAATGGGTGTGCAGCACGCAGCCGATGTCCGGGAAGCGGCGGTAGATCTGCGTGTGCAGGCCGGTCTCGGCCGAAGGCCTCAGCTCGGTCTCCACACCGCGGCCGTCGAGGTCGACCACCATGATGTCGGCCGGCGTCAGCCGACCCTTGTCGCGGCCGGACACGGTGACCGCGACCAGCGCGTCGTCCAGCCGCATCGAGAAATTGCTGCTGGTGGCGGGTGTCCAGCCCAGTCGGGCCAGTTCGGCGGCCGCGCTGATGATGGCGTTGGCGCGCTGCGGCAGGGCCGCGCGCGCGGCTTCGGTGAGGATTTTCATAGGCGCGAAGTTTAGCCCGGCGGGCCTGCACGAGTGCATGAAAGCGCGGGCCGACAAATGACGCCTGATGCCCCCCGAGTTCGCGCACGATGCGTCCACCCAACGCAGGGCCCACCGATGAGCGCATGGCGGCGTCGGGGGCGATGCGGTTTCGTGAGCGGGAATCGTTCGCATCGAGTTTCGCGCCACCTGCATCTGCAGCCAAGCATGCTCTCGCCACAGCATCGTCGAATTGCAGCAGGCATCTTCCAAGCGCCACGAATTGACCGCGGTCAACGCGCAGCGCATCCAGTCGGCGTAGCCTGCCGCCCCAGCCGAGCTGATTCCCAGCCATCGCCAGGAGCTTCCATGTCGAACACCCCCGTTACCCCCAGCCGTCGTCAGTTCCTGCGCAACGCCGCCGTTGCCGCGGTCGCGGCGCCGATTGCGTTCAAGCTGATCACTCAGCCCGCGGCTGCCGCCTCGACCAAACCGCCGCTGCCACTGGACAACCCGCAGGGCGTGGCTCTGGGCTACATCGAAGACGCAACCAAGGTCGACAAGGCCAAGTATCCGCAGTTCAAGGACGGCAGCATCTGCAACAACTGCCAGTTCCATGTCGGTGAGCCCGGCGATTGGGTCGACTGCGTTCTGTTTCCCAACAACAGCGTCGCCGGCCCCGGCTGGTGCGTGTCGTGGGCCGCCAAGGCCTGATCTCTGCAGATTCGAGTGCCGTCAGTTGACGCCAAGGGCCGGAGATCCGGCCCTTGGCATTTCTGGCGGTGCTTGTGCGGCCGCGCGCGGTCTCAGCGCCAAACCGGGATCACGGTGTGCATCAATGGCGAGGCAGGCCATTGGCCGCGGTCGGCGAGTCGGTCAGGCGGCGGAAGGCTTCGTCGCTGCGCAGCCACTCGAGGTCGGTGCCGCGCAGATCGCTGTCCAGCCGGGCGTGTTCGCTGTCCAGCAGCTCGAACACCATCAGGCCAACCTCGACCGGAACCGCTGCTGCGCTGCCGCTGCAGCCTGGACAGCGCGTGCGGCTGGTGTAGCGCTGCATCGGGAACGTCAGCAGTGGTCCGGGCTGTGCGCTGGCGCCTGCGACCCAGGTCGGGCGGCCGTCTGGCGTATAGATGAAGGCGATGCCCGAGTGCACATCGCCTCCGCGTGCCAGCGACAGGCCCCAGCCCGAGGCTGACGGTGGGTACCAGGCCGCGGTGGGGAACTCCATCGCTTCGGTGTCGCCTAGCCACAGCGGCTGGATCGATTCCTCGCCACTGAGGTCGCCCAACTGCCAGCGCAGCAGAGCGGCGTTCTCGCCGTCGAATTCAATGTCGACGCTGCCGGCTTCGCTCGAAACGCTGGTGTTGCCCTGGCGGCGGAAGCTCAGCCACGGCGCCTGCATGCGTCGACCTCGCAGCGGGCCAGCAGCCAGGTACCACGTGGGCTCGCCCTCGGCGGTGTAGGTGTACCAGATCAGCGACAAGGTCTCGCCACTCATTTGCACATCGAAGCCGTGGCCGGAGCGCTGGGGGTCGAACCACGCGCCGGCCATCGGCCGCAGCTGACGGCTGGCGTCATCCGGGTAGCGATCGTTCACCCGCGGCACGAACAGCAGGCCGCGGGGTTCGGCCAGGCGGCCGGCGGGCGTTTGGCTGAACACGTCGATGAAGGCGCCGCTGTCGAGCGCGTAGCGCAGCACCTGATCACTGCCGGCGCTGCTCACATACAGGCGTCCATCCGGCCCGATGGCAAGCCCAGCCGGCGCGCTGAGGCCGCCGGCGGATGGCGCGATCAAGACCTCGGCAAGGCCGGTGCTCGCGTTCACCCTCAGTACGCGGTTGCGCGCCGCATCGGCCAGCAGCAGTGCATCGCGGCTGGCGTCGTAAGCCAGGGCCGTGGCCAGGCCGACGGCGTCCGCAGCGCCGACCTGTGGTGGCGCAAGCGAGCGCAGACGGGCTCCGCTGCCGGCATCGAACTCGATCATGGTGCCGCTGCGTTCCAGTGCCCACAACCGGCCCGCGGGCGTCAGCAGCAGCGCGCGCGGCGCCGTCTGAAAACTGCGGGTGCCGGGCGCGAAGGCATTGCTGCCGATGACGGTCTGCGCGCTCGCCGCATCCAGCTTCACCACCGAGCCGCCGGCTTCTTCGGCGACGTAAAGGGTGCCGTCTGTCGCCACCGCCAACCCCGCCGGGAAGGCCGAAGGCAGCGCGGGTTGCGGCCCACCGCGATAGCCGACGGCGAGCGTCCGGCGCTGGCCGCTGGCGCGCTCGTAGCGACGCAATTGCGTGGCCACCAGCGCATCGACCGTCTTGCGCGCCGGGTTCCAGGCCAGGGCTGATTGGAAGCCCAGCGCCTGCGGCACCGCCTGTTCGGCGATTTCAATGCCGGCGTAGCGGCCGCTGTCGCCGCGTAGCCGCAGCACGCGGTCGGTGCCGGCGCTGATCACCAGCAGATCGTGCTCGGCGGGGCTGCCGCCGTTGGCGAGGTCGTCGGCACCGTCGCCATCGCGATCGAGGTCGGCGTTGTCGCCGATGCCATCGCCGTCGAGGTCACTCCACTCGCGGGGATCGTCGGGGAAACGGTCGCTGTTGTCGCCCACCCCGTCACCGTCGCGGTCGCTCCACTCGTTGCGGTCGAACGGAAATGCATCCTGCAGGTTGGCGACGCCGTCGCCATCGATATCGGGATCGCTGTTGTCGCCGATGCCATCGCCGTCGGTGTCGGCGGATTCGGCGAAGTTGTCGGGGAACGCATCAAGCTCGTCGGGGACACCATCGCCGTCGCGGTCACTGTTATAGGCCGGATCAAACGGGAACGCGTCCTCGCTGTCGGGCACGCCGTCGCCATCGGCATCGGGATCCCGCGCAACGAGCGCCTGCGGGCGGGGCGCCGAGCTGCGCTCGGGCGCGAACGCGGCCACCGCCGCCATGTTGTTGCGCAGCCGGCGCGCGTTGTCGGCGACGTTGTTGATTCCGCAGGGCCCGCCGCCGCAGCGCTGCTGCGGGTTGGAGAAGCGCAGCAGCCGACGCTGACGATCCGGGTTGCCGCTGCCGACCGAGCCCATGACGGTGTTGAACCGACCTGGCAGAACCAGGGCGGTGCCGAAGCCGGCGCTTGCCGAATTGGCGCCGTTCTGGTGTTCGGCGCCGAGGTTGTGGCCGATCTCGTGAATCAGCACCTCGTCGCCGCACAGCGACCATGAGCTGAACCCGTCGGCGACGACGTTCACACCGCGACTGCTGCCGCCGTCGAACAGGTTGGCGATGCCGCAGTTGCCGCGCGTTTCAACGTCATGCGGGCGCAGGAAGCTGATCAGATCGGCGCCGAGCTGGTTGCGGCGGCTGTTCAGATCGGCCAGCGATGGCGCGGTGCTGCGGCCTTCCAAAGCCGCGCGCATCAAGCTCAGCAGGGTGCTGTTCGGCCCCTCGCTGTCGGGGTAGTCGGAAAGGTCCGCACCCACCAGGCGAATGCCCAGCGATACCTTGCTGTCGGCCAGAGTCTGGTTGGACACCGCCACCAGATGGTTGATGCGAGTCTGGGTCGCATCACCGGGATAGCGGTCGGCGAAGCCCCGCGAATACAGCACCAGCAAATCGATCACTACGGCGACATTCTTCGGGTCTGCCGCTGCGGCCTTGGCCTCCGGCATCGGCGCGACGAAGCCGGGTAAGCGAACCGGCGCAGCCGAAGGCGCTTCGCGCAGCTGCGCGTGGCTGGTATCGACCAGCCAGCCCTGTGCTCCGAAGGACTCGAAGCGGAACTCGCCCTGCGGCGTGCTGAATCGTCCGAAGCTGGCGCTGCGGCCCTCGGTCAGCAGCACGCCGAAGCGACCGTCGGCACCGGCCACGCTACCGCTGTAGCTGATATCGCCATTGCCGTGCTCGATGCGCTGCGTCTGCTCGATCCGCAGTCTGCTGCCGTCGGGCAGCTGGATCTGCCACGGGCCCGACTTGCCTGCGACACGCTGCCACGGCGTCACGCTGCCGGCGGGCAGCTGATCCAGGTCGAGCAGATGTGCGGGGGAGGTGCGCTTGGCGGCTTCGGTCACTGGGGCCCAGCTGGACTGCGCGGAGGCGGCGGCAGGGCCCAGCAGCAAGGCAGGTAGTGCAAGGGCAGCGATACGCTGAAAGATACTCATAGGCAAAGACTCCACGAAATAGCCGGCAACCCGGCCGCATTTCGCCCACGATAGTGTGTAGGCCGTGCTCGTGACTACTCAAAACCGTCCGCGAACATCGGACCTTCAGTCAGCACCGCCAGCCCGGCGAGCACGGCGGCGTCCATCTTCATGATGCCGCCGGCCAGCGCGCGCGGACGCAGCAGGTTCTGCGGCAGATCGGTGCTCTGGTGGTACTGCGGGTAGATGCCGGCACCGTTCTCCCAGGTGAACATGGCCGGGATGCCGCGAGCGATGAACGGCCAGTGGTCCGAGTAGGCCTGGGTGCCAGCCTCGATCAGACGCAGCTCCGGTGCATAGGTGGCTGCTGCCGCTCGGTAGCGCGCGAACTCGCCCTGGAAGGCCGTGGTGGTTTCGATGCGGGTGTCGAGCAGGTCGCTGGTGGCGTGGGCGATCATGTCGAGGTTGATCATGTGCTCGACCTTGGACAGCTGGCCCGAGTCCGCGAGGCTCTGCACCCAGGCATAGGCGCCGACCAGGCCTTGCTCTTCGCCGGCGAAACAGGCGAACACGATTGCTCTTCTCGGTGGCCACGTTCTGGAACACCCGCGCCAGCTCGATCACGCCCGCGCAGCCCGAGGCATTGTCGTTGGCGCCGGGCTGCGGGCTGGCGGTGCCGTCGCAGCGATTGCTGTTGCGCGAGTCGTAGTGCGCACCGACCACGATCCAGCGGTCCGGTTGAGTGCGACCGAGCTTGATGCCGATCGGGTTCTGGATCTGCACGGGCGGTGGCGCGGGCGAGCAGCTGGAATTGCCGAGCATGAAGTCGTGGCTGGATGAGACCAGCCCGGCCGCATCGAAGCGCGCCAGAACGTAGTCCCGCGCCTGCGCCAGGCCAGGGCCGAAGCTGTTGCGATTGAAGCCGGCGAGGTCACTCAGGGTGTCGAACCAGCGCTCGGGGTCGACGCGCGCAACCAGGCTGGCGACATCCGCTGCAACCTGCCCACGCGCCGCCGCCATTTCTTCAGGGCGCACGACGCGGGCAACCACGCCGTTCTCCGGCACCGGCATGCCGCCCATGCCGCCCAGCCCGGCGACCCGAGCCAGTGCAGCCGGACGCCGTACCAGGCTGTAGCCGCCGATCACGGCGATGACCGGCTCGGGGTAATGCTGGGTGCAGACCGGGTCACGTACCACGATCTCATCGCGCGCCAGCAGCGCCGGTCCGGCGCGACTGCCGTCAAGCTTCAGCCAGTCTTCCAGCGCTTCGGGCTGCACGCCGACCAGCACTTCGCTGCCGAACTCGACCTGCCAGCCGAAGCCCTCGCGCGCTGCGATGCGCTCCGGCAGGCTGCCGATGTCGGTGGCGGTGTCGAGCACCACCGTGGGCAAGGGCGCCCCGACCTGCGCATGCGCGTTCGCGCTCAGCACCATCGAGCACAGCAGCAGGATCCAGCGATTCATTCAGCGCCTCCGTTCCGGGCTGCGCGGTGGGCAGCCGCGCCAGCATAGCGGGTGGGTGCACGGCGCGTCGGGCGCCAGCCGACATGCCCGCTTCCCGCCACGCCCGACGCCCGCTTGTGTCGCCTTCGCCCGTGCAGGCCGCGACCGGTTGAGAAAGCGCCCGGGCTCGCGCACCCTGTGCGGCCGCCGCGCTGGGTGGGAACACTCAGCGCGCAGCGACCCTCCCTCGACTTTTGCCGAAACCTGCCCCATGGATCTGATCGACGACCTCACCTGGCGCGGCCTGCTGGCCGACTGCACCGACATCGACGCGCTGCGCAAGCGCCTGGCCGAGGGGCGCCTCACCCTGTACTGCGGCTTCGACCCCACCGGTGATTCGCTGCATGTCGGTCACCTGATGGGCCAGCTCACGCTGCGTCGTTTCCAGCGGGCCGGCCACCGGCCGATTGCGCTCGCGGGCGGCGCCACCGGCATGATCGGCGACCCCTCGGGCAAGTCGGCCGAGCGCAATCTGCTGACGCGCGAACAGCTCAGCCACAACATCGAATGCATCAAGACCCAGCTGGCGCGCCTGCTCGACTTCAGCGGTGGCGACACTGCTGCAGTGCTGGTCGACAACGCCGACTGGACCGCGCCGCTGTCCTTCCTCGATTTCCTGCGTGACGTCGGCAAGCACTTTCCGCTGTCGGCCATGCTGGCCAAGGACTCGGTGAAGTCACGCATGGCCGGCGACAGCGGCATCAGCTACACCGAATTCAGCTACCAGCTGCTGCAGGCCTACGACTTCTATCACCTCCGCAAGGAACTCGACTGCGAGCTGCAGATCGGCGGCTCCGACCAGTGGGGCAACATCACCGCCGGCACCGAGTTCGTACGTCGCAAGCTCGGTGTGCCGGTCTACGGCTGGACCTTCCCGCTGATCACCAAGGCCGATGGCTCGAAGTTCGGCAAGACTGAATCCGGCGCGGTCTGGCTGGACCCGACCCGCACCAGCCCCTACCGCTTCTTCCAGTTCTTCGTGAACACCGAAGACGCCAAGATCAGCGAGTACCTGCGCAAATTCACCTTCCTCGATCGCGCGGAGATCGAAGCGCTGGAAGCCGCGCACGCCGGCAACCCCGGTGCCCGCGAAGCGCACAAGGCGTTGGCCCGCGAAGTGACCACCCTGGTTCACGGTGCGGATGCCACGGACGCCGCGATCGCCGCCAGCCAGATCCTGTTCGGCGCCGAAATCGGCGACACGCCCGAGGCGGTGTTCGAAGACGTGATCGCCGAGATCCCGAACGCCACGCTGGCCCCCGCGCAGCTGGACGGCGAGGGCGCGGCGCTGATCGACCTGTTGGTGCTGAGCGGACTGTGTCCGTCCAAGGGCCAGGCCCGGCGCGATCTAGAGGGCGGCGGCATCTATCTGAACAACCAGCGCAGCACCGGCATCGAGCAGCGCGTCACCGTGGCCGATCTGTTGTTCGGCCGCTACCTGCTGCTGCGCAAGGGCAAGAAGAGCTACGCCGCATTGCGGTCGGAGTAGCGTCGGCCGATCGGTTTCTCGAGCGTCGATGTTGAGCCATGTGCTCAAGCTTGCAGGTGGTTGAGACGAGGCACCCGCTTGATCGGCGACGATCGGCGGGCGACTGTCGTCGGGCCTGAGTTGTCGGCCCCGGGGTGGTTGGCTTGGTGTGGAGCGCCTGGCGTGGATCGCAGCCTCAGGCCGGCGACGCCGGTCGTGGACGCGTGATGTCGGGCTGTGCATGCCCAGCGCGTATCCATCGTGCTTGGCGCCCGGCGTCAGCAACGCCGACTGTATCCACCCATCGAGGACACTCCCATGCTGCAACGCGCTTCCCTGATTGTTCTGGCTTCTCTGGCTATGGCGGGCTGCGGCAGCGACAGCCCGGGCGCCGCCACCGGCGCCAGCAGCGCGGCGGCGGCTGCGCCGACAGCCTCTGAAGAAATCACCTGCGACACCCATTACCGCGAAGTGCGGGAGGGCATCCTCGGCGTTCTGCGCGGCACCGAATCGCTGCCGCTGATCGGCCTTGCCACGCGCTATTCGGAAGGCGTGCTGAGCGCGCCCGCGGCCGGCACCACGCCTGCCGAGATGAACTGCCGATCCGAGAGCCGCAGCCTGCGCGGCGATCGCAAACCGAACTCTGGCACGGGCTGGGCGCTTGCTCCGCAGTGCGAGGCTCTGCTGCAGCGTCTTGACACCGTCTGCCTGCAGCCGCTCGCCGAACGCGGCACACCCTTCAGCCGCAGCTGCAACCTCGCGCTGATGGGCGTCGCCTCCGCCAGCGGCGGGCAGCAGGCGAACATGTCCAATGCCGGCCTGTGCGAATCCGCGATGCGCGAGCTGTAGTCGCGTGCCGCGTCCGCCGCGTTTTCAAGACAACCTCATGTCGAGTGCAGCCCGCAAGTGCGACAGTCGCGGTGCTTGGCATGCGCACCTCGACTGGGCGTCTGCCTGACTTGAAAGGATCTGCGGAGCGACGCGGCCCGCCACGGCATCGCCAGCCTGCATGTTCGGCATGTGGGCAGCGATCGTGAGATGTGGCAAGGCAACCTGCTGCAGGTCGCGCAGCGTTTCGCGAGCGCGACCGCCGAGCCTGAAGTCATCACTCGCGTCGCAGACATGCGCTGGGCGCTCGATCACCTTCTGGCTGATCGCTACGGCAAGCGCATCGATCCAGAACGCATCGCAGTGGCAGGGCACTCCTACGACGCCAACACCGCGATGCTGCTGGCCGGCGCTCGCGTCATGCGCGAAGGTCGATTGCTGCAGCTCGGCGACACCCGCATCGCCGCAGCGATCCTGATCTCGGCACCACCGTTCTACGGCGAATCGAATTTCGCGCCCATCCTCGGCGGCATCGCCGTGCCCAGCCTGCATGTGACCACCACCGACGACATCATCCGCCTGCCCGGGTTCGGCTCCGGCCTCGCCGACCGCGAGAAGGTCTTCAACGCCATCGGCGGCGACAAATCCCTGGCCATCTTCAACCGCGGCAGCCACAACGTCTTCACCGACCACCGCTACTTCCGTAAGCTCTCCCGTCAAGCGGACAAAGAACTCCTAGAACCTTCGGCTGCTTGGGCTTTGCGCTCGGCGGGTGTCATACCGCCAAGCGCGTCACGGGGTCGTTCCTCGTTGTACTCGAGCATCCACCACCTGGCTGCCTCGCGGACGTCGTCCAAGCGCGCGAACAGGTGCTGGTCCAGGACCTCCTCACGGAACGTCCGGTTGAAGCGCTCAATGTAGGCGTTCTGATTGGGCTTGCTGGGCTGGATGTACTGGATGGCCATGCCTTGGGACTTCGCCCAAGCCACGAACGCTTCGCCGAGAAACTCAGGGCCGTTGTCGGTGCGCAGCACCTGCGGCAGCCCACGCTCGCGTTGTAGGTGTTCGAAGACGCAGATCAGGCGCTGCGCGTTGATCGATGTGTCGACCTCGATGTGCAGCGCCTCGCGGTTGAAGTCATCGATCACATTGAAGGTGCGGAAGCGTCGCCCGCAGGCGAGCGCGTCGCTCATGAAGTCCGCCGACCAGACACTGTCGGGCAGTCGCGGCACGTACAGCGGCACGCGTTCGCGTTTGGGAAGACGGAGCTTGGCGGGGCGGCGCAGGTTGAGCTTCATGGCCTTGTACACACGGCAGATCCGCTTGGGATTCCAGTCGGGACGCCGACGCCGCAGCAGGTCCGAGCACTTCCAGAAGCCGCGGCTGGGACGCTCACACACGGCTTCGGAAAGCGCCGCGATCAGTTCGGCGTCGCGCACCGTCCAATCCAGCGGCGGGGCGTACCAAGCCGAGCGCGACAGCCCGACGCAGGCGCAGGACCGACGCAGCGGCAGGCAATGGGTTTCCACCAGGAAACTCACCGCCTCGCGCTTCTGCGCCGGCGCTACAACTTTTTTGCGATCAGGTCCTTCATCGCCGAGTTCTCCAGCGCAAGGTCGGCGTACAGGCGCTTGAGGCGGCTGTTTTCTTCCTCGAGCTCGCGCACGCGCTTGAGCTCCGAGGCCTCCATGCCACCGAACTTCGACTTCCACTGGTAGTACGTCGCCACACTGATCCCGGCCTGACGGCAGAGATCCTTGACCGGCATGCCCGCATCGGCCTGCTTGAGGATCGAGACGATCTGCGTCTCGGTGAACTTCGACTTGCGCATCTAAACCTCCTGGCTGGGGAAACCTTGCCAGAAAGTTCCAGAAACCTGTGTCCACCGTTGCGGGGAGCTTACGTGTGCACCTCGATGCGGCTGAGCTGATGCTCGGCGTTCCAGTGCAGGCGGCGGCGCTCATGCGCGCCGCTGCGCTTCTCGATCGTGTTGCCGAAGCGGTCGTAGGTGTAGCGGTGCTGCTGCCAGACGGCCAGACGGTTGTGCGCCATTGGCTGCCACTGCTCGGGGCCGGGGCCGTCGGCGGGCCGCTCGAGGGCATTGAAGTCGGGCTGCTGCAGGTGCTGGCGCACATAGGCCGCCCACGTTTCATCGGTCCAGGTGCGGCTCTCGCTGGGTTCTGCGTCGGCTTGCGCCAGGCTGGCATCCAGCAGGTTACTGGCCGGATCAAACGCGAAGAGTTCGCGGCCCATCGGGCCCTGGGCGGCGATCAGGCGGCTGGTGGCGTCATAGCGGAAGACCTGGACGCCGCTTCTGCGGTCGTCGATGCGCAGCAGTTGCCCGGCGGCGTCGTACCGGTAGCTGCGTGCGAGGGCAGGCTCGGGCTGCGGTGAAGCGCCGGCCGCTGAACTCCCTGTGGTCGAGCCGCCTGCCGGCACATCGCCGCGTCGCACCCGGCTGGAGGTGAGCCGGCCGACCGGATCGTGCTCGAAGAAACTGCGCAGGGCACCCTGGCTGCGCACGGTCTCGCGGTGTAGGCCGTCGCGCTCGAACTCGCTGAGCAGATCGCCGTCCAGCCGCAGGCGATGCACATGGCCAGAGCCGTAACGGTCCACGTGCAGCACGCGGCCGTCAGGCAGGGTGGTGGCGGTGCGATGCCCCAGAGCGTCGTAGGTGTGCTCAATGCGCTGTTCGAGCCCACCGCGACTGCGGCTGATCTCGGCGGCCAGCAGGCCGCGCGGGGTGTAGACCAGCTCGACGCGGGCGGCGGTG
>CAZPHV010000041.1:0-49317 GCA_964586455.1 uncultured Aquimonas sp.
CGGAACACGGGAGGAGTTTTGTCGGCCCTGTTGACACGGGCGGCGCAATGGTGACTCCTTCGGTCGCACCCCTTCCATGACGTCTCCCATGTCCGTCCAAGCCAGCAAATTCCTCAGCCTTCTGCTTCGTCATGACCCCGCCACGATTGGCCTGGTGCTCTCAGCCGACGGCTGGGCGCGGGTGTCGGATCTGATCGAACTCAGCCAGGGCCGCCGCGTGCAGTTCAGCCGCGAGCTGCTGGACGAGGTGGTGCGCAGCAACGACAAGCAGCGCTTCGAGCTGTCCGCTGACGGTGAGTACGTGCGGGCACGGCAGGGCCATTCGATCGGGGTGGATCTGGGCCTCAGCCCGCAGCGTCCGCCCGACATGCTGTACCACGGTACGGCGCAGCGCTTTCTCGAATCCATACTCGCCAGCGGCCTGAACAAGCGGGAAAGGCAGCATGTTCATCTGTCGCACGATCCCGACACCGCGCTGAAAGTCGGCCAACGCCACGGCAGCCCGGTCGTGCTGCGCATCGATGCGCGCGGCCTGCATGCCGACGGCGCGCTGTTCTTCCTGTCGAGCAACGGCGTGTGGCTGACCGATTCGGTGCCGGTGCGGTTTATCGATCGGGGCTGAGTGAGGTCAGCCGCAGGCGGATCAACGGCAGCCACCACTGGGCGTTGCAGGGCCCGCTTGGCGAGGCGCTTGAACACGCAGCAGTCGAGCCCACATCAAAGGCGTCCTCACGCCCGAGAAATCGACATGCTGATCCATACCACACGCTGGTTCGCCCTGCTGCTCCTGGCCACGTCGGCCCTACCGCTGCGCGCGGCGGCCGAGCCCATCGAGGCCGCGGCTACGGCCATTCTCGAGCGTCACGCCGAGGCGCCCCTGCTGGTGCTGGGCGAGCTGCACGGAACCGTCGAAGCGCCGGCCGTGGTCGCGACGCTGGCGGCGCGTCTGCTCGATTCGGGGGCGCTCACCGTGGCGCTGGAGATTCCCGCGCAGGAGCAGGCAGGGCTCGACGCCTATCTGGCCTCCGACGGCTCGACGCGGGCTCAGCGCGAACTGCTCGATAGCGAGTTCTGGAAGCGCGCACCGGAACGCAGCGACGGTCGACGCAGCCGGGCGATGTTCGCGCTGATCGAACAGCTGCGACTGCTGCGCGGCACCCACCCGGAACTCCGCCTGCTGGCCTTTGATGACACGGGCTTCTTCGATCAGACGCGCAGCCGCGATGCGCTGATGTCCGACACCCTGCGGGCAGCGCACGCGTCACACCCGGAGGTGAAGCTGCTGGTGTTGACTGGCAACTACCATGCGCGTCTCGATCAGCCGGCGCGCGCACGCTACGGCGATGGCTGGATCGAACCTCCGCTGCCCATGACCGCACAGCTGCAGGATCTCGGCGCTGTCAGCATCAACCTGAGCGCGGCCGAAGGTGAGTTCTGGGGCTGCCGCTCACGCACCGCCCCCTGTGGAGCCATCGCTCTGCCCCGGCCTGCATTTGCGCCCAGCAGTTCCGGCGTTGCGGCGCCGAATGCGGCCACGTTAGCTGAGCCCGTGCGCGTGTCGACCGGTGGCTCCAGTTTCCATCTAGAGGTCGAGCTGCCGCGCCTGAGTGCCTCCGAGCCGATGGCGCTGGACGACGCCTTGCCGGCGCGCTGAGGCAGGTCCAGGGCGACGCGCTCTGGCAGAGCGCTTGTTGCCTGCGCTGGGTGAGACGACACGAGGGAGACGCCGAAGGCCAGCATCGCGATCGCCACCCTGCCCAGCGCCAGCTCGGCGTGGCGCTCGCAAGCCTGCGCAGCACTTTCAGTATCCGAGCGCGCCCCAGACCCGGGTTTGTCGCGGCTCCTGCAAGACGCCCAGGAAGATTCGAGACCGACGCAGGACAGAAGGGGCACCCGAAGATGCCCCTTCTGCACTACGCCGGTTTCAATTCACTGGCTGCGGCGATGAGCAACCATGCCCAAGCCCAAAACCGTCAACAGTGAGATCAAGACGATCTGCGACCACGGAGAGCTGGCCGGAACAACAGCGGGTCCCGGCACAGCCGGAGGCAGCGAAGACCCGGTCGAACTGAAACTGAACATGTAAGCGCGGGTAAAACCAGGCTCGACTCCCGGCACATTGGTGGTGCACATCACCTGGTTGACAGTCGTTTGACCTGCGGCAGGCACGGCGCATGAAACGGATACGGTGCGCGATTCGCCCGCGGCGATCCCGGTGTGAAGTCCACCTGTGACCGTCACGCCTGTATTGCCGAAGACAGGGCGACAGTCAACATTCAGACCAGAACCGGCAGCGCCCACATTCGTGATCACTATCTGGCGCTGCACAGCGGTCCCCGCTGGGCCATCGCAGGTTACGGTCCCCTCCGAGGGTACAGAGCCAAAGGCGGGAAGCGGCGCAGGTGTGCCTTTCGCGCCTGAGCTCGCAGCGGCCGCAAAGGCTTCTCCCGTGCTCACGCTGCACGCCACTGCGAAGAGACACACAGCCACAGTTCTACCAACGCTCTCGAACATCTTATTCCCCTTGATATTGAACATTTCATCCCACCTTCTATTGGATCACCGCCAGCCCTAGGCCAGAGAGGCCTAACCTGCCCGCAATGCAGTCGCCCGATCCTTTGAGCCCCTATGTGCCCGCATTGCAGGATCAGGGCGGGTGCGCTGGAAGGCGCGCAACTCTAATGGCGAGCGTTCGAGCGGATCAAGCCAGCCAGGGGAATCGAGAGTCGTGTTCCGACACATCCCCACCCTCACCGCCGCCGAGGCTCCATGAGCTCCGGTCCTGCCACCCGATGCTCCGCTTTGGATCACGCCACCTGAAATGCATCGATGCCCGACACCATCCTCACCAACGCGGAAATCAAGCGGCGCGGTCTGGCCCTGATCCAGCAGCGCCTGGCGCTGGGCCCGGTGAATCTGATGAAGCACAAGCGGCGCGCGGCGGTGGTGCTGAGCGAGGCCGAGTACGCGCACCTGCTGCAGGCCCAGCCCAAGGCCGTGCCCGGCCAGAGCGCGTTGCGGTTGCTGCTGGCAGAGGCGCCGCAGGGCCAGCGCAGCCGTGCCGAGATCGATGCCGAGCTTGGGGCCGGCCACCCTTGGTCGGTCTCGCAGGGTGTTCGTCAACCGACTGCTTGACCGGTTCCTGCCCTTGGCGCACCTGCACGACGTCCAACGCGCGATTGGCCTCGACGTTCCGCGTCGTCGGCGGCGCCGGGAGGATGCGCGCGATGAACGGGGTCTCGGGATTCGTTGACGCCGTCGGCGCGGATCACTTGCGCACCCGGCCCACTGCATAGGGTGGGCCCTGGCCCACCAGTGCGTGGAACCGTTCTTCGGTGTATCGAGCCTGGATGCCTTGACCGGTGTGCGTGGAATGGTTCCAGCGATGACTGGGGCCAGAGTTCGGCGCATGGTGGGCCAGGGCCCACCCTATGGAGACCGGTTTTCGGTTTCCGGTTGGCGGGTCTCTCTCTCCGATTTCCGATTTCCGCGTCCGGCTGCTCGTTTGTTGCTTCGGCTCAGAACGCAGGACTACGGCAGAACGACGGGTTCACTCTTGCGCGGCCTTTGCGCTAGCGCGCAGGCACAGACTCAAGCGACGCCAGCCCTTCCTGGGCAATCGCGCGGCGCAGGCCCTGCGCGTCTTTCAGAATCGTCTGCAGCGCCAGCCGGTGCGCGTGCGTCAGCGCCTCGGTGGCGGGCACCGCGACATCAGGAACCACGCCGACGCCTTCCCAGTTCGTGCCGGTGATCGTGTTGGCGACGATCTGCATCGGGATGAAGGCGACGAAGCCGTGCGCCAGCGGGCGATAGCCGCCCGGTGTCGCTGCGCCCGCGGTGGTCTCGCCGACCAGGGTCGCGCGCTTCATGGCCTGCAGGTCGTAGGCGAACTCTTCGGCGCCCGAGCCTGTGTCGCCGTCGACCAGCACGTACAGGGGCTTGTCGGTGTAGGCGGGGGTTCTGGGTTCCGCGTAGAAGGTGCGGTCGGGAGCAGCCTCGTCACTGCCCTGCACGCGCACCGTGGGGGTGCGTGTGCTGACGAAGTGACCGATCACATTCGCGACGCCGGCAGGCTCGCCGCCCGGTGAGCCGCGCACGTCGACGATGAGTGCGCCGGTGTGCGCGAGCATGCCCATCGCCAAGGCCAGCTGCTCGGCGCTGGCGGCGGCATCCAGGAACAGCTGGATGCGCAGGTAGCCGACGTTGCCGGGCAGCCAGCGCACTTCAGGAAGCTCGCCACCGCGCAGCCGCACCTCTTCGTTGAAAGCGACAATGTCATCGGCCGACGGCGGCGCCCCGCTGAAACCTGCGACGGCCTCGGGCCCGAAGTAGCGGGTGCGGAAGTGGCGGTCATCGACGATCGGCGTGATCTGCTGCTCGATCAGCGCCAGCAGCTCGGCCGCGGTGCGGGCTTCGCGGAAGGCGCCGCGCTGCTCCAGTGCCTCGATCTCACGTGCGGCGGTAACGCCGCGTTCGCGAAAGGCGAAGCGCTCGCGCAGGACCTCGGCCAAGGCCAGCACCACCGCGCGTGTTTCGGCCGGGCTGACGGTGACTCCGGCAGGATCAGGCGCAGGGCCAGGCTGTGCGAATGCCGCGCTTGTCTGCAGGGCAACGATCAGAAGGACAAGGCACGGCATCGCCAGCCATCGGCCCGCCTCCCGAGCCCAAGCGCTGATGGGCGTGCGGTGCTGCGTCACGGCGGTCCGTTCGTGCTGTATTCCGCGCTTCCCTGTGTTCACTGGTTGCTCCTCCATGCGCCACGCGACTGCGACGCTTCGGAGAAGACGGATACGGCCACTGCGCATCAGGTTGCAGGCCGACCTTGCGATGACGCGCCCCGTGCCCTGCAGACCCTCCTCGAGGCAACCTTCGTCCCGTGGAAGTCAGGGCCGGGCTCGCAGCGCCCGAGGAGGGGCTGGCAGGGCATAGCGTCGAGGGGCGTGGCTGGCACACGTTCGGCGCAGAGCCCGCTCAACCCTCAATAACGAAGTCGCGCCCCAGACGCTCCTTGATCTCCGCTGCGCGCCGACGGCTGACCGGCAGTGAGCGGCCGTCGTGCAGTTCACAGCGCCAGCCCTGGGCGTTGCGATGCAGGCGACGGATCGCATCGAGTGCGACCCAGTGGGAACGGTGGATGCGCAGGCCACGTCGGCCGAGTTCGGATTCGGCCTCGGCGAGACTGCCCAGCACAGTGGCCCGCCCGCGGCGAGTAACCACCTGCAGGTAGTGCAGGTCCGAGCTGATCGACACCAGCTGGCGGCCGATGGCCAAGGGCAGTCGATCGAGCAGACCCTCCGTCAGCGCAGGCGTCGGCGTCGGGCCTGCCGGCACCAAGGCTGGAGGCATCGCTCCGTCGGTGTCCGCGCTCGCCGCGACCGGCATCGTGCGGTCAGGCGCGGGCACAGCGGCTGCGATCGCTGTCCCCCCGTTGAGACCGCCGCTTCGCGCAGCGGGATGATCGGCAGCGCCAGCGCTTTCGTCCCACGCGGCGCGGTTCGAATCTAGGTCTGGCACAGCGCGATTATCGGGACCGGCAGTGTCGATCGCGTTCAACTGCGGCTGCGACATCCGCAGCATCGGCATGGCATTGATCAGCAGCCACGCCGGCAGATAGCTGGGCAGTAAAGCACGCCACTCCGCCGCCAGGGCAGGCAGGCCGCCGGCCGCTTCCCAGGCATCCAGGGTGTCGTCCTGCGGGTCGGGTGGAGGTGCCGGCAGCAGCGCTTCGAGGCCCAGCGCAATGGGGGCGAACAGCAGGGATCCTGCCAGCCCACCGAGCAGCAGGATGGTCCAGGGCAGGCGTGCCAGCGCGGGGCGCAGCCTCAGCAGCAGCCGGGTCGCAGCCAGTGCGCAGAGCATGCCAAGACCGATATGCGCCGCCCAGGCCAACACGGCCATGAAGAAACCCAGGTGTGCCGTTGGCGGCGGCTGCAGCGCCGCAAACAGCAGGGCGAGCAGCGCGGTCAGCGCAGCGATCTGCTGCCAGAAGCGGGGCGGATCGGTGAAGGTCGAAGTCACGGAGATCAAGCGTACGTGCGGGCCGTCGCCGCTGGTGCAAGAAAGCTACCACTGGTAGCCGCAGCCGGCCGTGCAGGCCGATCTCACAGGATGCTGTCGGTGCCCCGGCAGCATCGCCGGATGAATCCACGGAACATCCTTCATGAGACCGACCCTGAAACCGAGCCTGCTTGCCCTGCTCTCGGCCGCCGTCTGTGCCGCCACACCCGCCCTCTCATCGGCCTCGGAGCGCGGCTGGTATGCCGGCGTGCTGACCGGCGTGACCGGTCAATCGGACCAGACCCTGCGCCTCGAAGGCAGCGCACCCGAGTCGGGCAAGGCGGCGTTTTCCAGCGGCTTCCTGACCGGCGCGGCGGTGGGTTACCGCTTCGACAGCGGCTGGCGGCTGGAGGGCGAGTTCACCTACCAGAGCGTCGATCGCGACCGCGTGGTGTTCAACAACCCGGCCCTTCAGGGCAAGGGCAACTATGCCTCGACCGGCTTCGCGCTGAATGCGCTCTTCGAGTTCGACCTGTTCGGCTCGCCGCGGGCGCGCAGCTATCTGGGCGCGGGCCTGGTCGCCCTGACCGAGGTCGACATCGACTTCGAAACCGCAGCCGGCGAACGCTCGTTCAGCGGTGACGATACCGCCCTGCAGCTGCTGGCCGGCGTGCGCTACGACCTGGGCGAGCGCTGGTACCTCGATCTCGGCCTACGCCAGCTGCGCGCGTCCAGCCTGCGGCTCGATGGCGAGGCCGACAGCCCGGGACGGGTGCGCGCTGATTACCGTCCGTGGGCTGCGACTCTGGGCGCAGGCTGGAGGTTCTGAGCCGGGCGGGTGACCGTGTGCCAGAGCGCGACTGTGTCTGTATCTGTGCGCCCCGCCCCCACGCCACCCGCACCCGCGTGCATCGTCTTCGCGCCGGCCTTCCGGAAGACTGGCGCACCGGCAACAAGACCGGCAGCGGCCGCGCCGAGGGCACCACCCACAAGTGCAACGACATCGCTATCGCCATTCCGCGAGGAAGACGCCCGATCGTGATCGGCGCCTACTACGACAGCGGCGAGTACACGCCGCAGGTCGAGCGTCGACATGAGGCGGTCCTCGCCGAAGTCGCCCGCATCGCGGCGGACTGGGCGTTGGCCTGAGAGGCTGAGGGAGAATCGCCCGCCAAACCTGAGCTTGCGGTGGCGGATCTCGCGCCTCACTCTGCCTGCATGCGTCCGAACATCTTGCTCCGGGTAGGCCTGCTGCCGCTGCTGCTGGCAGCCTGCGTCCATCCTCCCTATCGGTCTGACGCTGAACTGCTCGGGGCCTTGGCTGCGGTGCGTGGCGATGACCTCAGGGTCGTTCACGGAGCGGAGGCGGTACAGGCGCATTTGCAGGCGCAGGCGCATCTGCGCGAAACCCGCGAACAGGCCCTGCGACGCTGGTGCACCAGCGCCGAGGCGGTCGCGTCACCGTGGCCCTCATACTGCCCTGCTCCCGATGGTGAGTTGCAGATCATTTCGGTGGCAACGCCCGTCATGCCGGCCGATGTGGTTGCGCGCCACCACGAGGCCGGCATCGACAGCGGCGATTGGGTCGTCCAGGTAGGCGACTACGTACTGGTGGCAGATCGAGGCAGCTTGACCAGCCTCGATGTCTCCGGCTTCGCGTTGCGGGTAGCGGATCGCATCAACTATTCCCCAGACGCCGAGGGCGACTCGAACTCCAGCGCTCGGCTGCTGATGCAGTCCGGGCAACTGGTGCTGTGCAGCTATTCGGGCCGGGACTTGAGCAGCGCGCTGATCGGTCTGCGCTTGGCGACCGGCGGGCGTCTGCAACGGCTGTGGGGCCTGGAGATCGCCGGCTGGAACTTATGCACTGCGGAGCAGGATCGGGCCTACCTTTATCCTGATGCCTTGCTCCTCAGCTTTCGCGTCGACGCCAACTGGGCCGGTCAGGCGCGGTATCGCAGCGGTGATGGCCCGTGGCAGTCACTGCAGCTCCTGGATGAGGTGTACCTCACCGGCCAGGTCGCCCCTTGGCCATCCCTGCGCGTACTGCTGCATTGCCCGTTGGCAGAGCTTGGCGCCAGCGAGCCTCAGTGCACGCTCCGAACGGTAGTGAGTGACGGCAACGAGGTGCTCTACCTCGGCACCGATGCCGCCTACCTGCTGCTGGCCGAGGCCAAGGATTCGCTCTACCTCGATCCGTGGATTGTTCTGGGCCATTACGCATTCCCCCTGGATCTGCGCCCCGCCGCCAAATCCGGTGGTATCGAAACGCCCTACAGCGCCAGCAAACGCCAGACCTGGGTGCTACGAGTGCCGCTGCGCGCGGACAGCCCGATCCTGATGACGCGCCTCGGCGGCTGGCAGTTCCATGCCTTTCCTGCTGCCGAGATCGACGGTGATCTGGCCGTGCTGACCCGTCAGCAATCGCCTGAGCGGCGGCAGAGTCTGGCGCTGCACCGCCTGGGTCAGTCGGCAGTCTCTGGCAGTACCAGGCGCCTACAGGCACCCATCCTGCGTCTGAGCCTTGCGCAGGAGGCCTGTGTCGACCAGTGGCTGGGCGAGGCCTGGGCCTGGTTTGCTATCGCCGACCGCGACTGCGGCGAATTGGTGCCGAATGCAGGGCGCACCGAAGCGGCCCGCTTGCACGGCGTCGACTTGCGCAGCGGGCGTCGGTACCGATTGCCCCTGGCCGGTCCATCCGGGCTGATTGCCCCCGGCGGCAGGCTGATTGCCGTCAGCACTGCCCGAGAGTCGCTGCGGCTCAGTTTGTTGGAACTCGGACACGAACCCCGTCCACCCACGCTTCGGCTGGCGCCAGTGCTTGAGTTGGCTGGGTTTGGCGCGGCCGAGACCATACCTGCGTGGGAGTTTGGCCCGGCCTACGCCAACGATGCCGCGAGCGGGCGCATGCTGCTGAACCTGGCGGTTTCGCGCCAAGGCCAGCCGGCCACCGAAAACGACGACGACCCGATACTGGATCTCCTGCTGCTCGATGTGCACGACGGCCGTTTGCGGCTGCTGGGCGCCACTGACTTGAGCCACGGCTCAGGCTGGCACCCGACGCATTTGGCATCCCATTGGGACGCACGCCGACTGCTGTTGAGCCACGACCGCCTCCTGCTGGTGGGACCCAGCGAACTGATCGAACTGTGGACGCGCGACGGACGGCTGATCAGCGGTGCGAGGCTGCGCTTCTGAAGTGCAGGTGCCACGAGACCGGCGCGAGCACCGCACGTCGAACCGTCAGGAAGGTCCGGCGCCGCTGAGGTCCGCAGCCATGAACGTGCGCGAACCGCTCAGCCGGGCCTCAGCCCGGAGCAGTGGTCATCCGCGCCACCACCTTGCGCACCACCGGCGCCAGCAGGGTCACCGCGATGAATGCGACGGGCCAGGTCTTCAGGCAGCTGCGGATCCACAGCCCGAGAAAGCCGGGACCGATGCCCTGGCTGGTGGCGAGCACGAAGGCGGACACCAGCATGACCATGAGGCCCGAAAGCAAGGCGCCGAACAGGATGGGGGCGTAGCGGGCGGGAATGCGCATGTCAGTCTCCAAAGGTCAGCACGAGGGCGGTGGCGTACAGGCCGAGGCCGAACACCACATGGGTGACCAGGCTTTGCAGCCGGGCGGCAGAGGGTCGCGGTGTACGCCGGGCGGCGAGGCCGGCGCCCATGCCCGGCTGCATCAGCAGGAAAGGCGCGGCGACCGTGGCGATTCCGATCAACAGGGCCGGGCCGAGGCGCGGCTGCTCAAGCCACAGCCTTCCCCACAGAACAGGTAAGAGTGCGGCGAAGGCGATGCCGATCAGGTAGTGCGCGGTCCAACCGAGCAGGCGCTCGCCCGCAATCGGCGGCGAGCGGTGGATCGCGTCGTGGCGGAAGCGTCCCGCCGGCATGTGCCCGAGCCAGCGCCCCAGCAGGGCGTAGTCGGGCAAAGCGATGCCCAGCCAGCGACGGCGCAGCAGCGCCCACAGGTCAACGGCCACGGTTGCGCCGAGGCCCAGCAGCAGCGTGTGTGCGATGGGGTTCATCAGGCCTCCTTCCGCTTGCGGAAACAGCGGCGTGGATGGCACCGTGCCACTTCAAGTCGACTTCAAGTCAAGGGGGTCTGTGTGGACATCGCCGAGGTCGCCCGGCAGACCGGTCTACCCGCCTCCACCCTGCGCCACTACGAGTCCAAGGGCCTGATCGCGTCCATCGGCCGCAGCGGGTTGCGCCGGGTCTTCGATCGCAGCGTGCTGCAGCGCCTCGCCCTGATTGCGCTGGGGCGCACTGCCGGCTTCTCGCTGGAGGAAATCGCGCACATGCTCGCGCCCGACGGTAGCCCCAACATCGACCGCGCGCTGCTGCGCGCCAAGGCTGACGAGATCGACGTCAGCCTGCGCAGGCTCACCGCGCTACGGGACGGCCTGCGACATGCCGCGTGTTGCCCGGCGCCCAGCCATCTCGAATGCCCGACCTTCCAGAAGCTGCTGCGCGGCGCTGCCGCCGGCCCACGACCATCCCGCCAGCGCCGACTACGAACATAAGGTGCTGTTGCGCGCCAGACGCACGTGTTGCCGTGGACGCTTCGAAACCAAGGACCCGCATCCCATGAAGACCTTGTCTGGCCTCTTGCTCCTGTTGCTCGCCCTGCCCTTCAGCGCACACAGCGAGGAGCCTGCCGATGCCGTGGGCTTCGTCGCCGAGTTGTATCGCGCCTACGCCTGGGAGGTCGTGATCAGCGAACCCTACCTGGGCCCCGGGCTGTTCGGCGAGCCCCGCGAAACGCTGGAACGCTACCTTGCGCCCGAGCTGGTCGAGCGCGTGCTCGCGGACCGGCAGCGCAGTGAGGAGAGCGGCGAGATCGGTGCGCTGGACACGTCGCCGATGTGGGCCTCGCAGGACCCGGGCGCGAGCATGCTCACCGTCGAGGCAGGCGCACAGCCTGAGGAAGTGCGCGTCAGCTTCACCTATCCGGGCAACGACGAGCGCATCGCGATCGCCTATCGCCTGGTGCAGACCGCGCAGGGCTGGCGCGTGCTCGATATCAGATTCGATGACGGCCTGTCGCTGCTTGAGCGTCTTCAGCAGGAGTAGCGCTTGGACAGCCCCGGGCCGAACCGCGGATCGCGCAGCAGTCGTTTGCCCATCGATCACTCGCAAGAGCGGCACCGAGGTCGTTGTGCCGTTCGACGCAGACCGAGCCCATGCTCTCGCTCAGCGGCACTTTTGAGCTGGGCCGCGCGTCTGAACCGCACAGCCACATCGGGCTTCAGCGTACGGGCAGGGTTTCGAAGCCGTCGAGGAAGATCTCAGGCTCCAGGGCCACGGTGCCCACCCGCAGATTGTCGAGGGTGGGCCAGACGAAACCGCTTGCAGGCTGCACCGAGCTCAGCTTGAGCGAGGTGATGGTGCCGTCGCTGATGAAACCGACAAAGTCGCCCTGCAGGGGCGAGACGAGGGTCAGGGTTTCGGTATCGCCCAGGCTGTCGACCACCTCGACAACGATGTCGCCGGCAGCGTAGGCGCCGGAGATGTTGGAGCCGAAGAACTGTCCGCCGATGGCGTTGATCGCGGGCGCGAAGCCGTCGAAGGTCATGATGTGCGTAGCGGAGTTGAGCGACAGCCACGGGTCAGCCGTCGTGCCCGCGCCGAAGAAGGCGCCGGCAACTCCATCAACGTCGGCGGCGCTCACCGTGTAGGCGTAGGGTGGAATGCTGCGCATCAACGGACTCGAGGTCGAACCGGTGATGGAGATATCGGTGTAAGCATCCACGGCGATCGCGCCGACCACGGCCTCGAACGTCTCCAGGCTTTGGACCACCGTGATCTCCGCGTGCGCGGGCCGACCCAGACCCAGCCCGCAGGCGAGCGCCAGAACGGCGCCGCAAGCAAATTCCTTGTTCATACCTTCCCCATAATGGATTGACCGTTGTCGCGAGGGCTGTCCTTGCCCCGCAAGCGCGCAAAGTGTCGTTTGCATCACACTTTTAGGCAAGGGTCGCTTTGCCCGGGCCAGCCTGGTGATTGCATGCGGATCAGTGCGCAAGGGATCAGGCGACGGCGCTCCCGTTGACGGCGCCCGGGGGCGCAGCCAAGCCCCAGCAGGGCCCGGCCAGACCCTGCAGGTCGTCTCGCCTGCATTGGCCGCCGATGGGGGAAGACAGGAGCACTCCCGTAGGTCCAGGGGTTCGATACGCGCTCATGTTTGGTTCTCTTGACGCGGGAAGGATCTGGAAATTGCCCGCTCGGCGCGGCCCAGCTCACGTAGCAGCCATGCGCTGCCGGCGTGCGCCAACATTCCGATGATCCAGTGTGGGGTCGAGGCCCAGAGGAAGGCCCAGGGCACGCCGGCAATCAGCAACAGCAGCCACGCCCAACGAGTAACACGCAGGGTCCGCGCCCATCCGCCAAACGCGTCCTCGTTTGCCCAGTCCTGCTCTTCATAGGGCTCGTCGCCCAGCGCATAGCCGAGGTACAGGCAGTGGATAAGTAGCCCAAAGAGGGCGACCAGAAGGGCTGTGCTCACTACGCGGGGGGCTCGTTCAGACGGGTGTCGAGCTTCGGCGATGAGAGCGACCGTGGCAAGATCTGTTCATCTCGATGGCAGTTGCCTTCGGACCGTAAGTCAGGGCTTGTCCCGGAACATGGGCACGGCCTCGCGCCTGCCAGGTACGCCCCCACACAATGCCTGTGCCACGAGCGTCAGCCGACTTCCGCGTCGCCCAGGAACACAATGCGCGCAGGGTGGCAACCCGGTTGTCCGGGACAGCTATCCGATGAACGCGGTGCAAGCTCAGGTCTTGTCTTGACACATGCCACCCACATCACGCCTTCCAAGGATCCACCGGCTCCACAGAAGACGCCGGGCGAGTTCAGTCGCCCGCCCGGCGTTGCCACAACACGGCCTTCAATGCACCTCGATGGGCGCATCGGAAGCCACTCACCCGGCTCAACGGAAGACGCGCGTCACCTTCTTCCAGAGGTCTTGGCGCATCTGATAGGCGCTTACACCAAACAGTAGAGCCGCAAGCCAGATCAAGCCCTCGGTGGCGATGGCGGCGACCGTGACCAGTGCGAGCTTCGCCCCGGTTCCAACGTCGATGAGAAGACCAAGCCCCAGCGCAAGCCAGGACAACAGGCAAACCACCGCGCCGAGCGCGAGCCAGAGGCGCTTGCGGGATTCCGTGCGTGCACCGATCTGCGTGGACTGGCTCATTGGGCGGCTCCTTTGGCGATGGGCGATTCAAACGCTGCGGGCAAGGGCGCGTCGGGACTTTCCATCGTGCCGATGTTGGAGACGATCCACCAACGCTCACCATCGTTGAGCAGCTGGAAGTGGTTGATGCCGCGCATCAGGGGCTGCTCGTCGCTGCGGCGCAGACGCATTTCATAGCTGCTCATCACCGAGGCCAGCAGACCGACCTGTTCAACGCGGGTGACCAGCGCAGTCTGATGAAGGCCGGTGGCCACGTATGCGCCCTCGGTTTGCGCAAACAGTTCCTCGCTGCTGAGGCCCATGATGCCGCTGCCGATCCTGGAATCCATCGCCACCGACAATCGCGCACCGTCGAGAAACAGGGCGCGGTAGCGCTCAAGATCACGTGCTTCGCCAGCATCGGCTGAGAGCGTTGCGTACAGCGCATGGACGACGGCCTCAGGTGTCTTCCAGTCTTCGGCGCCGGCGCTTGCGGTGGTTGCCAGGATCGGGGTGAGGCCGGCGGCCAGCAGGCAACGCAGCGCGAGGTGCTTGATCGTGTGTTTCATGATTATTCTCCCTTCAGTGTGTTCAGTGCATCGGTGCTGAGAAGGCGTCCGTTGAGGACGACGGCGTGGATGTCGAGCGTGTGTTGAATGTCGTCCAGGGGGTTGGCGTCGAGCACCAGCAGATCGGCCTCGAACCCGGGTGCGATGCGCCCAAGACGCGCGCTTGCACCCAGGGCCTCGGCGGCATTGCGAGTGGCGGCCAGCAGCACGCGTGCTACGGGCACGCCGGACTCGACCAGCAACTGCATTTCGCGGTGCATGCTGATGCCCGGCGCGACCCAGGGGTTGCTCATGTCAGTACCGACGGTCATGCGGGCATCGGTGGCATGCAGCCGCACAGCCAGGCGTTGAACCTTCGGCCAGACGGCGCGAGCGCGTTGGAAGTCGTCTTCCTTCCAGCCGATGGCGAAGGTGAACCAGTCGTTCCAGTTGGCCAGCAGTCGCGGGTGGGCGTAGAGGTGTGCATCGGCCTTGTACGGGTTGTCCTGGTCTTGAACGAAAGCAGCGTGGAAGGCGATCAGGGTGGCGTCGAACACCGGGCGATGCTTCTGAAAGGCAGCCACCAGCTCATCCGCCTGCGGGCCGTCGGGCTCGAAGTGCTCCCACCACTCGAAGAAGGAGAAGCCACCGCCGCGCGCCTCGGCCTGCCACGCAACGCGCTGTTCCGGGCTGAGCAGGTCGGGGCTCAGCGGCATCAGGTGGACGATGCCGTCCAAGCCCATTGCCAGCGCATCGGTCCAGGCAATGCGCTCCAGGTGCGCCACGGCAGGGCGGCCATGCCGGTGCGCTGCGTCGATGCCGGCTTTCAACAGCTCCGGTGACAGCCCGGTGTAGAGCTTGATCCAATCGGCACCGGCCTCGACCTGCTCATCAACGACGCGCGCCATCTCTTCGGGCGTGCGTGCGGCAGTGGCCAGCCCGGGCATCTCCGCATGGTTGATCACCGCGCCGGCATTGAATGTTTCGGGGCCGATCAATTCGCCTTCGGCAAACCGCGCCTTGTAGCGCGCGGCCGCCGCCAGATCGCCGCCCGGGTTGCGCAGGGTCGTGATGCCAAAGGCCACCAGGCGCTTGGCGTTGTGCTCGGCGATGTCGTCATCAGCCAGCGCCTGAATGACAGCGCGGCCGCGCTCGCGCTTCACCTCCAGCGGCCCCAGGCTGAGATGCGCGTGCATGTCGATCAGACCCGGCAGCAGGTAGCGGCCTTGCATGTCGATGACCTGCGCCTTGCGTCGGCAGGCCCTGCTGCCTGCCCTCTCGATTCGAGCCAGGTGCCCGCCTTCAATGCGCACGCAGCGGCGCTCGCTGACGCGGTTGTGCTCGGCTTCGACGATGTGCAGATTGTCGAGTGCCAGTGCGCCGGGCTGTGCCATCGCCGATGCGCAGAGCACCGCGAGCGTCAGCGCAGACATCAGGGTGGACGAGAGCAGTCTCGTCAGGGTGGAACGTTTCATCAGTGCATCCCCATCCAGTGGTTCGTCTTTCAAGTGCACTGGACGGGGTCAGTTCTTACGCTGCGGAAGAAATCTTTTGGGCTGTAAGAATTGCCCGCTGGCCTGCGACTAGCGGTTCGTACGGTCCCTTTCAGGTCCTGTATCTGCCGACCCGATCGCGATCGGGCCGGACCCACTCAGCCGCGGATGCTCCGATTCATGCACGTACTCTGGCCCAAGGTTCAAGCCCTCCACCCGCAGCTGTGGCGAGCGGTGTGCGGCTATGAGCTCAACCCTGCGGTGCGCGAGGAACTGCTGCAGGAGGTACTGATGGCGATCTGGGAAAGCCTGCCGCGCCTACGCGAGCCCGACTTGCTGTTGGCCTTTGTGCTGCGCATTGCGCACAACCTGGGGGCGAGCCACGTGCGTTCGGAAACGCGCGGGCCCGCACCGGTGCCGTTCGATGAGCAGTTGCATGACGTGGCGGATCCGGCTGGCGGCGGCTGTACGCGTACGCAGTGGTTGTTCGAAGCGCTGGCCACGCTGCCCCTCAATCTGCGGCAGGTGCTGATGCTTCAACTAGAAGGGTTCGACTATCAGGAGATCGCGGACATGCTGGGCATCAGCGGCGAGAACGTAGGGGTGCGGCTGCATCGCGCCCGTGAGCGCTTGAAGACGTTGTCGAAAGAGGAAGCACGCCGATGAACTTCGATAAGTTGCTTGAGGACGCGTGGCAGAGCGAGACCCGTCCAGCAGCGCCCGACCTGATCCGACGCGTACGCCGGCGGCGCACGCGCTACCGTGTGCAACGCGTGGCGGAAGTCGCGCTGACCCTGGTGGCGTTGCTGGTATTCGGCCAAGCCCTGGTCAGTGGCAGCACTGCCCCTTCGCACTGGCTGTTGATGCCGTTTTATCTGGTGTTTCTGCCAGTGGTCTGGGCCATCGTGCTGCGCTCGCCCCGGCGGCGTACCGAAGACCTGACCGAGCGGGTCGGCACCTACGCACACCTGCGCTTGTCACAACTACGCACCAGCCTGCGCGATCTCTGGCTGGCGCGCGCGACCCTGTGGGCGTTGCTGGCGTATGCATTGCTTGCCAATGCCGGCGTCTGGGCACTGGCCGATGCGGACTGGCGCAGCGCAGGGCTGCACTTGCTGATCCTCGCGACTGCAGGGCTGCTGGTGAGCCTGCGGCTGCGCCACACGCTGCGCCGCCGCTTGCTGCGCGAGTACCGCGCGGTGCTGCGGATGACCCGGGGCTGAGGTCGAGAGAGAAGACCAGTAGAACGAGACAGATCAGGGAGGGAAGGTCTGAAGAACTCCATCCTGGAGCGCTTCAGAGATCGAGAATCCGGCACATGTCCGGACTCACTCTCGGTGAATCAAGCACTTGCATGCTTGCTTCGCGAGCACGCCATCCATGGCGTGCAGGAAGCTCCGGTAAATCAGAGCTTCCCTAGTTGTGGACTTTCTGCCCGCCTACGCCAGCAGGGAGGCGAACGCCTGTTGAGGTGCAGGCAGTGCATGAGTGGCCCAAAACGGACGATCAGGAAGGCTGCACTCACTACGATGAGGCGTGTTCCGACAGGCGCTGAGCTCGCGTGTCAACCTGGGTTCGGGCGCTTGATTCGGCGTTTCTCAACGAGGTTGGCGCCCCGGCAAAACACGCTCGCGATCGGGCTGCAAGTGACGCTGCTTGGGCCGCGCGGTGAGTTGGGTCGCATCAAGTTGATGCAATAGCCACACCCTTCGTGTATCTGCAGAACACGCAGACCTAGGACCCGAGCACGACTGGCCTTTGCACAGGGGCACACTACACACCCCTACATTTGCTTACATATACGCCGATGAATCGTCATGACGGTTCTGCTAGGGTTTCAGACCCCGTCATGCCAGCGGCCTTTATTGGTCGCGGATCGGACAGATTGCCGGTCCAAATGCTGGCGCGGCTTCGGCCAGGACTCAAGCGGCGGGGTTATCAGAACTTCTTTGGAGAAACCGGATGAATCGATATCTGAAACTGGGCGCGAGCTGCCTCGCTCTGGCTGCGGCCAACGCGGGCGCGGTCGAACTGGGCCTGGGCGAAGGCCAGGTAATTCTGTTCCCCTACTATACAGTTAACAACGGTCACTCGACCCTCCTGCAAATCAGCAATGGCAGAGACGAGCCCAAGGCAGTGCGCTTCCGCGTGGTGGAAGGCAGCAACGGTCGGCGCGCCCTCGATTTCAACATCTATCTGCGTCCGCAAGAGACCTTTACAACGGCTATCGTGGAAGGGCCGGACGGTTTGCCGCGCCTGAGTTCCGGTTCCGAAGCTTGCACCGTGCCGCAGATTCCGTCCGAGGGCGTTCAGCTGCGACCGTTCGCCTACACCGGGGTCGGCCCGAATGCAGGCAGTGACGGCGGCAGTGAGTCGATTGCGCGCACGCGCGAGGGTCATGTCGAAGTGATCGAAATGGGCGAAGTCACTTCAGTGCTGCGCGACGAGATCCTCGCCCACAACTGCGCCGCGTTGCGCCAGGCGTGGGTCGGCACGGGCACCTGGGCGAGCAACGCCAGCTCGAACATGCGTTCACCAAGCGGCGGTTTGAGCGGTTCGGCCTCCATTGTCGATGTGGCCAAGGGCGTGATCTACGCCGTGTCGGCAGTGGCGATCGACCGTTTCAGCGGCATTGTTCTGCATTCGAGTCCAAGCGCCGACTCACCCAATCTTTCGCACGCGGCCGGCGAGTCCTCTACGGCTCCGGTCGAAGCGCGCTGGCACGTGCCAGGGGTCGGCTGGGTGGAAGCGAGCTGGCCGCGAAGCCAGGCCATTGATGCAGTCAGCGCGGTGCTTGCTCAAACCTCGGTGAGCAACAGCTTCAACGCAGCCATCGGTCTTGGCGCGGATACGGAATGGGTGCTGAGCTTCCCCACCAAAGCCTTCTACGCCGACAATGCCCCTGGCGGGCGCGTGGTCGGCGAGGCACTGGCGCCCTTCTCGGGCGGCTTCCTTGCCGACAACCCGCAGCAATCGTCGGAGGTTCGCGGTGGCGCCTGCACCTTCCAGGCCATCGACGTGACCGATCGCGCAGGAACTGCGAATCCAGCAATCGAGGGTGAGCCCTGCACGCCGCAGTCGCCGACCTGTGGTCCGGCTCGGGTGGCAACCTGCTCCGTTACCCAGGTCCTGAGTTTCGGTTCGGCTGCTGCCCCTGACCAAGCTTCGCCCCTGTTGGGCTCGCTGCGCCAGGCACCCTTGGCACCAGGTCTTGGCACGGTTTCGGAACCACTCGATGTCGCCGATCGCAGCCTGGCGCCCGCCGGTAATTTTGGCACCGGCCGCGGAACCCTCCGCTTCGAAGGAAACCTGCGCCCCTCAATCGAGGGCGTGGTCGTTCGCGGATTGCCCGTCATCGCTTTCGCGATGGAACGCGTGATCAACAGCAATGCCCAGGCCGGTCGGGTGGCGAACTACAGTGCGGCCTTGCCGCATTCGGGACGTCGCGGGGTCGTGGTTCCGGCAACGTCTGAGTAGAACGGAGCCATAGACTCTGGCTGAGATCGGCCTGCGCGAACCGGTTTCTGGTTCGCGCAGGCCGACCTGCTTCTGGGCAACGAGCGTAAGCGACGCGGCGACTTCCTCCGTCCGTTGTGTGTGCGCCGAACCGAGTGGACAGACTCGGACACCCGCCTCGTACTGAAAACTGCGCATCCGCATAGTGCTCGCGCCAAGTAAGGACGAGTTGGCTCACTCGTGACATACGCCTCGCCGGCACCGGGCTGTCGGTGCCTCGGGTCGCCCGGCAGCGCCTGAGCCGGCCCGTGCTCGCAGAGGACGCACGGGCGACTCTAACCGGCACGCTCGACGAGCCAGCAAGACCTCGGCGGAAGCGCTTACGGCAGGAAATCGCTGATCAGCAGCGAGGTGTTTTCGATGGTGATGCGATCACCGACGTCGCGCGTGGTCGCCAGCCAGGTGGCGGCGGCAATTCCCGAGCGAGGATCGTGGGCGGTGCGCAGCGCACTGACTTCGGCCTCGCTGATCGGTGTCACCCAGCGCGAGCTCATGTTGAAGCCGCCGCCGCTGGCGCTCAGCCGAAAGCCCAACACGCCCCATTGCCGATCCAGCTGATTCCAGGGCATCGCCGGGAAACTCACCTGAAAGCCACCGCTCATGGCGAATACCTGCGGCGCGCCGCTGGCGATCGGTCGAGTCAGCACGCAGGTCCAATTGCCGGAAGAGCAGCTCGACTGCACGACAAAGGGGGCACCGGTCGGCGCGCCGGCGCGCGTCAGGGGCCGGGCCATCACCCGGCGGCGATCCCCCGTGCTTTGCGTGTGGTCGAGCCAGGTCACCAGAAACTGGCGCTGCTCCGCCGAGTAGGCAATCCTCGGATGTCCATCTACCAGGGACTCGTAGCGCGCCGGCTGGGTCTTGTTGGCCACCACATACTCGCCGCTGATCCATTTGAACTCAGCTTGGCTCGCTGAGATGACCGACGGGGTCACCAGGCGGACGCGAATATCGCGACGCGTCTCGTAGGCCACGGCGAAGAAGCCCGCATCCGACTGGTAGGCCAGCGAAGGGTTGCGCACGCGCAGGTCGGAAGCGCCGTCGACCCGAAGCTCCTTTCGGTTCGCCAAGGGCTCGCCGCTGGCTGCCATCAGTTCCAGCCCCAGCCAGCCGTTCCACGGATGCGCGTAGGCAAGCAAGGCGCAACAGCGCCCGCTGCGCGTGTCGGACAGCAGATCCATTTCAAAGGCAGCGGGTCGGCCCCGGCCCCGGCTGACGTCGATCTCACGCGGCACCGGTCCGCCGAAGTTGGCATCCAGAGACTTGAGCCACAGGCCCATGCTTGGGAAGCCGAACGTCGACTCGGGCAGGTTGGATTCTTCCAAAGCCAGCAGCACCCCATAGCCCGGCTTGAAGGCGAGGCTGGACGCGGCGTACTCGAAGCGACCGCGGGTGCGAACGTGCAAGGACCGGGAGGGCCTCAGCACGCCATCCACGAAGGGGTTGCCGTGCACACCGGAGCGCGTGGCATAGGCCACCAGAAAATCGCCTGCCACCTCGGTCGGTGTCAGCTCGGGGACCACCGAGGCATCGATGGTCAGTTGCACGGTCTGCACCTCGGCGTGAGCCGGGGCGATGGCGAAACAGGCGGTGACGATCCAGCCTGCGATCTGGCGCGCTTGCATGGTGATTTCTCCTGGTTGAGGTGGGCGAACCGGTCGACCAACGCCACAGCACAGACGTTCGGCTGATGGACTGGGCGAGAAACGGAGACTTGAGGCGACAGCTCTGCGCCGACTGCCGACAGACGCGACGAATCCCGGAGTGAAAGGCGGCAAGGGGCGCACCCTCACGCTGCCCGTGTTCACCGGGCAGCGGGATCTGCAGCCGTGGACCGGGCTTGCCTTGCTTCGCGTTGATCCGCTCGCGGCAACTTCCACTCGGTTTTCGGTGGGGCAGCGGCGCCTGGCACCCTGCTCAGCTCGCTGCGCGGACGAGCTGTGCCAGCGGAGAGCGCGTCGGCGCGACCATCCGGCGCCCGGAACGGCGGAGAAAGGCGCATCGATCGCAGGGGCTTCGGGCCTGCCGAGGCGTCTCTCGCGATCGCCGGTGTTCGGCACCCGCACCCTACGAGGGCGCGCGGCGCGATGCCTCACACCTGGCCGAGCCGATCGGCCGCATAGGGTGCGAATGCGGCGCACCCATAGGAACAGGCCGCGCCGGCTGAGCCACGCTGCCTACGGCGCGCTCGACACGCCTGTCAAAAATTCACCGCGGGGCCGAAACCGGGAACTCCGTGTCCGAGCGAGTGAAAGATCCCAGGCGCCCTAGCGAGGGCGCCGCCTGGCGTCGTGGCAAGGCGCGGCAGGCGAACTCAGGGGAGTTTGGCGAGCCAGTGGTCGCGCAGTTGGCGCAGTGCGCTGCCGTCACGGGCGCCCGTAGGCGGCCGCCGTAGGCGCATTGTTCTCTCAGGAAACAGAACGCTCGCCCGACATCTTTCGCCGTCGCCCCCGCGGAGGCCGACTGCACTGCCGCGCAGCCACCCAACGGCCTCGCCCTGAATCCTGGACCCCTGCTTCGCGGGGATGGCGACTCCATCTGTGTTCGAAAACACCTGGCCCGCCAGGCGGGGCTGAGACGCTCTCAAGCGAAAAGCACGCCGCCACCCCCGCTGTCGTAGCGACAGCGGAGGCGGCAACCGGTCGCTATTCGAAGCTGTCGCGGAACAGCCGCATGTCGCCCTGCAGGCGTGCCAGCACCATGTCGCGCTCAGTGCCGAAGGTGCGCGCGCCGCCGGCGACCAAGACCCGTGACTGCCGATCCAGCACGATCTGCGAGACCGTGGCGTCGCGCACCTGCGGGGTGGAACCGACATTCGGCCAGCTGATGTCCTGCCTCCAGCTGACCACACCGCCGGTGACCCATGCGGTGTCGTTGCTCAGGCCCGACTCGGTGAAGCGGTAGCGGTACACGTAGGCCTGCCGGTTGTCCGGGCTGTCGAGAGCCGTTCCGGTGCCGCCGACGGTGAGCCTGGCTACGCCATCGGCATTGCTCGGCTGCCACAGCACCGACGCCGGAACAAACCGCGCGCCGGTGCCCGGAAGCATGTTGACTTCGCTACAGCCGCTGCTGCAGCCGCCCGCGCCATCGATTCGACGAAGGCGCCCGGAACCCGGCCCGCCGGCCACTGCGGTCGTGCGTGCGACGAACACGTGATCTGAGCCCGCCGCGTCTGCGAATGCGGTGACCTCGCCACTGGTGAACGTGGAAAATCCGCGGCGGCCACCGGTGTACGGCGCCACCGAGTCGCAGCTTGAATTGGTAGACAGGCAAAAATTGCCGTCGAGTGCGCCGTTGGCCAGCAGCTGCACCATCAACGCATCCTGCTGCCCGGCACGGGTGGTGCTGCCGCCCACCACGATCCGCCCATCCGCGCGTACCGCAACCGCACGCGCTGCGGCCACGATGGCGCCCGGGGGGTCGATCCGGTGGCCAGTGAACACGGTTGCATACCCATCGCCGCTGAAGCTTGTGTCGGGATTGCCGCTCAAGCCGACGCGTACGATGCCGAAGTCGTGGTCGCCACAGCTGTTGAAGGTACGCTGCACGCTGCCCACCATGTAGATGCGAACGTTGTTGAAACTGCTGCTGCGGTCGAGGTGAAGTCCGCTTGGAAGACTGTTGTCGCTGGCGCAGCCGCTGGCCAACCCGAACGCGTAGTAGCGAACGCCCGCGGCACCGAAGTCAGGACAGAACTCGAAGCCTGTCTCAGCGGACAAGCGGCGGAAGCACATCAGCGCGAAGCGCTGGCTGGTTGCCGTCTCGAAGTCGCGTGCCAGCAGGTAGACACGGTCAAAGAACGCGCCGTACAGGGTTTCGGTCAAGCCGAACCCGTCCACCACCTCAAGGCGGCTGTTGGGAATATCGAACGTCTGCACGCCACCCGTGCCGACGGCGGTGTCGCGCGCGCCATTGGGGCGCAGCTGCACGATCGCGATGCGGGTCGGCAATCCGCCCGAGTCGGGCGCACCCACCTGGCCGGCAAGGATCAGGCTGCCGTCCTCGCGTTGGCTGAGGGCGAAGGCACGCGCCTCGGCACCGCGACCACCGTAGCCGATGAAGTAGTTGGCCACGCCGGGCTCTTGCGGGATGACGCGGATCGACGGATCAAGATCGCCTTCGCGCTCGCCCAGATAGCCTTGCTTTTGCAGCGACTTGGCGACACTGGCACCGGCGGTAGATCGCGTTTCGCTGACGTCCGGATCCCAAGTGCTTTCGCGACCGACGGTGGCAAAGGATCGTGCGTCCAGCTGAGCCTGCAGACCCGCAGGCTGTGGAACATCAGCGTCACGAAAGGGGGCCGTGCCTTGGGCTCCAGCGCTGCCGTTGGCAAGCACGAGGACGCCCGCGAGGACGATGCTGAGGGAATGGTGCATACGGAGACTCCTGGCAGTCGGGTGACTGTTCGTTCCTGTCAGTACGATGCTCGCGATGCAAACCAGACATGCCTGCATGCGTTGCAATCGGGAATCCGCCCGCTGTGCGGCTGCTTGATGCTGTGCTTCCGCAGCGGCATGCGCCGCGTCAGTCTTCCGCGTGTGAGCGTTTATATGCCCGGCTCAACGCGGATTCGCGTGGGTGATTCCTACATGGCTCAGCGGGCGCTGTTCGCCCTCGTCGGTGCGTCGCAGGCGCACCCTGTTCAACCGATCGGTTCGGCTTCGGTGTCAAGCGGCGCTTCGAGTCGTCGGAGGAGGGCGAGCACAGCAGGGCGCGACAGCGGCGTTCGCTCCAGGTTGATCTCGGCTTCGTTGCCCAGCGCCCGCCGAATGTTCTGTTTCGCGGCACCGCCGTGCGCGTCTTCGAGTCCATCCCCGGCGGCGGCCTGCAGAAGCAGGCGCGGCAGTCTGTTCATGTGTCGAACGCTCCGGACACCGCACTGAAGATCGACCAGCGACACGGCGCGCCGATGGTTCTGGGGGTGGATGCCGAGGCGCTGTATGCCGCGGGCGCGCTGTTCTTCGTGTCGAACGATGGCGTCTGGCTGACCGACGCGGTACCGCCGCGATTTCTGCATCGGACCGGAGCCGCGTCCGGCAAAAGGGCGGAGGAGTGCGGTTGCGCTGCGGGCGGATGTTCACCGCCACGTGCGCTACGAGGCTCGACCGGACGCGTGCGTCGCCCACACCGATGCACCCCAGCTCCGATCGCGACCATGATCGCGCCGGGCTGTGCCGCTCGGTGCGAAACCGAGGCAGCCCCGACCGTCGCGCTTCCTCGCGCGAGGCCTGCGGCGGCTCATCCTCCCAACCCAGGCGTCGCCATGAAACTCCGCTGCTCGCTGTTCCCTGCCCCGCATTTCGGTGGCTGTCGAGACTGCCGATGCGCTTGCGCTGGTGGCGGGGCTCTACCGTGCGTGCGCCTGGGAAGTCGTGATCGAGGAGCCGCGGGGTGAGGATCTTTTTCGAGGGGTCGCAGGACAGTCTTGAGCGCTACCTGACCCCGGATCTGGCGGCCCTGGTGCTTGCGGATCGAGCGCGTGCGAGCGATACCGGCGAGCTGGGCGCACTCGATTTCGCGCCGCTATGGGATTCACAGGACCCCGGCGCCAGCCCGCTCACGATCCGCGCCGAGGAGGACACCAGTCGCTGTGCGGGTGTCGTTCGTCTACCCGGGCAGCGCGGATCGCATCGAGATCGTTTACCGCGTCTCGCCCACGCCTGCAGGCCCCCGTGTGGCGCATATCGAGTATGCGTCGGGTGCGACGCTTCGAGGCGTGCTGGAGCAGGGCTAGCCGCCCACCGCCGCATGGACCCGCCGGCGATCGCGACCCGTCGGACCCCCGGCGTGCGCACTGTGTCGAGCGTGCCGCCCGAGCAGGTCAGCCGTGCACCGGCGGGTCCGCGCGCCAGGATTGCGTCACGTACACCGCCGCGCTAAAACCGCGTCGTTGATCGGCATGGGGGCGGGTTCATGCGAATGAGGAAGCACGGCTCACTGCTGGGTCGCCTGCGGGCGGGGGTGCTCTGGACGGCAGCGTTGATGGTTGCGGCCGCCGCCGCCGGAGCGGTTTACCAGCAGCGGGCGGAACACCGCGACGCCCTGCGCTTCCCGGCGCCGGGGCGGATGGTGGACGTCGGCGGACACCGTCTGCACCTGCACTGCGCAGGTCATGGCGCGCCCACGCTGTGGCTGGAGGCAGGGCTGGGAACGACATCAATCACTGGAGCGCGGTGTTCGACACCCTGTCCGCGCGCTTCCGAACCTGCGCCTACGATCGCGCAGGGCTCGGCTGGAGCGAAGCGGGGCCGCTGCCACGCGATGCGCAACGCGTGGCGGATGAAGCGCTGCGCCTGATCCACGCCTCTGGCGAGCCCGCGCCCTTCGTGTTGGTCGGGCACTCGAACGGCGCCGCCTACGTCCGGCTGATCGCAGCCGCCCGCCCAGCGGACGTGCGCGGCCTGGTGCTCGTTGATCCCAGCCTGAGCCACCCTGAGCGCTGTCCCGAGCTGCCCGCAGCACTGCAAGTCGCCTACGGCAGCCTGGTCACGCTTGCACCGACTGGGCTGCCCCGAGCGCTGTTGCCGGCGCTGTTTCCACTGGACGCTTCAGCGCTGCCGCCGTCCGCGCGCGAGGCGCACGCCGCCACCCGCGCACGCAGCGATGCGCTGCGTGCGCTGTGGTCGGAAACGAAAGAGAGTTGTGCGATGCAGGCGTCGGCCGAAGCGGCTGGCTGGGCGCCAGGGCTGCCGGTTGAAGTGCTGCTGTCCGGGCGCCGACCCGCGCACTTCGACTGGGTGGCACAGGCCGCGCAGACTCTGGCGATGCGCGCGGGCGCGCCGCTACGGGAGATCCCCGACAGTGGCCACTGGATCCAGCTGGATGCCCCGCAGGCGGTGATCGACGCGGTGGTTCGAATCGCAGCCCGCACCGAGACCCCCATGCCGCTGCCGGACTTCGAGCGCGAGCCGGCCGTCGGCGAGGGGTACTGAGCCAAATCCCCGGAGTGGCCTGCAGCACATGGTCGGTGCGGCCGTGACGAGGGCAAGCTGTCGGACTCGGTCAGACGTTTGTGCCGAACGCAAGGGGGCGGATCCGCATCGAGACGCAAGCCCTCGACCCCAGCCATTGTTCGCCTGCCGAACCGAAGCGGCGAAACGCAACATTCGCCGGGGTGATTGTGCTGAATGCGGCATTGCCGGCTGCTCGCAGCCGGTCAGCGGGCGGCACCCGAGGTGCTAAGGTCCGGCTGGGCACTATCGCCCGCTACGATCAAGGAACGCTCCCATGAGTACGGTCACCAAAGTCATTGAGGTTTCCTCGTCGTCGAGCAGCAGCATGGAAGACGCGGTACAGACGGGCCTGAGCAAGGTCGCCGAGACCGTGAAGAACGTGAAAGGTGCCTGGGTGAACGACATCAAGGTCATCACCTCGGATGACGGCCGAATCACCGAATGGCGCATCAACATGCGCGTGAACTTTCTGGTCAGTTGAGGCCGTCGCCGCGGGTGGCGAGTGCCGCCCGCGGTGGGTTGGGACGTCCGGCTTGAGCGCGAGGATCCGGCAGGGCGATGTCGAAACGAATTGTCGGTACAACATCGAACTGCGGACGCGCCCGCTTCAGCCCCCGGCCGGCTCGACCTTGAACCACAGGACATAGCCCTCTGCGCCGAGCGGGGCCTCTGCCGTAGCGGAGGACAATGTCCAGTTGCTGCCCTCGATCGAGCGCTGCCAGACCGTAGCCGCGCTGTCACGCTGCCATTCGGCTTCGTCATCAATGCCGGTCGCGATCAGGGCCAGCAATTGTTCTGCCGTGGCACTGCTATCGACAAGGTAGCGCGTCCGCCACTGCTGCAGGTCGCCGATGGCGTCCAGCGTCTGGAAGCGCGTTCCATCCGGCCAGTTCACGGCGTCCAGGCGCGGGAACAGCCGATCGGCCATCTGCCCGCGAACGAAGCCGCCCTCGGGCTTCCAGTCGTATTCCAGCCGCAGCGCCACGCTACGCGCACGCGCCTCGCCGTGCAGGCGCGATACCAAATGCAGTGCGGCATCGAGTCCCGAAGACAAGCCGGCCGAGGTGATGATGCGGCCGCTGTCGACCCAGCGCTGATCGCGCAGCAGCTCGACCTTCGGGAACATGCGCTCGAACGCGCTGAAGGCACCGTGGAAGGTGGTGGCCTGCTTGCCATCGAGCAGGCCCGCGCTGGCCAGGATATGAGCACCGGTGCAGACCGACAGGGTGTGGCGGGCGCTGGCGCTGCGGGTGCGTACGAAGTCGAGCAGAGCCTCGTCGCGCATCGCCTCGGCCACTTCGCCGCCAGGCACCAGCAGCAGATCGACCTCGGGCATGTCGGCGTAGGCGTGATCCGGGGTGACCTTGAGGCCCATCGCGGTGGTCACCGGCTGTCCGTCAGCGCTGACGGTCACCACGCCGAAGCCGGCGGCGCCGAAGACTTCGTAGGGGCCGGCGAAGTCGATGATCTGTACGCCGTCGAACAACAGGATGCCGACCTGGACCTCGCTCTGGCCCGGTTGCGCCTTGGCGGTGTTCGCGGCGGGCGCGGGGATCGGCAGAAACGCCGCCAGGACAGTCAAGAAGAGCACCACAGAAATTCGTGCATACATGGCGGGTCCATCCGTTTGAGGTTCGCTAGGCTGAGCCCTGCATGCCCATCAATTCGGACAAAACACCGGCACCAGCGGCCAGCTTCACTCGGACGGGGCGAATCGGCGTCGGTACTCGCCGGGCGACTTCCCGCAGTGGCGCAGAAAGCTACGCCGCATCGCTTCCTCCGACGCAAAGCCGCAGTCGCTGGCGACCCGCTTCAGCGCGGCCTGCGAATGTTCAAGTTGAGCCTTGGCTGCCTCGACCCGCAGGCCCTCGATGTAGCGCAGCGGCGGCAGGCTGAAGATCTCGACGAACCGACGTCGGAACTGGCGCTCGCTCATATGCAGCCGCTCGGCCAGCTGCTCGACGCTGTGGCGCTGGGCCAGGTTTTCCCGCAGCCAGTCGGCGAGGGCCGCAAACGCCGAGGGCGCATAGCTGGCCGCCAGCTGCTCGCTGATCTGCCGCTGGCCGCCGCCACGCTTGGTGGCCATGACCAGACGTCGGGCCGTCTTCAGCGCCAGCGGCATGCCGTGATCAGCCGCCACCATCGCCAGCGCGAGGTCCATCCCCGCAGTGACGCCGGCCGATGTCCACACCGCGCCGTCGCGCACGTACAGCGTGTCCGACAGCGCGCGCACCGTCGGGTAGCGCTGACGCAGCTCGGGCACGTCCAGCCAGTGGGTGGTGGCCTCGCGGCCGTCGAGCAGGCCGCTCTCAGCGAGCATCAGTGCGCCCGAACAGATCGACCCCACTCGCCGCACACGCGCCGCGGTGCGGGCCAGCCAGTCGACCACGTGGCGCTGGGCGCGCAAGCGGTCGAGCGCATCGCCCATGCCTCCACTGACCAGCAGCGTATCGATGCCGCTGCCGTCGATCTCGTCGATTCCGTGGTCGGCGATCAGGCCCATGCCGCAGGCCATCCGCACCGGGCCAGGCGTTTCGCCGATCAGCAGGGCCCGATACAGCGGTCCGGCCCCGGGGACATCCTCCTGCGCCTGTCGACTGGCCACGGAGAAAACCTCCAGCGGCCCGCTGATGTCGAGGCTCTGGCCGCCCGTGAAGATCAGCATGGCGATGGTTCGACAGGCGTCGGCGTGGTTTGCGGGCATGCGCATTCCGCCAGTGTACGGGGGGTCTCGACTTACGCTGCCAGCCGCTGCCCTGCGTCAAGGCGAACGCGCCTGCGCGAGTGGCCTCGACGGGCACCCCTGGAACGCCTGGCCTTCAGCGGTTCACCCGGTCGCGCGCAGCGACTCCAGCAGATTGATCCGTGCACTGGCGCGGGCCGGGAGCCACGCCGCGAGCAGGGCCATGCCTGATAGCAGCAGCGGCACCCCGACAAAGGCAGTCAGGTCGAGCAGGGTCAGGCGATCGGTGAAGTGCGCAAGCACACGCGACAGCACGAAGGCGAGCGGCAGCCCGATCGCCAGCCCCAGGGCGATCTGACCCAGGGCGCCGCGCATTACGGTGGCGATCACCCGCGCCTGCGGAGCCCCCAAGGCCAGACGCAGACCGAGTTCGCGCCGTCGCTGCTGAACGCCGTAGCCGACCAGACCGTACAAGCCGATGCAGCAGATCAGTAATGCGACCGCGCCGAGACCGCTGGCGACCTCGGCTGCAACCCTCAGCGGCATGCGCTGGATGCGCAGCGCCGCACTCAGGCGGAAGGGCGCGCAGGCGTCCTGCGGCGCGAATGTGGTGCACACCGAGTGCACTCGTACGATCGTTTCGGGACTGGAATCGGTCAGCCGCAGCAGCAGACTGCCGAGTGCAGGCTCGCCGATGCGCCCGGGGGTGTACACCACCGGGCCATCGTTGCCCGCGAACAGGAATCCGGTGGCGATGTCGGGTACCACGCCGATCACTTCGACCCGGCGCTGCGTGTCCGCCCCGCCCGAGTCCAGCAGGCCGCCTTCTGTGCGCGCGCCGATGCGCAGCTCCGCGTCGTTGCCCTCTGCATCGATCATGAGATCAAGGCTGCGGCCCAGCGGATCCTGGCCCGGCCACAGTCGCTCGGCGGCGCTGCGCGAAATCACCACCTGGCGGCTACCCTCGCCCTCGTGCTCGGCAGGCAGTCGACCGCGCAGCGGCTGCAGGCCCAGCATCCCGAACCAGGCCACATCGGCGGGGCGCAGCTGCACGCGATGACTGCGCCCCTCGACGAGTGCGGTCACGCGCTCGGCTTCGGCCATCAGCGGCATGCTCGAACTGGCGCCGACAGCTTCCACCTGCGGCAGTTCGCGCAGACGTGCGGCGAGCTGCTCGGGCACGCTGCCCGCATCCAGCCCGACCAGACGCTCCGGTGAATAGCCCAATGGGGTCTCGATGGCGCGGCGCGCGTTGGCGGCGATCAGGCCGGCAACCACGAGCAGGAAGCAGCTGGCGGCGACCTGGGCGACCATCAGTGCGCTGCGCAGACGGCCGGCGCCGCCGCCGCGCAAGACCTCGCTCAGCCGCTGTGCCGCGCCTGCCGCGCGACTGCGCCGAGTCACCACCAGAGCCGGAACCAGTCCGAACGCCAGCGTGCACAGCGCAGCCAGCAGCAGGGCCGGCAGCACGCTGTCGCGGCCCAATGAGACCTCCAGCACGGTGGCACCCAGCTCGGCGATCAGACCGAACACGCGGCCGTGGATCGGCTCCAGCAGCAGCGCTGCGAGGCAGAGTGCGAGCACAGCAGCAGCCGCACCGATGACGGCACATTCCACCAGCAGCTGGGCCAGCAAACGCCCACGCGATGCCCCCAGTGCAGCCCGCACGCCGAGTTCGCCACCGCGCGCAGAGAAGCGCGCCAACACCAGGTTTGCCAGGTTGGCGGAGGCGATCAGCAGCATCAGCAGAACCGCCACCGCGGCCGGTGCCGAGGCCAGGATCAGCTCGTGGCGATCACTGGCACTGAGGCGCCCGTACTGGGGCTGCACCTCAATCGTGGAAAGCTGCAGATCGGGCGGTCGCGCCGCTGCGAACTCGGCGACGCCGGCCGCCAGCTGCTCGGTGGCCCTGACGGTACTGGCCTGTGGCTGCAGAAATCCTGCGACCTCATGACGCAGTTCGCCGGTGTCCTCGCCAAACAGTGCCCGCTGATCGATCTGACGGATGAAGTACAGCTGGGCGATCGGGTGCGTGCCGTTGAAGCCGCTGGCGGTCACGCCGATCACCGAAAAGCGGTGCCCACGGATATCGAGGGTGCGTCCAACCACATCCGGGGCACGCTCGAACAGCTGTGCCCAACCGGCATCGCTGAGCACGACACCCATGCGGTCTGCCTCCGAGCCCGTCTGAAACACGCGCCCGCGAAGCGCCGGCACTCCCATCAGCGCGAAGTAGTTGTCCGAAACCGCAGCCCCCATGCCCTTGTGCAGACGGCTCGTCAGCAGGGGATGACCCAAGGTGCGTGCGCTGTACAGGCCTTCCAACGCGGGCGGCGGTGCCGCGACCAAGGCTTCCGCTTCGTCGGCGGTGAACAGCGAAAAGGCGCGCTGTTCAGCGTTGCGCCCCTCAAGACTGACCCAGCGCTCGGCGCGCTCCATCGGCGGCGCGTGCAGGGCGTAGGTGGCGTAGATTGCATGCAGCAGCACAGCGGCAGCGAGCGGAAGCGCCAACACCAGGATCGCGGTAACGGTGTAGGCCGGGCTTCGACGCAGGCCACGCACGGCATAGCGCAGGTCAGCCACGGCATGATCCAACCCGCGCAGCCCGCGCGCCGCGCGCACGCTGTCGCGATGCAGTTCGAGCATGCCCAGCTCAATGCGCGCGCGACGCAGTGCCTCGCCGCGCGCATGACCCTCGGCTTCGATCTGGTCGGCGCGGGCCTGCAAATGGAAGTCCAGCTCGGCGTCGAGATCCGACTCCCATTGCGAGCGCTGGCGCAGATCACGCAGCCACTGGCGAACCCTGCGCAGGCTCATGCCCGCAAGCTCCCGGGCCGGGTGCCAAGCACCGCCTCCATCGCTTCGACCAGCTGTCGCCACTGCCGGGTGTCCTCGTTCAAGCGCTTCCGTCCCGCCGCCGTAATCGCGTAGTACTTGGCACGCCGGTTGTTTTCGGACACGCCCCACTCGGCACTGACCAGACCTTGCGCCTCCAAGCGGTGCAGGGCGGGATACAGCGCGCCCTGCTCGACCAGCAGAACCTCACCCGAGCTGCGCTGGATACGCAGCAGCAGGCCCAGGCCGTGCTCAGGGCCGAGCGAAACAGCCTTCAGAGCCAGCAACTCAAGCGTTCCGGGCAGCACGGGCTGGGTCATGGAGTCCTCTCAGTCGTTTAGGTGTCGACAGCCTACTCGCCTAAGTTTCTTATGGGAATACCATCGGCGCGCCCCGGGGCGGTGCTCGTCCGGCGAGCGGGTTCGGAATGTGAGCTGTCGTGTCGAAGACGACCTGCGATTCCCGACCTCCGGACGGCGATGGTGGTGCTGTAGCGATGGCGACGGTGGCGCGCTGCACTGTGGGTGCGTTCGAACAGCGGGCCCCGGGCTTTTTGCGGACGGCTTCGAGTCATGAGCGTTCTTGCGGCCTTGCCGCGAGCGCCCGGAACTGCAGGCGTCGCCCGGACAGCTGCAGTGACTGGGCGGCGCCGTGTTTCCAAGGCAGCGGGGTCGCGGGTCGCGCTTGCCGCTGCTGAGATGGCTCGGGCCAGCTCCGCGCCCGCAGTGTCAACAACGATGGCGAACCGGCAGCGGTTCGCCAGTCCTTGCCTGCCCTCACGTATCCTCCACGGCCGCTGATTTCGTGGATCCCCCCAGAATGCTCCGCACCGCACTGCTGCTCGCTCTCACTCTCGCCCCGGCCCTGAGCTACGCGAAGGTATTCAAGTGCCCGCAACCGGGCGGTGGCTTCGAGTACCGTCAGTTCCCCTGCGATGGTGAGGGCAGCGGTGAGCTCAAGGTGGTCGACCCGACAGTGTCGACGCGCGCCGCCGCGGAACCCGATCGTGCCGATGCCGGTGACCTGGTCGGCGACTGGTGCGAGTTCGCCGTGTCAACCGAGATCGACAGCGAGAAAGCACTCGACAACATCCACTGGTATTTCGGCAGCGACTACATCACCTACGTGCATTCGCGGGCGTGGAAGCCGGTCGGCATGGAGCCGCCGAAGTATCCGGTGCGACGCGCGGGACGGTTCTTCCACGTCAACGACCCGATGTTCGGCGGCGATGAGGCCGGCTGGGAAGTGATCGGCCGCCGCGAGGGCGTGATCCTGATCGAGGGCCCCTACGGCGGCATCCTGCACATGCGGCCAGGGCGCTGCTGATCTCTCAAAGGTCACCGGGAGCCCGTAGGCCTGCCAGCCGAGCGCAACACAGGTTCACGATTCGGCCGGCGGTTTCGAAACAGAGCCGCGCAGGCGTAGACCTGCACGAGGTGGTTGACCGCGGCTGTGGACATGCGCCGCGGCTCCGCAGCGTGCCCGCGCGTGCATTCACCGCGATCGCGGCGAGCGTCACACCCGCAGCAATGCGACGTCCGGCGTTCACCGCCGAGGCGCGCGCAGATTCGTTTGGGGTCAGAATGACGCCGCCCGACGCCCCCCAAGGCTGACGAAGAGGCCACCCATGCAGCCACAGAACGAGCATCGCGCTGCCCTGGTTGTGCTGCCGGCGCTGGCCGCTACGGCGGTCGCATTGTTGACAGCCCGTCGCCTGCTGCCGGATCTGCCCGGGCTGGACCATGCGCTGATCCCGCTGTGGTGCGCTTTCGTTCTGACCTATGTGGGCGCGGTGACGATCAGCCTGCTGCCCGCGCCTTTGGGCCGACCGATCGACCGCCTGTTGGACAGTCATCTGAGCCAGTGGGGCGCCGGCGTATACGGGCTGGTCGCGCTGTCGGTGTTTCTGCGGCTGGAAGCGCAGAGCCTCATCGAAAGCCTGCAGGACCTGCGTGGGGGTTCAGATTGGGTCAAGGGCATGCTGCGCGACTGGCTCATCGGCTTCAGCGTGGAATCGCTGAAGAACCTGATCTCGGCGGCGATCTGGCCGGCGCGGGTGATCCAGCAGGCCGGCGTTTGGGGCTTCCTCGCGTTTCTTGGTGCCTGCTCGGCGGTGTTCGAACTGGGGCGGCGACTGATGCCCGAGCAGCAGGCACGGCTGGAAGAACACGCAGCCGACCCTGTTGGCCCGCTTGAGCAGGAGGAGCGCGCTTCCCGCGAATCGAAAGCGCCGAAGTAGTCCGCGTGCCAACGCCGACGGAGGCGCAGCCGCGCTTGGCGCGTCCGACGTCCGGTTTCGGCCTGCAGCGCCGTAGCCAGGTATTCGTCCCCAACGGAACCGCGCAGCCCATGGATGCGCCGATCGAGCCCAGTGACCTGAGCGAGACGCATGCGGTACTGCGCCCCGCTGCCTATGCACGCCTGCGTGCGATCGCGGCGGGCGCGCGCAGGCGCCTGCACAGCGAGACCCTCAATACCACTGCCCTGGTCAGCGAGGCCTACCTGCGCATGGCCGAGTCACAGCTGCGCGGCGGCGGTGGACACTCCGAGTCGCTCGATCGCGCAGGCTTCTTCAGCCTGTTCGCCAGCGTCGTGCGCAACACCCTGATCGATCAGCTGCGTGCGCGCTCGGCCGACAAGCGCCAGGGTCAGCACACCACCCTGTCGCATGCGCTGCCGCTGGCCTTCGATGTCGCCGAAGCGCAGCGCCTGCTCGCCGTCGACACCGCCCTGCAGGGGCTGGCGCAGCAGCATCCGCGGCTGGTGCAGGTGGTCGAGATGCGCTTCTTCGCCGGCTACGACAACCATGAGATCGCGGCGCTGCTCGGGGTGAACGAGAAGACCGTGCGCCGCGACTGGCTGCAGGCCCGTGCGCTGCTGGCGGAGGCGCTCGACGATGACTGAGGGCGGCCGCGACAGCGCGCACTGGGCGGCCGTGGAAGCAGCCTTCGATCGACTGGCCGAGCTGCCGGAGGCCGACTGGCCGCGCGCGCTGGAGGCGCTTTCGGATCGCTTGCCGCGATCGGCGCTCGACCATGTGCGCGGCCTGCTCGGACGGCTGGCCGAGCGACCCGGTCTGCTGGACGCGCCGGCCGCGGCCACGCTGGCACTGGAGCGCGAAGTGCCGCCGGGCACGCGCCTGGGCCGCTGGATGGTGCAGGGGCGACTCGGCAGCGGCGGTCAGTCGCTGGTGTTGGCGGTGCACCGCAGCGAGGGCGGCTTCGAACAGCAGGCGGTGATGAAGCTGCCGCGCGGCAGCGGCTTCGAGCGCGAGGCCGCGCGCCGTCTGCTGCGCGAACGCCAGGTGCTGGCGCGGCTGAAGCATCCCGGCCTGCCGGCGGTGTTCGACGGCGGCGTGCTCGACGACGGCAGCCCGCTGCTGGTGATCGAACGTATCGACGGTGAACCGATCGATCAGCACTGCACGCGGCGTGGCCTCGGACTGGAGGCGCGGGTGCGGATGCTGGTCGAGGTTGCAGCGGTGCTGGCGCATGCGCATGCGCAGCTGGTGCTGCACCGCGATGTCAAACCCGGCAACGTGCTGGTGGAATCCGCTTCGGGCCGGGTGGTGCTGCTCGACTTCGGCGTCGCCCAGTCGCTGAGCGAGGACGCCAGCCGCACCGCCGCCGGCTACACGCTCAGCTATGCCGCGCCCGAACAGGTGCGCGGCGAACGCGGCACGGTCGCTACCGACATCTACGGGCTCGGCGCGCTGGCGCTGAAGCTGTGCGCCGGCCGCGCGCCCTTCGAAGGCCTGGAGACCTCGGCCCAGGTGCAGGCGGTGCTGGCCGGCGATCCACCGCTGCCCAAGCGCCTCGACGCCGATCTGGCGGCGATTCTGTCGACCTGCCTGCGCCCTCAACCCGAGCAGCGCTACGCCTCGATGGAAGCGCTGCAGCTGGACCTGCTGGCCTGGCTGGACGGGCGCCCGGTACGTGCGCGCCGCGGCGGACGTCGCTACGTGCTGGGCAAGTTCCTGCGCCGGCATCGGCTGGCGGTGGCCTCGGCAGGGCTGGTGAGCGTGCTGCTGGCGGGCAGCACCGGCTTCGCCCTGCAGCAGGCGGCGCAGTCGAATTCGGCGCGCGTGCAGGCCGAGGCGGCGCAGGCGCAGTCCGAGCGCTCGGCGCAGCGCGCGCTCAGCATCAATAGCCTGTTCAACGAGACCCTGGTCGAGTTGGGGCGACTGGATCGCACCAGCAAGCAGGCTGATCCGCTCGCCTTGCTGGGCTTCGTGGAGGCGCGCGCAGCGGAGCCTCGGTTCCTGCCCGATGCGCGCGTCGACCTGTTGAACCAGCTGGCAGTCATCCACAAGGATGCAGGTCGCAGCCCGCATGCCCTGGCCCTGCTGGATCAGTCGCAGGCTCTGCTGGAAGCGCTGCCTCCTGAGCACCGCGAACGCGCCTTCGAAGCAGCGACGTGGCGAATCCGTTCCAGCACGCTGCGCTGGTCGCAGCGACCGGTGGAGGCCCTGGAAGCGAACGAACGGGCCATCGCGCTGTTGTCTGACCAAGACGAGGCCACCCACATCTTCCAGCTGTCCGAACTGCATGACGATCGTTCCAGCCTGCTGATGGACGCCGGTCGCGTCGAGGAGGGTCTGCAGCAGCGTCGCGCCACGCTTGAGCTGGTCGACCGGCATGGGCAGATCACGCGGCAGCGTATGTTCTACGCTGCAAGCAACCTCGCCGTGGACCTGATCCGCTCAGGCTATGAGGTTGAAGGTATCGCGCTGTTGCGCGCACGCATCGAAAGCCTGGATGCGGACTCCGCGGCGGCCTTCCCGCAGGGGCCAGCGATCCTGATGGTGCAACTGGCGCGCGGCCTGCGTCTGCGCGGCGAGCACGCGGAAGCTCTGCACTGGTACGTGCGTGGCATCGAGCTTCGCGAGCAGCACCATGATCCCCGCCACTTCACCTTTCTGCACGGCCGCGGCGAACGCCTGATCTTCGAACTGGAGGCCGGGCGGCCCGGCGCCGAGATCCTGGAAGCACTGAATCAGGTGCTCGATCAGTTCGAGCAGGCGGGCCACACCCAGGCAGTCACCCTCGCTTCGCTGCAGGCTTGGCGGGCCCGTGCCGCAGCCGAGACTGGCGATGCCGAACAGGCGCGCGCGGCCCTGGCTGCGGCGAATGCGGCATTGATCAGCCTGCCGCCGGGCCAGCAGAACCAGCCCATGCCGTGGTTGCAGATCGTCCAGGCTGCACAGGCGCTGGATGTGGAATCCCTGTTGCGACCCGCGATGCAGGGTTTGCGGGAAGTGCTGCAGCGATTCCACAGCGAGCGGCATCCCTTGCGAATCGCAGTGGACGCCCTTCAACAGCTCATGGACGGCGATCGCGGCAGCGCCGGATCGGGCTGCGAGCAGTTGCGCGCAGCGCTGCCGAGCCGGCACAGCTACCTTCCTCTAGCCTGCGGCTGAGGTGTCGGGTCGGACTGCCTGACGGGTGCGTTCCGCACCAGCCCCCACTGAGGCGCGCCTGAGCGAGGCGATGCGCGCGGGCGTTCTCCTGTGCCGAGGCGCAGCGCGGGGCCGGTGGGTCAAGATCCAGCCTGTGGGTCGGGATGCGCAGTCGTTCGCGATGCGCTGGCCTGACCCTGGCGACGGTCGCGTCGCTGTGGGTCAGGCCCCAATCTCGGGGGTGCGCTCCGCGCCAAGGAGCGCGGCGCGTGATCGGCGATGTCCGTCCTGATCGCCGCATTCCGACCTCGTAGGTACGCCGCAGCCCGCGGTGAACCTGCCACGAGGTTTCAACCATGCGCCGCACCCTTTCTGTTCTGCTGCCGGGCCTGCTGCTCGGTTTCTCTGCCCTCTCCGCCCATGCCGCCGGGGGCTTCTACGAAATCAATGACGCCTGCAAGGCGATCGGCTGCTTTCCGGGCGACAACCCGGCGACCCCCACCATCGAGATCACCAACGAAACGATTGCCGGTGGCATCACGAGCTTCCGCCTGACCGGCCGCCTGCTGAACACGATCGGCAACAGCGCGGGCATCCAGATCAGCGCCAGTCAGCCGGTGAGCATTGATCTGCAGGGGCATCAGATTGTCTGCACCCTGGAGACCCCCTGCACCAGCGACACGGCGAGCATTGGGATCCTGCTGACCGGAGCAGCCCAGGCCAGGGTCCATGACGGCAGCATCTCGAACTTTCGCGACGGCATCCGCGCCGAGGGCGGGACGGTATTGATCGCCGAAAACCTCTTGTTCAGTGGAATAAGCGACGACGGCATCCAGATGGGCCGCGGGGTTGTGCGCAACAGCCGCTTCGTCAACACCCGCTACGGGATCTTCGCCGCCAGCCAGCCTGTGCTCGTCGAGGGCAATTCCTTCTACGACACCCGCCCCACCCCCACGCAACAGCCTCTCATCGGGGCCCAGATCGTCAATTCGGCGTGCAGCGGAAACATGATCGCTGCCGGCAATCCGATCCTCAATCTGAACAACTGCATTGAACTGGGCCCGAATCTCTGCGGCAGCCAGCGCTGCGGCTTCGGTGGCCTGCAGGCCTTCGACCCCAGCCTGAGCGGCAGCAATGACAAGTAGAACGGAGGGGCATGCGATGAACCTCAGGTCCTGCGCAGCACTGACGCTGGCAGCAGCCGGCGTGCTTGCGGCAGACACTGCAGGGGCCGGCAGCGCCTGCGGGGCGAGCGACCCCACCTTCGTGCTGGCCTCACCCACGACCGCCGCCCGCGTCCCGGGCGGCCAGGTACTGCCCCATGAGATCTATGTGGCCTGCCCGGAGCCCAGTGTCCTGCTGCCCTTCGCCGCCGCAGCGGAAGCGGGCGCCGGCATCAGCGCGCTCGCGCCCGACCATGGCGATGGCGACGGCGAGCGCGTGCTGGTGGCGTTCGACCGTCAGATCGGCGCGTTCCGGCCCGCGGATGTGCTGCAGTGCTCGGTGGCCACCCATGCCACCGGCAACCAGTGCACGCGCGTTTTCAGCGCCAGCGCGCGCGGCATCCCCGCCGGGGTGCGGATCACCGCTCTCGATGCGTTGGGCACCCAGCTGGCGCTGAGCTTCGATCGTGAGTTCAACCTGGGCGCACAGCGCATCCGCACCGGCGGGATCTACGTATTCAACCGAACCGAATTGAATGCGCCCCTGCTGCTCAACCCCACCAATAGCCTCGGACTCGACGCGGCGACCGGGATCGGCGACTACAGCCTGCTATGGGACAACCGGGTCGGCCTCGCTCGGGACCGTTGGTCGATCTCCACGGGCGGCGGTCCGCCGATCGGGCCAGGCCAGGTGGGGCTGCAGATCGCGGAAAGCACGCAGGTCACGCGCGTGTTCGATCTGGCGAACATCGACCCCTCATGGCGCGCCGCGGGCATCGGCGGCCTGGGCAGCCGCAATCATGCGCGCGCGAGCTTTGAGGTCGGCAGCATCAGCGTCGCCGAGAACGGCGGTGTTTTCAGTCTGAATGTTCGGCGTCCCACTCCGGCGGGGAGTTCACCGGGCGTCGCCCAGGGCACGATCCGCTATTCGGTGGTGCTCGTGAACGGCACCGCCGTCGCAGGCACCGACTTCGCTTTTCAACCCCCACAGTTGGTCCAGTTCGACAATGCCGACGTGACGCCCAAGACAGTCAGCTTCAGCCTGATCAACAACGCCATCGCCGACGGTAACCGCAGCTTCACGGTGCGGATGGCGCCGATCAGCGCCTTCGCAGCGCCCGGTCAGTTCATGGAAGTGCAGGTGACGATCGTCGATGACGAGGGCGGCGGCGACGCGATCTTCGCCAACGGCTTCGAATGAGGCGCCTCGGTATTGGGCTCGAAGGCCCGGGCCGCGAGCAGACGCGGCCCGGGGCGGGGCTCAGCCGCCCTTGATCAGGCGCAGCGCCGGCAGCAGCAGGCCCAGCGCCAGATAGCAGCCGCACACGCCCCAGTAGTCGTTCGGCTGGGTGTCGCGATCGATGACGCCGCGGAAATAGGCGCGGCCGCTCAGCAGTGCGACCAGCAGCGCCGTCAGGAACAACCCGCTGAACCAATCCATTCGAACGCTCTCGTCACGTCTCGGGGTGAGCAGACACGGCGCCGCCCGCGCTGTGACCCCGCGCCGACAGCGTCGCAGTTTCGCTGCCGGCTGCGTACCCCTGCCGTCCGCCTTTCCCCTTCACGCAGGGGCCGGGCACAATCGCGGCGGGGAATGCAGGGTTGCCGGCGTGACCGGCCGAACGCGGGGAGAGGAATGGATCGCATCGCTGAAGAAGGCCCCTTGGGTCAGATCACCGCCATCCTGGCCGCGGCCGGGGACCCGAATCCGCTCGACAGCCTGCTGCCGCTGGTGCACGCGGATCTGCGACGGCTGGCGCGCGCGCAGCGCCGGCAGATGGAGCCGGGTGAAACGCTGTCAACCACGGCCCTGGTCAACGAGGCCTATCTCAAGCTGCGCCGCGCCGACTATCCCGGGCTGGCCAATCGCGCGCATTTCTTTTCGCTGGTGGCGCGCGCGATGCGCCAGATCCTGATCGACCACGCGCGCTCGCGGCTGGCCGAAGCCAAGCGCATGCAGCACGTCGAACGGGAGTTGAATGACAAGCCGGTGGAGGATGCCCGCGAGCTGGCTCGGCTGCTGGAGGTCGATTCCGCGCTGAGCGAGCTTGAGAAGGTGCAGCCGCGTCTGGCCCAGGTGGTTCTGTACCGCTACTTTGCCGGCTACTCGGCCACCGAGACGGCCGAGCTGCTGGACGTTACGGAGCGCACCATCAATCGCGACTGGCAGAAGGCGCGCGCGTTTCTCAGCATCGCGCTGGACCAGCCGATGGACGAGAACGCCAGCGATACTGCGGCGTCGCGGTGAGAGATTCACTGTCCGAGCGTTTCCGCCGACTGGAGCCCCTGCTCGATCGTGCGCTGGATCTGGAAGGCGCCGAGCGCGACAACTTCCTGCGCGCCTGTGCCGAGATTCACCCGGATCTGTATCCGGATCTGCTCAAGGGCCTCGGCGCTGACGACCGCGACCTGCCCAGGCTGGGCGGATTGGCGGCCAAGGTCACCGAGGAGCGCACGACCGACCGCCGCGGGCTGAATGCGGGGCCCTGGCAGCTGCTGGAGAAAATCGGCCGCGGCGGCATGGGCACGGTGTACCTGGCCAAGCGCGCCGACGGCGCCTTCGAGAAGCGCGCCGCGGTCAAACTGCTACGCAACTCCGACCTGCGCTTCAAGCAGGCCCTGGAGCGCGAACGCCAGGTGCTGGCGCGGCTGGAGCACCCGTCGATCGCGCGCCTGCTCGACGGCGGCGTGCTGCCGGACGGCCAGCCCTATCTGGTGATGGAGCTGGCCGAAGGGCTCGACCTCGACAAGTGGTCGGCGCAGGAGAAGCCCGACCTCGACACCCGACTGCGGGTGTTTCTGGATATCTGCGGCGCGGTCAGCGAGGCGCATGCGCAGCTGATCGTGCACCGCGATCTGAAACCTTCGAACGTGCGCGTGAATCGCGAGGGCCAGGTCAAACTGCTCGACTTCGGCATCGCCAAACTGCTCGACCGCGAGGCCGCCCGAGGGGAAACCCGGGGGCTGGCCTTGACGCCGGAATACGCAGCGCCAGAACAGTTGCGCGGAGAGCCGGTCAGCACCCGCACCGATGTGTACGCACTCGGCGCACTGCTCTACCAACTGCTGACCGGACGCACCCCGCATCCGGGTTTCGACGGCAACTGGGCTGGCTTCATCAGCCGGGTCTGCGAGGAGGATGCCGAGCCCCCCAGTCGACACGACACCCGGGAAGTTCCGCGTGCGCGGCTGCGCGGCGATCTGGATGCGATCGTGCAGATGGCCCTGCAGCGCGATCCGGCGCGGCGCTATGCCTCGGTGGAAGCCTTGGCAGACGATCTGCGTCGCTATCTGGACGGCCGACCCGTGCGCGCGCATTCGCCAAGCCTGCCGTATCGCTTGAGCAAGTGGATGCGCAGACATCGACTCGCCTCAGGCCTCGGCGCGGCCGCCACGCTGGCGCTGGCCGCCGGCCTGGGCGGAGTGATCTGGCAGGCGCGCACGACCGCAGCCGAGCGCGATCTCGCGCAGGTGCAGGCGCAGCGCTACCTGGCCGTGCTCGACCACCTCGGCCTGATGTTCCGCGAGGCCGCCGCGGAGTCCGGCGATGTCTCGCGATTGTCGGCGCGCGACCTGCTGGTCAACAGTTCGCGTCAGCTGGAGCGCGCATTTGAGGGCGATCCCGCGGCCGGTCAGCTGGTGCTGGCGACAGTCGGCGAGCTGTATGTCTACCTGCAGGACTACAGCGCCGCCGGCACCTTGCTGGAGCGCTTCATCGAGGCCGACGACGGCAGCGCGCCGGTCAGCATTCGCGCACAGGTGCTGGGCGATCTGGCCCTGGTCGATGTGCGCCGCGGTGAGGCGGCACGCGCCTGCGAACGCGCGGAAGCCGCGATCCGTCTGCTTGAGCGCGAGCCCTCGGATCAACGCGCAAGCCTGAGTAGCGTTCTGGCCAACTACGGCCAGTGTCTGCGCCTGCTCGGGCGGGTGCCGGAGTCGCTGGCCGCGTATGAGCGTGCAGCTGCACTGCGCTATGCGGTATCGGGGGCAAACAGCGCGCTGACCGCCGGCGCCGACAACAATCTCGGCACCGCGTATTACATGGCCGGGCGCATGGCCGAGGCGCAGCAGCGGCTGGAGCTGGCGCTGAACGGTTTCGAGCGCAACGGCCAAGGGCGCAGCAGTCACGCCGGCAATACCCTGAACAATCTGGCCGCAATCGCGTTTTCCGAGGGCCGGTTGGATGCCGCCAACACCTACTTCGAGCGTGCGCTCGACATCCAGCGCGAAGTGCTCGGTGACTCGGCTGCGCTCGGTGCCTTGACCAACAATTTCGGGAAACTGCTGACCCTGCGCGGCGACCTGCAGCGCGCCGAGCGCCTGCTGCAGGAGTCTCTATCCCTGCAGACGCGCTTTGTCGGCGCTGATTCGCCGGATGCCGGATTCACCCATCTGAGCCTCGGTGATCTGCAGCTGGCGCTGGGTGATCCCGCGGCTGCGCTGGACTCGTATCGGCTGGCGGCCGCGCTGTTTGAAGGCCGCTTCGGCCCCACTCACCTGTTCACGGCGCGCGCGCGGCTTGCGACGGCGCCTGCGCTGGCGCGCAGTGGCCAGGCCCGTGAAGCAGCGGGCGCCTACCGCGACAGCCTGGCCGCTTTGGAAGCGCTGCCCGGCGCGATGCCAGCCCGCCTGCGCGGCGGAGGCCACTGCCTGCGCCTGCAGGATGCCCTGGCGCGCCGCCTGCCCAGCTTGGACAGCGCTGACCTGATCGCTTGCGAGGCGCACGCGCAGAGCCTGGGCACTGGCCACTACGAGCGGCTTGAAGCGGAGCTGCTGCTTGCACTGGCACGCGGCGAAGCCGGCCCACGGCCGCCCGCGCTGGCCGCGCTGGAGAGCGTTTTGGGCCCGAACAGCCCGCGCCTGAGACAGCTGCGCGCGCTGGTGCGTTGAGGGGGTGTCGAGGGGTGCGAATGGAGCGCGGCCCTGTCTCGGAGGTGATGCCGTCTGAGACGTGATCCTGCCCTACGCGTGCATTTGTCTCAGGCCGCGTTTCTCTGTGGGGCGATCTGCTGGTAGATGCGCTGCGCTTATCTACCCTACAAGTGCGGGCGACGCCGAGCCTCTAACGAAGGATCAAGCCGGGGTCCGCGTAGAGCAGGTATGCGATAGCGAATCTACCAGCGCTGATCTGCCCCAAGCGGACACCTGTCTCGTTCTTCGTTGTTGGCACGGCGTCACTGGCAGTCGTAGGGTAGATAAGCGAAAGCGCATCTACCAGCACGTCCGAATGAAGCCGCAGCTCAATCGAAGACCAGCCCACTCGCTCCCGAATCGACGAACCGCCCCCGCTGTGTGACGGTCGCTGACGCTCCCGGCGAGCTCCTACTGCCGCCGACTCCAGAGTCCCCTCTGGCCTTGAACCTGTCGAACGGCCCGATCAACGCAGCTTGAATGCAAGCACCGCGTCATGTCATATCCCTGAAGCTCATTTGCCGCAGACCTCCGCTCCGCGGAGGATCCAGACTCTTCGGCGCCAGCCCCTCTGGCCATCAGGACTCTCCATCGTGACGCGTCTACTCGTCTTCCAGCATGTTGCCGCAGAGCCCGCAGGGACGCTTGATGCCCTGCTGCGCCGGCGTGGGCACCGGCTGCGTTTCGTCAACTTCGAGCGCGACCCGCAGGCCGCACCCGAGGTCGAGCGCTACGAAGGCCTGATCGTGCTCGGCGGGTCGATGAACGTGAACGAGCAGGATCAGCGCCCGCACCTCCGCACCGAACTGCGCTGCATCGAGGCGGCGCTGAAGCGAGGGCTGCCGGTACTCGGGATCTGCCTCGGCGCACAGCTGCTGGCGCACGCCTTGGGCGCACCGGTGCAGCGGCACGCGCGTGCCGAGATCGGCTGGTATCGCATCGAATGCACCGAAGCGGGTCGCAGCGACCCGGTGTTCGCCCCGCTGGGCGCAGGGGCGCCGGTGTTCCAGTGGCACAGCCATAGTTTCGGCCTGCCCTGCGGGGCCACCCAGCTGGCGCGCTCGCGCGACTGCGAGCAGCAGGCATTCCGCTATGGCGAAAACGCCTACGCCCTGCAGTTCCATCTGGAAGCGAACGCCGCTCTTATCCGCCGTTGGCTGCACACGCCGGCCTATCGCAGCGAGCTCGAACTGGCGGGGCTGGGCCACGACGCGGACCACATCGAGGCCGAAACACGGCGCCTGGTGCACGCCCAGCAGGCGCGCGCGGAAGCGGTGTTCAGCCGCTTCCTGGATCTGGCAGGCCCGGCGCCGCGTGCGCCGCGTCTGGCCTCACAGCCGACCGCGTGGTCGCCCTGGCAGCCGCGCCCCCAGCACATCCGCCTGCCGCTGCGCGCGCTGGGTTGATCCCTCACGAAAGACCTGCCGAGGGCGGACAGGCTGCCTACATCCGGCCACTTCCGGCCCGCTGCCGGACTGGCGACAGCGCACCGAGCTGTGAAGGTTCTGCGAGAATGTGCGGCGGCGCTCAAAGCGCGCCGCCGCCGCATGCAGGGGATGCGGTGACCACCCTCCCGCGGCACCCACTGATTGCAGGTGAACCCATGAACCGAATTCTCCGCGCGCCGGCCAAGAAGCGCCTGGCGCAGCTGCTGCCCATCCTGTTGCTAGCCTCAAGCCTGCCTGCCCTTGCGCTGGCCCAGACCCCCATCCGCGCCGGCACCCCCGTCAGCGGCAGCCTCGGCAGCGACTCGCCCAAGGCCGATGACGGCACGCCCTACGCGCTCTACGAGTTCAGCGGCCGCGCGGGCGAGCGCATCCGCGTGAAGATGGAGTCCAGCGCATTCGACGGCTTCCTCGCGGTCGGCAGCACGGCGGCCCCCGGCTGCTCGGACGACTGCAAGTTCGACGACGACAGCGGCGGCGATCTCAACCCGCAGTTGAGCTACACCCTGCCGGCTTCGGGCAAGGCGCAGATTCGCGCCAACAGCATCAGCAGCGACGCCCGCGGCGACTTCACCCTCACTGTCACCTCGGTGCCCGCGCCGCCGCCGGCGCGTCCTCAGGCGCTGCGCCTGGACACCGAAACCAAGGGCAGTCTGGGCGAGTCTTCGTCACGCGACGACAACGACCGCCCGCATGATCTGTGGACGGTGTCTGGCCGCCGCAATCAGGAAGTCGTGGTGCGGGTGAATTCCGATGCCTTCGACCCCTACGTCGAGTTCGGGCAGATGCAGAGCAACCGCTTCACCAGCAGCGCCAGTGACGACGACAGCGGCCCCGGCGTCAATGCACGCCTGTTCGTTACCCTGGACAACAATGGCCGCGGCGTGGTCAAGGTCACCACGCCCTCGGGCGATGCCGAAGGCGAGTACACCGTGCTCGTTGGCCAGCCGCCGGTGCGACGCCCGATCGAAGTGCAGACCATCGCGGTCGGCGATTCGGTGCGCGGCATGATCGATGAGAACGACCCGTTCGACGACGAGGAAGTGCGCTTCGACGTGTTCCGTATCGAGGGCCGTCCTGGCCAGCGCGTGGTGGCCCGCCTGCAATCGGAGGCGTTCGACGCTTACCTCAAATGGGGCATCATCGAGGGCGATCGCCTGATCGAAGACGCGAGCGACGACGACAGCGGCGGCGGCACCACCGCCCAGCTCAGCATCACCCTCGACGAAGACGGCGTGGGCCGCTTGATCGCCACGAGTCTTGGCGGCGGCGAGGGTGAATACACCCTCTCGGTCGTTGGCGCCCCGCGCGCAGCCCAGCCGGAGCGCTGATCGCAGCGGGCGATTTCACCTTCCTGAGTTGACCCAGATGGCCCGGGCATTCCCGGGCCTTCTGCTGTCAGTACCGCTCTGCGGGCTTGCGTTTCCAATTGTTACGATGAATCATTCGGCGCTCCCGCGCGGACGGACGCCGCCGGGGCTTCCCGGGATGACCCTTCTTTTCAGCACGCCGCGGGCCTAAGCGCCCGCATGGAGCCAGCCACATGCAACGCAGACAGTTTATTGCCGGTCTTACTCTTGTTTCCGCCAGCGGTCTGGTCCTTGCCAGCGAGCGCAATCTCGGCGGCCTGTTCGGTGCCGCCCGCAAGGGCGTGGCTGCCGCCACGCTCAGTGACGAGGAGATCCGCGCCTATGGCGCCCAGATGGCCGCCCACGCCGACAGCCAGGCGCGCGTGGCACCCGCCAACAACCCCTACGCCCAGCGCCTTGCCACCATCACCCGCGGCCTTGAGGAAGACAACGGTCTGCGCCTGAACTACAAGGTGCACCTTGAGAACACCATCAATGCCTTCGTCACGCCGGACGGCAGCGTGCGCTTCTACAGCGGCCTGATGGACGCCTTCACCGACGACGAGATCCGCTTCGTCATTGGCCATGAGGTCGGCCACGTCGCCCACAACCACCAGAAGAAGCGCATGCAGACCGCCCTGGCGACCAGCGCTGCGCGTGATGCAGCTGCGTCTTCGGGCAGCGGCCGCGTCGCCCAGCTCGCATCGAGCCAGCTCGGCGGCCTGCTGGAATCGGTCATCACCGCCCAGCACTCACAGGGCAACGAGCGCGCGGCCGACGACTACGGGCTGGAGTTCATGTCGCGCAAGCGCTACGACCGCAAGGCTGCAGTGAGCGCACTCGACAAGCTGGCGGCGATGGGCGGCAACCCGTCCTGGCTGAGCACTCACCCGGACCCGAAGCGCCGCGCTGATCGCATCCGTCGCCAGGTCTGACGCCTCACGCCGCGACATTCTGGCGCGGCACGCGAAAGGCCCGGGCATGCCCGGGCCTTTCGCGCATCTGGGGTTCGAGCCGATGGCGTACTCGGCAGGCGTGTCAGTGCTTCAACACCTACATCGGGCGGTTGAGCTTCGCCAGCGCGCAGAAGTCGGTCCGGCTGCGTTCCTGCCAGGCGGTGCGCATGAGCCCGCCCATGTACCAGCCGTAGGCCGGGCCGTCGTCGCCCAGCCGCTCGTAGTTCGCATTGAAGTACTCACGCGGCTCGCTGCCGTCTGGAACAGGGCTCGGGAGGTTGCCCAGGAAGCCGATGAAGTTGTCGATCCGCGCCGGCAGGCGTTGCGCCTCCGCGGGGTCGAGCTGCCAGAACGCGATCGCGATCCGGTTGGCTTCGACCTCGCTCGCCCAGCGGTCAAGCCTTGCCAGACGCCCCGATGCATGCTGCAGGTAGTGCCCCAGTTCGTGCGGCAGCAGCAGGCTGTGGAACACCTCGGCGAACTGCTGCTCCGCGCTCAGCCCGAGCGTTCCCTCTGCAGCCCAGGCCGCGAGCGTGCCAGTGATCGGCGCGGGCAGGTCAGCCCACCGCGACAGATGCACGCTCTGCTCACCCGGGAAGTACGCAATCATTCCAGGGTGGGTTCTAACCACGATCTTCGGCTCGAATGCAGGCTCGACGCCACAGTCGCGAAGGGCCGTCATGAAGCGTTCGAGCACTTCCGCGGCCCGCAGTTCGATCCCGTCAACGGACGCACGCAGGTCCGGCTGAGCGGCAGGGTCGTGTGCCTGCGCTCCTGGGGCTGCGGAAAACACGCTCATGAGCAGAACTGGCAGCACGGAGAGTCGACGCCTGCAGCCACCCACACGCGTGGGCAGACTCGGCGGGGCGTGCTGCATGTGGGTGGTTCCGACGCGGTCGGCCGTGTGCGGCGGTAATGACGTAGTGCCCATCGTAGACTCCAGCAGACGCGAGGTTGGGTTGCCGTAGGGAGACACGATTCAGCAAGCCAATCGGACATGCCGCATTTGGACATACCGCGTGGAGAGTCTGGCTGTCGATCCATGCTCGACCTCACCACCTCGGGGCAAGGTTGCTTCCGCCGCTTGGTGAAGCACGCCATCGATCCTTCGCGAGCCGACCGAGACACGTCGATCACGCGCGATGGGGGCTCGCCGGGTGCCAGTCGCGCCAGCTGCGAAATCTCTGAGTACCTGTGTCAGTTCCTCCGTCCTTTCGGTGTACCCCGGATCAGGCCACGGCCTGAATCGTGTTTACCCCGAACCGGAGAAACCTATGCACCCGCTGAACTGTCATCCCACTTCGAAGGTGTGCGTGCGCCGGCCATGCCGGGCGGCCATTCTGGGCCGAGCCTACGTGCTACTCCTCGCCGGCCTGATTCCGCTGCAGGCGTTGGCGCAGGGTGCGTGGATCGGCGCGCCTGGCTTTGCGAACGGCCAGGTCGCGCCGGACGCGCATGCGGTGAACCTCGAAAGCCCCAACCAGGAATCGCAGGGAACAGCGATCGCAAGGCTGGATGCCAACACCATCGTCCAAGCCGCGCTGGTCAAGCATCCCAGTGGTACGCAGACCAACGGGTTGTGGAACCTGGGCCTGCTGCTTTTCGACAGCCGCACAGGTGCGCGCCGGACTTGGTCCGAGGCGTCATCGGCGCACGGGTGGTTCAACAACCAGTACAGGATCTACCCCAATTCGACGACGGCAGTGCTCCGGACAGTCAAGCGGGTGGTAGTGGCGAGGGACACGATCTTCGTGCTGGTAGACCTGCAGTTCTCTGATCGGCGGGTTGCCCAGATCTTTCGTTTCAGTGCAGCGGGGCAGTATCTCGGCTCAACCGAGGTGTTCAGCAATGGCCCTGAGACAGAGAGGGTTGCCGGCGACATGCAGACCTACTCATTGACGCAGTTGAACGGGACGAGGCTGGTCGTGATCGGTTTCATCCGCAACTCGGCAACAGGGGCGACAAGCCCGGTTCTTCGGAACTACATCGTCGAATCAGGGGGAGGCCTGACCGATGACACAGGCATCGTCACCCTCGACAGAGGGACGTGCAGCGTCCTTTCGCGGTGCCAACCGGAAGCCCTTGCACTCGGCTTTCGGGGTATTGGAAGCGCGCCCGTCATCTACATCGCGAGCCGCGTCTTCCACGGTGTGAACTTCGAGAATCAGCGCGTCTACCTCAAAAAAGTGAATCCGAGCGGCGTTCATGACGTCCTGTGGAACACGGCGGACGCGGCGCTGCCCCTCGGCGCGCGAACAACGACACCCGGCCAGGTCAGCGTCAAAGGCCTGAGTGTGCGAACAACCGGTTTGGGCACGCCGAGTTCGCCCTATACAGATCGGGTCACGGTCGTCGCCGAAGTGGAACGCGACTGCGGTTGGGGCGTCCGCGTCGCCAGAGTTCTCAACTCATCCAACATGACGTATGCGCAGGTGCTCTTCGGTGGAAGCGACGCAAGTGGAAGCTTCTGTGGCGCAATGCCGCCTGAGTCCCTGTTTCCGCGAAGCGTGGCGAGCGATGGCGATACCTTGATCATCGCCGGTCGCCGCAATCCACCGGGGCTGTTCTTGGGAGAGCGGCCTTTTGACAGCTTTATCACGCGCTTGAATACGAGCTCCATGAACGTTCAGCGTCAGGACACTCTGACCTGGCCGCTTATCGGCCCGCGTCTCGGCAATTCACTGATCAACGATGTTCTGCTTGATGGCAATGCTCTGATCGGCACCGGCGCCCTGCGATACCCTCAGGAACTGCCGACCAACCCGGCGCTGGAAGGCAAAGCGCAAAGCAGCAGGATGCGACTTGTAGTTGAGTCGATCTTCAGCAATGGCTTTGAAGGCTAGTGTAGCGTTGCATTCTTGATTGAACTTATGTTCCCGACGCATATCCAAGG
>CAZPHV010000042.1:0-48486 GCA_964586455.1 uncultured Aquimonas sp.
CCCTGCTGCGGACGACGCGCAGCATTTTGAAGATAATTAACACAGTAGTACTAGGCTGGAAAACTCAGCTTGATGCGAAATCAGCAGCTGAAATGGTTCGCAGCCGAACCCGCGCGCAAGCATCCCCAAGCGAATCGCCAGAGTCGGCGCCAACGCCGCCTGCGTTGAACGAGCTACCGCCGCTGGACGAGCTACAAGAGTTACGACTTCTGGACGTGCTGAAGTCTCTGCCACCATTCGGTTTCGAGAAGCTTTGCCAACGATTGCTCAGCGAGCACGGCTTCGAAAACGTGGTTGTTACCCAACAATCTCGAGACGGCGGCATCGACGGCTACGGCACCCTGCGGCTGAGCGCCTTCGTCAGCATGAAGGTGGCCTTCCAGGCCAAGCGCTACAAGGACGTAGTCTCACGCCCTGCCGTGGGTGAGTTCCGCAACGCGCTGTTGGGCCGTGCGGAGAAGGGCGTTTTCATCACCACCGGCCGTTTCAGCGCCGACGCCGAGGCCGAAGCCAGCCGCGAGGGCGTGATTCCGATCGAGCTGATCGACGGCGAGCGTCTCGTCGAGCTGTTCGAGGAGAAGGGCCTGGGCGTCAAGCCCAAGCAGATCCTCACCATCGATCACGCCTTCTTCGACGAGTTCAGGAAGTAGGGCTTCGAGCCATGTGCCGCCTTATCCCCGTAAGCGCAAGGGAACGCGCGAGGCGGCAGCGGAGCGGGCTTTGGTCCCCTCTCCCAGTGGGAGAGGGGTTGGGGTGAGGGTCCGGGCGGAGCAAGGGGGTTGATCTGGCCCAACGAGGGGGCATGCGCTGACGTTCGGCGCGAGCGCAACGTTGAGGACAGCCCGCCCTCTCCCCAACCTTCCTTCGCTTCGCTCGGGCTCACGGGGCTGGCAGCTGCCACCGGTAGCCGCCGGCAGCACCGATTCGCCTCCGACACGGACAGAGGCTCAAGAGGCGGCAGGACTTACGGTTGTTCCAACGAATCCCGAATCCCGATTCCCAAGGCCGCGCAGCGGCCGTCATCCCGAGCGCGCGCTCAGCGCGCGCTCACGGCAAGCGCCGGATCAAAGCCCCCAGACCACCCAGCTTCTCTTCGATGCACTCGTAGCCGCGATCGATGTGGTAGATGCGGTCGACGACGGTGTCGCCGCGGGCGACCAGGCCGGCCAGCACCAGGCTGGCCGAAGCGCGCAGGTCGGTGGCCATGATCGGGGCGGCAGTGAGTTCCTCGACGCCGCGGATAATCGCGGAGTTGCCCTCGACGCGGATATCGGCGCCCAGCCGACGCAGCTCTTCGATGTGCATGAAGCGATTCTCGAACACCGTCTCGGTGACGATGCCGACGCCTTCCGCCACCGAGTTCAGCGCCACGAACTGCGCCTGCATGTCGGTCGGAAACGCGGGATAGGGCGCGGTGGTCAGGTCGACCGCGCGCGGGCGGCGGCCCTGCATGTCGAGTTCGATGAAGTCGGGACCGGTGTTGATATGGGCGCCCGCTCTCTCAAGCTTCTGCAGGACCGCATCGAGGGTGTCAGCACGGGTGTGTTTGCACAGCACGCGGCCGCGGGTGATCGCGCCTGCTACGAGGAAGGTGCCGGTTTCGATGCGGTCGGCGATCACGTCGTAGCGGCAGCCGTGCAGGCGCTCAACGCCATGCACGATCAAGGTGCTGGTGCCGATGCCTTCAATCTGCGCGCCCATCGCCTGCAGGCAATGCGCGAGATCGGTGACCTCGGGCTCCTGCGCGGCGTTTTCGATGACCATGGTGCCTTCGGCGAGGGTAGCCGCCATCAGGATGTTCTCGGTGCCGGTAACGGTCACCATGTCGAACACGAAGCGGGTGCCTTTTAGCCGCTTGGCGCGGGCGCGGATGTTGCCGCCCTCGACGTGAATCTCGGCGCCCATCGCCTCGAGCCCGCGGATGTGTTGATCGACCGGACGCGAGCCAATCGCGCATCCGCCCGGTAGGCTCACTTCGGCCTGGCCGAAGCGCGCCACCAGCGGACCCAAAACCAGGATCGATGCGCGCATGGTCTTGACCAGCTCGTACGGGGCCACGAAGCGATTCGCGCGGCTGGCATCGAGCGTGATGCGCATGCGGTCTTCCATGCCGAGCGACACACCCATCTGACCGAGCAGCTCCAGCGTGGTGGTGACGTCGTGCAGGTGCGGCACGTTGCCAATGTCCATCGGGCCATCGGCCAGCAGGCCCGCGCACAGAATGGGAAGCACCGCATTCTTGGCGCCGGAGATCCACACCTCGCCGTTCAGCGGGCCGTTGCCGGTGATCTGGATTTTCGCCATGCGCCTTCAGCCCGCCTGCCCGGCTTCAGCCGGGGTCTGGGTCTTCAGCGACAGCGCGTGGATCGCGCCGCCCATCAGCTCGCCCAGGGTCGCGTAGACCATGCGGTGGCGGGCCAACGGCAGCTTGCCGGCAAAGGCCTCGCAGATGACGGTGGCTTCGAAGTGGACGCCGTCGTCGCCTTGGACGAGGGCACGTGCGCCGGGCAGGCCGGCTTCGATCAGTTCACGAATGGTTTCAGGGGTCATGGGCAGGCTCTGCGCGCCGGGGCGTTGTGGCCGAAATCAGCGGCCGCGGCGGCCCCGGTGCGGGGCGGGTAGAATGGCCGGCGATTCTAAAGCATCCGCGCCAGCCGACCCGGTGCCTGCCACAACTCGTCAGATTCCACCTCCGCCCTGATCGAAGCGCGCATCGCCCGTTTGGCACCGCCCTGTCGACATGGCCCATGTCGAACCTCTCGGATTTCCCGACCGCCCATGAATGCCCAAGTGCATCCCCTGCCCTCGACGCGCGACGTCAGTGGCCTTTCGGCCGAGGCCCTGATGGCCAGCGGCCGCGAGGTCATCAGCACCGAGCGCGACGCCATCGACGCGCTGCTGGCGCGCGTCGATCAGCACTTCGTTGCGGCCTGCCGACTGATGTTTGCCTGCTCGGGGCGCGTGGTTTGCAGCGGCATGGGCAAATCCGGGCACATCGCGCGCAAGATCGCAGCGACCCTGGCATCGACCGGCACCCCGGCCTTCTACGTCCACCCGGGCGAGGCCAGCCACGGCGATCTCGGCATGATCACCGACGCCGACATCGTCATCGCGGTGTCGAATTCGGGCGAGACCGACGAGCTGCTGACCATCCTTCCGGCCCTGCGTCGCCAGGGCAACCCGATGATCACGATGACCGGGCGGCCGGATTCCACCCTGGCGCGGCTGGCCGATGTGCATCTCGATGTCAGCGTGCCGGCCGAGGCCTGCCCGCTGGGCCTGGCGCCAACCTCCAGCACCACCGCTGCGCTGGTGATGGGCGATGCGCTCGCGGTCGCCCTGCTGGAAGCGCGCGGCTTCACCGCCGAAGACTTTGCCCGCTCGCACCCCGCCGGCAGCCTGGGTCGTCGTTTGCTGCTGCACATCGGCGACGTCATGCACAGCGGCGACGAGGTACCACGCGTGGTCGCCGGCGCTTCGCTCAGTGCCGCGGTGGTCGAGATCAGCCGCAAGCGCCTGGGCATGACTGCCGTGGTCGACGCCGACAACCGCCTGCTCGGCGTGTTCACTGACGGCGATCTGCGCCGCGCGCTGGACGACCCACGCTTCGATCTGCGCGGCACCTCGGTCGAGTCGGTGATGACCCGCGCACCGAAGACCATTGGCGCCGAGAAGCTGGCGGTCGAAGCCGCGCGTTTGATGGAATCGCACAAGATCAGCGCGCTGGTGGTCGTCGACGCCGAACAGCGCGTGGTCGGTGCCCTCAACATCCACGACCTGTTGCGCGCCCGTGTTGTCTGAGCTGCGCCACCTTCCCGCGAGCGAAGCGCGCGCCCGCGCCGCGCGCATCCGCCTGGCCGCGTTCGACGTCGACGGCACGCTGACCGATGGCCGCCTGTTCTTCAGCGACGATGGCCGCGAGCTCAAGAGCTTCGATGTGCACGACGGCCAGGGCTTGAAGCTGCTGGCCGGCATCGGCATCGAAATCGCGCTCATCACCGCCCGCACCAGCCCGCTGGTGGCGCGGCGCGCGGCGGATCTGGGCATCCGTCATTTGATCCAGGGCAGCCACGACAAGGGTGCTGCCCTGTCGGCGCTGTGTGCCAGCCTGCGCATCGAACCCGAGTCAGCGGCCTTCATGGGCGATGACCTGCCGGATCTTGCAGCAATGGCCGTGGCCGGCTTCAGCGTAGCGCCGGCCAACGCGCACGCCTGGGTCGCCGCGCGGGTCGACTGGCAGACCGGAGCCGCCGGCGGCTTTGGCGCAGTGCGTGAGTTCTGCGACTTCGTGATCGAAGCGCAGGGCCGCAGTGCCGATGTGCTCGCACGCTTCGTGACGGGCTGAGACCGGCATGCTGGCAAAACAGATTCCCGTGCTGATCGGGCTGCTGCTTGCGGCCGCCGTGACCGGCTGGCTGGTCTGGCTGCTGCGCGAGCCTGCACCGGCCGCAGCGCTGACCGGCCCGCCGCGCTCGGACTACTTCCTCACCGATTTCTCGATGGTGGCACTGGACGCGCAGGGCCGTGAATCGTTCGCTGCCAGCGGCCCGCGGCTGGCGCGACATCCACATGCCGGCACCTTGGAAGTGAGCAGCCCCGAGTTCACCCTGCCCGACCCGGAAGGCGGGCGCTGGCAGGCCACCGCAGAGGCCGCCTGGGTCAGCGCTGACGGCGGCGAGTTGCGCCTGCTGCGTAACGTGCGGGTGGCCGCGCCGATCGGCGTGACCGGGCCATCCAGCCTGCTCAGCGAGCGACTCAACCTGTTCCCACGAACCCGCACGCTGTCGACGGCCGAGCCGGTGACCGCCTCAGGACCCGGTTTTATACTCCGCGGCGTCGGCCTGGAGGCCGCGCTGGATTCCCGTCGTTTTCAACTCCTCGATCAGGTGAGCGCACGCTATGAGCCCCCTTCGCGTTGAAGGCCGCCTGCTGGGCGCCCTGCTTTTGCTCGGCGCCGGTACAGCCGCCTTCGCAGCCAGCGCCGATCGTCAGCAGCCCGTGGATGTTTCCGCGCAGGCCGGTGACGCCACGCTCGCCGATGGCGACTCTATCCTGACCGGCGATGTCGTCATCACCCAGGGCAGCATGGAGATCCGCGCCGATCGCGCCACGCTGACCCGCAGCGGCGGCGAGCTGTCCCAGGTGGTATTCGAAGGTCAGCCCGCTTCGCTGAAGCAGATCGACGATCAGGGCCAGCCCGTGAACGTGCGTGCGCGAAAAGTGACCTACCGCCCGAACTCGAATGATGTGCTGCTGGAAGGGGCGGTACAGGTCGATCGCCCCGAGGGCACCCTGCAGGGTGAGTTGATCAGCTACGACATGGCCAATGGCCGCCTGAATGCACGCGGCGAGAGCCCCACCGATCGCATCCGCATGAGCTTTCAGCCGCGCCAGGGCGCAGCCGCGCCTGCGACTCCTGCTCCCGCTCCCACTCCGACGCCCCCTCCCGAGCCCACCACCCCTCCGACGGACGGCGGCTGATGCTGACCGCCAGCAACCTGCGCAAGCGCTATCGCGACCGCGAAGTGGTGCGCGATTTCTCGTTCAAGCTCGATCGCGGCGAAGTGGTCGGCCTGCTCGGACCCAACGGCGCCGGCAAGACCACCTGCTTCTACATGATCGTCGGCCTGGTGCCGACCGACGGCGGCCAGATCCAGCTCGACCAGCAGGACATCACCGGTCTGCCGATGCATGCGCGGGCACGGCTCGGTGTCGGCTACCTGCCGCAGGAGGCCTCGGTATTCCGCCGGCTGTCGGTGTCAGACAACATTCTGGCGGTGCTGGAGCTGCGTGAGGATCTGTCCGATGACGAACGCCAGCGCGAGCTGCAGCAGCTGCTCGACGAACTGCAGATCGGCCACGTTGCGGAGAGCCTCGGCGCCAGCCTGTCCGGCGGCGAGCGCCGCCGCGTGGAAATCGCGCGCGCGCTGGCCGGAAAACCTCGGATGATGCTGCTGGACGAACCTTTCGCCGGCGTCGACCCCATTTCGGTCGGCGAGATCCAGCGTATCGTCCGGCATCTGAAATCCCGCGGTATCGGAGTGCTGATTACCGACCATAACGTGCGCGAGACCCTCGGCATCTGCGACCGCGCCTACATCCTCAATGAGGGCGCCGTGCTTGCGGAAGGCAGCCCCGCCGACGTGTTGGACAACCCCGACGTGCGACGGGTGTATCTGGGCGACGGGTTCCGGATGTGATGAAGCCGACCCTGCAACTGCGCATGGGTCAGCAGCTGACGCTGACCCCGCAGCTGCGGCAGGCGATCCGCCTGCTGCAGATGTCGACGATGGAGCTCGAAACCGAGCTGAGTACGGCCATCGAAAGCAACCCGCTGCTGGAGCGTCCCGAAGACGCCGAAGGTGGCGCGGCGGGCGGCGAAGAGGGCTCGGCCAACCCCGGCGACGCCACCGAAGTCGCCGCTGATACCGCCAGCGATGACAGCCCCACCGAACTGCTCGACAACCCGCTCGACTACGAACCCGACTGGGACCTCGACACCGGCATGGGGGCCAGCAGTGGCAGTGGCGGAGACAGCGACGAGCGTCTGGAAAGCCTGCAGGGCACAGTGACCGAAAGCCTGCAGGATCACCTGCTGTGGCAGCTCAACCTCTCCCATCTGTCGGCGCGCGACCAGGCGATCGGCCGCGCCCTGATCGACGCCATCGGCGACGACGGTTACCTGCAGGAAGACTTCGAAGCGATCTGCGCGACCCTGCGCCCGGAAATCGAAGCCGAAACCGACGAACTGCAGGCCGTGCTCTCGCACATACAGCAGTTCGACCCGCTCGGCGTGGGCGCGCGCTCCCTGTCGGAATGCCTGTGCGTGCAGCTGCGTGCACAGCAGGACGACAGCCCCGCCTGGCTGCTGGCCCACAAGATCGCCGTCGGACATCTTGAAGACCTTGCCCGACTGGGCGTGGCCAAGCTGGCGCAATTGCTGAAGCAGGAGCCCGAGCTCGTGGCTGAAGCCGTCGCGCTGCTGCGCCGGCTCGACCCCAAGCCCGGGGCCGGCCTCAGCAGTGACCGCATCGACTATGTGGCGCCCGATGCCTACGCCTGGCGCCAGGGCGGCGCCTGGCGCGTCAGTCTTGCCCCCGGCTGCCTGCCCCGGGTGGGGATCAATCGACAATACGAGGCCATGATCGGGGTGGCCGCGCGCGGCGACGCCAGCTACCTGCGCGGCCAGCTGCAAGAGGCGCGCTGGCTGATCCGCTCGCTGGAAACCCGCGCCGACACCATCCTGCGCGTGGCCGAGTGCATCGTCCGCCAGCAGAGTGCCTTCCTTGAACACGGCCCCGAGGCCATGCGCCCGCTGGTACTGCGCGAAATCGCCGAAGAGCTCGAACTGCACGAGTCGACCATCTCGCGCGTTACCACCCGCAAATACCTGCATACGCCCCGCGGCACCTTTGAATTCAAGCACTTCTTCTCGTCAGGCGTGTCCACCGTGGACGGCGGCAGCGCGTCCAGCACGGCCATCCAGGCCATGATCAAGCGCCTGATCGACGCCGAATCCCCGCGCAAACCGCTGTCGGACGCGCGCTTGACCGACCTGCTCAAGGCCGAGGGCATTACCGTCGCGCGACGAACGGTGGCAAAGTACCGGGAAGCCATGAACATCCCGTCTTCCAACGAGCGCCAGCGGGTAAGCTGACGGCGGATGCCTACCTACTGCCGCTCACGCGTCTGCGCCCCGGCCCTCCCGACAGCCCTCGGGTGCCAGCCGGGTGCCCTCGATGCATTCCCACTCACTGACTCTGGAGCAGCCCTTGCATGCTGCTCCTCAAGCGCGTGGCTCTCGGCCACCGCGCTCGGCCCCGCCCGAACGTGCTGGCGCCGAGTTACACCCCCGACGTTCACTTAGGAGGTTCAAGCCATGCGGATCGAAATCAGTGGTCACCAGATCGACGTCACCGCCGCCCTGCGCGAATACGTCGAAACCAAGCTGGCGCGACTTGAGCGCCACTTCGACCACCTGCTCGATGTCCACGTGATCCTGTCCGTGGACAAGCTCGATCACAAGGCCGAGGCCACGCTGCACGCGGCCGGCCGACGTATCCATGCGGAGTCCATCGCTGAATCGATGTATGCCGCCATTGACCTGCTGGCCGACAAACTCGACCGCCAGGTGCTCAAGCACAAAGAAAAGCTGACCGACCACCACCGCGGTGATGCGCCCTCGCGTAACGGCAGCTTCGGCTAGTACCCTACGCCGCCGGGCTGCATTGGCAGCCCGGCGGCCCGCCTTCCCCAGGCCAATACCATGCTCCTGATCGACCTCCTGACGCCCGCCCGCACCTCGGTGGGCGTCAGCGCCACCAGCAAGAAGCGCTTGCTGGAAGCGCTCGCAGCCACCCTGGCCGACGGCCAGGGCGAGACCTGCGAGCGCGCCATTTTTGACAGCCTGTTCGCCCGCGAAAAGTTGGGCTCGACGGGCCTGGGCCATGGCGTGGCCATTCCACACGGTCGGACACCCGGCCTGAGCAGCGCGATTGGCGCTTTCGTGCGGCTGTCGGACGGCATCGATTTCGGCGCCATCGACAACGCACCGGTCGACCTCGTGTTCGCGATGGCGGTCCCCGAACACTTCAGCCACCAGCACCTCGTGCTGCTGTCGCAGCTGGCCGAGATGTTCGGCGACGCCGCTTTCTGCCAGCGCCTGCGCAGCGCGGCCGACAGCACCAGCCTGTACGCGCTGCTGGCGGATTGGCAGCTGACCCACGCGGCTGCCTGAGCCCGCGCGCGGACGCATGCACGCCCGCATCAGCGCACGTGAGCTGTTCGAGCAGTTGCAGGAGCGTCTGGGCCTGCGCTGGATCGCCGGCCAGCGCGGTGAACGCCGCGAGATCGAGCCCGGCGAGCACCTCGCGCGTCGGCCCTCGCTGGCGGGCTACCTCAACACCATCCACGCCAACAAGGTGCAGATCATCGGCGCCGAAGAGCTGGCCTATCTCGACGGTCTTGACTCGCGCCAACGCTGGGAAACCCTCGCCAAGATCATGCACGCGCGGCCGCTGGCCCTGCTGATCAGCCGCGACCAGTCGGCGCCGCCCGATCTGCGCGACGCCTGCAACGAATCGGACGTTCCGCTGTGGAGCTCGCCGCGTCGCGGCCACGAGCTGCTGACGTATCTGCAGTACCACCTGGCACGCGCATTGGCGCGCCGCGTGACCCTGCACGGCGTGTTCATGGAGGTCTACTCGATCGGCGTGCTGATCACCGGTGATTCCGGCTCGGGCAAGAGCGAGCTGGCGCTGGAACTGATCACCCGCGGCCATCGCCTGGTCGCCGACGATGCGCCGGAGTTCACCCAGATCGCACCGGACGTGCTCGATGGCACCTGCCCCGAGCTGCTGCAGGACCTGATCGAAGTGCGTGGGCTGGGCATCCTCAACGTGCGTGAGATGTTCGGCGATACCTCGGTGAAGGGAAACAAATACCTGCGCCTGATCGTGCACCTCGACCGCTACGACCCCGCTACGCCGCCCCCTACGCTGGACCGCATGCATGGCGATCGCAGCAGCCGGCGTGTGCTTGAACTCGATATTCCGCAGATCACATTGCCGGTGGCGCCCGGCCGCAACCTCGCGGTACTGGTCGAAGCGGCCGTGCGTTCGCATATCCTCAAAGCCAAGGGCGCCGATCCGGCGCAGACCTTCATGGATCGACAGGCTCACCAGATGCGCAAGCTCAACCCATGAGTTTCAACATTGAAACGCCGCCCCCCGGCTCGACCGCCGTGCAGGTGCTGGTGGTCAGCGGCCTGTCCGGCTCGGGCAAGTCGGTGGCGCTGCGCACCCTTGAAGACCTCGACTACTACTGCGCCGACAATCTGCCGGCCGAACTGCTGCCGCAGTTCGTCGAAAGCGTGGTCGATGGTGCCCAGGGGGCGAATCGCATCGCGGTCGGCATCGACGTGCGCAATCGCGTGCAGGACCTCAGCGACCTGCCGATCTCACTGGCCGCGCTGGGTGCGGCCGGCCACGGCTACCGGCTGGTGTTCCTGGACACCCGCAGCGAAGTTCTGATCAAGCGCTTCAACGAGACCCGCCGCCGCCATCCGCTGTCACGCAACGGCCTGCCCCTGGCCGAGGCCATCGCCCGCGAACGCGAGCTGATGCGTCCACTGGCAGCGCTGGCCGACACCGTGATCGACAGCAGCGAACTCAATGTCCACCAGCTGCGCCGCAAGGTCGCCACCGAGATCGCCAGCGGCGGCGAGGGCGGGCTTTCGATCCTGCTCGAGTCCTTCGCCTACAAGAACGGACTGCCCGCGGATGCGGATTTCGTATTCGACGTGCGCTGCCTGCCCAATCCGCACTGGCTGCCGGCTCTGCGTCCGTTGTCGGGCCGTGACGTCGCGGTGCGCGAACATCTCGATGAACAGCCGCTGGTGCGCGACTACCTCGATCAGGTGATCAGTTTCCTCGAAACCTTCCTGCCGCGCTTCGAGAACGACAGCCGCAGCTACGTGACCGTCGCCTTCGGCTGCACCGGCGGGCGCCATCGCTCGGTCTACTGCGCGGAAACCGTCGCTGCGCATCTGCGCGCTCATGGGCGCGAGCAGGTCGTCACCTTTCACAGGGAAATTGAGTAATGGGGGATTCGGGATTCGGGATTCGGGATTCGCAGAAGCACGGGCTCGCGGCGCGCCGTGCGCGCGCTGCTGTGCCTGGAGTGCAGCACTGATGGCCGTGGGGATCTTGCTGCTGACGCATCCGGGGATCGGCACGGCCCTGCGGGCGGTCGTGCAGAAGGTGCTGGGCAATCCGACCCTACCGGTGGAGGTGCTTGAAGTACCTTTCGATGCGTCGCTCGATGAGCTTTCGATGCGTGCGCGTGGCGCGCTGGATCGGCTTGACGGCGGTGAGGGCGTGTTGATCCTGACCGATCTGTACGGGGCTTCGCCGAGCAACCTGGCGGCTCGGCTGGAGTCCACCCCGGTGCCGGTACGACGGGTGTCCGGTGTGAGCCTGCCGATGCTGCTGCGCGTGTTGAATTATCCGGAGCAGAATCTCGAGGCGCTGGCGAACACGGCAGTCACCGGCGCCCGCAGCGGAGTGGTCAACGGCCATGCTTGAGCGTGAACTTCTGGTGGTGAACAAACTCGGCCTGCACGCGCGCGCCTCGGCCAAGCTGGTACAGCTGCTGGGCAGCTTCAAGTCCAACGCCTTCCTGCTCGGACGCGGCCGCGAAGTGAACGCCAAGAGCATCATGGGCGTGATGCTGCTCGCTGCCGCCCAGGGCAGCAGCGTGGTCCTGCGCGTGGACGGCCCCGACGAGGCAGCCGCGATGACTGCCGCCGCCGACTTGTTCGCGCGCGGCTTTGACGAGGACAGCTGATGCGCCTTGTCCTGCATGGGCAACCTGCCTCGCGCGGACTCGCGCTGGGTCGCGCGCACGTGCGGGAACCGCAGATGCACGAGGTGCGCGAAGAGACTCTGCCCGCAGGCGCCGTGGAGGCCGAGGTGGAGCGCCTGCACGCGGCCTTGGGCACCGCCCGCGCGGAACTGCAGCAGATGCGCGAGCGTCTGCAGGGCGCACTGGCGCAGGAGCTCGGCGAATTCCTCGATATTCACCAGCTGATCCTGGACGACCCCGAACTGGTGCTCGGCCTGGACGATCTGATCCGCACCGCGCGCTACTCCGCCGACTACGCCTTGAAGCTTCAGCGCGACCGCCTGGTCGCGATTTTCGATGCGATCGATGACCCCTACATGCGCTCACGCCGCGAAGATGTCGAACACGTCATCGGTCGCGTCTGGGCCGCGCTGCATCGCAACCCTGCCAGCACGACGCCGGGCGTAGCCGGTGAGGTGCTGGTCACCGACAGCGTCGCGCCAGCCGAGCTCTCGCAGCTGACCGAACGTGGTGTGGTGGCCATCATCACCGGCGCCGGCAGTGCGCTCTCGCACAGCGCCATCCTCGCCCGCAGCCTGCACCTGCCGCTGATCGTCGGCGCGCACGATGCAGTCGCCCAGATCAACGACGGCGACGCCCTGCTGGTCGATGGCCACAGCGGCGAGATCATCATCGAACCTGGCGCGGATGATCTGCGTCGGTTCAAGCGCATGCAGAGGGAGAACGCGCGCGACCGCCGCGCCCTGCACAAGCTGCGCGATGCTGAAACCGTGACCCGCGACGGGGTCGAGATCCGGCTGCTGGCCAATGCCGAATCGCGCGAGGACGTTCACCAGGCCTATGCGCTTGGCGCCTCCGGCATCGGGCTGTATCGCACCGAATTCCTGTTCATGCAGGGCCGCGGCCGCCCGGATGAAGAAGCCCAGTTCCTGATCTACCGCGACCTGGTGATGGGCATGCGCGGGCGGCCGGTGACCTTGCGCACCCTCGACCTTGGCGCGGACAAGGCCGATCGCGCCGGCATCGCGCTACTGCACGAACCCAACCCGGCGCTGGGCCTGCGCGGCGTGCGCCTGTCGCTGTCCCAGCCTGTTCTGTTCCGTAGCCAACTGCGCGCATTGCTGCGCGCCTCGGCCTACGGCAAGGTCAATATCCTGGTGCCGATGGTGGGTTTTCGCGAGGAGGTGCGCGCGGTGCGTGCACTGGTCGATGCCTGCGCGCTTGAGCTGGAGACCGAAGGCCATGCCGTCGCCAAGAAGGTCGCGCTGGGGGTGATGATTGAAGTGCCCGCTGCCGCGCTGGCCCTGTCTTCGATCGGCCGCGAGGTCGACTTCCTCAGCATCGGCACCAACGACCTGGTGCAGTACCTGCTGGCGATCGACCGCGGCAACGACGCCGTCGCGGCCCACAGCAGCCCGCTGCATCCAGCGGTGCTGCGGGTGCTGCGCGAGATCCTGCAGTACGGCCGGCGTCGCAGCCTGCCCACTTCGGTCTGCGGTGAGATGGCCGGCGACCCGGCCTACACCCGCCTGCTGCTCGCACTCGGCCTGACCGAATTCAGCCTGCACCCCAACACCCTGCTGGAAGTGCGCGCGATCATCCGTGGTAGCGACCTGGCCGAGCTGCGCAAGCTGGGCGGCCGGCTGCTGCGGGCCTCGGATCGCGGGGCCATCGAGAAGTTGCTGAAGGCGGTCGGCTGACTGCGGCCCAAGCTCGACTGGGGCGAACTCGCGACGGCGAGCCTCGATACAGAACGAAGGCCGCGGTCGCCTGCACGCAGGCTCCCACAAAGAGCAACGCCACCCATCCCACTCGCAGGCTGTGGCAGCAGCGAGCTTGCGCGCGACCCGTGCTCCAGTACGGAGCGCGACCCTGGCCGCACAGCGACCTGGTGCAGCCCTAGCAGCCTGTCGGGCTTTGGCTGGCCGGGCTGCAAATCCGCCTCCGCGGTCCACAATCCGCCGATTCCTGGCCGAGAGCCCACGATTGGCCTGCGAATCGTCGAAAAACTGTCCTAGCGCAGTCGACAATCGCCTCGCCCCCCAAAGTCCGACAGGCTGCTAGCGTGCGAGCATCGGAACCAACGCCCATACGATCCTGAGCAGCTCCATCGGCGGCACCGGGCCCCACAGCAGCAGACCCAGCACCAGCGCCGAAAGGCCGTGCTCGATCCGCGACGGCGAATCGATCTCGGCGTCCATGTCTCATCCGCCGCGGCTGCGCTGTGCCAGCAGGTGGTAGCCCAGCATGCCCACACCCGCCGCAATGAACAGCAGACCGAAGGTGCCTGGACTATCGGCGCGCAGGTCCAGCCATTCGATCAGGCCGAAGGCGGCACCCAGCGAAACCAGCACCAGGCCCCATTTCAGGGCTGAGGTGCGTCGCGCCAGTTCGTCGGCTTCGATCAATGAGCGCACCAGCGACTCCGACGCGCTGGACTCGACCAGCCGTCGCCGCACGCGTCCGTCCAGAATGACCTTGACGATGTAGGCGATCACGATGAAGAGGGTGATCGGAATCAGAATGGTGAAATCCATGGTGCGTCTCCTTGGCTGCGGCGGGCTCCATGCCCGCCTGCACACATCTGAGACGTCGACAGCAGCCTCGGTTGCATGGCGGTTGCACAGCGAGCAAGGCCCGCCGGCAATGCCACAGCGCGCAGAGCACAGGATGCAACCGCAGCCGCAGCCGGTGTATCAGATGCAGGCATGAGCGATGATCGCACCCTGGTGGAAGATGTCCTGCGCGATCGCCCGGGCGCTTTCGCGCGTCTGGTCGAGGCGCATCAGCGTCTGGTCTGGCACATCCTTTATCGGATGGTGCCGTCACCGCAGGACGCCGAGGATCTCTCTCAGGAATGCTTCATCCGCGTCTTCCGCAAGCTGGACCAGTTCCGCTTCGACTGCGCACTCTCGAGCTGGGTTGGCCGCATCGCCTTCAGCATCGGCAGCCGCCACCTGCAGCGCAAGTCGCTGCCGATCGAGCGCGGCGCCGCACTGGACGACGAAGCCTTCGATCCGTTCGAACACATAGCGGACGCCGCCGACGTGGCGGGCGAGCTGGCCGAAGCCGAGCTGCACGCCCATGCCCAGCGCCTGATCGAGGGGCTGCCGCCGCTGCAGCGCACCGTGCTGACGCTCTACCATGCCGAAGAGTTGAGCATCGCCGAGATCGCCCGGATCACCGAGCGGCCCGAGGGCACGATCAAGAACCTGCTGTTCCGCATCCGTCTGCGCCTGCGTGAAGCGCTGAAGGAAGCGATCGGAGAACCTGCATGAACACGCATCCCGAAACGCCACGCGTCGACGAAACCCTTGACCCGCGCCTGCAGGCCGAATGGCATCGCCAGGAAGTCGCCCGCATCGCAGCAGCGAAGGCCGCCACATCGCACGCCGACGGGTCTGCCGAAGATCGTCTGTACAGCGCCTTGGCCCGCGCCGCGGCCGCCCCGCCCCCGGCCCTGCCCGCCGATTTCGCGCAGCGTGTGCAGCGTCGCCTCCAGCGTGCGGATTCAGGCGACCGCTTCGAGATTGCGCTGTTGGGCGGGGTGCTCGCAGTCGGCGGAGTGCTCGCCCTGTTCTTCGGCCTGCCGGTGCTGGCCAACCTGGCCCAGCCGCTGGAACTGCAATTGCCCGAGGCTTCAGCCGTCGGCCTGCATTGGGCGCTGATGGGGGCCGCGACGCTGGCACTCAGTGGGCTGGTGAGCGGTCTGATCGAGCGGAGGAGAAACGAAGGTGGCTGAACAGACCGCGTCACCGACGCGTCCGTGGATCACCCGTCCATGCACGGTGTCGGGAGTCGTGAAGCGGCCGTACGACTCCGACAACGGGGCTCAACAGTGCGCGAGGGGTCTCGACAGTTCGCGCGCGAGTGAAGCGGTGCGCCGCAGGCGCACCCTACGCCGACCCCTGTCAGGACTGTCAGCGTTGAATCGCGTTACTCCAGGACATGAGTAGCAGTAGTGCGCGAGGTGCATAGGGTGCGCGTGCCGCGGACCAGCCGCACGGATGCGGAACTCGCCTTGACCCATGCATAGGGTGCGCGTGTCGCGCACCAGCCGCACGGATGCGCGCTCTACCCAGAGCAGCGCCAAACACGACGGCCCGAATCACTCGCTCGCCAAAGGCGAACCAAGGCCCGCATGCACAGCTTCCAGCGCCAACGTCACGCAACGATGCCGGCGTGGCAACGCACGCATTTCGGCCAGATCTGCGAGCTCGCCGAGTCGCACAAGGAGCTCGCTGTCGGGCTCGGGCTGGGCCTGGCCCAACAGCCGCCGCAGATCGGCCTCGATCGACTGAAGCTTCGAAGGATCCGCGCCGACCAGCGCATCGCCCAGCATCGACGCCGTTGCCACGACGATCGCGCAGGCATCTGCCTCAAAAGCGTAGTCAACGACACAACCCGCCTCGACTCGCAGCTGCACGCTCAAGCTGTCGCCGCACAGCGCGTTCTCGCCGCAGCCGCAGTGGCTCGGGTTCACCAGCACCCCACGTCGATGCGGCGCGCGGCTGTGGTCGAGGATGGCGGAGTGGTAGGGGTTGGTCATGCCCGGGACGGGAATCGGGACTGAGCAATCTAGACTGCGTCGCGACTGGTTGGCGCACAAGAGCTAACGAGGGCGTCCCGAGCTTGCCCCGTGTCGCTCTTGAGATTCTCGATTCCCAATTCCCGAGTTCCGGCTCTCAGCCCAGCAGCCGCCGCGCCTTCTCAAGGCCCCGCACCAGCGCTTCGATCTCGGCCTCGGTATTGAAGAACGCGAAGCTCGCGCGCAGGGTTGCCGAGACACCGAAGAAGCTCATCAGCGGATGCGCACAGTGGTGGCCGGAACGCACGGCGATGCCTTCCAGATCCAGCAGGGTGGCAAGGTCGTGGGCGTGGGCACCCTCGACCAGGAACGAGATGACGGCGGCCTTGTCTGCGGCTTCGCCGAAGATGCGCAGGCCGGGGACGGCTTTCAGCGCCTCGGTCGCCACGCCCAGCAGGTACTGCTCACGCTCGGCGATCGCGGACATGCCGATCGATGAGAGAAAATCCACCGCCGCGCCCAAACCAATAAAGCCCGAAATGTTCGGCGTACCAGCCTCGAACTTGTGCGGCGACGCGTTGAAGGTGGTGCCCTCGAAGCTGACGGTGCGGATCATCTCGCCGCCGCCGAAGAAGGGCGGCATCGCCTGCAGGTGCTCGCGCTTCGCCCACAGCGCGCCGGTGCCGGTGGGGCCCGCCATCTTGTGGCCGGTGAACGCGTAGAAGTCGCAGCCGAGCGCGGCGATGTCGACCGCCATATGCGGCACGGCCTGCGAGCCGTCGACCAGCACCGGCACGCCGTGCCGCCGCGCCATCGCGCTGATCTCGCGAATCGGCGTGACCGTGCCCAGCACGTTGCTGACGTGGGTGATTGCGAGCAGCTTCACGCGGCCATCGAGCTTCTTCTCAAGATCAACCAGATCCAACTCGCCGCTCTGCAAAATCTCCACCGGCACCACCGTGGCGCCGGTGCGCTCTGCAATCAGCTGCCAGGGCACCAGGTTGGCGTGGTGCTCCATGCGGCTGGCGAGGATCACATCGCCCGGCTTCAGCTTGGGCAACAGATAGCTGTAGGCCACCAGGTTGATCGCCTGGGTTGTTCCAGAGGTGAACACCAGTTCGTCGCGATGCACGTTGAGGAACTGCGCGAGCTTGGCGCGCGTGCCTTCGTAGGCGGCCGTCGCCTCCTCGCCCAGGCTGTGCACCGCACGCGCCACATTCGCCGTGTAGCGGCTGTAGTAGGCATCCATCGCCTCGATCACGGCACGCGGCTTCTGCCCGGTGTTGGCGTTGTCAAGATAGACCAGCGGCTTGCCGTGGACCTCGCGCGCAAGCACCGGGAACTCGCCGCGCAACGCGGTCCAGTCGATGGCGGGCTTTGCCACCGTCGAGGCACTCACAGCACGGCTCCCTGCAGTCGGCGGATCAAGGCTTCGGTGAGGCTCTCGACCAGCGCAGGCTGCTCGGCGACTTCGACAGCCTCGACCAGGAAGGCGCGGGTCAGCAGCGCGCGCGCCTCATCCCGCGGAATGCCGCGCGACTGCAGGTAGAACAGCGCGGTGGCATCCAGCTGGCCGACCGTGGCGCCGTGCGCAGCCTTGACCTCATCGGCATCGATCACCAGTACCGGTTGGGTATTGACCTCGGCGGTGTCCGACAGCAGCAGATTGCGATCTGACAGCTGTGCGTCAGTGCCGTCGGCGCCCTCGCGGATACGGATGCCACCGTAGAAGCTGACCCGGCCACGAGCGGCAGCCAGCCCGCGCCAGCGCAGGTCACAGCGGGTGTCGCGGGCCACGTGGTCTACGCTCAGACGCACGTCAACCGCGCGCTTCGCATCGGCCAATTGAGCGCCGCCGGAAACGAAGTTCGCCGCCTCGCCCTGCAACTCGGCATTGAGCTCCAGCCGCGACAGCGCTGCGCCGAGTTCGATATCGACCCTGCGATACAGCGCGCCGGCCGCGAGCGCGGCATCCGCGCGGGTGAACAGCTGGGCACCGTCTGAGGCGCTCTGCAGCCGCGCATGCGTCAGCTCGGCGCCAGGCTTGAGATGCACCTGAGTCAACGTGTTGTCGAGGTGCGCATGGGGCTCGAAGCCCAGCACGTGCTCGACCAGGGTCAGCTTGGCATTCGCACCGAGGTCGACCAGATGCCGCAGATGCCATCCGGCCTCGGCCGACTCGGGCGCGCCGACCGACACCAGATGCACGGCGGGCTCGATGTCGGCATCCGCTTCGACTTCGATCAGCGCGCCTTCGACTGCAAGCGCTGCATTCGCCCGCGCGAAAATTTCCGCGGCGGCGTTGAAGCGTCGGCCGAGATGCACCACGTCGCGCGCATGCGCGTCGGGCAGAACACGGCCGAGCGCACGCATCGACAGACCCGCGGGAAGCCCCGACAAATCGCTGAGTGAGGCATCCAGCCAGCCGTTGACGAAGACGATGCGCGGTCGCGGGATATGCGCGATCAGCGCTGCATCCAGAGCTGCGCCGGCGGCTGCGCGGTAGCTGCGCTGACCCAGCGCACGCAGGTTGGTGTAGCGCCAGTGCTCGGCGCGATTCGCGGGCAGGCCATCCGTCAGCAGCGCGTCTAGCGCGGCCTTGCGTGCTTCCGCCAAGCCGGCAGCCGCGCGCAGCGGCTCGGGCAGCTCGGCCCAGCGCTGGGCGAAGCTCTCAAGCAGGGCCGACATCAGACCTTCTCCGGGCTCTGCCGGTCCTTGACCCAGGCATAGCCGTGCGATTCCAGCTCGTGCGCAAGCTCGGGCCCACCGCTCTCGACGATGCGACCGTCGGCCAGCACGTGGACCGCGTCCGGCACGATGTAGTCGAGCAGGCGCTGGTAGTGGGTGATGATCAGGAAGCTGCGATCGCCCGTGCGCTGCGCGTTGACGCCATCGGCCACGGCTTTGAGCGCATCGATGTCGAGACCGGAGTCGGTCTCATCCAGGATCGCGAGCTTGGGCTCCAGCACCGCCATCTGGAAGATCTCGTTGCGCTTCTTCTCGCCACCGGAGAACCCGGCATTGACCGCGCGATGCAGCAGCTCTTCTTTCAGGCTGAGGATCTGCAGCTTCTGCCGGACCAGCTTCAGGAACTGCATGGCATCGAGCTCTTCCTCGCCACGCGCCTTGCGCTGCGCGTTCAGGGCCGAACGCAGGAAGTAGGTATTGTTCACCCCCGGAATCTCCACCGGGTACTGGAAGGCCAGGAACACGCCAGCGGCAGCGCGCTCCTCGGGCTCCATCGCCAGCAGATCGACGCCGTTGAACTCGACCGAACCTGCAGTGATCTCGTAGCCCTCGCGCCCGGCCAGCACATGGCCCAGCGTCGACTTGCCGGCACCGTTCGGCCCCATGATGGCGTGCAGCTTGCCGGGCTCAAGCGTCAGCGACAGACCCTTGAGGATTTCGCGCTCACCGGCGCGGACGTGGAGGTTGGTGATTTTGAGCATGGGATTGTTGAAGCCGGGATTGGGGATTCGGGATTCGAGATTCGGCAGCTAGAGCGGACTGCGCTCCGGCGAAGGCTCGCAAGGCAGGGCTTTCGATTGCCTCTCTGACTGCTCAGATTCGCTGGGTTCCGGATCATCAGGCAGAAGCTCCTGCAGCTCTCGGCACGCCTGCGAGTGGAGGCGCCGCGCGTATAAACCGTTCATGAAGATGACTACAACCGCGGCTGCTCCAACCAAAAAGAAAACCTGATCGAAAAGACGATCGCCTCTCAAGTTATGCGCAACGAACAGAAGAGCAGCAGTCATCGGGATGATGACTGCCGGCATTGCAACAGCGTGCTGGTTGGCTTTCGTTAGCTTCGACTTCGCAAGTTCTAATCGAACTGCCCTCTTGTACTTCTGTTGTGTCATCCAACCGCTCCTTCCAGACTCACCTCAAGCAGCTTCTTCGCCTCGACAGCAAACTCCATCGGCAGCTCCTTGAAGACCTGCTTGCAGAAGCCGTCGACAATCATCGACACCGCGTCTTCCTCGCCGATGCCTCGGGCGCGGCAATAGAACAACTGGTCGTCGCTGATCTTCGAGGTCGTCGCTTCGTGCTCGACGATGGCGTCGGGCCGGCGCACCTCGATGTACGGGAAGGTATGCGCGCCGCAGCGCTTGCCGATCAGCAGGCTGTCGCACTGGGTGTAGTTGCGCGCGTTGGCTGCGCCCTTGCCGATGTGCACCAGGCCGCGATAGGTGTTCTGGCCACGACCCGCGCTGATGCCCTTGCTGATGATCTTCGACTTGGTGTTCTTGCCGAGGTGGATCATCTTGGTGCCGGTGTCGGCCTGCTGGCGATGGTGGGTCAGCGCCACCGAGTAGAACTCGCCCACCGAGTCGTCGCCCTTCAGCACGCAGCTGGGGTACTTCCAGGTGATGGCCGAACCCGTCTCGACCTGGGTCCAGCTGATCTTCGACTTGGCGCCGCGGCACTCGCCGCGCTTGGTCACGAAGTTGTAGATGCCGCCGACGCCGTTTTCATCGCCCGGATACCAGTTCTGCACCGTCGAATACTTGATCTCGGCGCGTTCCATCGCGACCAGCTCGACCACCGCCGCATGCAGCTGGTTCTCGTCGCGCTGCGGCGCGGTGCAGCCCTCGAGGTAGCTGACGTGGCTGCCCTCCTCCGCAATGATCAGGGTGCGCTCGAACTGGCCCGTCTCGGCGGCATTGATGCGGAAGTAGGTGCTGAGCTCCATCGGACAGCGCACACCCTTGGGGATGTAGACGAAGCTGCCATCGGAGAACACCGCCGAGTTCAGCGCGGCGAAATAGTTGTCCGCCACCGGCACCACGCTGCCGAGATGCTCGCGCACCAGTTCGGGGTGCTCGTGCACCGCCTCGGAGAAGCTGCAGAAGATCACACCGGCCTCGGCGAGCTCCTTCTTGAAGGTCGTTCCGACGGAGACCGAATCGAACACCGCATCGACCGCCACGCCGGCCAGACGCGCGCGCTCGTGCAGGGGCACGCCGAGCTTCTCGTAGGTTTCCAGCAGCTTGGGGTCGACCTCGTCCAGCGAGGCGTACTTCTTCTTCGGCTGGGCGAAGTAGCTGATGTCCTGATAGTCGATCGGCGCGATCTGGAGCTTGGCCCAGTCCGGCGGCGTCATCGTCAGCCAGTGCCGGTAGGCGGCCAGCCGCCATTCGGTGAGCCACTCGGGCTCGTCCTTCTTGGCGGAGATCATGCGCACGACGTCCTCGCTCAGGCCTTTCGGCGCGATCTCGGTATCGATGTCAGTGACGAAGCCGGCCGAATACTGTCGGCCCAGGGCTTCCTCGATGTCCTTGCGTTCGGTGGCCATGGGGCTGCCTGTGCGGTGTTGCGGTCGTGCCGGGGAGGCGGTCATTCGCCGCTGAGGGCGAGCGGAATGGATTGGGTCTTGCGAACGGGGCCGCGTGGCGGCGGCGGTTTAAGCAGGTCGGCGAGGCTGACGCCGTACAGCGCCTCGGCGATCACGTCATTGACGCGTCGCCAATTGGCGCGGACCCCGCAGCGATGCTCGATGCCGCACTGGCCCTGCTGTCCCACGCACTCGGTGACGGCCAGCGGACCTTCGATGGCTTCGAGCACGTGGCTGAGGCGGATGTCATCAGGTGTCCGTGCCAGACGGTAGCCGCCGCTCGCACCGCGGAAGCTCTGCACCAGCTGCGCCTGCGCCAGCAGCTTCAACAGCTTGGAGACAGTCGGCAGCTCAAGCCCCGCCTTTTCCGCCAGACCCGCCGCGCTGTGCACGGCCTCGCTGTCGGCGGCCATGACCGTCAACACGAGGGTGGCGTAGTCGGTGAGCTTGGTGACGCGGAGCATGGGCTGCGACCCCTTCGGTGAATCAGGACCGAAATTGTACGCTTTGCCCGTCGGCGGCTCAATGGAGGGCGCGTGAATGCGGCCTGGGGATTCGGGATTCGTCAAAGGCCAGAGCCGGTAGCTTTCATCACGGGCCTGTCTGATCCCCTATCGGAACCGCGCGGTCGTCGAAGCCTCCGACTGATGCGACGCTCCTGCGAATCCCCAATCCCGAATCCCAGCCCCCACCAAGACAACGCGGCGGGCTCAGCCCCGCCCGTAGACGTCCTCCAGACGCACGATATCGTCCTCGCCGAAGTAGTCACCACACTGGGTTTCGATCAGATGCAGGTCGCTGTGGCCGCGGTTCTCGAGGCGATGCACGGTGCCCATGGGGATGTAGGTCGATTCGTTGTGATGCAGATCGAATTCGCGTTCGCCCACGCGCACGCGAGCGGTACCGTTGACGACCGTCCAGTGTTCGCTGCGGCGTTGATGCACCTGCAGGCTGAGGATTCCGCCGGGCTTCACAGTCAGGCGCTTGACCTTGGCGTCGGGTGCGTCTTCGAGCACGGTGTAGCTGCCCCAGGGCCGATGCACGGTAAGATGGTGCGTCGCTGCGGCGTGGCGATCCGCGCGCAGCTGATCGACCACGGCGCGCACCGACTGCGCACGCTCCCGATCGGCGACCAGCACGGCATCGCCGGTATCGACGATCACCAGATCCCGTACGCCGACTGCGGCGATCACCCTGCCCTCGCCCTGAATGAAGCAATCCCGACTGTCGATCACGATGGCCTGTCCGCGCACGCGGTTGCCGGAATCGTCGGCTTCCTCAAGATCGCTGACTGCCTTCCAGCTGCCAATATCGCTCCAGTCGAAATCGGCGGGCACCACCGCTGCGCGACGGGCCTTCTCCATCACTGCGTAGTCGACCGAAATGTCGGGCTGATTGAGAAAACTGTCCTGCTCGAACTTCAGCACTCCGCTCGGCTCGGGCGCACCGGAAGCCGCATGACAGGCTTCGGCCGCGCGCAGCACATCGGGTGCGGTGACTTCGAGTTCTTCGAGGAAAGCGCCCGCGCTGAAGCAGAACATGCCGCTGTTCCAGTAGTAGCGGCCGGACGCCAGGTAGGCCTCGGCGTGCGCGCGATCCGGCTTCTCGACAAAGGACTCGATCGCAAGGCCCTCAAGGCCGTCAATGGCAGCACCGGTGTGGATGTAGCCGAATCCCGTCTCGGGGTGTGTCGGCCGGATACCAAAGGTCACCAGCCAGCCCTGCGCCGCGAGCGCGCACGCTTTCTGCACTGCCGCCGCGAAGGCGTCGAGCTCGCGGACCAGATGGTCGGCTGGCAGTACCAACAGTTGTGCATCCGCACCGAACTGTGTGCGCACCTGTAGTGCGGCCAGCGCGATCGCAGGCGCGGTGTTGCGGCCAGCAGGTTCCAACAGAAACTGCAGCCTTGCGGCCGCAGCGCCCGGGTGGCCGGCGTACTCGTCCCGACTCAGAAAGAGGTAATCCCTGCCCGTCACCGTCAGCACCGGCCCATTGGGCGCAACCCGAAGCGCGCGGTCGAGGGTCTTGTACAGAAGGCTCTGGCCGTCACCCATGCGCATGAAGGGCTTGGGGTGAGCTTGGCGCGACACCGGCCAGAGCCGGGTGCCAGCGCCGCCGGAAAGAATGACGGGCACCAGCGGTGCATTCGAAGCGGAATCGATCATGGGAAGGTCAGGGAGGGCGTTCTTGACAGGCTGCAAAGGCTACACGCTCGCGACTGAAGCCTGGCCCGGCATGAGCCGGATGGACGACTGAAACCAAGCGCGAATGAGCTACTCAGGCGGTGCTTAACGCCCAACAAGCTCGCCAATCACCTGCTGCAGGCCAAGCCGCCAGTCCGGCAAGGCGAGCCCGAAGCGCTCGGCAAGCCGGCTGTTGTCGAGGCGCGAGTACGCCGGACGCCGTGCCCGCGTCGGGTAGTCGGCGGTGTCGATGGCCCGCAACTCGGGGCCGTGTGCCAGCAGTCCTGCGCTCACCGCATCCTCGAAGATTGCTGTCGCGAAGTCATGCCAGCTGCATTCGCCCCCCGCGCTAAGGTGCAGAAGCTCGCGCGGCGGCGAGGTGAGATCGACCCGCGCCAACAGGGCGGCCGTGGCAGCGGCAATCCAACGCGCAGGCGTCGGCGCGCCGCGCTGGTCCGACACCACCGACAGCTGCGCGCGCTCGGCGCCCAAGCGCAGCATGGTGCGCAGGAAATTCTGGCCACGCGCGGCGTAGACCCAGGCCGTGCGCAGGATCAGGTGCGCGCAGCCACTTTCGAGGATGGCGAGCTCACCGGCCCGCTTGCTGGCGCCGTAGACGCCTAGCGGGGCGGTGTCGTCGTCCTCACGCCACGGCCGCGCAGACTCTCCGCCAAAGACGTAGTCCGTGGAGTAATGCACGCAGAGAGCGCCCCGCTGTGCGCAAGCACCCGCGATCGCAGCGACGGCATCTGCGTTGATCCGGAACGCGCTCTCGGCCTCGTCCTCGGCGCGATCAACCGCCGTAAACGCGGCTGCGTTGACCACCACGTCCGGGGCGATACGCTCCACCAGGGCGGCCGCGGCTTCTGCGTCCGCCATGTCCAGCGCATGGCACTCGGCGCCGCCCGGCAGTTGACCGCTGCGCGTACTGACCTGCAGCGGAGCGAGCGGCGCTAGCGCGCGCACCAGCTCAAAGCCCACCTGCCCATTGCCACCCAGCACCAGGATCTGCATCGAAGCCTTCCGTGAAATCGGGGGCGCAGAGTAGCGCCCCCACTGGCACCGCGCCTATCGCCGGCGGCTTGAATCCCGTCAGCTGGCCTGTGCCCGCCGCTCGGCTTTCATGGCGCGCGCGTCGACTTTGCGGATCTCCCGGATGCGGCAGATCTGCTCATCGAAGCGGACAGTGTCGAATCTTGAGTACACCCGCGAGCCGGTCGATGTCAGCTGCACCGCGCGGGCGAAGTCCAGACCATGGCAGGGCTGCTCGATTTCCAGCAGCCAGGCCTCATTGACCGAGGTGTAGACCGCCAGATGGGTGCGCCCCAGCGACACCCACTCGCGCATCAAGCGCAGATGGAAGCTGGAAACAGGCTCGCCCGCATGCGCGCTGTAGCGCTCAAGCGCCGCCTCTTCGCGATCGCGCGGGCTGGTCGAGGCACAACCGCTGAGCACCAAAAGGCTGGTGGCGAGCGCCAGAAGCATGCGGCGCAATGAACTGGGCATCATTGACATGGTCATCTCCTAAGGCTCGAACAGGGACCGGGCGATCGTTGCACGGGGCGATCAGCCGAGAGTCCACTCGGACTCGCCCGCTACCGCCGCGCAACGCGCCCAGCATGCCGCAGCGGTCGCAACAGCGGATGAACCTGGTTGAATCGGGCGCCTATGGCGCAGCATCTGCTGGCGGCAGAGAGCTTGACGACCCGAGGAGGAGCCGCTTTAATAGCGCGCTCTGCGGCACTCACAGGGCTGCAGCCCAGATCTGGCCAAGTAGCTCAGTTGGTAGAGCAGGGGATTGAAAATCCCCGTGTCGGCGGTTCGATTCCGTCCTTGGCCACCATGAAATCAGGCGCCCCGCAAGGAGTTTTCCTTCGCGGGGCGTTCTGTTTCTGAACCATCCTCTTCACCTTTTGCGCAGAGATTGCTGTCGGCCGGCGTCCGCCAAGGGCGGTGTAAGCGCACGCAGGTCAAACCGTCTGGATGAGCCGTGCCGGTCGGAAGGCCCCAAACAGACCAAGCCCCCACCCAGCTCGGATGAGTCGTTAGTCGCCCCCGCGCAGCGCAGGTCGATGTACCCGCCGGGATCGTGCGGCACTATTTGTCCGCTTGGCTCGCCAGAATCGGAAGCAACTACTGCAGAGGGAACTGCAGTCATGTCGACACGCCGAGGCTTCAAATTGGCGCGGCTTCGCTGACGCGCTCCGGACTGCCTCCGCCCCACCCGCCCCAAACCTAGCGCCGAATCGCTGTTGCGCCATGGGCGCACCACTCCGCCGCGCCCGAATTTACGCGTCCGCGCTGCTCGCCTGCCCGGATCGCCCCGACTGTCAGGATTCTCCATGTCACACACAGCCAGCAACGCAGCGCGTCTGATCCTCCGTAGCGCCGAACGTGCCGACGTTCCCGGTATCGTCGCCCTGTCGGCGACGACGTACGGCCAGCATTTCGCCTACTTGCCGGAAATGGTGGGCGGCCAGCTGACGCAGTTCCCCGAAGGCCAGTTCGTGGCCGAGTACGACGGCCAGATCGTCGGCTACTGCGCCACCTTCAGGATTGCTGAGGCGGTGGCGATGGCCGAGCACGGCTGGCGCGAGATCACCGGTGGTGGCTATGCCTCGCGCCACGACCCGGCCGGCGACTGGATGTACGGCATGGAGGTCTGCGTCGATCCGAACCGACGCGGCCTGCGCATCGGTCGACGCCTGTACGACCGGCGCAAGCGTCTATGCGAGCAGTTGGGCTTGAAGGGCATCGTGTTCGGCGGCCGCCTGCCCGGTCTGTCTCGCCGCATCAAGCAGTTCGGCGACGCCAAGGAATACGTGAACGCCGTCCTTGCAGGCAAGGTGCGTGACCTCACCCTGTCGTTCCAACTGCGCAACGGCTTCGAGCTGATCGGCGTGCTGCCTGCCTATCTGCCTTCGGATCATGAGTCCCTCGGCTACGCAGCACATCTGGTGTGGCGGAATCCGCGCTTCTCCGACCACCCGGTGATCAGCAAGCAGCAGCTCAGCGGCGACCTGCCGGACCGGGTGCGCGTGGCGACTGTGCAGTACCAGCAACGCCGGATCAAATCGTTCGAAGAGTTCGCCACCCAAGTCGAGTACTTCGTCGACATCGCCGCCGACTACCGCAGTGACTTCGTGGTTTTTCCAGAACTGTTCACGCTGCAGCTTCTTTCGATAGAGAACAAGCCGCTTTCGCCTTCGGACTCAATCCGCACGCTGACCCAGTACACCCAGCAACTGAGTGACCTGCTGTGCCGCCTGTCGGTGTCCTACAACATCAACATCATTGGCGGCTCGCACCCGACCCAGATGGCTGACGGCGACATCCACAACATCTGCTACGTGGCATTGCGCGACGGCTCGGTGCATGAGCGCGAGAAGCTGCACCCGACTCCGAACGAGCGCCATTGGTGGAAGATCGCCGGCGGCGATTCAGCCGAAGCCATCGCCACCGACTGTGGACCGATCGGAGTGATGATCTGCTACGACTCGGAGTTCCCCGAGATGGCGCGCCACCTGGTCGACCAGGGTGCGATGATTCTGTTCGTGCCCTACTGCACCGACGTGCGCCAAGGTCACCTGCGGGTGCGCTATTCCTGCCAGGCACGAGCGATCGAAAATCAGGTGTATGTCGTCACCTCGGGCAATGTCGGCAACCTGCCTGGCGTCAACAACTTCGATATCCAATACGCGCAGAGCTGCATCATTACCCCGTGTGACTTTCCGTTTGCCCCCGAGGGAATCGCGGCGGACACCACGCCCAACGCCGAGCAGGTGGCCTTCGCCGACCTTCGCCTGGACGATCTGCTGCAGGCGCGCGCATCGGGCACGGTGCAGAACCTGCGCGATCGACGCCATGATCTGTACCAGACAACATGGAAGCGTCGCAGCTGAGGCTGCAGCCGTCGCGCAGGCCGCGGGAATCAGCCGCAGCGTTCTCGGCGGCCTGCGCATTCCGCTGCTGATCCCACACCCGCACGCACCGTCGACCTGGATGACGCCTGTGTTTCCGCGCGCTCGGCTGCGGGCTGCAGGGAGCGGCTTCCTGCAGCCCCCGGTCGGTGCGTCGGCGCCAGCTCGCTGGATCCCGTCTGCGCCATGGCGCGACGGACGGGGGCCCATCACACTCGTGATGCCCGTACACGCCTGCAGCCTGCAGCGCCGCCAAACCGACCTGGGTCGGCGCGCGCGCTCACCCAGCCCTGTCCAATGCTGTGCTGCGCTGCGATCTGGGTTCCGCAAATCGGAACGCGCACCCGGGGCCCGCGAATCGCGGATGCCGCATGCGCCGGATCGGGATTGGCGTAGCTGACCCGGCCACCACCGCCGTGACAGGCTGCCGCGCCGCGCGCGGCCACACAGCGCGCAGTTGCAAAACGCCCTCGCACCATGCACTTGGCGCAGCCGCCGTACCACGCGGTGGTACATCCGGGTCCGTTCGGGGCCGGAACAGGGGTGCGCGCATTCCGCAGGGCCGCCATCGTGCGCCGCACATGGGCTCGCTTTCCTTGCCCTGCCAATGACTTGGCAGACGCCACCGGATTGATGCGGCGCATCCGAAATGACCCCCTCCAGAACATTGACAGCGCCAAAAACGCTGTCGATACTCGCCGCGGGCGTGAGGTCGGCCATCGGGGGATGGCGGCTTCAGCGGTGCTGGCACAGGCAGCAAGCGCCCGCCACTCAGCGACACTTTCCGGAGGCGCCGTGCCTCCTCACACTCAACGGGGAATGTTCAGATGAAGACGAAACTCGCAGTGCTCTGCGCCATGATTGCTGCCTCGCTTCCGGCCGCAGCCACCGAACTCAAGCGTGCCGAGGCTCCGATCAAGGGCCAGTACATCGTCGTGCTCAAGGACGCTGTGTTCGAAAACAGTCGTGAAGCCCGCGGCCCGGCGCCTGACGCGCTGAGCATGGCGGCCGAGATGGCAGTGTCGTACACGCTTGAAATCGATCAGGTCTACGAGCACGCGCTCAAGGGCTTCGTAGTCAAGAACGCCAGCGAGAAGGACGTCGAGCAGCTGCTGTGGGACGACCGCGTGGCCTTCGTCGAAGAGGACGGCATGGTCTTCCTCAACCCGACCCAGAGCGGCGCCACCTGGGGCCTGGACCGCATTGACCAGCGCAATCGTCCGCTCAACGGCACCTACGTCTACAACACCACCGCAACGAACGTGCGTGCTTACATCATTGACAGCGGCGTGCGCGCCTCGCACAACCAGTTCGGTGGCCGCGTCAGCGGCGGCGCCAGCTACATCAATGATGGCCGGGGCACCAACGACTGCAATGGCCACGGCACCCATGTCGCCGGCACGGTGGCGGGCTCGGTGCACGGCGTCGCCAAGGGCGCGCGGATCATTCCGGTGCGCGTGTTCGGCTGCACGGGCGGCAGCTCCAACTCCACGATCATCGCCGGCATCGATTGGGTCCGCGCCAACCACATCAAGCCCGCAGTGGCCAATATGAGCCTTGGCGGTGGCGTCTCGTCGGCCACCGACACTGCCACCAACAACCTGATCAACGCCGGGGTCACCGTCGTGGTCGCCGCTGGCAACAGCAACGCCAATGCCTGCAACTTCTCGCCGGCACGCGTAGCGAATGCGATCACCGTGGGCTCGACCACCAGCACCGACGCGCGCTCCTCGTTCTCGAACTTCGGCAGCTGCGTCAACATCTTCGCCCCTGGCAGCAGCATTACCTCGGCCTGGCACACCAGCAACACGGCCACCAACAGCATCAGCGGTACGTCGATGGCATCGCCGCACGTTGCCGGCGTGGCGGCCCTGTACCTCGCAGGTGCGCCTTCGGCCAGTCCCGCCACGGTGCGCAGCTACATCTACAACCGCGCCACCACTAATGTGCTGACCGGTATTGGAACGGGCTCACCGAACCGCATGCTCTTCTCGCAGTGACACCCTGTCAGATCTGACAGGCGCGAAGTCCCGCCCGCTGCGTCAGAATCCACACCGCAGCCTTGTGGCTGTTGACGCAGCAACCGATGGGTACTTTTTGGCGGCGACCCTATGGGTCGCCGCCTTTTTCTTGCCTGGCCCAAACTGCGCTTCCGATGTGCGGCGGACCGAACCCGGCGACGCCGGCCGTTACTGACTAGCGGCTGCGTCCGGCCCACCGGGCGCTCAGTCGACCGGCCCAAAGAAGCGTGTGGTGTGCTGAAGCTTGATGGTCGGATCGTCAAGGCTTTCCACCTCAAGCACGACATCCCGCCGGCCACGCACCGCGCCGGCCTGCGCCCGCAGGGTGAAGGGCAAGGTCACCACCTCTTCGGCGGCCGTTACGATCTCCAGCGGAGCCTCGATAAGTTCGACATCGCTGCCCTGCACGATCACCCGAAACCGCTGCGCGCGCGGCTGCTTGTTGATCAGCTTCAAGGTGTAGACGTTCTCGACACCGCCGTCGGCCACCACCCGGTACAGCGCATTGCGATCGCGCAGCACATCCACGTTCAGCGGCTGCCGGTGAGTCACACCCCAGGCCCAGCCACCGAAGATGACGGCAAGCAGCAGCCCGTAGATCAACACGCGCGGGCGTAGCACCCGCGTCGCGCGATTGTCGACCGCATTCTGGGTCGTGTAGCGGATCAGGCCGCGCGGGTAGCCGACCTTGTCCATCACTTCGTCGCAGGCATCGATGCACGCGCCGCAGGCGATGCACTCATACTGCAGGCCATTGCGGATATCGATGCCGGTCGGACAGACCTGGACACAGATCGTGCAGTCGATGCAGTCGCCGAGGTCCTCTGGCGAGTTCACCTTCGGCGCCGCACTCGTGTCGAGATCATCGACTGCGAGCGCGGTGGTCGCACGCGCCTGCACCTTGGACTCCCCGCGCAGCGCGGCATGCGCCGCCGCAATCACCGCCGCGGTCGCCGCGCGCACGTCCAGCAGCCCGCGGGCGCGCTCCAACACGCTGCCCAGCCCACGCCTGCGCGCGCCGCGTGGCTCTCCGCGCATGGGGTCGTAGCTGATGATCAGGGTGTTGCGGTCGAACATGGCGCTCTGGAAGCGCGCATACGGACACATGTACTTGCACACCTGCTCGCGCAGCACGCCCGCATTGCCCCAGGTCGCCAGCGAGTAGAACAACACCCAGAAGGTTTCCCACGGTCCCCACGAGAATTCGAACAGGCGCGCGCCGAGGTCGGCGATCGGGGTGAAGAAGCCGACAAAGGTGAAGCCTGTCCACAGTGCGAACAGCAGCCACACCGTGTGCTTGCCTCCCTTGCGCAGGACTTTGTTGCGGCTCCAGGGGGCCGCATCGAGCTTCATTCGCTTGGCTCGGTCGCCCTCGAAGTAGCGTTCGATCCAGACGAAGACCTCGGTCCAGACGGTCTGCGGGCAGGCATAGCCGCACCAGAGACGTCCAGCCAATGCGGTGACGAAGAACAGCGTCAAACCCGCGAGGATCAACAGCAGGGCAAGGAAGATGAAGTCCTGCGGCCAGAAGTTGAGCCCGAAGATGTAGAACTTGCGCGCCGGCAGATCGAACAGCACGGCCTGGCGGCCATCCCAGCGCAGCCACGGAAACACGTAGTAGATGCCCAGCAGCACCCACACGGCGAGGAAGCGCAGCCGGGTGAAGCGGCCCATCACTTCACGCGGATAGACCTTGCCTTCAGAGGCGTAGAGCCCGCTGCCGCCTTCGCTCAGGACGGATGGAATCTCACGTGCCATGGCCTCAATCCTCCTTCGGAAGGGGGCGGTTGAACCGGCTCGCGGGGCGCAGCAGGATCCAAGTGAACAGACTTGAGCTGGCCGTACAGGCCCAGAACATGAAGAAGCCGAGCGTGTAGCCCAGCTCGCGCTGCATGTCCCAGTCGGGGAAGGTCAGCTCGCGCAATGCCTGCGGATCGACGAAGGCGAAAAACACCATCGTCGCCACACCGGCGGAGAAGAAGCTAGGCCAGAGGATCGCGCCCAAGCGCTGCGCCAGGGGGCGTGGAGGATGGTCAAAGGGGCTGGAGTCAAGTGGGCTGTGGTCGGGGGGGCTCATGCGCCTGTTCCGGGGCTGGCGGGGATTGTGCGCGAGCATCCCACGATGCCCGCAGGCCAGCCCCCCGGTTGGATCAATTTCAGGCGCTGTAATGTGCGACGCCCGGGACGGGCCCGGGCGTCGCGTTCGCCAACTGGCATTGAACCGGCGTCAGCGTTCGCTGATCTGCTGTCCCTGCCCCTGGCTCAGCGAGTACACATAGGCAGACACCAGGCGGGCACGGTCGCGACCGATGATGGGCTCGTGCGGAGGCATCATGCCGTTGCGGCCCTTGACGATGCCTTCGCGGATGCTGGCGAGGTCGCTGCCATACATCCACACGCCGTCGGTCAGGTTCGGGGCCCCCAGCATCTCGTTACCCTTGCCTTCAACGCCGTGACAGGCAGCGCACACGCCCTCGAAGCGCGGCTTGCCCGCCGCAGCCAGTGCAGGGTCGACCTTCATGCCCGACAGACTCTGCACATAGACCGCGGTTTCGGTGATCGCCTGGTCCGAGCCCAGCACTGCCCCGAACGCCGGCATCACCGCCTGTCGACCGTTCAAGACGGTATGCAGGATGGCTTCCGGGCTACCGCCCCAGTTCCAGCTGGCGTCAGTCAGATTCGGGAACCCGCGGCTTCCGCGCGCGTCCGATCCATGGCACATCGCGCAGTTGTTGGCGTACACCGACTGCCCGAGCGACCGAGCCTTCGCATCACTCGCCAGCTGCGGAATCGACTGGTCAGCGAACTGCGCGAACAAGGGGGCGAGACGGGCTTCCGATTCCGCCTGCTCGGCGTCGTGCGCACCCGCCGATGACCAACCGCTGGTGCCTTGAAAGCCGCCGATGCCCGGGTAGTAGATAAGGTAGCCGACACTGAAGACGATGGTGATGTAGAAGAGGTTGACCCACCACTTCGGCATCGGCTTGTTGTACTCGGTCAGATCACCGTCCCAGATGTGGCTGGTGTCCTCGGGCTTGGCGTCGCCGGGACGGCTGCGGCCGGTGTAGTAGATCAACAGGACGCAGCCGACCAGGTTGATGACAACCAAGGCTGCGATGTACCAGGTCCAGAAGGCGCTCATGGGGCTTTCTCGCTTTTGCTCTGATCATTGCTGTGCGGCGGCTCGCCGTCTTCCAGCGGAAGCTGTGCGGCGGCATCGAATTCGGCCTTGCGCTTGCTGCTGTAGGCCCAGATCACGCCGACGATGAAGGCCGCAAACAGGAAGACGGTGATCAGGCCCGAAAAGGTGCCTTGACTCATGGCGCACCGACCTGCTGCGCCACCGCAGCACCCGGGCGCGGCGCGTGCTTGCCCAGGCCCTGCAGATAGGCAACCAGTGCATCCAGCTCGGTCTTGCCGGCGACTGCGGCTGGGGCTCCCTCGATCTCCTCATCGGTGTAGGGATCGCCAATGGTCTGCAGCGTACGCATATGCCTGACCAAGGTCGCAGGGTTTACGGCGCGCTCGGCCAGCCACGGATAGGCCGGCATGTTCGACTCCGGCACCACGTCGCGGGGGTTGATCAGATGCACGCGCTGCCAGTCGTCGCTGTAGCGGCCGCCGACGCGGGCAAGATCAGGCCCGGTGCGCTTGCTGCCCCACTGGAAAGGTCGGTCGTACACCGACTCGCCGGCCAGCGAGTAATGGCCGTAGCGCTCGGTCTCGAAGCGCAGGGTGCGGATCATCTGCGAGTGGCAGTTGTAGCAGCCCTCGCGAATGTAGACATCACGCCCCGCCAGCTCCAGCGCCGGATAGGGCTTGATGCCGGGCAGCGGCTCGACCGCCTCGGCCTGGAACATCAGCGGAACGATCTGCGACAGGCCGCCGAAGGAGATCGCGACCGCGATCAGGATGCCCATCAGGCCGATGTTCTTTTCGACCTTCTCGTGGAAATTGTTGCTCATGTCAGTCGACCTCAGGCGTGTGCGGGTTCGGCGGCGGGCGCGATGACCGGCAGGTCCTCGATGCGCTTGGCCAGCTGGTAGGTCTTCCAGACGTTCCAGGCCATGATCAGCATGCCGCCGAGCACAAGCAGGCCACCGAGCAGGCGGATCAGGTAGTAGGGATAGGTCGCGACCAGGGATTCCACGAAGGTGTAGGTCAGCGTGCCGTCCTCGTTGGTGGCGCGCCACATCAGGCCCTGCATGACGCCGGCGATCCACATCGAGGCGATGTAGAACACCACGCCGATCGTGTGCACCCAGAAGTGGGTGTCGATGAGCTTCACCGAATACATCTCGGTGAGGCCGAGCAGGCGGGGCATCAGCGCATACAGCGAGCCGACGGTGATCATGGCCACCCAGCCCAATGCGCCGGAGTGCACGTGGCCGATCGTCCAGTCGGTGTAGTGGCTCAGCGAGTTGACCGTCTTGATCGACATCATCGGGCCCTCGAAGGTGCTCATGCCGTAGAACGACAGGGCGACGATGAGGAACTTGATGATCGGGTCGGTGCGCAACTTATGCCAGGCGCCAGAGAGGGTCATCATGCCGTTGATCATGCCGCCCCAGGAGGGCGCCAGCAGGACCAGCGAGAACACCATGCCGAGGCTCTGCGCCCAGTCCGGCAGGGCGGTGTACTGCAGGTGGTGTGGGCCGGCCCACATGTAGATGGCGATCAGCGCCCAGAAGTGCACGATCGAAAGCCGGTAGGAGAACACCGGACGCCCGACCTGCTTTGGAATGAAGTAGTACATCATTCCGAGGAAAGCCGCGGTCAGGAAGAAGCCCACCGCGTTGTGGCCGTACCACCATTGGGTCATGGCATCGACCGAGCCGCTGAGGATTCCGTAGCTCTTGAAGGCCCCGGCAGGCACGGCCAGGTTGTTGCCGATGTGCAGCACGGCGATGGTGATGATGTAGGCGGCGAAGAACCAGTTCGCCACGTAGATGTGCTTGACCTTGCGCTTGACGATCGTGCCGAAGAAGCAGACGCCGTAGGCAACCCAGATCACCGTGATCAGCCAGTCGATCGGCCACTCCAGCTCGGCGTACTCCTTGCCCTGGGTCAGGCCCAGCGGCAGGGTGATGGCCGCCGCCACGATCACCAGTTGCCAGCCCCAGAAGGTGAAGGCCGCGAGTTTCTCCGCGAACAGGCGCACGTGGCAGGTGCGCTGCACGATGTAGTAGCTGGTCGCGAACAGTGCCGAACCGCCGAACGCGAAGATCACCGCATTCGTGTGCAGCGGACGCAGGCGCCCATAGGACAGCCATTCGATGCCGGCCGTGAGGTCCGGCCAATACAGCTGGGCGGCGATGATCACCCCCACCAGCATGCCCACGATGCCCCAGATCACGGTCATCACCGCGAACTGGCGCACCACCTTGTCGTTGTAGTACGCGGACTTGTCTATCGCCATCGCCATGGGGGCGGCCCCTTTATTGAGTCGGGCCGAAGTGTGGCGGTGCGACATTCGGTCGCGGTTGATCAGAGTCAACTGCCGCAACCCCATACCGGTGGTGGGTTCTCGCGAAAGCGGCAAGCAACTGATCCCACGGGATTTGTGCCGCCTATACTGGTGTCGATGACAACCCCGTTCGACGCCCACTCAGAGCCCCGCAATCCGACCTTGGTCGAAGCTTCGACCCTGCAGTCGTGGGCGCATGCGCTGGGGTTCAACGCAGTCGGTATCAGCGGCATCGAGCTGGCTGAAGACGAAGCGCACCTGCTGGACTGGCTGCAGGCGGGCTGCCATGGCGAAATGGACTACATGCAGCGGCACGGCACCCTGCGCTCGCGCCCGCAGGAACTGGTGCCGGGCACCCTGCGGGTGATCTCGGCGCGCATGGACTACTTGCCCGAAGGCCAGGCCGCGGCCGAAGCGGTGCTGGCCGATCCTGAGATCGGTTACGTCTCGCGCTACGCGCTGGGTCGTGACTACCACAAGCTGATGCGCATGCGCTTGCAGAAGCTCGCCGATCGCATCGCCAAGGCGGTCGGCCCCTTCGGCTATCGCGTGTTCACCGACTCGGCACCGGTGCTCGAGAAGGCGCTTGCGCGCAATGCCGGGCTGGGCTGGATCGGCAAGCACAGCAATCTGATCGACTCGAAATCGGGTTCGTGGTTTTTTCTCGGCGAGATCCTCACCGACCTGCCGCTGGCAGTCGACACGCCGGCCAGCAACCACTGCGGCAGCTGCACGCGCTGTCTCACCGCCTGCCCGACCGCTGCGATCGTCGCGCCCTACCGGGTGGATGCGCGCCGCTGCATTTCATATCTCACGATCGAGCTGCACGGGCCGATTCCGGAAGAGTTCCGCGCCGCGATGGGCAACCGCATCTATGGCTGCGACGACTGCCAGCTCGCCTGCCCCTGGAACAAGTTCGCGAAGCTCACCGCCGAGCCCGATTTCCGCGCCCGTCATGCGCTGGATTCGACCAGCCTGGTCGAGCTGTTCAGTTGGAACGAAGACGCGTTCCTGAAAAAGACCGAGGGTTCGGCGATACGGCGTATCGGCTACGAGCGTTGGCTGCGCAACATCGCCATCGCCCTGGGTAACGCCCCGCCCTCGCCTGCCGCGCGCGCCGCTTTGCTGGCGCGCGCCGAGCATCCGTCCGAACTGGTGCGTGAGCATGTGGCCTGGGCGCTTGCGCGCCAACAGCGGGAAGCTACAGCCCCCGTTTGATCCGCTCCAGTACAGACCGGGTCAGCGCATCGCCCGCCGACGCCGAGCCCGACAGGGACGGCAGCAGTTGATCGGCCAGCTGTTTGCCGAGCTCCACGCCCCATTGGTCGAAGGCGTTGATGTCCCAGAGCACTGACTGCAGGTAGACCGAATGCTCGTACATCGCCAGCAGCGCGCCGAGACTGCGCGCATCGAGGCGCTGCAGCAGGATCAGGCTGCTGGGGCGACCACCGGGATAGTGCCGATGCGGGTCCGCGCTAGCGCGCCCGCAGGCCAGCGCCTCGCACTGCGCGAGCAGGTTGGACAGCAGCGCGCGATGGTTGTCGGCGTGGGCGTGGTCGGGCGCGATCACGCCGATGAAGTCCGAGGCGACGATCTGTGTGCCCTGATGCAGGGCCTGGAAGAACGAGTGCTGGCTGTTGGTGCCGACCCCGCCCCAGACCACGGGCACGGTCTCCCTCTGCACGACGCGACCGTCCAGATCCACGCGCTTGCCCAGGCTCTCCATCACCAGCTGCTGAAGGAAGGCGGGCAGCAGCGCCAGGCGCTCGTCGTAGGGCAGCATGGCCTGGGTCGAAACACCGAGAGCGTTCCGGTTCCACACCGCGACCAGCGCGTGCAGGGCCGGCAGATTGCATTCGACATCGGCCTGCACGGCATGCGCGTCCATCTCGGCTGCACCGGCAAGCAGCGCGTCGAACCCCTGCCTGCCAAGCGCCAGGCGGATCGACCAGCCCACAGCAGACCACAGCGAGTAGCGCCCACCCACCCAGTCCCACATCGGCAGCACGCGCTCGGGCGCGATGCCGTATTCAAGGGCGCGCCCGGGATTGGCGCTGATCGCGTACAGGCGACTGTCGTCGCCCAGCCAGTCGCGCAGCAGGCGGCCGTTGAGCAGGGTTTCCTGCGTGCTGAAGCTCTTTGAGACCAGCAGCACAGCGGTGCGCGAGGGATCGAGCTGGGGCAGCAGTCGCTGCACCGCGTGGCCATCGACATTGGCCAGGAAGTGCACGCGGAAACGCGCGCTCGCCTGCCCGGCCAAGGCGTCCACCGCCAGCCGCGGACCCAGGTCGGAGCCGCCAATGCCGACGCTGACGATATCTGTGACGTCGCTGCCTTCCAACGCGTCGGACAACGCTTCCATGCGCTGGCGCGCGGCGAGGACTTCGCTCCGCGCGGCGAGGGCAGCGCTGCTACTGCCGAGATCGGAGCGCAGCGCCGTGTGCAGTGCCGGGCGTGACTCGCTGGGATTGACCTGTGCGCCGTCGATCAGAGCCTGCATGTGCTTCTGCAGGTCCAGCCGACGCGCTTCGGCGAGCAGGCTGTCCAGGGCGAGTGCATCGAGTCGTTGGCGGCCGAGATCGAGGTTCAGGCCAGCAGCCTGCACGTTCAGCCCTACATTGCGGTGCGCATCCGAGCAGAGCTCGCGCAGGGACACCGCGCTCAGGCGGTGGGCGTGCGCAGCCAGCAGCGACAAATCGATAGGCATGGGCGGGCGAACGGGCCAGTCAGATGTGCGCCACAGCCTAGCAGCCGCTTGAAAGCGATGCGGTCTGCAAGTGGGCTGCCCCAGGGCAGACAGCGGGGGCATCTGGCTGTTGCTCGCACGCAACATCAAGGAGGTTGCGGATGCAGCACCGCATCGTCTTGCTGGGCATCACGGGGGGGCAAGCCACTGATGCAACAGGCGTTTCCTCAAACGCAAGGCAAAAAAAACCCTCGCGGGATGGCCTGCGAGGGTGGAAACGGAGTGACGATTACCTAGCGATACGCCCTGCTGCTCCTTGGACTCCAGCGCCTGTGAGTCGCGTCCGTCTTCGGAGACAGGTGCGAGATTACCCCCACCGAAGAGAAAAAACAACAGTCCCGACGTTTTTTTACAACTAGCTCGTGCCTCAGTGGTTTTGAAGCGCGAATTCGATGTTGTCGATCAGGCGCGTGCCGCCCAGGCGCGCGGCGATCAGCGCCACCCAGGTGCCGCCGCCGGCCACCGCCGGCTGCGCCAGCGTGTCGGGCCTGCGCAACACGGCGTAGTCGAGGCTGAAGCCCGCAGCGGAGAGTTCCGCGGCGGCCCATGCTTCCACATCGACCACGCTCGCGCCCCCGGCGAGACGCTCACGCATGCCTTGCAGGGTGGCGTAGATGCGTGCCGCAAGGCTGCGCTCGGTGGGCTGCAGGTACTGATTACGCGAGCTCATCGCCAGGCCATCGGGCTCACGCACTGTCTCGCCCGCTTCAATGCGGATCGGAAACGCGAGGTCCACTGCCAAGTGCCGGATCACCGCGAGCTGCTGGAAATCCTTGCGACCGAACACGGCGGTGTCGGGCTGGACGAGGTTGAACAACCGCGCCACCACGGTGGCCACGCCGGCGAAATGACCGGGACGAAAGGCGCCGCAGAGCACGTCCGAGAGTCCCGGTACTTCGACCCGCACAGTGTGCTCGACGCCCAGCGGATACATCGTCTGCACCGAAGGCAGGAACAGCAGATCGCAGCCCGCGCCCGCCAGCGCCGAGGCATCGGCCTCAAGCGTGCGTGGATAGCGGCTGAAATCCTCGTTGGGGCCGAACTGGGTCGGGTTCACGAAGATGCTGCAGACAACCCGATCCGCCAGACCGCGCGCCTGTTCGATCAGGGCCAGATGGCCCCGATGCAAATTGCCCATGGTCGGCACGAAGCCGATGCTCAAGCCCTCACGACGCCAGCCGGCGACGCGCTCGCGCAGCGTGGGGGCCGATTCAACCCGCTCAAGACTCATTGGAAGCAGTGCTCCGGGGCCGGAAAGCTGCCGCTCCGTACCGCTTCGGCATAGGCAAGAAAGGCCGCTTCAACGGTGCCCGCGCCAGCCAAAAAATCCTTGACGAAGCGTGGCCGGCGGCCAGGAGTGACGCCAAGCAGATCGTGCATCACCAGCACCTGTCCGTCGCAGTCGGGGCCAGCACCGATGCCGATCGTGGGAATTGCGACTTCACGGGTGATTTCGGCCGCGAGGGCGGCCGGCACGCATTCGAGCACCAGCAGCTCGGCACCTGCTTCGGCAACGCGACGCGCATCCTCGCGCAGGCGCTGCGCGGCCTCGGCGTCGCGCCCCTGCACGCGGTAGCCGCCAAGCTTGAGCACCGACTGCGGCGTCAGCCCAAGGTGCGCGCAGACCGGAATATCGCGCGCACTCAGGAACTCGATGCTGTCCAGCACGTGCCCTGCCCCTTCCAGCTTGATCAGGGCCGCCTGCCCTTCTGCCTGCAGGCGCGCCGCCGAGTCGAGCGCTCGCTGCGGGGTGGCATAGCTCTGATAGGGGAGATCCGCCATCAGCACCGCCCGACGCAGGCCGCGCGCTACGGCCGCGGTGTGGTAGACCATTTGATCGACCGTCACCGGCAAGGTGCTGGCATGGCCCTGCACCACCATGCCCAGCGAGTCACCGACCAGCACAAGGTCCACGCCGGCGGCGTCCATCACGGTGGCGAAACTGGCGTCGTAGGCAGTCAGGCAGACGATGCGCTGGCCCTGCGACTTCATGCGCCGGAAGCTGGGGACAGCGAGCGGTGTCGTGGTGAGTGCGCCCGGTTCGGAGCTGTACATGGATTCACCTCGTGAACAGAAGCTGGGCATGCTACCGGAGGGGTGTCGCCAGGCGCACACACGCTCGCAGATCTCGCACTGTGTCGATCAGGCGTCGAGCCGCTCGATGCCCTCGCCCGGCAGACGACGGGCGATGTCGATCACGCGCCCGTAGGCAGGCAGTTCGAGTTCCGGCGCGATCTCAGCCAGCGGCCACATCACGAAAGCGCGCTCCTGCATGCGCGGGTGCGGCAGGCTCAAGGCCTCGTGCTGCAGCGACGCATCGCCGTGGAGCAGCAGATCGAGATCGATAACTCGAGGACCGTAGCGGCGGGCGCGCACGCGCCCCATCGCCTGCTCCAAGTCCAGCAGTGCCCGCAGCAGCGGCAGCGGCGCCAGCGTCGTTTCGATCTCGGCCACGGCATTGACGAAATCGGGTTGATCGGTATCGCCCCAGGGCGGCGTCCGGTACAGGCTCGAAGCCTGAACCACGTGCGTGCCTGGCAAGTCCTCCAGGGCGTTCAACGCGCGCCGGAGTTGTGCGGCGGGGTCATCCAGATTGCTGCCCAAGGCAACAAATACCCCGCCGACGCGTGTACCCGCACGCACTTCGTCAGCCGCGACGCGGGCCGCGACGTCGACGGCGCGGGGCCTTGCCTGCGGGTGCCTGCCGATCCAGACGTTCGGCGAGGCCAGCGTCGTCGAGCTCCAGAGTGCCCGCCCACCAGTCGCGCTCGGGCGCAAGCTCGGGCACGACCGCCGCGCGCAGCTCCAGGAAATCGTAGGCCGCCTTGAAGCGCGGGTGCTGGCGCAGGCGGAACACGCGCTTGCGCTGACGCAGCGGGAAGCGCGACTGCAGGAACCAGATCTCGTGCATGGGCACGCTGAAACGCCGCGGGATGCCGATGCGCTCGGTCTGGCGCAGGGTGACGCGATCGGCTGCGCGCTGTTCGGCAACCGCGAGCTCGTGGCCTTCTTCCAGCAGACGCGCGAGCTCCTGCGCATACGCAGGCCACAGCAGTGCGGCGAACAGGAAGGCCGGCGTGACCGGCTTGTCCTCACGCACGCGCGCGTCGGTATTGCGCAGACCTTCGAGCATCAGAGCCTTGCATTGCCCGCTGCCGTCGGCGGCAAGCGCGGAGGCTGTATCGGGGAACAGCGCCGGCAGCAGGCCGGTGCGCTCCAGCCCGAGCAGGCTCTCAGCGCCATGACCGGACATGAACATTTTCAGCGACTCGTCGAACAGACGCGCGCTGGATGCATCGACCAGCAGGTCCGCCATGCGCGGGATCGGCGCCGCCGCCTCAGGCGAAATCGTGAAGCCCAGCTTGGCGGCCAGCCTGACAGCCCGCAGCATCCGCACGGGATCTTCGCGGTAGCGCGCCTCGGGGTCGCCGATCAGGCGCAGCCGGCGCGCCATCACGTCTTCGAAGCCGCCCACGAAATCGCGCACGGAAAAGTCTTCGATCGCGTAGTAGAGGGCGTTGGCGGTGAAGTCGCGCCGCACTGCGTCGTCCTCGATGCTGCCGTAGACGTTGTCGCGCACCAGCACACCGTTATCGACTTCACGATCACCAGAACCGTCGTCGGCGCTGGCGCGGAAGGTCGCGACTTCGATGATTTCCGGCCCGTACACCACATGGGCCAGGCGGAAGCGTCGGCCGATCAGTCGACAGTTGCGGAATAGCGCGCGAACTTGCTCTGGCGTGGCGCTGGTGGCGACGTCGAAGTCTTTCGGTGCGCCGCCGATCAGCAGGTCTCGCACAGCGCCGCCTACAAGATAGGCACCGAAGCCCGCCTCATGCAGGCGATACAGGACACGCAAGGCATTCGGGCTGATCTGCTTGCGCGAGATGCCGTGGTCGGCGCGATGGATGATGCGGAGTTCGTTGATTTCTGGATGCACGAGCTTTCTATGCGATGGGCGCGATGCGCGCCTTGGGCTGCAGGCCGGGTCGGCGAATGCTCGCAACCGGAACCAAAGGCTGCAGAGAGATGCCTGATTACGGCATTGTCGGCAGCAGCAAGCCTGCTATACTAGCGGTTCAACTTGAGGCTGAACACCACGCTCCCTTCGTCTAGTGGCCCAGGACGTCGCCCTCTCAAGGCGAAAACACGAGTTCGAACCTCGTAGGGAGCGCCACTTCCCCCCTCGCCCGGGTTGATCACGGAACATCCCCCGCTTCGCTTTTCGCCTCCCCGGCAGAGTGTCCATGGCCTTCGTCGTCACCGAGAATTGCATCAAGTGCAAGTTCACTGACTGCGTTGAAGTCTGCCCGGTCGATTGTTTCCACGAAGGCCCGAACTTCCTGGTGATCGACCCCGACGAATGCATCGACTGCACGCTCTGCGAGCCGGAATGCCCCGCGAACGCCATCTTCCCCTTGGACGACGTGCCCGCCGGTCAGGAGCATTTCATCGCCTTGAACGCGGAGCTGACAAAAAGCTGGCCCGTCATCACGATCCGCAAAGAAGCGCCGGCCGACGCCGAAAGCTGGAACGGCACACCGGACAAGCTGAAGCTTCTGGAGCGCTGAGGCTTCGCCGCTGCGAACAGCGCGACCACTTCCGGAATTCGAAATGAAGAAGGCGCCCCATGGGGCGCCTTCTTCATTTCAGCCATCAGCGATGCGCGGCACGCGCCAGTGGCCCCGACTTACATCAGGCGCTGGCGCAGCAGGCCGAGCAGCGCGGTCGCACCCGCGCCGGTGGCCTCGCGACCGTCTGCCGCCACTGCCGAGACACGGCTCTGCGCGCCGTCTTCGCCGACCCGCAGCAGGAAACTCTCGCCGCGGTAGCTGAGGTTGTATGCGCCCGCCAGTTCGGCGCGCTCGCTGATGCTCACGCCCTCGATGCGCTCAAGCGCCACGCCCACACGGCGCCAGGTCGAGTCCTTGGTGTCCGCCACCTGGAAGGCCGAAGAGCGCGCCGCCAATTCAGGCACGCGCATGGCCTGGGTGGTATTGGGAAGGCTGAGGTCAGGCGGGACCTCGAGCGGGCGGTTCTCCGGGCTCTCGGCATAGGGGCTGGTACCACGCATCCACTTGCAGCCGCTGACACCCAGCACGCAGACGAGCAGACCCAGAGTGGCTGCGACGCGCAGCGGGGCGTTGAATCGGATCATCGGGTTTCTCCAAGGAAATTCGGATCGTTCGAGAGCTCGGCTGAGGCCGCGAACTCGGTGGTGGACAGGTCCGGAAGCAAGGCTTCCATGGCTGGACGGTTGTCCGCAGCCAGCGCCGTCAGCGGCAGCCGGGGGTGCTCGGAGCCCAGGCCCTTGCTGGCGAGCAGGGCCTTGAGCGGAATCGGATTGGGCTCGACGCCCAGGAATGCGAACAGAGGGGCCAGCTTGGCCTCGATCACGGCGACCGAGTCCGCGCGACCTGCACGGGCAAGATCGCACAGGCGACGCATCGCCGCCGGCGCGACGTTCGAAGCGACCGAAATCAGCCCGTCGGCTCCGGCCAGCATTGCACGACCGCAGGTGGGGTCATCGCCACTCAACACAGTGAAGCCGTCAGCACGCAGTGGAAGCAGGGCCTGCATGCGTTCGGCTTCCGGGCGCGCTTCCTTGATACCGATGATCCGCGGGTGACGCGCCAGCCGCGCCACCGTCGCCGGCAGCAGATCACAGGCGCTGCGGGCCGGCACGTTGTACAGCAGCACCGGGAGCTCACCTTCTTCGGCCACCGCAACAAAGTGCGCGTACAGACCTTCCTGGGTGGGGCGCACGTACGGCGGCGTCACCACCAAAGCCGCCTGCGCGCCGGCACGACCGGCCGCGCGCGTCAGCGCAATGGTCTTGCGCGTGTTGGACAGCCCGGTGCCGGCGACCACCGGCATCGCTCCAGCCAGCTTCAGCGCGCGCTCGATCAGCTGATGCAGCTCGGCTTCGTCGAGCGCGCTGCCCTCCCCCGTCGAGCCCGCGACCACAACGCCCTGGGTGCCGCCCACGCGCTGCGCTTCGACCAGCCTGCCCCACGCATCAAAGTCGACCGCCGCCTCGCTCCCTCCAGAGGGCGCGCAGAACGGTGTGGCCAGGGCGGTGAGACAGCCGGTGATTCGCAAGGTGGGCCTCATGGTGATGGAATTGCACGCAGCTGAAGGTGCGCAGTGAAGCGGAGTGGGGGCGCGTATGCGTTCGCAGCCCGCGATGGTACTGGCCGCGCCAAGCCAGCGACAAGCCAGCACGGGCTCAGGTCACCACAGGTTCATGTCGCCGATCGCCCGCCACAGGCGTTAAGCTTGTGTCCGCATGCAACTGACTTCGGACACCGCCTTGAGCGACCCCTCGCCCCGCCCGCAGACCAACGAGAACCATCTGCTGATCAACGCCTTCGCGGTGCATCCCGAGTCGCCCCTGCTGCCCCTGTCGCGGCGAATCGCCGACAGCGGCTGCAATCTGGTGGACGCGCGCCTGTCCACCGTCGGCCGCGATGTCTCCGTCGTTGCGCTTGCGGTGGGCTCCTGGGATGCGGTCGCCAAGCTTGAATCCTCGCTGACGCGACTGGAGCGCGAGGAAGGCCTGCGCCTGGTCTGGTACCGCACCGCACCGAAGCCGCTGCAGAGCAATCTGCTGCCCTACATCGTCGAGGTGGTGGCGGCCGACAAGCCGGGCATCCTGTTCCAGCTGGCCGACTTCTTCGATCGCCAGGGCATCACGATCGAAAGCCTGCACAGCACCCGCTACCGCGCGATGCAGACCGGCGCCGACATGTTTTCGGCCCAGGTCACCATCGGCATTCCATCGAACATGCACATCGCCGCCTTGCGCGACGACTTCCTCGAGTTCTGCGACCATCTGAACCTGGACGCGATCATGGACCCGATGAAGTTCTGAGCATGAGCAAGACGCTTACCCTGCCCAAGCTCCAGGTCACGCTCGGCTCCGGTGAGACGCTGGACCTGGCATCGCTGTCGGGGCGCCCCGTGGTGATCTACGCCTACCCCAAGGACAGCACGCCGGGCTGCACGCGCGAAGGCCAGGACTTCCGCGATCTGTACCCGCAGTTCCAGGCCCTGGGCGCCGAGGTCTTCGGGCTGTCGCGCGATTCGGTCGCCTCGCACGCGCGCTTCGCCGAGAAACAGGGCTTTCCGTTCGCGCTGATCAGCGACCCCGACGAGGCCCTGTGCCGCGCGCTGGACGTGATCCAGGAGAAAAGCCTCTACGGCCGCAAGTTCATGGGTATCGAACGCAGCACCTTCCTGTTCGGTGCTGACGGCGCACTGATCCAGGCCTGGCGCAAGCTCAAGGTTCCCGGCCATGCCCAGGCTGTACTGGATGCCCTGAAGGCCACTGCGCATGCCTGAATGCCGCGCACGCGCCCATCAAACCCGCGACTCCGAGCGGCCCGCCTCGCCCTGCGAAGCGGGCCGTTTCGTTTGCCACCGCAGCACTGCCAGAGGAAACACTTCCCGATGATGAGCCAAGGCAAGCGGATCTATGTGCTGGATACCAATGTCCTGATGCACGACCCGACCGCGCTGTTCAAGTTCGAAGAACACGACATCTACCTGCCGATGGTGGTGCTGGAAGAACTTGACCACGGCAAGAAGGGGACCACGGAAGTCGCGCGCAATGCGCGTCAGGTAAGCCGCTTCATCAATGAGCTGATCGAGACCAATGGCGCGTCCAATATCCAGTCCGGACTGCGGCTGGAGCGCCCCGCCGCACTGAACCTGCGCGCCAGTTCGGCAATAGGAAGCCTGCTCTTCCAGGTCGAAGCCACCGACACCCAGAAGCGCACAGGCGCGCCGCTGCCCGACAACCAGATCCTCGCCTCGATCCTGAAACTGCGCGAGCAGCGGGTCGGCACCGAGGTCGTTCTGGTGTCGAAAGACATCAACCTGCGCATCAAGGCCAGCATCTTCGGCGTGCCCGCCGAGGACTACGAAAACGACCGCGCACTCGACGATTTCAGCCTGCTCTACTCCGGCGTGCGCGAGCTGGAAGTCGACTTCTGGGACAGCCACGAGAAGGACCTGCGCAGCTGGATCGAGCGCGGCCACACCTACTACGAAATCCAGGCCGAGGCCTCCGAAGACTGGCGCCCGAACGAGTTCCTCTGCTTCCACGGCGACGAAGAGGCCGAACTGCGTGTGGTCGGCCCGCGCGGTGATCGCGTGGTGCTGCAGCTGGTCGAGAACTACCGCGCCAGCTCGCGCCAGGTCTGGGGCGTCAGCGCCCGCAACCGCGAGCAGAACTTCGCTCTGAACGCGCTGATGGACCCGGAAGTCGACTTCGTCACCCTGCTCGGCACCGCCGGCAGCGGCAAGACCCTGCTGGCGCTGGCGGCGGGACTCGCGCAGACGCTCGACCAGCAGCGCTACCGCGAGATCATCATGACCCGCGCCACCGTCAGCGTCGGCGAGGACATCGGTTTCCTGCCCGGCACCGAGGAAGAAAAGATGACGCCCTGGATGGGCGCGCTGACCGACAACCTGGAAGTGCTGACCAGCCCGCAGGAAGGCGGCGCCTGGGGACGCGCGGCCACCAATGAGCTGCTGGCCTCGCGCATCAAGATCCGCTCGATGAACTTCATGCGCGGCCGCACCTTCCTGAGCCGCTACGTGATCATCGACGAAGCCCAGAACCTCACACCCAAGCAGATGAAGACCCTGCTGACGCGTGCGGGGCCCGGCACCAAGATGGTCTGCCTCGGCAACGTCGAGCAGATCGACACGCCCTACCTCACCGAAACGACCTCGGGTCTGACCTATGCGGTCGACCGCTTTCAGCACTGGCCACACAGCGCCCACATCACCCTGCGCCGCGGCGAGCGTTCGCGCCTCGCGGATTTTGCGTCGGAGGCGCTGTAGCCAAGAGCGCGTATGGGGGAACAGCCGCAACAGTTCAACCGGAGCGGCGTTCGCCTGCAGGCTCAACGGCGCAGATCAAGACCTGCGGGCTCACCCGCAGGCTGTTCCGATTTTCGAGCAACGGCGCGCGACCAGATCAAGTCGCTATTGCAGTAACCATGGACCTGGGTGGCGTCGAACCTCAACTCCCATCCCGCACTGTGAGACCCGAGGCCGCAAGGGCGATGCTCCTTGCGCTGCCGGAGCGCCACGATGCCGATGAACAGGGCCCAGTCGATAATGCCTCGCTGACGGAATGGTTGGCGCGGCGCCGGGCATCTGTCGCTGAGGCGTTTACCGACGGCCTCGGCTGCTTTCGTTGCGTAGAAGCAGCCCGCGAAGCGCCGACCGTGTCGGAGACGACTCGCGGTCGCGCGGTGGCCGAAGCGGCGGGAGCACTCTGCATGAGTGTTGTGCGGTCGAACTTCAAGCGCGCATTCGGTGGGGTGCTACACGCAACCCGCTCTGTCAGAACGGACGCCGCGGCTCGGTCGAGATGGCGCACCGATTCAATCGAGGCCTCCAACTGCGCACGCTGGCGCCGCGCTCGCTTCTGCCTTGCACGGCTGCAAGTCTCGTCCAGAGCGGCTGCTCCTCGTGACCTCCAACTTTGCTCACCGAGGTTCGACGCCAAACAGGAACACCCACTACCAAGGGTGCAGTTCAGAATCGGAAACTGTGGAGCCATCTACCTTCCGCGTCACGCTGGCTCGCACATCACCCGACGCGAGAAACCGCAGGACCCTCCCACTGCAACCGCTATTACGGCAACTCGAACCGCCGCAGGAGTCTTACGTGGGAATTGCCTCGGTAGGTGTACCAGATTACAGCCTCAAGCGGCTTGCGCCCTAGAACTGGAACGGTACCAAAATACTCTGGCTCACCATCCAGGTAGATGCGGATTTCGCCTACAGTCTCAGTCTCTGCGCCTCGAGAAGAGATCTCATTGGCAGCTGCCAGCACATCAGGTCCGCCAGCAATCTCAACTAGTGATGCGCTATATATTCCGTTGGACCATTGACCAGGCAGCGACATGACCCACCGACTCTCGCCGGAAGCGTCAAACGTCAAGAATGAAGCCCAAAGGGTTCCACCCGGATACTGATGGAGTGTGAGGGCCCACCCCGATTCAGACGGGTCCCACCACAAACCGGAAAAATCCACCGACGGCCCGAAATTTCTGCCCGAATCTCGCTGCACTACCGCAAACTCAAGGGTTACGGCAGCTACGCTTGAACCTTCTATATCGACTTCGAGCCTGTAGCTCCCTCCCGGCAGCTTACCCACCATGAGCTCCAACTGAGCCCCTGGTGAGCTACACGATGCTCCCGGCGACCTGCGAGAAAGACGCGCACGTATCACGTTATCAACCTGCGTGATCGTCTCTCGCGGGTAGACGTCAAAAGATTCTCGGCAGAGTTCTGGGAAGAATACATCCGCGATTATCTGGTCGCCGACTGCAGGCGCCTCGGGCCGGATGGTCAGACGAGGCGCCCCCTCCCATGCTAACAAGGGCGAAACAACAAAGATTGAGAGCAGTGCAACGCACCTTTTTCGCACATGTAGAATCATCACCGCCTCCTTAGAATCGTGCAGCAAAGCTTTAAGAGTCAAACAAGCACTTCCACGTTCTTTCCGAGAGAGTCTACCCGCCCAATCCGCACGTACTGTGGCGGGCCGGTGGCCCAAGCGTTGCCAATCTGTTGCCAGCGCAGCCGAAGCGCATCGTCGAAGCGTTCTGGCCGGTCGGTCGTCCGAACACGGGCCACGTGCCGTCGCGATCATGAGCCTCGTCGCCACCGCCAAGGCCAACGGCGTCTGCCCACAGGTCTGGTTGACCGACGTGCTCACCCGCCTGCCGAACACACGCAACCGGGACATCGACGGCCTGTTGCCCGTGGACGGCTGGACGCCGTTCAGCGGCTGAAGCTGAGCACAGCCCGAGGGCCAGCGGTAGGTGGCTTGGCCGGACGCTTAGCAGCCTGTCGAAAAACCCCTTGCACGACAGCCGCCGTTTGATTCCGCCTGTT
>CAZPHV010000043.1:0-31410 GCA_964586455.1 uncultured Aquimonas sp.
TGGACCGCGCAGACGGGTTTGCAGCCCGGCCGACCAAAGCCCGACAGGCTCCTAGGTCCTGCGTGCGCCGACTCCAGCCTGGGCGCTGCCATGTCGCTACGCGCCTCCGCGCGAGGCGACCCACAAAAAAGGCCGCCTCGAGGGCGGCCTTTTTGCGTGCTTCGAGACTCGCTGCGCTCAGCGCTGGCGGGCCTTGAAACGCGGGTTGCTCTTGCAGATCACGAAGACCTTGCCGCGGCGACGCACGACCTTGCAGTCGCGGTGGCGGGTCTTGGCCGACTTGAGGGAGTTCAGGACTTTCATGGGATTAAGCCTTGGCTGTGTGGCGCGTCAAACGCGGCATTGTAGTCGGCTGTCAAGGCATTGACAAGCGCGGGGCGGGTTTGAATCAGCGTTTGCTGCCCAGACTGCCGAGCACCCCGCGCAACAGCTGGCGGCCGAGCTGGTTGCCGACGGTGCGCATGGTCGACTTGGCCATGGCTTCCACCGCGCCCTGACGTCGCGAGGTGCCGAACAGCCATTCGTTGAGCTTCTGGCCCACGCCGCCGGACTCGGGCGCCTTCTTGGCAGGTGTCGTGGCCCGCTCGCGTGTGTCCGGTCGAGAGACGGGAGGTGGCGCGGGCGCGGCGCTCGCGGCGGCTTCCGCGCGTTTCGACAGGATCTCGTAGGCCGACTCCCGGTTCACAGCAATGTCGTACTTGCCGCCGACCGGGCTGCGCAGGCGCTGGGTCTGGCGCTCCTCGGCCGTGATCGCGCCGATCCGGCAGCGTGGCGGGCAGATCAGGGTGCGTTCGACCGGCAGTGGGATGCCCTTCTCCTGTAGGGTCGATACCAGAGCTTCACCGACGCCGAGCTCGCCGATCACCTTGGCGACGTCGAGCGTCGGGTTGCTGGCGAAGGTCTCCGCTGCCGTGCGCACGGCCTTCTGGTCGCGCGGCGTGAAGGCACGCAGTGCGTGCTGCACGCGGTTGCCGAGCTGGCCCAAAACAGTGCCAGGGATGTCATCGGGGTTCTGCGAGCAGAAGTACACGCCCACGCCTTTGGAGCGGATCAGACGCACGACCTGCTCGACCCGCTGCAGCAGGGCAGGCGGGCAGTCGCCGAACAGCAGGTGCGCCTCATCGAAGAAGAACACCATCTTCGGGCGATCAAGATCACCGACTTCCGGCAGATTCTCGAACAGCTCGGACAGCATCCACAGCAGAAAGCTCGAGTACAGGCGCGGCTTCAGGATCAGCTTGTCCGCGGCCATCACGTTGACCAGGCCGCGGCCGGACATGACCTGACGCATGAAGTCATTGAGATCCAGCGCCGGCTCGCCGAAGAAATGCTTGCCGCCGTCACTTTCCAGCCGCAGCAGCTGACGCTGGATGGCGGCGATGCTCTGCGCACTGACCAGACCGTACTGCGTGCTGATGTCCTTGCGATTTTCCGCGACAAAGCCAAGCAGGGCGCGCAAATCGTCCATGTCGATCAGCAGCAGGCCCTGCTCATCGGCCAGCTTGAACACGATATCCAGCACGCCCGACTGGGTGTCATTCAGTTCCAGCACGCGGCCCAGCAGGGTAGGGCCCATCTCCGAGATCGAGCAGCGCACGGGGTGGCCGAGCTCGCCGTAGATGTCCCAGAACACCACTGGATTGGCTTCCTGCCGATAGTCTTCGATGCCGATCTGCTCGATGCGCTGGCTGATCCGCTCGTGCGGGCTGCCGGGCTGGCACAGGCCGGCGAGGTCGCCCTTCACGTCGGCGAGGAAGACCGGCACACCGAGCCGCGAAAAGCCTTCGGCCATGACCATCAGTGTCACCGACTTGCCGGTGCCGGTGGCGCCGGCCACCAGCCCATGGCGATTGCCGTACTTGGCGAGCAGGTGGACCTGCGTCTCGCCCTTGCCGATCAGGATCGTTTCCATCCGCGCCTCGCCTGAGTGAAGTCGCCGGGGATCATAGCCGCGACTTCGTGGCCGCAGGTGCTCGCCTTACACTGTGCGGCTTGCCGGCATCGACTGCCGCCCCACCCGGACCTGTCCTGCCCATGATTCGAATGCTGCGTTGCCCGCTTCTTTGCGCCCTCGCGCTGTCCCTCGTCGCCTGCGCGAGCACCCCGCAGCGCAGCGTGCCTGCCGCGTCGAACGCCGATGCCGTGCAGGCCCAACAGGCTTTCGATGTCGCGCTTGAGCACGCTCTGGCCCAGGCAGAGCGCCTGCGCGCCGGCGAAGCGGTGGACCGCGAGCCCCTGGTCGAAGCGCGTGATCGCCTTCGCACGCTAGCCCGCGCCTGCCTCGAACAGCCTGCCTGCGGCGCCGAGCGCGTATTGGCGGGCTATGAGCAGCTGGCAGCGTTGGGTCTGGCGGTTGGCGAAGACTTCGAGGCCGGGCGGGAAGACGCGGCGCCTGAATCCGGCGAAGCCTCGCCGCTGCTCACGGATCTGCCGGAGGCGCAACGCACGATCGCGATGTTGAACGGCCGCGAGCTGCGCGAGCTGATCGAGCTGAACACACCGGTCAAATCGGCCATGGTCGAGTGGCTGACCTGGATGCGTCCGCAGCTGATCACGGCCTGGGAGAACTACCAGTACATGCGCCATCTGATGTGGCCCGAGTACGAGCAGGCCGGCCTGCCCGAGGCTCTGCTGTTCGGCATCATGGCCAAGGAGTCCGGCGGACGCGTGCACGCGGTCTCACGCGCCGGCGCATCGGGGCCGATGCAGTTCATGTACCAGACCGGGCTGGGCTACGGGCTGGGCCGCGTCGATGGCTTTGACACCCGCTTCGATGCGCAGCTGGCCTCGCGCGCAAGTGTTCGCTACCTGAACGACCGCTTTCGCGAGTTGAACGGCAATCTCGAACTCTCGCTGGCCGCCTACAACGGTGGCGAGGGCCGCATGCGGCGGATCTTCCAGTCGACCGGTGGCAAGCCGTTCTGGAACCCGCAGGTGTTCGGCCAGCTGCCGCGCGAGACCCAGGACTATGTGCCGATGGTGCTGGCGGCGGCCTGGCTGTTTCTGCACCCCGAAGAGGTCGGGCTGGAGTTTCCGAACGTCGACCTGCAGGCCAGCGGTTTCACGCTCGCGCATCCCAGCACCCTGAACGAGCTGACGCTGTGTCTTGGCCAGAACGGCATTCGCGATGGCTGGTTCCGGGTGCTGCGCAACCTCAACCCGCGCTATGAAACGCACACCGTGATTCCCGCCGGCACTGTGATGCAGGGGCCGCAGAGCCTGGTCGAGGCCTACGCGGCGCACTGCGTCAGCGGCGAGCGCATCGAGCTGGCGCGCGCCTTGGCTGCGGCCAATCGACCGAGCCAGCCGGCGACCGCCAGCGCTGCGGCCGCACGCAGTTACACGGTTCGCAGCGGCGATTCCCTGCACAGCATTGCCCGTCGTCACCAGTGCTCGGTCGAGTCCCTGGCCCGCGCCAATCGCGTAGCTGCACCGCGCTATCTGATCAAGCCCGGGCAGCGCCTTCAGTTGACGGGCTGCCAGCGACCGTGAATTCGGGCGCCGCGCGCGATCGACCCTGGGTGGTCGCCCTGATGGGGCCGACCGCCTCGGGCAAGACCGCGCTGGCGATCGACTTCGCGCAGCGCTTCAACGGCGAGATCGTCAGCGTCGACTCGGCCCTGGTCTACCGCGGGCTCGACATCGGCAGCGCCAAGCCGGACGCCAGCGAGCGCGCCGGCATTCCGCATCATCTGATCGACATCCGTGAGCCGGAGCAGGCCTATTCGGCCGGTGACTTTGCCGCGGATGCGCGGGCCGCCGTCGAGTCTGTGCTCGCCCGCGGTCGACTGCCGCTGCTGGTCGGCGGTACAGGGCTGTACTTCCGCGCGCTGTTGGGCGGCCTGTCGGCGATGCCTTCGTCCGAGCCTGCGATTCGCGCTGAGCTTGAGGCAGAGGCGGCAGAACGCGGCTGGGCGGCGCTGCATGCCGAACTCGAGAGGGTCGATCCTGCGGCTGCGGCGCGTATCCGGCCCAGCGACCCGCAGCGGATCACGCGTGCGCTGGAGGTCTGGCGGGTGTCGGGCCGGCCGATCAGCGCCTGGCAGGCCGATGCACCGGTTTCGCCGCGGCCCCCGTGGCGGGTGCTGAAACTGGTGTTGGCCCCCGCCGATCGCGCAGTGCTGCATGCGCGCATCGCGCTGCGTTTCGAGCGGATGTTGTCGCAGGGCTTTCTTGATGAGGTGCGCAGCCTGCTGCAGCGACCGGGCCTGCACGCCGACTTGCCGGCAATGCGGGCGGTGGGTTACCGCCAAGCTTGGCGGCATCTGCAGGGCGACACCAGCGCGAAGCAGTTTCTCGACGAGGGCATAGCAGCGACCCGCCAGCTGGCCAAGCGTCAATTGACCTGGCTGCGCGGAGAACTTGACGCCTTCTGGGTGGATCCGCAACGGCAGCCAAAGCGTGCAGATTCACTGCTGCGGCTTGCGAGCGGGCTGCACGGCCGCTAAACGGCAGCGGCGGGCGGCCCGGCGCACGCGGTACACTCGCGTGGTTGCCGCCGAGCCGCCCCGTGTTGGGACGTGCCCCCAGGTGGAGACCGTGCATGGCCTTCGCGCGCCGTGCACAGAACAACAAGCACATCGAACATCCCTCTCCAAGGAGCGAACATGTCCAAGGGACAATCCCTGCAGGATCCTTTCCTGAATGCCCTGCGCCGCGAGCGCGTTCCGGTTTCCATCTACCTTGTCAACGGCATCAAGCTGCAGGGCACCATCGAGTCCTTCGACCAGTTCGTGGTGCTGCTGCGCAACACGGTCAGCCAGATGGTCTACAAGCACGCCATCTCGACCGTGGTGCCTGCTCGCAATGTGCGCATTGGCCCCGGCGGTGGCGAAGTGTCCGATGCGACGGGCGAGCAGGATTGACCGCTCCGTTCGCGTTGCGCGAGGCGCCTCACCATGTTTGAACGCGAGAAGCGCGGCGAACGCGCCCTGTTGATCCAGCCGCAGGCCCCGGGTCGGGATGAGAGCGAAGCGATGGAAGAGTTCGGTGAGCTGACCCGCTCGGCGGGCGCTACCGTTCTTGCCCAGATTACCGCCCGGGTCGAGCGCCCCAACCCGGCGCTCTACATCGGCAGCGGCAAAGCCGATGAGGCAAAAGAGCTGTGCACGCTGCACGACATCGATCTGGTGCTGGTCAACGCCAACCTGTCGCCTGTGCAGGAGCGCAACCTCGAGCGCCATCTGCAGAGCCGGGTGGTCGACCGTACCGGTCTGATCCTCGACATCTTCAGCCAGCGTGCGCGCAGCTTCGAAGGCAAGCTGCAGGTCGAGCTGGCCCAGCTCAAGCACATGGCAACGCGTCTGGTGCGGGGCTGGACGCATCTGGAACGCCAGCGCGGCGGCTCGATCGGCCTGCGCGGCCCTGGTGAAACCCAGCTCGAAACGGATCGCCGACTTCTGGCTGAACGGGTCAAGGTGCTCTCGCGCCGGCTCGAGCAGGCCGAGCGGCGTCAGGCCCAGGCGCGCCGCGCCCGTCTGCGTAACGAAGTGCCGCGCGTGGCCCTGGTCGGCTACACCAATGCCGGCAAGTCGACCCTGTTCAATGCCCTCACCGGCGCCGGCATCTATGCCGCTGACAAGCTGTTCGCGACGCTCGATCCGACGGTGCGAAAGCTGTCGGGCCTCGACTGCGGTGAAGTGGTGCTGGCCGATACCGTAGGTTTCGTCCGCGATCTTCCGCATGAGCTGGTGGCTGCATTCCGTTCGACCCTGTCCGAAGCGCGCGAGGCGGATCTGCTGCTGCATGTCATCGACGCCGCTGACCCGCAACTCCGCGATCGCGTGGCCGATGTCGAGAGCGTGCTCGCTGAGATCGGCGCTGGCGATATCCCGCAGATTCAGGTGTTCAACAAAATTGACCGCGTCGAAGGCGGCGCGCCGCGCCGCGACCAGGCCGATGAAAGCGCTGAACGGGTTTTCGTATCGGCTCGCGATGGCCTTGGGCTGGACCTGCTCCGAGACGCCATCAGCGAGCGCTTCGCCGCCGAGCGGCTGACTCAGACGTTGTTGCTCGGGTCCAGCGAAGGCCGACTGCGGGCTCGTCTGTTTGCGCTTGGCGCCGTGCGTTCAGAGGTGGCGGATGAAACCGGCTGGCAGCTCGACATCGACCTGCCGCGCGCGCAGGCGGCCAAACTGGCGACAGAGTTTCCGGTGTTTCATGCAGCCTTGGCTGGCGCCTTGGATGCCCCCACAGAAGAGTGGGAACAGCGAGGCGAAGCGACCTGACCCGGTCGCGACGCCACGTCCACGAAGGCCGGTCGGGTGACTGCTACACTCCGGCGCCTCGGATTCACGCCCGTTAAGGCCACTGCGAAAGCACGGTGTCTCGGGCAGTCAAAAGATCACGAATTGGAGCACTCGATGGCCTGGAATCAACCTGGCAGCGGCGGCAGCGGCAGCGGTGGTGGCGACAAGGATCGCGACCCCTGGAACAGCAACAAGGATCCGGGCGCTGATGTCGAAGCTTTCCTCAACAAGCTCAAGGGCAGTCTGAACCGCGTGTTCGGCGGCAGCGGTGGCGGCGGGGACGATTCCCGACGCACGGATGGCGGTGGCGACCCGGTGGGTCGCGGCCTGTTTCTGCTGGTGTTGGTGGCGGTGTCGGCGTGGGCGATCTTTGACTCGGTGGTTCTGGTCGATGAGCGCGAGCGTGGCGTGGTGCTGCGCTTCGGCAAGTTCGACCGGATCATGCCGCCGGGCCCCAACCTGAAATGGCCGAGCCCGGTTGAGCGGGTCATGAAGCTCGATGTCACCCGCGTCCGCAGCGTGTCGGATCAGGTGCGCCTGCTGACCGCCGACGAGAACATCGTGCAGATCGATTTCGGCGTGCAGTTCGTGGTGAGTGATCCCAAGTTCTTCTTCTTTGGCACCCGCGAGCCGGAAGAGACCCTGAAGCAGGCCGCTGAAAGCGCGATCCGCGACGTGATCGGCGGCAATCGCATGGACACCATCCTGACCGGTGAGCGCGCCGCGCTGGCCGCGGAAGCTCAGACCCGTCTGCAGGCCACGCTGGACAGCTACTCCACCGGCCTGCAGGTCACCGTGCTGAACATTCCGAATGCGCGCCCGCCGCAGGAAGTGCGTCAGGCCTTCGACGACGCCATCAGCGCGCGCGAAGACAAGGAGCGCATCGAGAGCGAAGCCGAAGCCTACCGCAGCACCGTGGTGCCTGAAGCGCGAGGCGAGGCCGCCCGCGTTCGGACCCAGGCCGAGGGTTATCGCGAAGCCCAGATCGCCCGCGCCACCGGTGAGGCCGAGCGCTTCCGGCTGCTGGCTGACGCGTACCGAAAGGCTCCGGAAGTCACCCGCCGCCGTCTGTACCTGGAGACCATGCAGGACGTGTTCGCCAACAACCGGACGATCTACGCCGGCGACGGCAACAATGTGCTCTACCTGCCCCTGGGCAACGAAAGCGGCCAAGGTCCACAGACCCGCCTGCCGGCGGCCGCTGCTGCGATGCCGCAGCTTCAGCCCAGCACGCCGAGTGCCGCAAACGCGCAGATAGCCAGCGAGCGCAATCGGAACACCAGCCGCCCTGAGCGCCCGACCCGTGAGGAGCTGCGCCGATGAGACCTTCCCTGCTGATTGCCATCGTTGCAGTGCTGGTGCTGGCCCTGTCCAGCATGTACCGCATCGAGGAAAGCCACATCGGCATCCGTTTCCAGCTGGGGCGCATCGTCGAGACCGACATCGCACCCGGCCTGCACTTCAAGCTGCCGCTGGTGCAGAACGTGATGAGCTTCGATCGCCGCATCCTGTCGTTGGACTCGCGGCCTGAGCGTTACCTGACCTTCGAAAAGAAGGACGTCAACGTCGATTTCTTCGTCAAGTGGCGGATCGCCGACGTGCAGCGCTTCTTCACCGCGACCAGCGGTATCGAGGAGCAAGCCCGTCAGCGTCTGCAGCCGATCATCACCGAAGTGATCCGTAACGAGATCGCCCAGCGCACCCTACAGGCCGTTGTGTCCGGCGAGCGCAAGGATCTGGCCCAGCGCTTTGTCGACGTCGGCAACCAGCGCGTGCGCGAGCTGGGCATTGAAGTGGTCGATGTGCGCATCAAGCGCATCGATCTGCCGGAAGACAGTGAGGTGATTGGTTCTGTGTTCCAACGCATGCGCGCCGAGCGCCTGCGCGTGGCCAACGAGCTGCGTGCGGAGGGTCAGGAAATTTCCGAGACCATCCGATCCGATGCGGATCGGCAGCGTCAGGTGCTGGTGGCCGAAGCTCAGCGCGATGCCGAGTTGATTCGCGGTGAGGCGGATGCCCGTGCGGCCGACATCTACGCGCTGTCGTATGGCGTGGACTCCGAGTTCTATGCCTTCCACCGCAGCCTGCAGGCGTATCGCGAGGCGTTTGGTCGAGGCGACAGCGTGCTGGTGCTGGATCGGGACGCGGAGTTCCTGCGCTACTTCGAGCAGACTCCCCCGCGTTGACGAGCTGAAGCGGCGTCCGACCGGGCGCCGCGCGTTTCACCGGAACCGCAATGACCGATCTGCTCGCCGCCCTGTGTCTGGTGTTGGTGCTCGAGGGCCTGCTGCTGTTCGTGGCGCCGGACGCCTGGAAGCAGGCTGCTGAGCGTCTACTGCAGATGGAAGTCAAGGCGCTCAGGCAGGTCGGCGGTCTGATGATCATCGCCGGGCTGGTGGCGCTGCAGTTCGTGCGCTGACGGCAGGGTGGGGGTTACGGGTTTCGGGATCGAGTTCGTGCGGCGACGGTTGGGTGCATCAGCCTGCTGCGCTCGGTTTGGTTGGTAGTGACCGCAGGGATGCGGCGGCCGTGCAATTCGCGGATAATCTCGCAAAGCCGGGGTCTCGTACCCCGGCTTTGGCGTTTCTGGCGCCAGCGCTGATGCGCTTGCCGAGGCGCATGCGCGGCTCTTGGCGTGCGTGATGAGCGAGTGTCGAGGTCACGGTGGGCCAGGGCCCACCCTATGAATTGCATGCGGCGGGCAGGAGCCCGGCGCTGGCCTTCGAGCTTCAGGCAGGAGCCTGAAGCCGCAGGCGACGTCGCCCCACGGTGGGGCGCGATAACGAACATCAATGTGGAGTGCTGCGGGTGGGTCAGTCAGTTGTAGTTCTTGGGGCGCAGTGGGGGCGACAGCCCGCGCGCTGGGCAGCCACTGGCTGCCCGCGGGATTGAGCGCGGCGGGCAGGAGCCCGGCGCTGGCCTTCGAGCTTCAGGCAGGAGCCTGAAGCCGCAGGCGACGTCGCCCCACGGTGGGGCGCGATAACGAACATCAATGTGGAGTGCTGCGAAATGGGTCAGTCAGTTGTAGTTCTTGGGGCGCAGTGGGGCGACGAAGGCAAAGGCAAGATCGTCGATCTGCTGACCGAACGCGTTGGCGGCGTGGTGCGCTTCCAAGGAGGCCATAACGCTGGCCATACCTTGGTGATCGGCGGCAAGAAGACCGTGCTGCACCTGATTCCCTCGGGCATCCTGCACCCGGGCGTGCTGTGCATGATCGGCAATGGCGTGGTGTTGTCGCCCGCCGCCCTGCAGAAGGAAATAGGCGAGCTTGAAGCCGAAGGCATCGATGTGCGCTCGCGGCTGAAGATCAGCCCGGCCACCCCGCTGATCATGCCGTACCACATCGCGCTGGATCAGGCCCGCGAGAAGAAGGCCGGCGGCAAGGCCATTGGCACCACCGGCCGCGGTATCGGCCCGGCCTATGAGGACAAGGTGGCGCGTCGCGGCGTACGCGTGGCTGACCTGCACTACCCGGGTGAGCTGGCCGAGAAGCTGCGCAATGTTCTGGATTACCACAACTTCGTGCTGACTCAGTACCTGGGCGTGGCGGCGGTCGATTTCCAGCAGACCCTGGACGAGGCCTTGGCCTTCGGCGAATACGTCGAGCCGATGAAGGCGGACGTTTCCGGCCTGCTGCACGAGCTGCGCAAGCAGGGCAAGCAGGTGCTGTTCGAGGGTGCACAAGGGTCCTTGCTCGACATCGACCACGGCACCTACCCCTATGTCACCTCCAGCAACACCACGATCGGCGGCGCCCTGGCCGGCACGGGTGTCGGCGCTGATGCCATCGACTACGTCTTGGGTATCGCCAAGGCCTACGCCACCCGCGTCGGCGGTGGTCCGTTCCCGACTGAACTCAACGATGAGCTGGGAGAAGACATCCGGCGTCGCGGCGCTGAGTTCGGCGCCACCACCGGTCGACCGCGTCGCTGCGGCTGGATCGATCTCGTGGCGCTCAAGCGCGCGGTGGCGATCAACGGCATCAACGGCCTGTGCGTCACCAAGCTGGATGTGCTGGATGGCTTGCCGAGCCTGAAAATGTGCATCGGCTACCGCTACCGCGGCAAGGAGACCGAGTACGCGCCGCTGGACGCCGCTGGTTGGGAGGAGTGTGAGCCGGTTTACCTGGAGTTCCCGGGCTGGACCGAATCCACCCACGGCGTCACCCAGTGGGACAAGCTGCCGCCGGCCGCGCGCGCTTACTTGCGTTCGCTGGAAGAGCTGGTCGGTTGTCCGCTTGCGATGGTGTCCACTGGCCCCGACCGCAATGCCAATATCGTGTTGAAGGATCCGTTCGCGTAAGCGGCGGTCCGGCATGAGGCACAGGGTCGACACCCTCGAACTCCGCGCGCGTCTGCGCGCGGAGTTCGAGGGCTACGCGCGTTCCTGCCCTGCGCAGGCCGAGCTCGCACGTGACTACATCGCCCTGGTCGAGGATCCGCTCGCCTTTTCACGCGAGCGCCTCGACGGCCATTTCACCGGCTCGGCCTGGCTGGTCTCGGCCGACGGTAGCCGCGTGCTACTGACCCATCACCGCAAGCTGCAGCGCTGGCTACAGCTGGGCGGACATGCCGATGGCGATCCGGACCTCGCCGCGGTCGCACTGCGTGAGGCGGAAGAGGAATCGGGGCTGATCGGACTCGCACTTGAGGGCGGGATTTTCGATCTCGATCGTCACTGGATCCCCGAGCGCGGCGAGGTGCCCGGCCACTGGCACCACGACGTGCGTTATGTCGTCCGCGCGGGTGGGCACGAAGACTTCACGGTCACCGAAGAGTCGCTGGAGTTGGCCTGGGTGGAGATCGTAGTGCTTGCGAGCGATCCGGTCTTCGATGCGTCGCTGCGCCGGATGGCTCGCGCCTGGCTTCAGCGTTCGCTGACGTCGCGTTCGGCCTGACGCTTCATCGAAAGCTCGATCTCGGCGGTGAGACCATTCACTGCGAGGTGCACTTCAAGGCCCATGGCGAGGCTCGCCACCAGCAGCGCGGCGACGCCAAACAGCGCGAATCCCGCGGGTACTTCACTCAGCGCAAAGCCGGTGTAGGCATCGATCGCCAGGGTCAGGCTGGTCGCGACGAACGCGCCCAAGGCCACATACAGCAGCACACATGCGCGCAGTACGTAATGGCTGCGTCGACGGTGCTGAGTGATCTGCCGGTCCAGCGCGCTGCGCAGCTCGATGCTGGCGCACTCGACGCGTGTCGCCAGCAGCGCGCGCAGGCGATCGACGACCCGAGCCAAGCGGTTGTTGGCTGAAATCAGCAGCGAGCCGGTCGCGGCCATCAACAGCGCGGGCGCCAGCATGGCGGTGAGCATCGGGTAATGGCTGCCGGCATCAGGGATCATCGGGTGGGGCTGTGCGGAAGGAAGGGACGCATGCTAGCCCGGTTTCGTATCACGCCCTACGTCGGTGCCTCCTGGGCTGGCCGGTCCAACATGAATCCCAAGGCGCCTCTCACATGCGTTGCGTCTCACGCCCAGTCCAGCGACGCCCAGGGCCTTGACCATCGACAACGGGATTGCTGATCACGTTGTCGGGATCCAGCGTGCAGGGCTGAGTGGCGAGAACCGGGGCGAGAGTCGGGCTCCGGTGGGTCAAGACCCACCCTATGGGTTACAAGCACCCGGCACAGCGCGCAGTGGGCCGGTCCCGACCCGCACGACAGAGACTCGCGGGTAAAAAACCCTTGCGCTCTTCGTAGGGTGGGTCTTGACCCACCGGCTCTGCTCAAAACCGATAGCGCAGGCTCAGCAGCCAGGCCCGCGCGCGGTAGTCGGGGCTTTCGTTGCCCAGCAGAATCACATTTGCCAGCGTGTTGGGCGCGGTGCCGTCCTGCGCGAAGTCGGCGCCGTCGAAGCGCTCCAAGCGGTAATGCAGGCCCAGCTCAAGGCCCTCGCGCAGGGCGTAGTCGAGGCCGAGGTCCGCGCGCAGCAGGCGGGCGCGGGTATCGGGCAGGGGTGCGCTGGTCAGCGCACTGCCGGTGCGCACTTTGAGGGCGCCGTCTGCATCGCTCAGGCTGGCGTCGGCGCGCAGGCGCAGGCGTGAGCCGGGCGCACGATGCGACAGGCCCAGGCCCAGACTATCCACGCGGTCGGAATGGTCCACGGCCCAGTTTCGGTTGGGGTCGTTGGCCTGGTTCAGGCGGTTCGCACCGCCCTGAAAAGCGCGTCCACGTTGCGCGGCATCCAGCCACTCGCGGCCGGCAAACGCATGCAGCCACACATTGCCGGGCAGCCCCTGCGAGAGGTCCAGCTGCAGATGGCGGATGCGGCTGTCGGTCAGGCCAAACTCGGACGCGCGATAATCATCGCGCAGCTCGCCGAGGTTGAGGTTCCACTGGCTGCGCTCGCCCAGCTGCAGGCTGGCGAAGCCACCGATCTGGTGACGTCGGCGATCCGCCAAGTGGTACTGACGCAGACCCGGCAGGTTCTCGAATGCGCCGGGTACGGTGGCCACATACTCGGGGCTGTGGCCCTCGACGAAGTCGCGGCTGCCGAGGTAGGTCGAGCCCTCGCGATTCGCACCGCCGAGCTTCAAGCCGTAGTCGAGGCGGTCCGAGGCGCGATGCCGTAGCTTCAGCGTGAGCCGTTGCTCGCGGCTGTCGCTGCGCGCTGAGGTCGTGCGCTCAATGGACTGGTGGGCAAGCTCGGCGTCGACACCGAAGCGGCGATCAGGATGCCAGCCGGCGCCGAGTGCATACAGGCTGGCGCGGTAGCTGGGCGCGAGATTGAAGCGCCGGCGTGCGCTGTTGGCCGCAGCGTTCTGCAGTTCGGAGTCACCGCTGATGTAGATGTACTCGTTCACCGGCGTACGGTTGTCGCGATCGTCGACGCGCAGGCGCGCGTCCCAGCGCAGCGCGCTCTGCGAGCGCTGCGCGACACGCAGGCTCAGCATGCGGGTGTCAATGCGGCCGCCGAGATCGGCGCGCGGCAGCGGCACCGATAGCGCGGCCAGCAGTTGAGGCACGGCGCTGTAGTCGAGAAAGCTCTGGTTCTGACGCATCTGCCCGAGCGCGAAATCGGCATTGAGCCGCAGGCTGGGAGAGATCGCGTAGCCCGCAGCCAGGCTGAGCTGATGAAAACGGTTGTCAGGTGCTGGCTGTGCGCGATTGGTCGCCGGTGAGCCTGAGCCCGCCGCCCAGCCGGCGACTTGCGCGAACGGCGTCTGCCAACTCAAGGCATCGATGGCGTTGTCGAAGTGCGAGAGGTAGAAACCGGTGCGCAGCTGCAGGCGAGGTCCGGCGTGCAGCAGGCCCAGGTCGGCGGTGCGCGTGAGCTGATCGAGCGGAGCCGCCAGCAGGATCGAACGCGAATTGCCGCCGGTGCTGCCGGTGACGGCGGCGAACCGACGCAGGCCCGACTGCTGCACTTCGCGATAGCGCGCGTCGAGCTGCCAGTGTGGGCCCAGGACTGCGCTGCCGCGCACTGCGGCGTGGCCGCGTCGGCGTTCGAGTTCGACCGGAACCAGGCTTGGCAACAGCTCGCGCATGGCCGCCGTGGTGGCGCCGGGCACCCAGCCCTGGGCCAGAACGAACTGACCGCGACCGGCGCCACGCAGGGGAGTGCTCACCCGTTCGATGCCATCGGAAATCCGCGCGCCTTCGACGTCGATGCGCCAGCGGCCCGCTTCGCCGATGCTCGCTGCAAGGCGCGGCTGCGGGCCACCTGCGTCATTGGCTTCGACGCGCCAGAAGCGCGACGACTCCGGCGCCAGCGGTTTGCACAGCAGCAGGTCGAGCAGACCGAGCGTGCCCGCGTTCTGGCGGCGACCGGCCAGGTCGCCGCGGCGGAAGGGATCATCGCTGGCGAGCGCCGCGGTCAACACCAGGCTGTGGCAGCCGCTGGCGACAGGCATCCACGCTGTGGTGTCCGCGTCGTCGGCCTGTGCAGACGAGGCGCCACTGATGCCAAGACCGAGTGCAATCGCGAAGGGCAGGGGAGCGAACGTGCTGCGCATGGTCGTGCTCCTAGCGGGTGGCGCCGACGCCGGACGGATGATTGCTGCCGTGCACCTGCTGATGGCAGTTGAGACAGTCCTGGCCCATCAGCGAAGTCGAGCCCGAGGGCAGGCTGCTGCCCGACAGGCCGGTGCCCGACAGCGCCGTGCTGGGATGGAACTGCGCCAGATGGCATTGCTGGCACAGGAAGGGCGTGCGCTGCTTGAGCAAGGCGCTGTGCGCGCTGCCGTGCGGCGTGTGGCAGCTCATGCAGTCCTCGCGCGCCGGAGGGTGTTCCCACAGAAAGGGCCCGCGCATCTCGGCATGGCATTCGTGGCAGGTTTCGTTGAGCGTCGGTCGGGTCAGTGCGGCCAGCGTGGCACTGCCGTGCGCGGCGTGGCAGTCGCTGCACTGCATGTGACCGGCGTCCAGCGGATGCGCCGAGACCTTCATGAACTCGGCGTGCTCTTTGCGATGGCAGCTGGCGCAGTGCTCGACCTCGGTGTCAGCGCTCAGCATCGGATCGTCGAGCGTGTGCAGGCGATGGCAGTCGACGCAGGCCAGGCCCGCGTCAGCGTGGGCGCTGGCGGTCCAGTGCAGGGCGCTGCCGCGGTGGCAGTCGAGACACACTGCATCGCCCGCGCCGCCGCCTTCGCCTTTGACGAAGCGGATATCGGTGGCCGCCCGCGGCTCGCCGCGCGGTGGTCGGCGCATGTGTGCCTCGCTGGCGCCGTGGCAGCTGCCGCAACCCTGATCAGCGAAGCGGTTGCGTGAGTCCGACAGCACTGCATGCGGCCCATGCAGCACGGCGTTGAGTTGCGGATCGTCGTGGCAGGCAAGGCAATTGTCGGCAGCCTCGGGCAGCTGGGCATGCGCGCTGGCTGCAAACAGACCCAGCCACAGCGCGGCGATGAGTATTGCGCTTGAACAGGCCATGGATCGAGCCTTGAACGGCTGCATAGACGCTCCCCGCGCACTGGTCGTTCATGAAGTCTAGACAAATCGAGCCCGGCCGGGTTTGATCCAGATCGGAAGCACGGCAGCCGATGCAGGCATCCTCGCGTTAGCCCTTCGCTTTGGAGAGCGGCATGAGTCAACGCAGTCATCCCACGGCACTCCCGCAGCGCGGCGCGTTCTGGCTGTGCGTCTACATCGTTCTGGTGATCGCTCCGCTGGGTTTGCTGCTGTTGGGCGAGCGCCCTCGGCCGGGCGGCTTCTGGTGGGATTTCGCGCTGGCGCTTGGCTATGCCTCGCTGGCGATGATGGGTCTGCAGTTCGCCCTGACCGCGCGCTTCAAGCGCGCGACGGCGCCCTTCGGTATTGATCTCATCTACTACTTCCATCGCTATCTGGCTTCGATCGCAGTTGCCCTGCTGGTCGCGCACGCGCTGATCCTGTTGCTGCGCTTTCCGACGGCGGTGGGGCGGATCGATTTCACCGCCGCACCGCTGTACATGAGTACCGGATGGGTCGCACTGTTCGCCTTCCTCGCATTGGTGGCCAGCTCGCTGTGGCGCAAGCTGCTGCGCCTTGAGTACGACCGCTGGCGCCGCGTGCACGTGGTGCTGGCCGTGCTCGGCCTGGTCGCCTCGTTCGTCCATGTGCTGGGCTCGGGCAGCTACCTCGAAGTCGAATGGAAATACACGCTGTGGGTCGCGCTGGGCGCGTTCTGGCTGAGCCTGGTGCTGTACGTGCGCCTGGTCAGGCCCGCGGCCCTGATGCGCCGGCCCTGGAAGGTCGTCGAGGTTCGACCCGAGCGCGGGCGCAGCTGGACGCTTGCGCTGGAACCCGAAGACGGCCGCAGCTTCAACTATCGCGCCGGTCAGTTCGTCTGGCTCAGCCTGCGCGCGACCCCTTTCGGCATGCGTGAACACCCGTTCTCGATCGCGTCCAGCCCCAGCCGGCCGGGCCGGCTCGAGTTCACCATCAAGGAGCTCGGCGACTTCACCCGCACGATCGGCCAGATCCAGCCCGGCGAGCGCGCCTGGGTGGACGGCCCCTACGGCAACTTCGGCGTGGAGGGCCACGAGGACGCGCCCGGCCTGGTCTTCATTGCCGGTGGGGTCGGCATCGCACCGGTGATGAGCCTGCTGCGCTGGCTGAACGATCAGGGTGAGCAGCGTCCGCTGTGGCTGTTCTATGGCAACCGCGATCTCGATCGTGTGGTGTTTCGCGAAGAGCTCGAAGCGCTGCAGCAGACCTTGTCGCTCAAGCTGGTGCACGTACTGGGCGATCCGCCCGAGGGCTGGGTCGGCGAACGCGGATTCATCACTGCCGAAGTTTTGAACCGGCACTTGCCCGGTCAGCGCGACCGCCTGCACTACTTCGTGTGCGGTCCCGAACCGATGATTCGTCTGTCCGAGCGCAGTCTGGACAGTCTGGGCGTGCCGTTGGCACGCCTGCATTCCGAGATCTTCGATCTCGCCTGATTTCTTTCAACGCGTCCGCCATCGACAGGAGATACACCATGCGAGAACTCTGGGCCCGCCGCATTGCCGCCATCACCGGTCTGATGGTCGTACTGTTGTCCGCCGCTTTCGCTGCCGTGCAAAACCCACCCGCCGGCCCCGCGCTGGCTCTGACGATGGGCGCGGATGGCGCCGATGCCGCGCTGCTCGACCGTGGTCGTGAAGTGGTGCTGACGAATGACTGCCTGCGTTGCCACTCGATCGCCGGCGAAGGCAGCCCGCGCAGTCCGCTGGATGGCGTCGGCGCGCGCTTGTCCGAGACCGAGATCCTGCACTTCGCCATCGCCGACGAGGCGGTGCAGGACGACCTTGCACCGCGCGCCATCAAAGCCAAGCGCCCCTACGCCGAGCTGCCGCAGGAAGACCTGCAGGCGATGGTGGCCTATCTCGCTTCGCTGAAGTAGCGGGTCTGTAGCGCCGGCTGTTGCCGGGCAGCGAGTGCGCTCGAAGTCGATGCTCGCGGGGTCAGGTGTGTGTTTCGCTTCGTTGAGTTTGGCTGCATCCGCCGGACGTGGTGGTAGATGCGCTGCGCTTATCTACCCTACGCGCACCGAGCTGTGCGACTTCGATCGAGGTGTGGGCGTCATTCGCGGTCGTGGGGCGCTCTCGCGGATGGGCGTGGCGTCAGCGGAGGTTCCCATTTCGCAGCATGGGACTGCAGTGCGCTGCACGGCGCTTGGCTTCCTCGGCTCCCGTTCATTCGTCCTCCAGCTGGCTGCGCGCGAACTCGGCGTCGAGCTTCTCCATTGCATCCTTGGGCTTGAGCTTGGCTGCGCGCTCGTAGGCCGCAGCTGCGTCATCCTCGCGCTTGTCGCCGTACAGCAGCATCAGGCCGTTGCCGTACTCGATGTGCGCGATGGGTGAGTCGGGCGTCAGCTCGACCGCGGTGGTCAGATGCTTTTCACCGGTGGCGGCTTTGGCGCCATAGGTCAGGCCGCCGAGCATGCTACCGACCTTGTTGATGATCTCGGCGTGGTAGAGGCCCAGCGCGGTGTGCGCCTCGGCGTGCTTGGGCGCGAGCTTCAATGTGGCATCGAGGCTCTCCTTGACCTTGCCCGCCAGGCCCTGGGTCAGGGCCTTGGCGATCGAGATGCTCTGGCTGTAGCGGCCGATCGCAAAGGCGCGTCGAAAGTGGCTGTTGGCTCGCTTTGGCAATGCTTGCGCAGCCAGTTCGGCCAGGGCCACCAGTTGCTCGTAGCGCTTGAGCTTGGCCGCGTCGGAATCCAGCAGATGGCTGCCGTGGATTCCGCCGGCCTTTACCGCAACCGAAGCGCCGACTACGCCGAGAGACTCGCCCAGTTCGAAGGCCTGCTGGAAGTCGCCGGCATGGAAGGCGCGCCAGGCTTCCTGCAGGGTGGCCGCGGCGTCGGCCGTATCAAGCGAAAGCTTGGCGGCCTTGATGCTGGCGGCGATGTCCGCGTCGTCAGGGAAGGGCTCGCAGTCGCCGGCGTGCAATTTGGCCCAGGCCTTCTCAAGCTTGGCGCCGGTGTAGTCGAACGATTTGCTGTCGTACGGAAATTCCGCCCACGCTTTGGTCTTGGCCATGCGAATCCTCCCGATGCGCTGTGCGCGTAGTGTGTTTGTTCTATCGCACAAACCTAGCATGCGCGGTGGCGCCGTTGCGGTGCCGCGCGCGCCATCCGGCGCTGTCGCAGCGCGAACAGGAACCTTTCCATGAAGCAGATCAAAGCCCGTCGTCTCTCGCAGCCGGCCACGACCGAGCTGAACCCCCGCAACCTGGTGCTGGCCGGTCTGGGCGTGGTCGCCATCGCGCGTCGCGAAGGCCGTAGCCTGCTGGGCCGCATCGATGTCCGCGGCCGCAAGCTGGCCGAGCGCGTGCAGATTGAAGTCGGTGCTGCCAGCGGCCGCGCGATCGAGCTCGCCGAGCAGGTGCGCAGCCGCGTCGAGCAGGCCAGCCAGCCGGTGATCGCCCGCGTCGAAGAGCTACTGGGGCGCGCGCCCAAGGCAAAGCGCAAGCCCGCCACCAAGCGTGCTTCCGCCCGCCGCGCCGCCAAGTCGACGGCGCGCAAGAGCACGCGTCGGGCCTGAGACAGGCGGTAGAGGGTCGCAACAAACAGCAGGGCCCGCGTAAGCGGGCCTTGCTGTTTGCGGCGCATCGCGGAGTCGTGTGGTGTTGTCGAGCGGGCCGTGCTCGGAGCCTGGCAGGGTGTCGTTCGTCCTTCTTGGTGCGCGACGCGCGCACGCTACAGGGCACGCGACGCTTTGCCCCATGGCCGGCGGGTGCATCACTCGCAAACGGAGCGTGACCGATGTGCGAGCTTTGCGGCACGGACGCCCCTCTGTGGCGCACCAGGCGCTGCAAGGAAAGTGCGTCTGTGGCGCACGCACCGGACGCTCCAAGTACTCCGCGACGCGTATCCGAGGCGCATAAGCCAGCCGCACGAACCCGCGATGGAGGGATCAGCGTCAGTCCCAAGCGACGCCGGCCTTCCGGCGCAGCACGAGCGAGACACCTGGAGATCGCGAACCGCCGACTCCTCCCGGCTTTTGCGAATCCCGAATCTCCAATCCCAGCTCTTCACCTATACGCCGCCAACAGGTGATGCAGGTGCACGCGCTCGGCATCGCGCAGGAAGGGTGCGATCAGCATCAGCACCTGATGGATGCCGCGATTGATCGACTCGCGCTCGTCCTGTTCGCCGCGCACGGCGCTGAAGTTCAGCCAGAAGGTTGAGATCAGCAGGATGTTGGTCGAGGTGGCCTGCAGCTCATCGACGCTGGCGCGCATCACCTCGGCGCGCACGAGGCCCTGCATGATGCGGGTGGCATTCTCGCCGGCGCGTTTGAAGATGCGCGCGAAATGCATGCGCAGCTTGCGATTGCGGCTGGTGATGTCGACCAGATCGCGATAGACGAAGCGAAAATCCCAGATGCACTCGAACACCGCATGCAGCTGCAGCCAGATGTCCTCAAGTGTGGGCAGACGATCATCGGGTGCCGCGAGCGCGCCGTCCATGCGCGCTTCGAAGCGTGCGAACAACTGCTCGATGATGTCGTCCTTGTTGCGGAAGTGGTAGTACAGGTTGCCCGGGCTGATCTCCAGCTCATCGGCGATGTGGTTGGTGCTGACATTCGGCTCGCCACGCGCATTGAACAGCAGGAGGCTGGCTTCGAGGATGCGCTCGTGGGTGTCGCGCGCCATGGGCAGGTCCAGGTGGGGCGCCGGAGGGCGCGGTGCGGTCGGATCAGCCGGTGAGCTTCTTGACCAAGGCGACGTACTTCGTCATCGCGTCGTCGGTGCTGGTGCCAGCCAGCTTGGCCCAGGCTTCGTACTTGGCAGTGCCGACGAAATCAAAGAAGCCCGGCTTGGGGCCGCTGACGTCGCCTTCGGCACCCTGCTTGTAGAGGGCATACAGCTGCAGCAGGGTGTCGTTGTCCGGCCGATCAGGCAAGGACTTCACTGCGACAGACGCTGCTTCGAACTCGCTCTTCAGATCACTCATGGATCAATTCCCCGCTGTTCATGCGGCGCAGGGGCGCCGGGTGCGCGTTGATAGCACGCGATGGAAACAGGGGTCAAACGCAAAGCGGCGGCAGCTGCTCTCGCATCTGCCGCCGCGCGCGGATCTACCTGATCGGAGCAGGCCGGAAAGGATCAGGCACGATCGGATCAGGCGCGAATGGATCAGGTGCCGATGATGCCGCCGTCGTCCTTGGTCACGATCACTGTGGCGGAGCGGCCGCGTGCGCCGTCGCCGTCCGGCCAGCTGCCGCTCCGACGTTCACCCGGATGCTGGATGTTGACGAACATGGTGCGCAGGTCCGGCGTGCAGACAACGCCCGTAACCTCGCAGCCCACCGGGCCGATCAGGAATCGGCGGATATCACCGGTGACAGTGTCGACCGCCAGCATCTGGTTGTTGCCGAAGGGCCCCGCAGTTTGCTGGGTACCGCTCATGTCGGTCTGGATCCAAAGCAATCCGCCTTGGTCGAACCACAACCCGTCGGGGCTTGCATGGATCGAGTCGGCGTTGAGCTTGGCACCGGTGCCAGCGGCCGGGTTCGCGCTGTCCGTTTCGGTGCCCGAGAGCATGAAGATGTCCCAAGTGAACGAAGTCGCGCTGTGGTCGTCGCCCGCTTCGCGCCAGCGCACGATGTGGCCGTAGGGGTTCGGGCCGCGCGGGTTGGACGCATCCGCCTGGGCCGCCGTCCGGCTGCTGTTGTTGGTAAGCGCAAAGTAGACGTGACCATTGCGGGGGTCGACCGCACCCCATTCGGGGCGGTCCATCTTGGTGGCACCGGCAACGTCAGCGGCCAGACGCGTGTTGACCAGCACATCCGCCTGACTGCTGAAGGTGACACCCGCCGCCGCCGCTTTGGCCATGAAGCCTGCATTGGTGAAGTCCAAGGGCAGCCATTCGCCGCCGCCATCGGCGTTGAACTTCGCGACATACAGGGTGCCGCGATCCAAGGCGTTGCGGGCCACGGACAGCGGGGCCGGCAGGTAGACGTCGCGAGTCACGAACTTGTAGATGTATTCGTTCTGCGAGTCGTCGCCAGAGTAGAACACCATCGGGCGACCCACCTTGACCGGAGCGAACACGCAGCCCTCGTGGGCGAAACGGCCCATCGCGGTGCGCTTCACCGGCATCGCATTGGGGTCGAAAGGATCAACCTCCAGGATCCAGCCTTGTCCATTGGCTTCGTTGCGGAAGTCACCGGCGGCGGTGTCGGCGCTCGCGGAGACGTTGAAACGCTCCTCGACAGTTTCCCAACGGTAGCGGCCGTTACTGGTGGCGACACCGTAGCGGCTCTGCTCGCGCGGTCGCGCGCCGGTGTTGGCGAAGTAGCCGGCCCAGTTCTCCTCACAGGTGAGATAAGTCCCCCAGGGCGTGTAGCCGTGTGCGCAGTTGTTGATGGTGCCGCGGGTGCGGGTTCCGTCAGGGCTGAACTTGGTCACGGCAAAGCTCGAACCGCGCAGCGGCCCGCCGATCTCACAGGGCGTGTTGGCGGTGATGCGCCGGTTGTACTTCGAGTCAGTGACGACGCTCCATTCGCCGCTGACCTGGCGGGCGATTTCCAGGACGCTTACGCCGTGGGCCGCGATTTCCTTGCGCACGTCATCGGCAAGACGCCTGCCATCCACCAGCACCTGACCGTTCGGATGCAGTTCCGCCTGTTCGATGTACTCGTGGTTCATCACCAGGAGGCCGCGACGGTTGCGTTCTTCCTGGCGGCTGCCCAGTGGAAAGAAGTGCATGCCATCGTGGTTCTGGCCGATCGTTTTTTCCTGATCTGCGCCCGTATTGGTGCCGTCGGGCTTGTACGCTGGCGAGTCGGGGAACAGTGCATCACCCCAGCGAAAGGCCGGGCGCGCGGTGTAGCCCGGCGGGACCGTGACCGTATCCAGTCGGTTCACAGCCACAGGCTGGAAGTTCGGGCGGCGCGGCAGCGGTAGCGGCAGGGACTTTTCGCCGTTGAGATACAGCGCCTGCGGTTTGGACGTTGCAGCCAGCACCTCCTGGCTCACGAACATCGCACCGACCGCGGCGGCCAGCCCGCCCTTGAGCACGTCGCGGCGGCTACGGTTGGCCAGTACGTCTGCAAAATGAGTGTTGTCGGAGCGATTGCTGTCTTCGAAGTCGAAGTCTTCGGGGCCGTAGGGAAGGGGGCTGGCGTCTTTCTGCATGGCGGGCTCCAAGTGCCGGGAGGGATTTCCCGAAGCCCGCAAGCATCGAACCTGGTCATGACCGAACGCGGTCAGCGGCATTGCACCCACATGAACTGCAGATGACGGGTAGGCGGCGGGCGGCGTCGGCGCTATCTTGGCGCTCAAACCATGCGGCGCCGGACGGAGCACGACCCGGACGCAGCAGACGACCACCTGGGAGGAACTGCAATGAGCTATTTCGTCACCGGCGCCACCGGCTTTATCGGACGCCATCTGGTCAGCAACCTGCTGAAGCGCAAGGGCACCGTCTATGTGCTGGTGCGCAAGAGCTCGCAGGGCAAGCTCAAGGACATCGGCGAGCGGATGGGCTGGGACATGGCCCGGGTGCAGGTCGTGGCCGGCGACCTCGGAAAGCCGAAGCTCGGCGTCAGCCCCGCCCAGTTGAAGGCGCTGTCCGGCAAGGTCAGGCATTTCTTCCATCTGGCTGCGATCTACGATCTGGCGGCCAGTGCAGAGGCCCAGGTCGGGCCAAATGTCGATGGCACCCGTCATGCGATCGACTGCGCTGAGGCCATCGGTGCCAAGACCTTCCACCACACCAGTTCCATCGCGGTGGCTGGTCTGTACAGCGGCGTGTTTCGCGAGGACATGTTCGCCGAGGCTGAGAAGCTCGATCACCCGTACTTCCGAACCAAGCACGAGGCGGAGAAAGTGGTGCGCGAGCACTGCTCGATTCCTTACCGGATCTATCGCCCCTCGATGGTGTTGGGGCATTCGAAAACCGGCGAGATCGACAAGATCGACGGCCCGTACTATTTCTTCACCCTGATCAAGAAGCTGCGCAGTGTGCTGCCGCCCTGGATGCCGACGATGGGCATCGAAGGTGGACGCATGAACATGGTGCCGGTCGACTACGTGGCCGATGCGATTGATCACATCGCCCACAAGACCGGCCTCGACGGGGGCTGTTTCCATCTCACCGACCCCGCGCCGCGCCGCATTGGCGAGGTGTTGAACCTGTTCGCGCGCGCGGGTCATGCGCCACAGATGACCATGCGTCTGGACGCGCGCATGTTCGGCTTCATCCCAGCCCCCGTGCGCATGGCTCTGAGCAATCTGGCGCCGGTCAAGCGCTTCACCGGCATGGTCTTGAAGGATCTGGGCATCCCGGCCTCGGTGCTGGGTCTGATCAACTACCCGACCCGCTTCGACTGTCGCGAGACCGAACGCGCACTCAAAGGCTCCGGCATCCGCGTGCCGGATCTGGAAAGCTACGCCTGGCGCCTGTGGGACTACTGGGAGCGCCACCTCGACCCGGAACTCTTCGTCGACCGCACGCTGCGCGGCCGCGTCGAGGGCAAGGTGGTGCTGATCACCGGTGCTTCATCCGGGATCGGGCGCTCGGCCGCCATCAAGCTGGCTGCTGCGGGTGCGGTCACGATTATCGTTGCGCGTGGGCAGGAAGAGCTGTTCAAGACCCGCGACGAAATCATCGCCGCCGGCGGCAACTGTCACGCCTACACCGCGGACTTGGCCGAGCTCAGCTCCTGCGACGAACTGCTGCGCCAGGTGATGGCCGACCACGGCCGCGTGGATATCCTGGTCAACAACGCGGGTCGTTCGATCCGGCGTTCGATTTCGCTGTCCTACGACCGTTTCCACGATTTCGAACGCACCATGCAGCTGAACTATTTCGGCTCGCTGCGCCTGATCATGGGCGTACTGCCGGGCATGACCGAGCGCAAGCGCGGCCAGATCATCAATATCAGCTCGATTGGCGTGCTCGCGAACTCACCGCGCTTCTCCGCGTACGTGGCGTCGAAGGCCGCGCTGGACGCCTTCAGCCGCTGCGCGCAGGGCGAGTTCTCGGGCCACGGCATTGCGTTCACAACGATAAACATGCCGCTGGTGCGTACGCCGATGATCGCGCCGACCAAGATGTACGACTCGGTGCCGACCATCTCTCCCGACGAGGCGGCCGATCTGATCGTGCAGGCCGTGATCGAACGCCCGGCCCGCATCGCCACGCGCCTCGGCATCTTCTCGGCAGTGCTGAATGCAATCGCGCCGAAGGCCTACGAAGTGGTGATGAACACGGCCTTCCAACTCTTCCCGGATTCCGCGGCGGCACAGGGCCAGAAGGGCGGCGAGGTGCAGGCTTCGTCCGAGCAGATCGCGTTTGCTGCGCTGATGCGCGGGGTGCACTGGTAAGCCGCACGCTACGTTGATGCGCGCGGTGTGCTGACAGGCCACGCAAGACGCCTGCGCGGTGGGTTCGCGCAGGCGTCACTGCGGGCGGTCGAGGCGGTGTTTGCGTTCGAAGATCGCGCCTGGACAGTCCGAACAGAAAACCCGGGCAAAAAAAACCCGCCGGCCCGGTGGCTGCAGGGGAGGGATCTGCGGCAACACCTGATGGGCGGCGGGTTCTACCAAGCGTCCGCCGGCATGCCGGCGGACGCGCGCCCCGATCCGGGACGCAAGCGGAAGCGGTTTACTCGCTGGCGGCAGGCGCCTCGGCAGACTCGGCCTTGGCCGCCGGCTTTGCCTTGGTTTTGGCCTTGGCCGGCTTCGCTGCCTGGGCGGCGGGTGCGCTGGCAGCGGGCTTGGCCTTGCGAGCGGGAGCAGACTTTGCGGCGGGCTTGGCAGCCGCCTTCTTTGCCGGGGCAGCCTTGGCAGCCGGCTTGGCGACCGCAGGCTTGGTAGCGGCCTTGGGCGCTACGCCGAGCTTCTTGAGTTCGTTGGTCAGCGCGTCAACGCGCTTGGCCAGGTGGCCGAGGTCTTCGTGGCCCGGCACGCCGAGACGGTTCAGGGCGCGCTGTACGCGCTCCTCGAAGATCTTTTCGAGCTTGTCCCAGGTGTCGGTGGCGCGATCACGCACCTGCTCGACGCGGTTCTCGACCGCATCGCGGACGGCGTCAACGCGACCGGTGGCGATCTTGCGGGTCTTCTGTTCGATGTTCGAACCTTCCTTCACCAGATTCTCGAACAGGCGTGAGCCTTCACCCTGCGCGCGATTGAAGGCGCCCATGCCGGCCAGCCAGATGCCCTGGGCGGATTCCATGATCGAGCGCGAGAGCGTCTCGGCCTTGTCGCCGAGCGCAGCCACGGGCGATTTCGGCGCGGCCTTCTTTGAAGCCGGCTTGGCGGAAGCGGCGCTGCGCTTGGCAGGCGCCTTGGTGGCAGCGGCTTTCTTGAACTTGGCCATGGTGGAATCCTTGCGAGAGAGCGGGTCAATGGTCCGGCATGGTGCCGGTGACGCCTAGAATAATCACACTATGCGCACGGCTTGATCGGCTCCTAGCGACGACGACGTTTGCGCGGCGCCTCGCTGCGCTCGTCGATCAGCTCCTCGATGTCGTCGAGCGCGCGTGACAGCCGCGCAGTGGTGCCCGTGTGCGGTCGGTAGGCGCGACGCACGCCGTCCATCAGCGAGGGCGCCGGCCCGTCCAGCAGTTCATCGCGAAGGCGGAGGCCGAGCCGGGACAGAACGGGTTTCAGGGCTTCCCGCTGACGCCCAAGGTCGCGCAGAGTCACACGATAAGCATGCTCGCAGACGCGTTGGCGCGACGAATAGCTGAAGGCATTGGTGAAGAAAACTTCGGCGTCGTCGTGGTTGGGCTCAAAGATCAGCTGATCGCTGTGTGCGTACTGCTGTGCATACTTCGCCAGGCCCACCTGCATGCGCGACTGCAGCAAGGTGCGGAAGGTCTGCGACAGCACCATCGGCAGGCCTCCATCTGTCACCGAGTTCAGGCGCTCGCCCTGGCTGCCGCGCGCTGCGTGTCCGTCATAGGGCACCAGCGGATTCAAGCCGATGAACAGGTCGATGTCTTCATCCAGCGCGACCGAACCATGCATGGTTCGACGTAGGGCGCCATCGACCAGGTGTCGGCCGTGCAGCTGCACCGGCGGATACAGACCAGGCAGGGCGGAGCTGGCCTGCACTGCGACCGAGATCGGTACGTCGTCCCAGCCCTCGGCCCCGAAGCGCACGGTCTCGCCGCTGTCGAGGTCTACCGAGATCACACGCAGCTTGCGCTTGAGCTCGCGGAAGTCGTTGCTGCGCCCGCGTCGGGTGAAGGCCTCCCGCAGGAACAGCTCGATGCCGCTGTTGTCGAACAGGCCGTTCGGAATCAGGCTGCCGAAGCGACCAAGCAGATCGCCAGCGCCGACTTCGGACGGGTGGGTGAGCGCGTTGCGCCAGAAGTCCAGCAGCAGACGCGGCAAGCCTGCGACCCGCCGGGCGTATTCGAACATCGCCGGCCGCAGGAAAGTTTCAGGCCGGAAGCGCACATCGCCGCTGTCCCCGGTCAGGAAAATCCTGCACATGGTTGCCGTGTCCATGCGGTTGGCAAGGGACGCGGCCAGAAAAGCGCCGGAACTGACTCCCACGTAGATTTCCAGCCGGGTGAGGTCCAGCCCTTCGATCGCATCGTCGAGTGCACGCAGAGCGCCTAGCTCGTACATGCCTCCGATGGGGCCGCCGCCGGCAACGGCGAGACCGACGCGGGGCTTGCGGCGAAGGGGCGCAGTGGCGGCCTGAATGGAAAGCATGCGTTAGGGTATGGGGGTAGACCGCACGGAGTGTAGTCGGAGCGGAGGCCCTCCGCCGATGCCTTTCCGCCCCTCATTTTCCCGAATTGCGACGAAAGTCGAATGCGAACCGACCATCCGCTGGCCCTGCGCCTTGCCCGATTGATTCACGCCAACCAGCGCCTGCGCGACGTGCAGGCGGCGCCGGCGAATGATTCGCCGTGGCTGCCCCGACTGCAGCGCTGGCAGGCAGGCCGGCTTGAGACCAGCTTCGAGCACTTCCTTCGGCGCGTGGACACCCGGCCCGCGGCGGAGTTCTTCTTGACCGACCTGTATGGCGATCACGATGTCAGCGCGCGCGATGCAGGCGTCGCCCGCATCGTGCCGAGGCTGCTACGACTGCTGCCCGAGGAGTTCATTCTGACCGCGGCCGATGCCATCGAGCTGGGCGCGCTCAGCCATGCGCTCGATCTGCGTATGGTCGACAGGTTGATCCAGCGCCACGGTGCGCGCGCCCGCGCCTTGGATTCGGACACCTATGGGCTGGCCTACCGCGACTGCGGCCTGCCACGTCTGCGACGCCGCCAGATTGATCTCATCATCGAGGTGGGGCACGCGCTCGACGCGGCCGTACGCCATCCAATGCTCGGGCGTGTGCTCAGGCTTTCGCGGATGCCGGCGCGTATGGCCGGCGTGTGGGAGCTGCAGCAGTTTCTGGAGCGCGGCTTTGGCGCGTTCGCCAAGCTTGGTGGTGCCGAAGAATTCCTGTCGACGATCGAGCGACAGGAGCGCCAGGCCAGCCGACGCTTGTTCGAGGGACATCCGAGTCCGTTTGCACTCGACCCAGGCTGATCGGGTGCGGCCCCACGCTGCGGAGCACCACCGCGCGGCACAAGCCAGCCCAGCGCGCCGTCTCAGGCGCCGCGTACGCCGCGCACTCCGTCTTCCACCGTGTAGCGGCCGACCGTGCGCACCGCGCTTTCGCGCTGCTTCACCGTCTCGGGTGAACGCAGCTGCACGTCCGCATTGCGGCTGATCTCGACCAGCACGTAGCCGCGTTCGTCGCTGCGTGCATGCACAAGCTGCGGGTTGTCGGCTCGCAGGCCGTCATAGCGCTCCTGCGGCCAGCCTTGCGAGGACATCGAGGTGCCGCAGACTTCGGCTGCGACCGTGCGCGCCTCGCCCCAGGGGTCGAGCTGCACGTTGGCCACCACGTTGGCGTGGATGTCACCGCCGATCACCAGCGGGTTGGACAGCCCGGGCCTGGCCAGCGCTTCGATCAGGCCGCGCTGACTGTGCGGATAACCGTCCCAGCCGTCGGTCCAGACGGTGCGGCCGGGGCCTGCCGTGTTGTCCATCGGGCTCAGCAGGGTCTGCTGCGCGATCACGTTCCAGCGCGCGTCCGAAGACGCAAGTTCGGCGTACAGCCAGGCTTCCTGCTCGCGTCCCAGCAGGCTTCGCTGCGGGTCGGCCAGGGCCTCGCAGGTCGCCGGGTCGAGCGTGGTCGAACCGCCGCGCTTGAACGGGTCCGGGCAGGCCATGGCGCTGCGGTACTGGCGATCGTCGAGCACGAAGAAGCGGGCCAATCGGCCGTAATCGACGCGGGTGTGGATTGGCATCGAACCGTCCAGCCGCGGGCGCATCCGGCGCGGCAGCGGCATGTGTTCGTAATAGGCCTGGTAGGCGGCCGCGCGGCGCAGCAGGAAGCGCGGGTCGGCGTGCTCGCTTTCGTCGCCCGCCGGGTCGTTGTCGACTTCGTGGTCGTCCCAGGTGAGCAGCCAGGGCAGGGCCGCATGCGCGTCCTGCAGGTCCGGATCGGTTTTGTACTGGGCGTGGCGTACGCGGTACTCCTCCAGCGTGTAGGGCTCGCCGCCCATATGCCGACGCACGAGTTCATCGCCCCAGCTGCTCTCGTAGATGTAGTCGCCGAGGAAGATCATCAGATCCGGCGCGTCGCGCAGCAGCTGCGCATAGCCGTTGAAGTGTCCCTGTTCGTAGTGCTGGCACGAGGAGAACGCAAACTTGAGCGCGCGCGGCATCGCATCCAGTGCAGGCGCAGTGCGCGTGCGGCCGACGCGACTGATCTCGGGCCCACAGACGAAGCGGTAGAAATAGCCGCGATCCGGCCGCAATCCCGTGACATCGACATGCACGCTGTAGGCGAGCTCGTGAACAGCGCGCACGCGCCCTTCGGCTACCACCTTTGCTAAGGCCTCGTCCTCGGCGACCTGCCACTGCACGGGAATCATGGCGTCGCGCTCGATGCCGCCATCGGCCTGCAGCGGCGCGGGCGCCAGCCGTGTCCACAGGCTGAAACCGTCGGGCGTCGGATAGCCCGAGGCGACGCCCAGCTGGAACGGGTCGGCAACGAAGCGCGGTGCCTGCTGCGCCCACGAAGGCGAGGCGCCGAACAGGCCGGCGAGGCCCAGCCCTGCCGCGGCAGCCAGCAGTTCACGGCGACTCAAGCGGCCCGAGCGCAGCAGGGCATCGAGATGGGCGGAGCGGTTCGAGTGGGTCATGACGATGATGAGCAGGCGATCCAGGGGCACCTAGCCTGCCAAAGCCGGATGACAGGCGATACCGCCATGCGCACCGCTTTCGCATTGACGCCCTCGGCGGCGATCTGCACCATCGGCTGAAGGGAAGGGAGATTCACATGCCGAAGACTGCTGCGAAGACAGCGCGCGGCGCTCCGAAGCGCGAGGCGATGTCGAAGGTCGACACCGCTTGGCTGCGGATGGAGCGGCCGACCAATTTGATGATGATCACCGGCGTGCTGATGTTCTCCGAGCGCCTGGAGTTGTCCGCGCTGAAGGCACTGATCGGCGAGCGTTTCCTCGCCTTTCCCCGCTTTCGCCAGAAGGCCGTGGACACGGGCACCGGCGCCCACTGGGAGGACGACGAGGATTTCGATCTCGACTGGCATGTGCTGCTGACCGCGCTGCCCGGCAAGGCAGACAAGGCCGCGCTCGAAAAGCTGGTCAGCCAGCTTGCATCGACGGCTCTCGACCACTCGAAGCCGCTCTGGCAGTACCACCTAGTCGAAACCTACAACGGCGGCAGCGCGCTGATCTCGCGCATTCACCACTGCTATGCCGACGGCATCGCGCTGGTGCAGGTGCTGCTGTCGCTCACCGACGTCAGCCGCGAGCCCACCCCGGGGGCAGATCTGCCGCGGGCCTGGCTCAAAGAGGATGGACACAAGGTCACCAAGCGCTTCTTCGACCCCGCCTTCCAGCAGTTCGATCGGGCGATGAAGATGGGTGGCAAGGTGATGGAGAAAAGCCTGGAGATGTACCGCGACCCCGGGCTTGCAGGCGTGCTCGCCAAGGAGGGCGGCGAGATCGCGCGTGAACTGGGGCATGTGTTGATGCTGCCGGATGATCCGCAGACGCCGCTGAAGGCTGGCCTTGGCATCAGCAAGCGCTGCGCCTGGGCCGAGCCGCTGCCGCTGCAGGAGGTCAAGACGATCGCGCGCGCTTTGAATTGCACGGTCAACGATGTGCTGCTGGCGGCGGTGGCGGGCGCGCTGCGCGCCTATCTTCTCGAGAGCGGCTTCGACCCCAACGGCTGCGGCATCCGCGCCACGGTGCCGGTGAATCTGCGGCCGCTGGAGCACGCCAAGAAGCTCGGCAACCACTTCGGTCTGGTGTTCCTCGACCTGCCGATCCACGAGCCCAACCCGCTGCGCAGGCTGCAGCATGTGGCGGGCAGCATGCGCGAGATCAAATCCTCGCGGCAGGCGATCATGACCTTCGGCGTGCTGGCTGCGTTGGGCATGGCACCGCCGGCCGTGCAGAAGATGGCGCTGGAGCTTTTCAGCAAGAAGGGCACCGCGGTGGCGACCAATGTGCCCGGCCCGCAGATGCCGCTGTACATGGCTGGCTCGCAGGTCAGCGACATGATGTTCTGGGTGCCGCAGACCGGCAGCATCGGCGTCGGCATCAGCATCCTCAGCTACAACGACCGCGTGCACTTCGGCCTGATCAGCGACGCCAAGTGCATCGACCGGCCGCAGGAAGTGATCGACCGGTTCGCGCCCGAGTTCGAGAAGCTGCTGCTGGCGACCCTGCTCGAAGACTGGAGCGCCCCGATCCGTCCCGAGGATGCGGAAGACACGCTGAGGCGTTGCCTGGAGTCACCCGCAAGCTTCACACGTGCAGCGCCGAGCAAAGCAAAGGCTGCGCGACGGAAGGCAGTTACGAAGGGCTGAGTCCGGGGCGAGTGCAGAGCCTTTGCACAACGGTGTTGGGAGCCCACACGTTGATGCTTGCGTCGGCCTGAAACTCCGCCGCCTTGAGCCCCTCTCCCTTTGGGAGAGGGGTTGGGGAGAGGGCGGGGTGTCCTCAGCGTCTGGCTACCCAGGGCTGAAGCGAATCTAGAGTCGAGTCGTTCCGCTTCGTGCGCGTTGGCGTCCGCGCTCCGCCCGGCCCTCACCCCAACCCCTCTCCCCAGGGAGAGGGGCTCAAGCCTGCAAGTCGATGCTTGTATCGGACTGAAACTCCGCCGCCTCGAGCCCCTCTCCAGTGGGGAGAGGGGTTGGGGAGAGGGCTGGGTGTCCTCAGCGATTGACTACCCTGGGCTGCAGCGAA
>CAZPHV010000043.1:31510-46356 GCA_964586455.1 uncultured Aquimonas sp.
GCTTGTATCGGACTGAAACTCCGCCGCCTCGAGCCCCTCTCCCCGCGGGAAGCGAGTCAGGGTTGCTTGGCAGCTGTCGGTGGCAGCTGCCAGCCCTGCGAGCCCGAGCGAAGCGAAGGCCGGTTGGGGAGAGGGCTGGGTGTCCTCAGCGATTGACTACCCTGGGCTGCAGCGAATCAAGAGCGGAGTCGTTCCGCTTCATGCACGTTGGCGTCCGCGCTCCGCCCGGCCCTCACCCCAACCCCTCTCCCCAGGGAGAGGGGCTCAAGTCCGCAAGTCGATGCTTGTATCGGACTGAAACTCCGCCGCCTCGAGCCCCTCTCCCCGCGGGAAGCGAAGGCCGGTTGGGGAGAGGGCTGGGTGTCGTTAACGCCGAGTTTCCAAGCGGTTGACGCAAACAACGAGCCGGGTCGTTCCCTCCCACGTCGCAGCAAGGCCCGAAACGCTCCAACGCACTTGTATGGCAGATGTGTGTTCGACAGGCGACACTGTGCGTTACCGCACAGACCAAGGGTCTCGTCATGTCACTGCCGGTTCGCGGCTGCCTGCTGTTCCTGCTCGGCCTCGGCTGCGCGCATGCCGCCACCTATCAGGTCGGCCCCGGCCGCAGTTGGACCCAGCTCCAGCCCTTGTTCGATGCTGTGGATCTTGAGCCCGGAGACGTGGTCGAGGTCGATGGCGGGTTCACCTATGCGGGCAATGTGATCCTGCGGGCGGCCGACGGTGGAGCGCCAGGGAATCCGGTCACCATTCGAGGCCTGCGCGTAAACGGCCAGCGCCCGATCCTGCTGGGCGGCACCAACACCATCGAATTCCGGCTGGCCAATCATGTGGTGTTCGAGGGCTTCGAAGTGGTGGGCTCGGTTGCGGACAACACCTTCCGCTGCATTTACCACCACAGCCACGACGTACTGATCCGCGACGTGCTGGTGCGTGATTGCCCGCGCCACGGCATTCTCGGCGCGGACAGCGACTCGGGTTCCCTGACCATCGAGTTTTCTGAAATCCGGAACGCGGGCTCGAACCAGTTCAATCACGCCATCTACATGGCCACCGATGAGCTGCGCTGGCCGGGCAGCGTGTTCCGTCTGCGTCACAGCGTGGTGCGCGACAGCCGCTTCGGTGACTCCGGCGTGGGCGGCAACCTCATCAAGAGTCGTGCCGAGCGCAACGAGATCCACTACAACTGGCTGGAGGGCGCCTGGTTTCACACGCTTGAGTTGATCGGCCCGGACCCGGCCGGCGGCGTGCCTGTGCACGCCGCGCGAGAGGATTCCGACATCGTCGGCAATGTGGTGATCCACGACGGCGCCTTCGGCTCGATCTTCCGTTTCGGTGGCGACGGCACCGGCGCGAGCAACGGGCGCTACCGCTTCGTCAACAACACGGTGCTCCGACGCGGTGGCAGCGGCGACACCCCGACGATCTTCCGCCTGTTCGACGGTATCGAGTCGGTGGAGATGCACAACAACGTGTTTCTGCGCGAGGGGTCTGCTGCGTTTCGCATCATCCGTGAGGTCGAGGCGGTGTGGGTCGGCGGTGTGTCGCGCATTCGCGGTAGCCGCAACTGGTTCGATGCGGGCTCCACCTTCGTGCCCTCAGGCTGGGTCGACAGCCTGACCGGCACGGACCCGGGCTTCGTCAACGCGGCGGGCAACAACTTCCGACCCGCGCCCGGGTCGCCCTTGCTCGACGCCGCGGGTGCGGCAACCACGGCCAATGGCTTCGAGATCAGCGCGCCGTTGTTCCCGCCGGCTTTTCAGGCGGCTCCCGCGCCGCAGGCAGCGCCTTCGCCGCGACCGAACGCGGGTGCGCTCGACATCGGTGCTTTCGAGCGCGCAGTCGATGGTTTCCTGTTCGCCAACGGCATGGAGTCCTGACCAAAGGCGCCTTGCAGCAGACGTGAGCGCAGGCTTCAGGCATAAAGCGTTCTGCATTCTTGAGGGGCTTTGCCATGCACGCCACCGCCGACGAGCGCCTGCGCATCCGCCGCGATCACGCCCCACCCACGCCCGCCGTACGTCGACGCGAGCTGTGGGCCTGGATGATGTTCGACTTCGCCAACTCGGGCTACACCACCGTGGTCATCACCGCGGTGTTCAGCGCGTACTTTGTCGCCACCGTGGCCGGCAATGCGGAGTGGGCGACCTTCGCCTGGACGGCCGCTTTGTCCGTGTCGTACGCGTTGATTCTGCTGAGCGCGCCGGTGCTGGGCGCCTGGGCCGACCTTCGCGCCGGCAAGCGCTCGCTGCTGTGGTGGACGACCGGTCTGTGCGTCTTCGGCACCGCCGCACTGGCTTGGACGGGGCCCGGCACCGTGGTGCTGGCCCTGGTGTTGATCGTGCTCACCAATACCGCCTACGGCACCGGCGAGAACGTGATCGCCGCGTTTCTGCCCGAGCTCGCGCGCGAGGAAGCCATGGGCCGGCTGTCGGGCTACGGTTGGGCGGTGGGCTATCTCGGTGGGCTGGCGGTACTTGCGGTCTGTCTGTGGTGGATCAGCTCGGCGGAGGGTCGCGGCTCCGACACGGTCGCCGCTGTGCAGCAGTCGATGTTGTTCACCGCCCTTGCGTTTGCGCTGGCTGCGCTGCCGACCCTGCTGCTGCTGCGCGAACGCATCCGGCCGCAGCCGCTGCCGCCGGGCGGCGCCTTGCTCGCGACTGCGTTTTCGCGCGTACGCGAATCTCTGCTCGGCAGCGCCGGCCTGACTGACTTGCGCCGACTGCTGCTCTGCATCGTGTTCTATCAGGCGGGCGTGGCGACCGTGATTGCAATCGCCGCGATCTTCACTACCCAGGCCCTGGGGTTCACCACTGCCGAGAGCATCCAGCTGATTCTGGTGGTGAACATCACCGCCGCGATCGGCGCCTTCCTGTTTGGCTGGCTGCAGGATCGGCTGGGCCACAAGCTGCTGCTGGCGGCCTCTCTGCTGGGCTGGCTGTTGGCGATCGCCCTGTTCTGGTACTCGGACTCGCGCGCCGTGGTGTGGGCCGCGGCCAATGTGGCGGGCCTGTGCATGGGCGCTTCGCAAAGCGTCGGTCGCGCGCTGATCGGCGTGCTCTGCCCGCCGAAGCGTGAGGCTGAAATCTTCGGCCTGTGGGGCCTGGCAGTGAAACTCGCCAGCATCCTCGGCCCCTTGTCCTACGGTGCGGTGAGCTGGATCAGCGGCGGCGATCACCGCACGGCGATGCTATGCACTGCGCTGTTCTTCGTGGCTGGCTTGATGATCCTCTTCAGCATCGACGTGGAGCGCGGTCGGCGCTCACGCGCGCTGTGAGGTCCGTGGCTACGCATGCGCCCGGCCTCGCCGCGCGCGCGTCCGGCGCTTTCGCGCCCCGCAATCAGCACCGCCCGACCCGCATCGAGGTACACCCGTGAGTGATCCACGCATCCATCCGCAGCCGCCCCGCGAATACTGGTTCGAAGAGGGCTGCCACATCCTCGAATGGCACAACCGCGAGGATGACCCCGCAGTCTCTGTGGCGCGGGCACGCGTGGCAGCGGGCGATCGCACGCGTTGGCACCGCTTGCAGGGCATCACCGAGCGTTATTTGATTCTGCAGGGCGAGGGCAGGGTGGAAATCGAGGGTCTGCCGCCGCAACAGCTGGGGCCCGGAGCCGTGGCCGTGATCCCACCGGGCTGCGCGCAGCGCATCACGGCGACGGGCGAGCACGAACTCGTCTTCATCGCGCTGTGCACCCCACGTTTCCAGAGCAGCGCCTATCAGGATGTCGAGGACGCCTTCGTGGCCTGCGGCATCGGCGATACTGGCGCCTGAATTTCCTGCAGCGCAGCGCACCGGCATGAGCGACCTGAGCTATCCCTCCAATCAGCGCTTCGTGGTGGCGATCTCCTCGCGCGCCCTGTTCGATCTGGAGGACAGTCACACCCTGTTCGAACAGCACGGCCTCGCCGCTTATGCCGACTTCCAGCGCGCCCGTGAGGATGAACCTCTCGAACCTGGCATCGCGTTTCCACTGGTTCGTAAACTGTTGGCGCTGAACAGCCATCAACATCCGGGCTTGCCGCAGGTCGAGGTGATTCTGCTGTCGCGCAACTCGGCAGATACCGGGCTGCGCATCTTCAACTCGATCGAGCGCTTCGGCCTCGAGATTGTGCGAGCCGCCTTCACCAACGGCGCGCCGACGTTTCCTTACATCCGCCCGTTCGGAGCGCAGCTGTTTCTTTCGGCGCACGCCGAGGATGTGGCGCGCGCGCTGGACGCCGACGTCGCAGCGGCCACCATCCTGCCCAGCAAGGCCTCGCTGCGCGACTCCGAGCAGCTGCGCATCGCGTTCGATGGTGATGCCGTGATCTTCGGCGATGAAAGCGAGCGCATCAGCAGTGAACAGGGCCTGGAAGCGTTCGCAGCCAATGAACGCGCGCAGGCGGACCAGCCGCTCTCGGGCGGCCCGTTTCGAGGCGTACTCGCGGCCATCCACGCCATCCAGAGTGCGTTTCCGATGGATCAATCGCCGATTCGCACGGCGCTGGTCACCGCCCGCTCCGCACCCGCACACAAGCGCGTGATCCTGACCCTTCGGCATTGGGGCGTGCGCCTGGACGAAGCCCTGTTTCTGGGCGGCCGCGACAAGGGCCCCTTCCTCGAAGCCTTCGGCGCCGACATCTTCTTCGACGACAGCCACAGCAACGTCGAGTCCGCACGCAGACATGTCGCGACCGGGCATGTGCCGCACGGCGTTCTGGGGCGCCGCGGCTAGCCGCCTGTTGGGCTTTGGAGGTCCAGGCGTAATTTCGACTGCGCGAGGACAGTTGTTCGACGATTTTCAGGCGAATCGTGGGCGCTTGGCCAAGAACCGGCGGATTGTGGACCGCGCAGACGGGTTTGCAGCCCGGCCAGCCAAAGTCCGACAGGCTGCTGGGTCGCCACGAGGCGCCTTGCGCAAGCAAGGGGGATCAACGGCGCCCCCGATGCATGACGGCTTCGCCTTTGGGCGTGGGCTTCAACGCCGCATGCGAACCTTTCGGCAGGCTCTCGCGAGCGGACAGGGCTGTACTGACGGGCGAACCAGGTTGCGCCGCGGCTTGCCCGATCCACCCGATTCCGTAGTGTTCGCGGCTTCGCCTTGTTCGCGAGGCTGTGGCGCGCGACACGCGCACCTACGAGCACGAGTGACGCGTTACACGGAACGGAGCAGAGGCGATGACTCGCACAGGGCGCGCGCGCGGCGCACCGATAGGACGGCCGAGCTGCGCCCGCCGCTGACCGCTTCGATCCGCGGCGCATCACCGTCTGCTCCCCACCTCACACTCCCGAGCGTTGAATACGTATGTAGCCCAACCCCGGCCCGCGCATTTCCGCTTACGTTCGCAGCCACCCCTGCTGCCCGGAGTCGGCCCATGCGCTCGTTCGTCCACTCGCTTCGCCACCGCCTGCCCGCACTGCTGATCGGTGCGTTCGCCGCACTCGCGCTTGCAGGCTCCTATGCGAGCGCAGCTGAGGCGGCTGCCACTGAGGCGAAGGCCGCGTCCGACACCCTCGCATCCGCTGCCACCGACGCGCCCCAATCCGCCGATGTCGTCGAGATCCACTCGCCCGACACCCGCACCCGCTTCCTGCTGCACACCGATGAAGGCAGGCTGCGCTACAGCGTCCACCGCGACGATGCGACGGTCATCGAACCCTCGGCGCTCGGCCTCGTGTTCCGCGAAACCGCCGACTTCGGCCCGGGCTTCCGCGTCATTCACACCGAGCAGACCGACCACGACAGCACCTGGGAGCAGCCCTGGGGCGAACGCCGCTTCGTGCGCGATCAGCACCGTGCCCTGCAGGTAGAGCTGCAGCGCACCGAAGCCCCGCACCACCGCCTCGACCTTGAGGTGCGCGTGTTCAACGACGGTCTTGGCTTCCGCTACCGCGTGCCCGAGCAGGACGGCCTGGCCGAGCTGCATCTGCTTGATGAGCTCACCGAGTTCCGTCTGCCCAAGCCCGAAACCATCGACGCCTGGTGGATCCCCGGCCGCGGCTGGAACCGCTACGAATACCTGTACCGCAGCACCAAGCTGCCGACCGTCGATCGCGCGCACACGCCGATCACCCTGCGCACCGCAGCGGGCCTGCACGTCGCAATCCACGAAGCCGCCCTGATCGACTACGCCTCGATGGTGCTCGACCAGCAGCGCGACGGTGTGCTGAAGGCCGACCTCACGCCCTGGCACGACGGCGTGCGCGTGCGCGCCCGCGCCGGCTTCGTTACGCCCTGGCGCAGCCTGCACATCGCCGACAGCGCCACCGGCCTGATCGACTCCGACCTGATCCTCAACTTGAACGCGCCCAACGACCTGGGCGACGTCAGCTGGGTCGAGCCCGGCAAGTACGTCGGCATCTGGTGGGGCATGCATCTGGGCGTGGAAACCTGGGCCAGTGGGCCCAAGCACGGCGCGACCACGGCCAATGCAAAGCGCTACATCGACTTCGCCGCCGACAGCGGATTCGACGGCGTGCTGGTGGAGGGCTGGAACCTCGGCTGGGACGGCGACTGGTTCCACAACGGCGCGGTCTTCAACTTCACCACCGCCTACCCGGACTTCGACATCGAAGCCGTCGCCGCCTACGCGCGCGAACGCGGTGTGCGCCTGGTCGGCCACCATGAAACCTCAGGCCACGTCAGTAACTACGCAGAACAGATGTCTGATGCCTTCGACCTGTACGAGCGCCTCGGCGTGCGCCAGGTCAAGACCGGCTATGTCGCCGACGGTGGCGGCATCAAGCGCATCGATGAAAACGGAGTACTTCGCCGCGAGTGGCACGACGGCCAGTTCATGGTCAACGAATACCTGCGCACCACGATCGAAGCCAGCAAACGTCGCATCAGCATCAACACGCACGAGCCGATCAAGGACACCGGCCTGCGCCGCACCTACCCGAACTGGATCACCCGCGAAGGTGCGCGCGGGCAGGAGTACAACGCCTGGGGCACCCCGCCGAACCCGCCCGAGCACGTCGCCCTGCTGCCGTTCACGCGCATGCTCTCCGGCCCGATGGACTACACCCCCGGCATCTTCAATCTGGCCTACGAGGGCCTGGATGCCGTCAACCGCGTGCAGCACACGCTGGCCAAGGAGCTCAGCCTCTACGTGGTGCTGTACAGCCCCGTGCAGATGGTGGCCGACCTGCCCGAGCACTACGCCGCCCACCCGCAGGCCTTCCAGTTCATCCGCGACGTGCCCACCGACTGGGAAGACAGCCGCGCGCTGGCCGGCGAGGTCGGTGACTACATCGCCATCGCACGCCAGCAGCGCGGTGGTCGCGACTGGTACCTCGGCGCGTTGACCGACGAGCAGCCGCGAACGCTGAAGCTGCCGCTGGATTTTCTGGCGCCCGGCGAACGCTACTGCGCCCACCTCTATCTGGACGGCGAGGGTGCTGACTGGCGCAGCAACCCGTATGCGATGCGGATCGAGAAGCGCTGGGTGCGGGCGGAGGACAGCCTGGAGCTGGTGATGGGGGCGAGTGGTGGGGCGGCGGCGAGGTTTGAGGCGGGGGTGGAGGGGTGTTCCGACTTTGACTAAGATTGCGCAGCGAGCTTCTTCCGAGGCTTTTGGATTTCGGTGGCGCGTTCGCAGCAAAGGTGTCAGGTTTTCCGCTACGTGACGCGAGCCGTTTGAGCGCCTTGAAATGGGTTCAGGGTTGCTGGTTTTTTTTGGGCTTGCCTAGCTGGAGGGGTTATGGCCCGAGTAACGTACAAGGTTTTGTCGGATTTGTGGAAGGCTCAAGCACAGCGAGAAGTGGAAGCTCAGCGTGGTCTGTTCCGGGGTGCCCAAGAACTGCGAGACTTTATGGCATCCAGTTTAGGGGCCCCTGAAAAGTGGATGGCGCGCGCCACGGCTGAAGAGTTTCGCTACATCGAGGTTGTGGCCTTGGTTAGGGGGCAGCTGGTTCCGATGTTGTCTCCCGGGGAGGGGGCTTTCGCTGAAGATGGCTCATTTCTTTTCGGCTTGTTGGCTACTTTCGATCGGGCAGTTGGGTCTTTCCCAAAGGTGCATTATGTCGTCGCTATGGCCGCTAGGTACCGCGACGGTCAGTTGGAGTTTTGTCGTTGGGATGTTGATAGCTGCGTTCCCGCGCCTTCAGCCAAGTGGACAGGGGACGTTGCGGTGGCTGCTCGCGAAGTGGTCGAGGAGTTGGAGACGATTCTCTCATCGGATCCATTTCAAGGCTATCAGGATAAACGCGGCATCGGCTTTATTCTTTCTGATAGGTAGATTTGGGCAGGGGACTGAAGCGAGCGCCCGCGGTCGTACCGCTACGTTGGTGGTCGGCTGGGAGTAATGGTTTTGTTCTTGTCTGCGGGTGCTATGGTCTTTCGGCCGGCGTGCGTTGAGGCTCATATGTCCGTGGCCGGAGATCTTTCGGCGCTGAAGGGGAGGGTTATGGCAACTGTAAAGGTGATTGCGGGGAATCTGGCGAAGGGGGATTGGGTTTTTGAAGGATCATTCAACAACCTGGCTATAAGAAACCCTTCCACGAAGTCGCGAGAACCGTTGGGAAAAGCGTTTGTCGATCGCGTCGAGGCGTTGGACGAGGAGCGGGTCAGGAGCATCGCAGGGACTGCGGCTTGGGGGGTTGCCGGTGCGGCGCTACTCGGGCCTGTGGGGGCGGTTGGAGCAATGCTTGTTGGTGGCAAGAAGAAGATGGTCACGTTCGCATGCTATTTCGAAGATGGCCGGAAATTCATGGGAGTGACTGACAGTGCGACGTGGACTCAGATATCGGCCGCGCACTTTTAGTTTATTGGTCGACAGGAATTTAACGTGTTTAGCCGGGGCCTCGCTCGGAGGTTTAAGCGATTGCTTTTGCGTTGGGTGGCTCCGTCGCGAGCAACATCACGCAGAGCACTGACTTCCTGATTGTCGGTGAGAAAGCTTCGCCAGATTGGGCCAATCTCTCGTTCGGCCGAAAGATTGAAGCGGCTCATGCATTGGTAGCTCGAGGTTTCCCCATCGCAATCATCAGCGAGACGCACTGGGCGCGCAGCTTGCCCGCGGATCAGGGCACTCGGTAGAAGTGCCGCCCCGTCCACTCGACGAACTCCCCCTGGCGACCTGCATTTGAAACCCTCCGGCCAATCTCCGAGACACTCGCCCCGATCAGCCCCTCCCGCGCAGGCTTCAGCGTATTCCGCGTCGCCTCCAGACAGGTCTTGAGCTCTTCAGGCTCCAGCCGCACGCTCATCCGCCCGAGCGTTCGCTTTCGAGCTCCTCCACATAGTCCGGCGTGGGCTTTCACGCTGTGCCTTTCCCTGATCTGAGAGTTGCCGATGTCGATCAAGACCTTCCGCGTGCTGCTGCTGGTTCACCTTGTCGCACTGTTCGCCAGCGTCAGCGTCGACTTCATTCCGGGGACGATCCCGGAAGCACTGGAGCAGGCCTACCTCGATCTGCCGCAGCCCGTCCTGGTCGGGCATGCGGTGCTTCTGGTGCTGGCGCTTCCGCTTCTGCTTGCCTGGTTGGCCGGGATCGTCGGGCTGTTCCTGACAATGCGCTGGGCGCGTGGCCTTTCGCTCTACCTGACCCTGCTCGGTCTTCTGATGCACCCAGTGATTGGGCCATCGATCGCGTCCGCCTGGAGCAGCGCCTTGACGGAGCTCGCAGCCCTGCTGTGGGGCGCCGTCCTGGCCTGCGCCTACTTTTCGCCGGTGTCCGAGCAGTTCGTTGGCAAGGCGAAAGCGACGGGCCCATGAGTCTTCGAAGCGCACCACCAGGAAGTCAGCTGCGCCGGTCGCAGTTCGCTTGAAGTTTGAGATCGCGCGGAGAGCTCGCGCCGATCGCATCACGCGTGGTTCAGCCGCGCAGGCAGGCGCCGATACGCCCGGTGAAGGCCACCGGTTCTTCGGCGTCTGAAGGGCGCTTCGCGTTCCTTGGATGGCTGAGCGCTTGGCAATGATTGGATTGCCGAGCGCCTTGCTGGGCAGGCGCGAAGCGGCAAAGCTCCCACCGATGGCCAACCGCTGCCGCGCGCTTTCGCGGCGGCTCTGGACGCGAGACATCTGTTCGGGAATTCACCGGTACTGGCGCCACGCGCCTCGCTCAGGTGCGCGTATCCGCTTCCATCGAACCCTGAGGGCGTGTCTCAAACTATAGCCTGGGTAACAGACGTTTCAGAAGGAGGCGCAGATTCAGGCTTTGCGTCTCAGGATCAATAGAGCACGCACTTCGTAGGTAGTTCATGGAGTGAACAGCGAGTGATGTTTGCACTGCGAGGCGTGCAAGGTGCGCAGGTGCCTGCCAACACGCGATATCTGCGCGCTGCGGTCCTTGGCTTTGGATTCTCGACGTAGCTGGTATCGCGGGGAATTTCAGCCATTCCGTCACTGCTGCGCTCTGGTTTTGCCTCGTGCGAAGGCCCTGAGCCCAGTCGACTTCTTTCCTATCTGGAGCCCGCCCATGCAAACCCTCAAAACTCTCTTGGCCGACCTCAAGGCGCGTCAGGACGATCCCGCCATCAGCATCCTGATGCCGACACATCGCAGCTTTCCCGACAACAAGCAGGACCCCATCACGCTCAAGAATCTGGTGAAGCAGGCCGAGGAGCGCCTGTTGTCGCAGATGGACAAGCGTGAGGTCTGGCCGATCATGGAAGCGATCAACGCCAAGGTCGAAGCCCACGACCACAGCCAGAACCTGGAAGGCTTGGCGCTGTTCGCGGGCGGCGGGCGTGCAGACATCGTGCGACTGCCGTTCACAGTGAACGAGCGCGCGATCATCGACCACAATTTCACGACTCGTGACATCACTCGCGGTCTGTTCGATTCCGTGAACTATTTCGTGGTGGTCATCTCGCGCGAATACGGGCGCCTGTTCCAGGCCTACAACGACCGTCTGGTACACGAGTTCGACCGCGGCACCGATCTGCAGGGCTACAGCTTTCCGATCAAGAACACCTCGCTCTACAGCACCAGCGGTCACGATCGCTCGCAGGCGCCCAGCGAAGACAATCTGCTGAAGGAGTTCCTCAACGTGGTCGACAAAAGCCTGCAGGAGATCCAGGGCATGCGCGGCAGCGACCGTCTGCCGGTGATCGTGATGGGCGATGCGCGCAATGTTGGCTTGTTCAAGCAGCTGTCTGATCGTACTGACGACATCGTCGGCGAAGTCACCAATTCTGCCGACCTCGAGACCGACGCCCACGCCTTGGTTGCCGATGCCCAGCAAGTAGTGGCCCTCCATCGCGAAGCCGTCGAGGCCGCGGCGATGGATCAGCGAGGGCAGGCGAGCGGCGCCAATCGCCTGCTCACCGAATTCTCGGACATCTATCGCAGCGCCGGTGAAGGCAACTGCGAGCGTTTGTACGTGCGCCGCGGCTTCATCCAGCCGGGCGTTATGGATGGCGATGCGCGCACTGTCACGTTGAGCGAGGACGCCAGCGCCGACGGCGTGACCGATGACGTGGTCGATGAGCTGATCGAGTTGGTTCAGGCCAACGGCGGCGACATCGCGTTTCTCTCCGCCGGCACCTTGGGCGAAGAGGCACCGTTGGCGCTGCAGACGCGATACTGAGTTTGTTCCACGGGGTAGCGGTGTGGTGGATCGCGAGCGGTCCTGCCGCGACTTGACGCAGGCTTGCGCAGACGTTGAGGCCGAGAGCTGTCCAGAGTCTGCGGCTGCAGCACGTCCAAGAGTTGGTAGATGCGCTGCGCGTGCCTGTCCTACGCACCGAGACATGCTTGCTTCCGCGCGTAGGGTGCTCAAGGTCTCGATCGGGCTCAGGCGTCTCCCGCGCTTGTAGGGCAGATAAGCGCAGCGCATCTACCAGCAAGTCCAATGGACGCCGAGCCTGCAGCGGAGCCCCGAGACGCATCGCCAGTGGCGCCTGCTGCGTGGCTGGCGCCGGATTGAACCCGAACCCGCAATTCGGACCGCAGGGACAGCAGCAAGCCTGCCCGCTGAACATGGCTTGCATCGGTCACGCTGCAGGTCTTGCATCACGCGAGTTCGCGTGTGGCCGCCTCAACGCGATTGCGAACTCCGCGCTGGATCGCGGTTGATCGCCTCGCGCCAGGCGCTTCCCCGCGCAGCGGTCACCAAGGGCCGACAGAAGGCGGCAACGCCTTGGCTCAACGTGTCCGAGCGTACAGAGCGCACCATTGAGACTGACTATGCTGAGCGCCGTGCAGAGGGGCACTTGTATTCGCTTCTTGCTGCCTGGGCGCGCAGAGGCGCAGCGTCGCCCTGGACGGCCCCCTCACTTCGCGATCCGTTCAGCTCCGGCCCTTCCATGCACGCGCTCAAGGTCAACACGATGCCATCGAAGCAGGCACCACTCGCCAGGGTTCTGAAAGAGGCCCGTGATGCCCATGATCTGTTGCGCGAGTGCGGCGCCGGGCTGGCCGAGGTGAACGCAGAGCTCAAGAGTGACGGCGGCGCGGAACACGCCCCCGCGGGCGTGCAAGCCGCCCTATTGAAGAACGAGGCTGTCGAGGAAAAGGTGGCCGTCGTTACCGAGAAAATAGAAGTCGTCCAGAGTGCCTTGAGCGGTCAGATCCGCGATCGCAGCATGCTGGATCACCAGTTCGCTGCTGCGCTGGAGCAAGAAGCGGCCGCCCGCTTCCTCGCCTTGCACGATGGGCTGACCGGCCTCGCCAATCGTGCGCTGTTGATGGACCGGTTGCAGCATGAACTTGCGCAAGCCCAGCGCCACGGATGGTCGGTCGCGGTGATGTTCATTGACCTCGACGGCTTCAAGTCGATCAATGATCGGCTGGGGCATGCCATAGGCGACCGGGTGCTGCAGATCGTAGGGCAGCGCCTACTGACCAACAGCCGCAGCGTCGACACGCTCAGCCGCTTCGGTGGCGATGAGTTCGTATTCGTGCAGACCGAGGTCAAGGATGAAACCGACGTTGAGAAAGTCGCCGAGAAGCTGCTGCAGGCGCTCTCCGCGCCGGCGGAGCTTGATGAGGATGGCGAGCGTCTCGCGCCGGACATCAGCGCCAGCATCGGCATCGCCCTGTTTCCGCGAAACGGTGACTCAGCGGAGTCGCTGTTGGTCAGCGCTGACAGGGCGATGTATCAGGCCAAGCGGAGCGGAGCTGGCTATGCGTTCGCGCTCTGACTTCCGCCTCAAGGGCACCTTGTCATGAGCCTGCATGCATTCATCCTCGCGTATCGCGCAGAGTTGATCGAGGCCTGTCGGCTGAGGTCATCGCAGCGGCGCGAACAAGCCTGGTTGCCTGCGCGCGCAGAGGGGGTGGCTGCCTTCCTGGATCAGCTTGTCGAGGTGCTGCGCAGCGAAGAGCAGAACGAGGTGGGCGCGACTACTGAGACCTGTCTGTCGCCGGCGCGCATTGAACTCGGCAAGGCAGCGGCTCGCCATGGTGTCTTCCTGCTCGGCCACGGCTATAGCACCGACCTTGTTGTGCATGAATACGGCGATATATGTCAGGCGGTCACCGGATTGGTGATTACGCTCGAAGCGCAGATGACGGTGAATGAGTTTCGAATTCTCAACCGCTGTCTTGACGACGCCATCGCCGAGGCGGTGGCCGCGCACGGTGCCGTCCACTTGCAGCACGTCGATCGACGCGAGGACTTTCGGGCCTCGCGCCTGGAGGCTTTCGCCGATGACGTCCAGCGGGTGACGCTGATCGCAATCAACGCGCACGCGGCACTTCTCACCGGCAAGGTCGGAATGAACGGTGCGACCGGCGCCCTACTCGGTCATTCGTTGAGCGAGCTGTTGTTTCTGGCCGAGCAGGCGCGTGCAGCGATCGTCGATGCGCAGGTGCGGTTCGCGGAGTAAGGTCGGCGGCCAGCGGGGTGCGGCCGACGTGGGCGGCTGTCTACAGAACTTTTCTGCTGGATTCCACGCTCGGTTCGCGATAGCCGGGTTCAATTGAAACGTCACGCCAGCCCTGCCGCGCTGGCCGGGGGTTCGAAACACGCGCGTTCGGACGCGTATGCGCTCTCTGGAATCGTGCGTCACACTTCCGCGTGGGCCCGGTCTGCCCAGCGCCCTGGCTTCCGAAGACGTGCCTATGCCTGACAACAGCCTTGCAACTACTGACCCGGTCTGCCTTGCGGTGCTGGTCGATCCCGAGTCGGCGCCTGCGGTCGATGCGATGCGCATGGCGCTGGTGAGCCTCGCTGCTGCGGGTTACATCGCGATTGATACGGCTCCGGGCGGTGACAGCTTCCTGCATGTTCGACACGCTCCCGCTGTTGGCAGCCCTGCGCATCTCGTGGCCGTGTATCGCGTGTTGAGCGGAGCCGCTGTTCAAGGACGCTTGTCGCGAGTAGCAACTCAGCAGAGTCTGTCGAAAGCCTTCGGCGGACGGTTCAAGCGGTACGTCAAGTCGTACGTCGACTCCGCGCTGGTCGCGCAGGGCCTGCTGCAGATCAAGCTGGAGCGCTTTCTCTGGGTGTTCACGGTTCGGCATAAGCTGCGTACGGTCACCGGGACTCGGCTGGGCAAGCGTCTCTCTCGACAGCTCAGCACACTCGACATCTTGCCCCGCCTCATCAAGGACGATCCGCTGCGTGCCCTGCAGCTGGCGCGTGCCGCTGGGCCATTTCTGCTGCTCTCGCCGGCGGCGCGTGAGGCGTTGCCACGTCTGCGGAAACTGGCGCCTGCGCTGCCGGCGCTTGCGCTTGATTCGGCATTCGAACAGCGAGAGCCTGCGTGGCTGGAGTTGTTCGAGCAGATGGAGATGCTGATGACCATCGATTTCGACACCTTGTTCGCGACGATCGAGGCGGTCGCGGAGATCGGTGGGGAGGGCCTGTTCGGCTCAAGTTCCGACAGCGATGGCGGGGGCGATGGTGGGGGAGACTAGTGTAGCGTTGCATTCTGTTTGGAACTTAAGCGGCAGTTTGCTCGGATCAC